>JAPCJR010000014.1:0-51766 GCA_027886865.1 Nitrososphaerota archaeon
TCGGATCCGCAGAGGCGTAGGGAGTGGATTTCGGCCTTGGACAAGATCGAGTCACTCAAACCTCACGCTGTGATATCGGGCCACAAGCGGCCTGGAACTGATAACGGACCGGAGACCATCGAAGAGACCCGGCAGTATATCCGTGATTTCGATATGGTCGCCGGAAGAACTTCAACGCCCAGAGAGCTTTATGACGAGATGCTGAAGCTGTATCCGGAGCGGCTTAACCGCTTCATGCTCTGGTCCTCGGCGAGCGCCGTGAAAGCAGGGGCCTGATCATGGGAGCACTTCGCAGATGGTAGGCTCAGGGTCCGAATCGCGCAACAAGTCCGTCATTGTTGAAGTATTGACGAGTGCTTATGCAAGACGCGACTTCACCGCACTGGAGAAGTGGTTCTCGCCAGATTACATCCAGCACAATCCTCTCATCCCAGGCAAGCGGGACGGATTGCAAAATTATGTTAAGAATCTCCCCGAGGGACGGCACTATGAGCCAAGTATGGTCCTCGCTGAGGGAAATATCGTCATGATCTACGGTCGTTACGTAGGTGGCGCGAAAAAGACGCTTGTAGGCGCGGACATATTCCGATTTGAGAAAGATTTGGTCGTCGAGCACTGGGATGTGCTTCAGGAAGAGGTTCCCGTGGAAAGAACGGTGGCTGGCAACCCAATGTTCACGAAAATCGAAGACCTTCCTTCCTGCTGAAGAGAGAGGAAGCTTGGGCTTTCTCGCCCGAAGGACGCATCTTAACTAAATTACCGTCAATCGGCGGCTCGAAAGGACCCTACCCTCTGCAACGACCTTCTCTCACTCAGACCCTCAAGACGCTCCATGAGCTTCTCGGGAAAGCTGAACTGCTCAGTGGGGATGTCGACCCGGGCGCTCACGATGCCCGGTTGTAGTTTTGCCCACTCAAGGAACTCCTGAACATAGACCATCGACGACGCACTTAGCATGACGAATCCGTTTTCCGGGTCCGAATACCCAGCCCACAGGTAGCTTCCCTCAAAGTGCGACGTAATCGCGCGGTCGACCGTGCCTTTGGCCCCGTCCTTCGAATAGGCGTAGGAGAGCAATACCGGGATGAGTCCGCGCACCCGCCCAACGTTCAGGCTCGGGAGGGCGAAAATCGTGTTCTCCTTCCGCAACCTGTCGACTCGCTTCTTCACCGTCTTGGTCGAGAGCCCTAGCTCCTTAGCGACGAGGACGTAGGACTTGTGAGCTTCCTTGGAGAGCGCCCGGATTATCGCCACGTCAGTCTCCGTGAGGCGCTCAGTCTCGGATGAGGGAAGCGCCATCCTGGCCTTTGTCACCTTCTCTGCGTTTGTAATCCGCGAGATCAGCTCGACGGTCCGGGAGTACGACTCGTCGCTGTTGTACACCACGTAAATCTTCATGACCCTCCCATAGAAATTCATCAACATGATGACGTTCTCCACAAGTTTCAGCTTGCGGATCATGTCAGCCTTGGCAGACTCCGGCTCAACGTCCACCATGATGTCCCCCATTCTACAGGCGAAGAACGTGGGATTGATCATGAGCTGCCAACCCGACATCGCGCCCGACTCCCGCAGCCTCTTGTAGCGGTTCCACACAGTCGAATCATCGGCCCCGAGGCGTGACGCGATGGTCTTCAGGTTCGACCTGAACTGAGCGCCGGAGCCGCCAATCGTGCTTTCGGACATGAGGGCCCTGAAGATTTTAACGTCGAGTTCGTCCATGTTCGTCTCGGGTGCCCCAGGTAATCTCGCAAGGATGCGCGTTCTATTTATCCGTCTCTTCCCTTTCATCTCGTTGGTCTAAGACAGTCCTCAAGTAAGCTGCCCGCTCGGTAAATTCTGAGGAGCATCTTCAATGATAAAGAAACTGACGCTGTTCGTGACCGTCAAGGACCAAGACAAAGCCCTTGAATTCTATGGAAAGGCACTGGGATTCGAAAAGCTCGCCGACTACTCGCCCCCGGGGAATCCAAGGTGGCTGACCGTCGCACCAAAAGTCCAAAACATCGAACTGGCGCTTTACCCACCTCAGCCGGAGGACAGAGCTGTGACTTGGACGCTCGTGACGGATGACATTCACAAAGACTTCGATGAGCTAAAATCCCGCGGGATACAGTTTAACGAAGCTGAACCTAAGGAATCTCCCTGGGGGAAGAGTGCAACGTTCAGCGATCCGGATGGCAACAAGTTTTCGCTTTACCAGCAAAATCCTCTATACGTGGGCGCTGTGAAGGCCGGAGTCTCGTTCATCGCAAACAAGCTTCATTCCTCCAATTCTACGGACAAGCAATCCTGACCCATTCGGGAGGGACGCAAGAGGCATAACGAGGTTCAACCGTCGGTTCGGACAAAACTATTAATCAAGAAAAGCGCTCCTAAGCTTGAGGAAGAGACGATGGTTCGTACCTACATCTGCGCCTGAAGATAGACATCGACGCAGCACAAAGGGGGTTGGAGATTCCTTACCGATTCAGCGGTGAGAGTGTAGACAGACGGAGGGCCGGGAACGTCGCTGAAGCTAGGAAAGTGTCAAGGAACGAGCTCGTTCACCTTGTCCGGGTCTGCGACTACGTGAAGCGGGAATTTGGCTCCTGCCAGCCATACTTTGTATTCCTTCATGTCGCTCGGGACCTCGCGCTCCGAGAGCATCACCCCCATCCTGACCTTGTAATCGAAGTTCGAGCTCGCCAGCTCGTTCAATTTGTCGATGAACTCGTCGATTGTCGCCTTGGTGGCCCGTTCGCAGTAATCACAGACGATGTACTCGTCGGTGACCTTTTTGTAGGTCACCAGCTGGAAGGAGACGGTCTCCCCCAGTGTGATTGAGAACTTGTTCTCGACGCGACGGTACCCAGATTTGAGGAGGTTCGACGCTAGCCTCGCAGCCCTGTCTTCTTTGGCCGCCTGCTCACGGGTTTCCGGCACCGAGGTCTGACCTAGACCGATCCTCTGCAGCATAGCGGCGTATCGCGGGTCTGACCTCACCGCGTCGAACTCTGAATCGATTCCCATGCGCGTCACCGAGAAATCATCGTCGCCGTACGCCCTCTCGAGCCAGTTGAAACCAACGTCTCTGTCGCCCAGCAAGAAGTGGACGCGCGCTACCCAGTAGGGACTCAGGATCTCCTTGTCGATCCCCGCCTCGACCTCGGTCATCAGCCCCCTAGATCCCTCCTTGTTGCCCATTGCCGCGTACACGAAAGCCGTCATGAGCTTTCTGTTAAGAGGCAGGAGGCCTTGCAGGAGAGGGTCCTCGACTGTCTTCAGCGCCTCAGCATACATGGAATTCCTCACGAAGGTCTGAATGAGTACGGTCTGAGGAACCACATAGTTGGGGCTCATTCGCGTGGTTCTCTCGAGTTGTTCGATTGCTTTGTCGTACTCCCCTAGATAACACAGTGAGGTTCCCAGGAACATGTTTGCAATCGCAGAGAGCGGGTCAAGCTGCACCGCTTTTTCTGCTTCCGCAAGAGCTTCCGAGAGGCGGCGGACGGACAGTAGAAGAGTGGCGTACCACATGTGGGCCTCCGCATACCCGGGATTCAGCGCGATCGCGCGCTTCAATTCCTCCTCCCCGCGAACCGGGTCGCGCTTGTAGGAGAACAGCACGGTGCCCAAGACGGCGCGAGCCTCTCCCAGGTCCGGGTCTAGCTCCAGTGCCCTCAGAGCAAATGTCAACGCTTTCGGGTAGGCAGCTGCGGGACGGACCAATCCGACCCTGGCCAGCGCGACCCAGGCGTTCGCGAGTCCGGCGTAACCGAGGGCGAACGCAGGGTCCTGCTCGACCGATTTCTCATAGAATCTTATTGCTTCCTCGAACCCCTGCTTGCCCGCCCGGTTCCAGGAGTACCGGCCCTTCAGGTAGAGCGTATAAGCCTCCGAGCTCGAGGTCGGGGTCTTCATCAGAATGCGTCTCTCGGAGTCGAGCAGCTCTATCTTCAGGGCCTCGACGACCTTCTCCGCTATCTCGCTCTGAACGGCGAAGATATCGTCGAGTTCCTTGTCGTAAGTCCGCGTCCATAAGTGTCCCTCATCCCTTCCGTCGATGAGCTCGACGGCGATCCTGACCCTGTTGACAGCCTTCCTGACGCTCCCCTCGACCAGGGTATCGGTGGAGAGCTCTCTAGCGATCTCGATCATCCCTTTCGTACTGCTCTTGTACTGCATGACCGAGGTCCTCGATATGACCTTGAGGCCGTCGACGGCCGACAGCGCTGTTATGAGCTCCTCAGTGATTCCGTCCGAAAAGTACTCGTTCTCCGGGTCGGAACTCATGTTCTTGAACGGGAGAATCGCTACAGTGGGCCTGCCCGATCTATAGTCAGCAGGCTTGCTTTCTCCAGAG
Organism: Nitrososphaerota archaeon; assembly: GCA_027886865.1. Next base: position 4,346 of record JAPCJR010000014.1, read on the forward strand.
AGCAACGAGACTTGGAACTTGACTTGTGATTAGATATGTCTTTGGACTTGATCTATCCCCCGTACCTCACCAACCTTTTCTCCTCGCGGAAAACGCCGAGCACTCTCGCCGAATCTTGTGAGCCACAAACCCAGCTGTTGACAGTACGCATAGACCGAGAACTCGACAGGACGGGCTACCTGGTCAGAGGTTTGTTCCTCTTTCTTCCCAGAGGTGAGCTCGCCACCGCAAGAATCACTCCGATCTGGACGAACAGTAGCACTATGTAGGAGACCGGGAGTGATGAGCTGGAAGCTGCGCTTGTTGTAGTAGACGGAGCGGAGGAGGTGACCTCAGTGGACGTCGAGGAGGCAACTGAGCCGGAGACCACAAAGACCTCGCTGGAGCCATCACTCACGAACAGCTCGCCCTTACCCGAGTCGTAAGCCACGCCGTCCGCACCGCCTGTACCGTACACGCCGCCTAGAGTCAGGTTCCCTATGACCGCGTTTGTAGAGTCGGATATCATGTAGACGACGGCGCCTACGCCAGTGGTCGCGAGGACTTCTCCGCTGGCAGGGTCGTACGCCATGTTGTAGAGAGTAGGCCCCAAGACCAGGTTAGCCACCACTGTGTTCGTGGCGTCCGAAATCACTGTGACGTTGTTTGGAGCGGCACCGCCGTAGTTTGTGCCGACAAACATCTCGTCTCTAGCCGCGTCATACGCCATGGTTGAAGGCCATTCCCCTACAGTCACGTTCGCAACGACCTTGTTTTCGCTGTCAGAGATTACCGATACCGTATTGGACGATATCGGGCAATAACCATTGCAGGAGTCGGAATCGGCTACGTACAACTCTCCCTTGGTTGGATCGTACGCGATACCGGCAGGCCCGCTTCCCCCTGTCCCACTGCTCGCTATCGTAACGTTTGTGACTACGGTGTTCGTGCTATCCGAGATTACGGACACGGTGTTCGAGCCGTAGTTGGATACGAATATTTCGCCCTTGGCTGAGTCATACGCTAGACCGGCAGGCCCGCTCCCCACCTTAACGGTTGAGACTACAGCGTTGGTACTGTCCGAGATCACGGACACGGTGTTTGAGCCGTAGTCGGCTACGAAGACCTCGCCCTTGCCCGAATCATACGCCACTTGGACGGGGTCGCTCCCCACGCTCACGTTCGCCACCACTGAGTTGGTGGCGTCGGATATCACGGCTACAGAGTTCGCGTCATATGCAGAGTCGGCTACGAAGACCTCGCCCTTGGCTGAATCGTATGCTAGGCCCCCGGGCCCGCCATGGACCGTCACGCTCGCAACCACACTCATGCTCGCTGCTCTGGCCAACGGGACCTCAGCCGAAGCAAAGACCAGAAGTAGGAGGACTGTCAGGACGACCGCTGCGCGACCTGCGAGACGCACCTACCGTCGTGCCAGACCCCAGTTATTATCGTTTAAGGTACTTGCCGCTGCCGCCGAATTTGACCTCGTTGCTTCCTTCTTTAGCGCGGATGACCCCGCTATCAATTCCGCAGGGTCAGACCCCTCGGTTTTTTGGTGCGTTAGAGAAACCCCACAGGCTTCCAGCCAGGGTGCATAGAGAAGGTGGGCCAGCCGAACGGGATAATCATCGAAGTTGGTGGGAACTTTAACGTCGACTGGGTCCTGAAGAGCTAACTATCCAGGAAGAGTAACAGAATAACAGCGGTTGGGTCTTTCAATCGTAAGGCAAAGCGCTGGGCCACCCGGAAGCGATACTGCTCGTTCTGATCCTTCTGGTCGAATATCACTGAGACGTCCAACGAATCTTCCGTGACGCCCCGCACCAGATCCATCGTATTTCCGCTCAACGATACGAGGACGCCTGTGTAGAGCACAGCCGCCGGCCCGGGAGTAGACCCAGCAGGGAGCAACAACGGAGAGCTGTTGAACTGTACCATCGAACTAAGAAGTGTGGTGCCAGCAGGCGTTGTAGACGTAGCAGGAGTGACTATCCCCGTCGGTAGACCAGATAGGACAGGAACTGATCCCGGGGCAGACCCCGAAGTCACTGGGGCAAATGGAGGTAAGGCACTTGTTCCATAGATACCTGCTTTGACAAGGTGACTGATCGGTTCTGCCGGCTCAATCAAAGTGTCGGGGAGTGCCTGATAGATGTCAGCGTAGGGAACAGTGTGCAGGACTAGTGCATAATTCTCGTAATGCCCCAACCCTTGGAGTGCGGAAATTCCCTGGGATACTACGTTGAGCGTGTTCTCGGCGTAACGGGGCGCCGAACCTGCATTCCCCAGGACCGATGGATGTACCGGAATGACCTGAGTAACAGGCAGCAATATGTTATTCTCGACCGATGATACTACTGGTTGCACCGGCCGGACCTTCAACAGACCGCAATCAAGGTCCAAGTTCAGGTTCCTGTCCGAGTACTGAACGTTTTCTCCAGTAAACAATGGACTGTTAACAGCCGCATTCTGGCCATTAAAGAGAACCAAATCTTCAGCCTGCGCAAGAATGTTGGCCGCTCTCAACGCCAGAGAAACTGCCGTGCTAGGCCCTCGATTGTTGGGTTGCATCTCCTCATGCTCTTCCGCTTGCACTTGCGCCGCTGACAAACGAAACGCAGTCCAATACTCTTGGATACGATTGGTCTGCGACTCGTCGACGCTAAGCGCCGAATCGAACGCCGCACCTGCTTTCTCGGCGGCAGCTGCACTCAGCGGAACAATCACAACATTGGCTTCCACCGTAGTTTGCTTCTCGGGCACATGAACGAGTGGGAGAAATTTTGCACCCACTCTCGTCCGCTTCATCTCTTCAAGGACAGCCTGATCGAGAGCTTTCCAGACCCCATCGCTCCATTGAACCTGACCCTTTCCACGACTACTCTTGACCGTTGGGGACATCTCCGGCGAGCCTGTTGCTGGTGTTGCTATAGGCCCTTCTATTTGTCCGCGGTCGAACCGAACCTCTCGGACAAAACTATCAGTCCAATGAAATCAACAGTCGATATCCTCCCGAGGCGAGATGAACTCTATGCAGGCAAGAACACGCCACAGGTATCCTTAAGTGTAGATTCCCACTATGTGAATGGGAAAATGGAGACCGTTGTCGACGAACGTGGGAGAGTGCTTATTCCTCAGGAACTGAGGCGAGAGTTAGGGCTCGAAGAGGGCACGGTCGTAGACATCGAAAAGTCAGAAGGAGGCATAATCATGACGCCCGCCCGAAGGAAACATCTTTCGTGGAAAGAGTTGAACGGAATCAAGCCCAAGAGGACGGCGAGACCACAATGGCCAACATCCGAAGACATCAAGAGCATCTGGGAATAGACACCAACGTCCTCGTCGCATACTTGGACAAAGACCATCCGTCACACAAGCGAACCGAAAGACTGTCGCGTGAGACGGTGGCGCTCAATCCTACGATAATCCACGAGGCGTATCATACTCTCGTCTTCAAGATGAAATGGACGCCCCATGAGGCCTCGACAGTTCTCATCGGCGCCTCCAGCGACAGGGATAATCTGTTCATCAACCAGACACTCACAACAACTAGGGTCGGCCTACACATCGCCACTCGGCACGGTCTCGGAGGGAGAGATGCCCTCATTCTGGCGAACTTCCTGGCCGCCGGGATATCTGAACTTGTCACTCTCGATGAAGAGTTGATCAATCTCAAGAGCGTGGCTTACGGAAGGCGGACTATGTCAATCCGGCCCCTCTAGTCGCTCACCAGACGTACTGGCCTTATTATCCGTCTATACCAAACATGATTGAAGGCTATCGCCGCTTTCAGGTACGTTCGCCCGCGAGTTTCGGGTCGATTCGCTTGAGCCACGGAACCTTGTCGAATTCCATGTCCGCTGAGACTATCTCGTCCAGGCCGTTCCTCTTCATCACGGCTGCGTGGACGCAATCGTAGGGGCTAATCCTCGACGCGGCATAGATCGCTGCAGCTTCCTGGGCGTCCGTCGGGTTCAGCCCGAGCTTGCGAAGTCGCGGATGAGTCTGAGAACCTCTTCGGGCTTCTCGATCTGCGGAAAATGTCCTGCTTCCGTGATGACCTCCATGCGCGACCCGGGGATGCTCTCGGCAAAGCGACGGCCGTAATCGACGTCCACGACCTTGTCGCTAGCGCCCCAGAGCAGGAGCACCGGCACGTCGACCGCGGAGAGGCGAGCCCTCAGCGTGGGGTCGTGCATGTACGGTTGGCTGGCGTAGGCTATCAGAGCCTTCGAGTTGGCAGCCATCATGACCAGCCCTTCAGGACCCAGATTGGCAAAGGGAGACTTCTTTGGGTCATAGAAGGACAGGGCCGCCCTCTTCTCCGGAGGAACATCTGCGGGGTTTACGATCTTCTTGTCTTCTGACCCTGTATCGATGCCGACAGCGTTGAGGAGAATTACAGACGAAATCCGCGGGGAGCGCCTCAGCGCTATCTCCGACGCAATCCATCCGCCTATCGAGTTGCCAACGACGACCACGTCTCGCACGTCCATGCGCTCAAGCAGAGCGAGATAAGCCAAGGCGACATCGTCGATGCGGCGGAACCAGTCCGGTCTGGAAGAGCCTGCGAAGCCAGGGAGGGTCGGTGCTATCGCCCTTTCTTCCTTCGATATCGCGCCGGCCAGGCCAGCGATTGACGCCGGGCCTGCGCCTCCGTGGAGGAGCAAGAACGCGCGGCCCTTTCCCCGGTCATCGACCGAGAGTTCCAGACTTTCCGAGAACAGTTTGACCGTCTTCATGGTGCTCATCTCAATCTACCTCAGAGAGGCTCCCGCGCGCTCAGTACCGCCTTGAGCAGGCCGGGAAACCTCGCATTCAGGTCCTTCTCCCTCAGGGTGGAGATGCGACGCGTCCCCTCTAACCTCGTCCGGGTTATCCCGGCTTCCCTTAAGACCCTAAAATGATGCGACATCGTGGACTTTGTGAGCTGGCCCATCTCACCGCAAGTCCTCTCTTTGCCGTTCTGAAGAGACCTCACTATCTGCAGCCGGGCAGGGTCGCAGAGCGCGTTCAAGACACCCGTAAGCGTGATTGCCTCCGTCTCGGGATGCTGAAGAGGCCTCATGGTCTTTGTGACCGGAAGGTCGTTATTTAAATGTTCGATAGTTCGATTATAATGGAACATTCAATTATCCCTAAGCATCCACGTTTCCCGTTCATCATGACCAGGTCTCGGCCATCAGGCAGCTCGCAGAGGGAGAGGCTGGAACTGATGGCGGAGCAATCTGTATCCTATGTCATCACTGACTACAGGTCCAAGACACAAGCGATAGAGAGTGAAACCGGTCGAGCTTCTGGAATTAGGTACCAGATACGACGAAGAAAGGCACGTCGAGCTTCTGCTGGATGGCATTACCTCCACCTTCAACCGTTCGGCATCGATAAACTTGCCTTGAAGGAGACTCCTACGTACCCGAGCTAGCTACAGGCCTAGCCGTCTCGGGCTTGACCGCCAATTGCACATTCATCATCATCGTTCTTAACCAACCTCACCTTTTGTCCCAAAGCCATGACGCCGAAGACTAGGGTCGGAGCTGCCACATGGGTTGCGGCCGTAGCCTTGTTCTTTGTTGCTCTGATGGGGTCCGCTCTGTTTGTGGGATTCTTAACTTTGGCCAGTCCTTGGATCTATCAAAACTATCCCGTATTGTACTTCCTCTTCGCAGCAGCTCTGTTCATTGGATTGATGTTACTCAGATCATATCGCAACCCTCCACCGAAACGAAATGAAGTTCAACCAACGCTCACTAAGAGACTCTCTCGTAAGTTGATGGACCATTCCTCAAGATTTTCGAGTGTGAATCAATCATGAACACCGACGTCCGAGTTTCAATCCGTCCATATGGAGAGGGAGACCTTTGGATATTGGAGAGGACGATGGGGGACCCGGCTCAAACGACATATCTCAACGGGCCTGAAACTGCGGAGAAAATCGAGAAGCGTCATAGGAAATACCTTGCACTGTCTGCTGACTCGCATGCCGGGTGCATGTTCACGGTCCTGGCAGGCTCTGACAGTGCCCCCGCAGGCAATGTCGGATATTGGGAGAGCGAGTGGAAAGGACAGAAGGGTTGGGAGGTGGGATGGCTCGTGATACCTGAGTTTCAAGGGCGTGGCGTCGCAACTGCTGCGACTAAACTCGTGATAGAGTCGCTTGCAAGGCTTCAGGGCTATAGATTCGTCTTTGCCTTTCCCTCGGTGGATAATCGCCCGTCCAATGCCGTCTGCAGAAAACTCGGGTTCGCTTTGATCGGGGATGTAATCAGCGAGTATCCGCCCGATAGCGGGCGCTCATTGCACGTCAATGTTTGGAAACTTGCCCTTCCGGTCAGCGGAATAGAAAACTCAGTCTGAGATTAAGCTGGAGACCGTTGAAGAAAATCCTGAAGGAAACCTGACCCTGTCTACCAATTCAATACGGATACCTACTCCTTTCGTCGGTTTCGCATCCATTGGGCAGCCCTGACTCCAGACAGCTCTCCGCGAGGACAGATCGAACGGGGGTACCGTGGGCGAGAGCCCTACCCCACGTCCATTGTGACGCCGTCGCGCGTGTACCCGGGGGCAACCGCGGTCATCTTGACGCGCCCGGCCTTGCTTCCTATCCTCGCTCTTGTGGTCCCCCAGCTCGAGCCCGCCGGTATCCAGATTTCACTCGGGGGCACCATCTCCATGTCAGAGGTCATGACGCTGACCAGGAGGCCCGAGGACCCGGCGGGACAGCTTATTGACGCGCCCAACTCCACCTCGCTCCCGCTCCTCAGCGCCGCTCCCTCGACGACCAGGGAGAGCACCGGGTATCTCCTTACCTCAAGGGTCAGGTCGGAGAACCTTCCCTTCGGGTCTCCGGGGAGCCATGCGCGTCTGGTGTACTTCTTGCTGTCTCTGGCGAAGACTCGAAGGGTGCCCTGCGCTGGCAACCCTTCGCCGACGACATCCCCATCCGAGACCACGGAGACCGTCGAGCTGCTTGGAGCAATCCAGGAAAGCGTCACCTGCTGGCAAGACGAGGTAACGCAGAGCGGATAATCACCGTCCGCCTCGAACGCGACCCCTGAATCGTCCTCCACTTCGGCGACGCCGAAACCTACTACGTCCTTTCCTAAAAAACCCACGACGGGTGGCGACAACAGGTCTGCGGCAGTCAGCTCTATGGTCTCGACCACAGACCCACCAGCACCAAAGAGTTCGATAGCGGTCTTCTCCTCCGCTGCGGCGTCCCATCTCAGAAGAAATCTTCCTGCGCTGTCCGTGGTCGAAGAATCCAACACGCGCCCGTTTGCCCGCGCCTGCACGACGTGACCCCTGAGCTCCTTCCTCGATGCGATGACCTTCAGCCTTCCCATGACGTGTCTAGTGGTGCCCGCTGCTACCGGTTCCAACGACGAGACTCGATTCCGCGGGAAGAATAGTGTTTCCTATTGAAGAGAATCACTCGAACCGAGCAACTCGATTCCGACTAGCTAGGTGGGCTTTGGAATCGAAAGCCATTATTCGTATCTTACTTTACATATTATACGGATTAGTAATATCGGAATGCTTCTTTCAGCACCCCTTATCTACAGAAGCGGGGCCGAGCACAAAACTCATGACCTCAACGCAAGGCACGTTCGTCCGGCAATCGACCGGGCTGGTCAGGAGTCTCGGCTTCTTTGACCAGTTCATCGTATCACAGTCTATCATCATATTCCTGAACAGCTTCGTCCTCACCTCGCTGTATGCCCCGATTTTCTTCCCCGGAGCCGACCTCGTCGTAGTATTCGCCTTGGGTTCCGTTCCCGCCTTCGCAATGGCGGCAGTGTACTCGATCATGAGCGGTGCGATTCCTCGCAGCGGCGGTGATTACGTCTGGTCCACCCGCATCCTCGGCCCTCTATACGGGACGGTCCAGTTCGTCTTCGTGCTCGTCACAGCTGTCATAGGCGGCCTGGCCTACCCGACCTACTACGCGGTGAGCATAGCGCTGTCCCAGTTGGCGTTCGCGCTCGGGGTTACCACCAATAACGGGCCTCTGATCAACGCGGCTTCAAGCGTCACGGACCCGAACACCGCATTCGCGATATCAATCGTCATCATAGCGATCGGGACCATCGTGGTCTTGCTGGGCCTCAAGGTGTTTTCGTCTTTCCAGAAGATAGCCACCGTATTCTTCTTGGCGGTCGCCGGAGTATTCGTGATACTACTCGTCACGATAAACCCATCGACCATACCCGCTCTGTTCAACAACGCCATGGCGACTGCAGGGTCGAACACGACCTACTCCAGCATAATCTCGCAGGCAGGAGCATCGTCCAACTTCAACTGGAACAATACTCTCCTTGCCTCTATCCCATGGGGTTTCCTCGCTTTCACGGGGTTCAACTACGGCTCGTATCTGTCCGGCGAGACACGGAACACAAAGTCCTCGGTCACCAAGGCGCTCTTCCTATCGGTCATTCTGGCGACCCTACTAATGGTCCTGATGAGCGCCCTATCCTACAATGACTTTGGAGTGAAATTCCTCAACTCAGTGAGCTATGTCGAGGCCAACAACGGCTCGGCCCTGCCTACCCTGCTTACGACAAGCCTCCTCGTCTCCTTGGAGAGCCCGGCCATCGCCGCCTTCATAGGCATCGGCCTGTTGGTGGGATTCATCGTTGTCAGCATATCCTACCTGATGACTATCTCTAGAATGATCTTCGCTGCCTCTTTCGACAGACTTCTACCATCGAAGTTCGCCGAGGTGAATGAGAGGTTCCACTCCCCGGTCTACGCCGTATCGCTGCTGGCCGCCCTCTGGGTGGTCATCACTGCCATCATCTGGTACGGCGGATTCATCTCGACGCTCCTGAATACGTCGCTGATCGCGCCGATAGGCTACTCGCTGCCCTTGGTCGCGACGTTCGCCTTCTGCTGGCGCAAGAGGGAACTCTTCAACAAGAGCATATCGGCCGTAGGCAGACCGAGCACACTGATAATATCGTCGCTGGTGGGAATAGCGGCTTTTGTCTTTTACATCTTTGCGGAGACGTTCCCAATCATCAGCGGGACCTTCCTGGGCGCCAGCCTCTCACTGGCCTACGAGCTGGTGGGCGCGTTCCTCGTGATAGGCATCCTGATCTATGCTATAGCAAGGACGCGTCTGCGAAGATCTGGCGTCGATTTCAGACAGGTATACAATGACATACCTCCGGAGTAGACGTCGCCATGTCCGGAAAGCATCCTATGTAACTCCATGACCCATGGCTCCGGCTGTCTCCAACCTGACCACTAACTGCGCCTTCACCATCAACAACACAGGAGCCTGGACTGCGTGAGAGCTTGCGCGATTTTCATCGGTCTTGCTTCGCACTACTTCTTGCCTTTGAACTGCGCCTTCAGATACTCCAAGTCGTCCTCGATTCTCCTGTGGTTCTCCTTATGATTCTTGTTCATCACGGCAAGAGCGTTGACCTTCTCGACCGTCTCGGCATACCCGTAATGGTGGACGGCCTTGTTCAGAGCAGTTCTCCTTCTGTCCTGTCCCTCTTCGACTCGGTAGCCTTCTTCGATTAGCGACCCCGCGTGCTTGATCCCTGCGCTTGGATATTCATTGTGTCGGTCTTCCTTCCTCTTCGCTCTTTCGCCCTGTCTCTTTTCTGCCTGAGTCTCCTTCTTCTTTTCGGCCTTGCTCATGCGCACAAGAATGAAGATTGCAGCAATATTTAGCCCTTAAACCACACAAAATCATTATCCTTGTCGTTCGTCGTTACGACGGCTTTTGGCGCCGTTGAGCTTCGACCAGTTTACATTCATTGGGTGGATTTGTACTATTTATCGCGAATAGGCTCAGTCCTAGATAGCGCCATAGCATCACACTTAACATTAAAGATGATATGGGATCGAAGTAGAGCCATTGGGAGGGAGATATTCTGCCTGATATTCTGGGTCTACACCATGTGACGGCGATAGGAGGGGAGCCACAGCAAAACATCGATTTCTATGCTGGAATTATGGGTCTCCGGCTCGTCAAGCTGACCGTCAACTATGACGACCCGCAGACATACCACATCTACTATGGTGACGAAGACGGTCACCCTGGAACGATTCTCACTTTCTTCCCATGGCCGGGAGCGCCAAAGGGCAGAAAGGGATCCGGACAGCTTACCGTCACCTCATTTTCCATACCTCGTGAGAGCATGAACTACTGGGTTGGGCGCCTAAAAGAACACGGAATCAAGTTCACCGGACCCACGGTCCGCTTCGAGGAGCAGGTGATCTCCCTATCCGACCCCGACGGCCTCAACCTAGAGCTGGTAGCGCACCCTGAGGCAGATGAACGGAGCGGTTGGGGCGGCGGACAGGTGCCGAAGGAACACGCCATCCGGGGTTTCTTCGGCGTTACTCTATCCGAAGAGGGCTATGAGAAAACCGCCTCTCTCCTGGTCAAGACGATGGGTTTCGCCCTTGTCAAGGAAGAGGGGAATCGGTTCAGGTATGAGGTGGGGAATGGCGGGCCTGGGGCCTTGGTCGATGTCCTCTGCCAGCCTGACGCCCCGCCGGGCCTCGTGAGCGTGGGAACTGTCCACCATGTGGCTTGGCGTACCCCAACCAACGGTCAGCAGAAAGAGTGGAGAAAGGAGCTCATTCAGGCCAATCTGAACGTCACCCCGATAATAGATCGCAAGTACTTCCATTCCATCTATTTCAGGGAGCCAGGTGGAGTCCTGTTCGAGATTGCGACCGACCCTCCAGGTTTCGCCATCGACGAACGCAAGGAAGAGCTCGGGACGAAGCTGATGCTACCTGCGGCGCTCGAACCCTTCAGGGCGGAACTGACCCAGGCCTTGCCGCCAGTGAAACTGCCTACGGCAAGAGCGTCAGGGAAGTAAGCTATTCTTTCCTGCTGACTTTGCGTCCTGAATCACCCTTCGTCTGGTTTCAATGCGCGCACCGTAGACGGGTAGGTCCCGGCAGTCAAGTTGTGTCACCATGTCGCAGAGAATCACATAGAATCTTCAAAGTACCGAACCCGCTGACTCACCTCATCTTTAGGGTCCGAACCCTCTATTCATGTCCCACATTGGATAATGTGGGAGCGCGACCCCTCCGGGTCAGTCACGAACATCTTCGTCTGTTCGACAGAGTCACGTCCTCTTTGCTTGGCCGCGACGCTTGGTTCCCGTCTGCCTAGCGCCGGAGCAACGCTGCCGGCCCGTATGACCCCTTCTGGTGGGCCCATCCCCTGTCCGAGAACCGATTCACCATCCTTCTGCAGAGCAAATATGGCTCCGAGCGCTGACCGTAGGCCTCGGACCTTGGCCGGTCCAAACTTCTCTTTCCATCCTTTCTCGATTTCGCTTGTCAGCGTGTAGTAGGTCTTCTTGGCCTTCAGTCCCGCGGGCGACAACTTCGCAACATTTCCTCGCTTGCCATTTGGGTCGCTCTCGACCACGACGAACGGCTTGAGGAACCACCCAACATCGCTCGCCTCAGGGGAGCAACCGGTCAGTCTGGGAAGATCCCCGAGTCGGACGCCGGTATTTTCGTTCAGGACACGTATTGTGTTGGCGCATAGCGCAATCGGTACGCTGGAGCTTTGATTGAACTCAATCGTGAAAATGAGAAGCACCCGAGACAAAAGTGCGGAAAGCGGGATGTTAACCTCTTCTTTCTGGGATTTGCGCGGCGGATACAATTCGCTCCGCGGCAAGTACCCGCCAGGCAGACCCAGAGGCAACTCTAGTTCTCGGTGCTGTCCGATTTCTTGCAGGGCGTCATAGAGTTTGGCGTAACGGGCACCGAACCTCTGCTTCCATCGCTCTTCGACCTGGGGTCACACTTTTGACCAGATGCTTTCTGCGAGTCTCCCACGCGGGGCTAGACCTAGAATCCATGTCTGCTTGATGCCTCGCCCGCTTCCCCAGCCGTCACGTTTGACCTCGGAACGTGCCTGGAACTCTGCGGGGCCGTTCTTGTCCTGCTGAAAGTAGATGAACCCCACCTTTCGAGGCAACCCAGCTGAAACCTGAGCCGCTCCTCGGGGCCAAGTGAACTGGCCTGCAGGTCGCGGACGGAGATTCCGTCTTCAGGAATGAATCGAAGGAGGTTCGTCCAAACGACGAGCGAGAGGCGTGCCCCCGGAAAGCCTGCGCGTGACATGCCAAGCTCAAAATTATTGTCGAGCTCAACCGTGTATGCGACTAGGACCTGTGAAAGAAGGGCGGAGAGCGGTCGAAGCCCATCATCATCGTTCGACATCCTATTTTGGGATCATCGGCGCGTTGAAAAAGATATACATGTTTAGATTGCGTGGACTCGACAAGTAAACTCAATAGGGATGGCTCAAGTAGTCTTGCGTAACGGGATGAGGAGTTGAAGCTCGAGGTCCAGGCTATAGTATTCGACCTGTTTCACACGTTGGTCGACCCCGAGGACTTCAGGCCGAAAGACTTCCGAAGGGCGGATGTGGCAGCCGAGATCACAGGGTTGGACAAAGACCAGTTCGCGACCTACTGGAAGGATAGCTGGAAACTGAGAATGTCGAGCTCTAAACCGGAGATTGAATATCTGAAGGAGTATGCTCTCAAATCAGGCGTCTCGCCGTCACAATCCTCGTTCGATGAAGCTGACAGAGCATTGAGGCGCTATCAGGATATCGCCATCCTAAACCCACGAGAGGAGGTCATAGACTCTCTCAGGTCGCTTAAGCAAGAGGGCTACAAGCTGGGGCTCCTCTCGAACACCTTTGAGGGTGACGTTCGACAATGGAATCGCTCAAGACTGGCACCTTGCTTTGATGCGGTAGCCTTCTCTCATGAAATCGGGATCGTCAAACCCGAGCAGGGCGCCTTCAATATCATACTGGAGCGGCTCGGAGTCAGCGGTTCTCACTCCATCTTTGTCGGCGACGGCGGAAGCGAGGAGTTGATTGGTGCCAAGAGAGCCGGTTTCGCAAGAGCGGTGTTCATGCGAAGGTTCGTACTGACCAACGGTATGCGGACCAAAGAAGAGCTGGAAGAAATTGCCAAGTATGCCGACGCTAGCGCCGATACGTTCGAGGAACTTCCCAGCATCATCGTCCATATGCAGAACGGCTTTTAAGACTCAGGACAGGAATCGGGTTTGTGGTACCGGACGCGGTCGTTACGCCGTGGGAAGTGAGCGGCGCAATTGATTACGACAAGCTGATCAAGCAGTTCGGTACCCATCTGCTCACCCCGGAGCTCAAGGCGAGACTCACCCGTGATGCGGCAGAGAGCAATATACTTCTTGACAGAGAGGTGTACTTCTCGCACAGAGACCTCGACCTGGTCTTGCAGGACCACGAAACCGGAAAGGGGTTCTTCCTCTACACAGGAAGGGGCCCGTCGAACAAGATGCACGTGGGCCATCTGCTTCCGTTTCTTCTGACGAAATGGTTGCAGGAGAGATTCGACGTGAACGTGTACCTGGAGGTCACCGATGACGAGAAGTTCGCGTTCAACAGCTCCAAGACCCTTGATCAGGTCAGGGCCCAAGCGAATCAGGACATCCTGGACATAATCGCCATAGGCTTCGACCCGGATAGGACGTTCATCTTTCAGGATACCGAATACATCAGGAACGTCTACCCTCTCGCCCTGAGGATAGCCAAGAAGATCAACTTCTCGACGGTGAAGGCCGTCTTCGGGTTCGAGAACGCCACGAACATCGGGATGCTCTTCTATCCTGCCATGCAAATAGTGCCTACCATGTTCGAGAAGAAACGCTGCCTGATACCCGCTGCGATAGACCAGGACCCGTACTGGAGGATACAGCGAGACATCGCAGAAAGCCTCGGATACCACCGCGCGGCCGAGATCCACAGCAAGTTCATCCCTCCCCTCACCGGCATAGAAGGCAAGATGAGCTCCTCGCAGCCTGAGACCGCGGTCTACCTTTCCGACAACCAGAAGACCGTCAGGAACAAGATCATGAAGTACGCTTTCTCCGGCGGCCAGGACACCGTCGAGAAGCACAGAAAGCTGGGCGGGAACACAGACGTGGACGTCTCATATCAGTGGCTGCACTCGCTCTTTGAGCCGGACGATAGGAAAATCGAGGCGATAGGACGGGACTATCGTTCAGGAAAGATGCTGACCGGGGAGCTCAAGGAGATACTCGTCGGCAAGCTCAATCGCTTCCTCGAGGAACACCAGGAAGGCGTGGAGAAAGCGAGGGACTCCGTAGACACCTTCAAGCACTCAGGAAAGCTCGCAAGACACATGTGGGAAACCACTTTCGAGTAGTCAAAATAGGCTGGAGGTAGCGTTCAATCAAGTTCGGACAAAACCATTGAAGCCCTGCACGATAGCGCCACCCACACGAGGCCAGAAGGTGCCCAATCACAAAAGGTCCTGATACTAACTGCGCTGCGAGGTTCTTTCAAGGACTCTACGGATGGATGCCACTACCCGGTCCGGCCGGTCCTCTTGCACAGAATGCGAGGCGTCGTCAAGCGTCTCGGTCTCGCTCAATTTGAGATATCCCTGCCATTTCGCCATCTCTTTGAGCGGAAAACCGGGGTCGTCGTGCGTTCCCCAAAGGATTTGCGTGGGCAGGTCAGAGAGGTTCGGCAGTTTGGATTCGATATCAGCGAGCCACGAGCGAGCTTTACGAATCTGTCTCGGAAAAATCCAGGTCGGTCTTCTTGATTCGGGAGTCGGGAATGGGTCGGTGTAGGCATTCCTGAAGCCCTCCGTGACTTTTTCCGAATCATAGATGCCGCTCGGAAACATGGATTTCGCGAAATAGTTTCTCCGCGTCTGAAGCCAGTATCCAAGGGGCCATCCTCCCATCACAACCGAGAACAGTTTTTGAGGAATCGATGCTGGCCACGCCCAAGTGTTCATCACGACAAGGCCACGCAGGTTTGCCCTGTTTCGAACCGCATAGTTCATTCCAATGGGGCCGCCCCAGTCTTGAACCGCCAACACGATGTTTTCTAGTTTCAAGTGACTGATCAACTGAGCGACAGTAGCAGATTGCTCTTGGGGAGTAAACCCATACTGAGAGGGTGCCTTTGACATACCAAAGCCGGGGTAATCAAGGGCGACCAGATGACATTCTCCGCGCAGACCTTTGATGACGTTCCTGTAGATGTAAGACCACGTTGGGTTTCCGTGAAGCAGAAGAACAGTGGAGCCTTGTCCTTCGTCGATGTAGTGGACATACCCATCACGATAAGGCAACCAATGGTCCTGAAACGGGTACTCTGAGGAATCCACCTCAAACGGCCTAGTGAAAGTTTCCATAATCGTATATCTAGCGCGGCGTCTCTCAATTACACTTAATATTATTGGAGGAGTTCGAGCATGGCACAGCCGTAGTCGATAAACGACCTCCAGGTGATCGCTATCGGCCCTTCGAGTACATCAGGCCGTCCACCCGCATCGCGTAACCGTCAATATTCTTCATCCTGCTCGCCACGTTCGGCTGGGCCCAGAACTCTACCGCGTCCATGTAGTCAAGGTCGAACTCGACGACATTGCCGCACCTGCAGCCGGCAGCCCACAGCTTCTCCCCGAGCCTTCTCGCCTTCTCGCTCGAAGCCATGAACATGTTCAGGCACCTGGGGCACTCGAGGACGACGTTGTTCATTCAGCCTTCACACGTCCGGCATCTGTCTGCCATGAGGAAGTGAATCACTCCAGAACTGTCCTGATAAATCACAAAGTCTTCCAGTTCCGCTTGCTGTTCGGGTTCGTCCTTCAGGACCATAACACTTACGCGGCACGGTAAGCTATAACATGCAAGGGAGCACTGAACGTAAATGGAAGTGAAAGAGGTGGCAGGAAGTAATGCGACCTACGGAAGAGTGAACAACCTAGACCACTTCCTGCGAACTGCTCAGTTCTTCGGACAAAACTATTAATTAAAACGCGAGCCTGCTTAGATCTAAAATGGGTACATTTGTTCTATGGAAGTAAGAATCGACGACCTGAAGGGTCATAAAATTCAGCTATTCCTGAAAGATCACCTGGAAGACATGACGCTGCACTCTCCTCCGGAGAGCACACACGCACTGAATCTTGGAGGATTGCTCAAACCCGAGATTACTTTCTGGAGCATATGGGACGAGGATGAGTTGATGGGCTGTGGCGCTCTGAAAGAATTGACCCCACAGCACGGAGAAATCAAGTCGATGCGCACTGCACCCGCGCATAGAAGCAAGGGGGTAGCTACTATGATGCTCAACCACATATTGGAGGAGGCCAAAAGACGAAGCTACAGCAGAGTGAGCCTTGAGACTGGTTCGATGGGTGCCTTCGTTCCCGCCCACAGATTGTATGCCAAGTTCGGGTTCAAAGAGTGCGGGCCGTTCGCAGACTATGTCGAGGATTCGAATAGCGTGTTCATGACAAAGGAATTATGAAAGACGGCGACCGGCTACACAACTACTGCGTCGGCCATCGGGCATGAGGCTGTCTTCGGGTGCCGGTGCCATGGCATGATAGACTGCGACCACAAGTATCAGGGCCACGCTTTCCGCGCTATGTTAGGGACTTCAGAACGGTCTGAGCTGCCTCCGAAGTGTTTGTCTGTAGGGTGTCTAAGACCACCTGCGGTAGCCCTAGCTTCTTGGCAAAGTCGATGAAATTCGGGTCATACCTGTAGCAGTTCCATGATCCTACCGTGAACGCATCTGTCCAATCTGCCCTGGTTGCAGTCCTCTTTCTCAATTCATCCAGCGTGGCCTCCAGAAGAAAGAGGTAAACGGCATAGCCCTGAGAAGTGAGTTTATCGACCCATTTCTGGGGATTCCTTGTGGCATCGCCCCCATCTCCAAGTTCGACGAGGATACAATCCTCCGACAAAGAGTCCAAATTATGATAGCTACGCGGGCGATGGTTGCTGGACACGCCCGAATGACGGTCCAGGATTATGCACCTAACGCGTATCTCCTTCGAGAGATTTCTGGTGAGTTCCTTGATCAAAGGAGTTTTTCCAGCCCCTGATGGACCTCTAATCACAACCGCTATCTTTTTTCCGAATTTCAAGCTAATCACGTAATCTGGTTGGACAGCTTTTCATCCCGGGTCTCAACGGTAAGATGCACGCTGCACATTCAGGCTATAATAGCACCACTTAATCGGGAGAAGTAATCATGATCAAGTAACCTGGTCGAGCTCCGCAGAACGCGAAGGGTTTCCAAGCCTTATATGCAGATTCTAAAAAAGAACACCAGTGTCCGGTCCAACCATGAGTTTGGATGTGAATTCCCACCTAAGCCTTTCTGACACAGCGACGATAATCGATCTAATCCATTGCCAAGCTGTTCATGGCAGCAATCGTCGTCCTACCCGCGCCGAGACATCTCAAGTGAGAACATGAGCCGCATGAAAGGCCAGATGGAAGAGGACTTCAACACTATGTTCGTGGAGTCGATAGGAGACGGCCTCGCAGTCGTCTTGGGGGTAGAGAGCGCGAAGGCCTTGACTTTCATGCTGGATCCGCACATAGCTGTGGCGGACCCCGACATCTATGTCGCATCCGTCACTAAACTACTCGGGACAGCGACAGGAACGGAGGTCCTGTTCGCCACCATACTCGATAATCTCCGCCGTAAGACGGGTGTTCCCACAGGTGACGTGAAGAGCTTCGGGGATGCTGTGGCAGAAAACAGGCGAAAGTTTCAGCAGCGCAGCCAAATCAGAACATAATTCACGGATTTCGGAACCATGACTCGGTCAGCCCGGTCGGACTCTTACCTCAGAACTTTGGGTTACTGCGCCGAAAATACCCAGGCGAGGGCTTATCTAACCAGTGTTTCCACTGCACCACCATGGTGGACGCCATAGACACGATCTTCAACAAGACGAAGAAAGGGAGAGCCCTATTCCAGGACAGGAACGCCCTCTCAACAGAGTTCGTCCCCGACCGCCTTCCTTTCAGAGATGCGCAGACCACTAACATCGCGGAAATCCTCGCCCCAGCCCTGCTCGGCTCGAAGCCCTCGAATCTACTCCTCTATGGAAAGACCGGGACGGGGAAGACGGCCGTGGCAAAACTCGTCGTCCGCAAACTCCTGGTCAAGGACGACACAAAACGTATCTTGACAGTTTACGTGAATTGCAGGCTGGCTGGAACGGAGTATCTGACGCTCGCGAAGATCGCCGAAGGTCTTCCCATGGACGAAGATAAGAAAATCCCGCTGACCGGGCTCTCCTTAGGAGAAGTCGTCGGCCGGATATTCAAGACAATCTCCAAACACGCAATCCATCTTATACTCGTCCTGGATGAAATCGATTACCTCGTCAACACGAATGATGACACGCTTTACAAGTTCACAAGGTCAGGCGAATCTACAACCCCGGGCTTCCTGACTATCATCGGAATCTCCAACGATTTGAGGTTCAAGGATGGCCTGGATCCCAGGGTGCTCAGCAGTCTGGGCGAGGAGGAGCTGGTCTTTCCACCCTATACCACCGAGGAACTACGTTCGATCCTGGAAGAAAGGACCAAAGTTGCCTTCAGGCCCGGAGTGGTGCCGGAATCCACGATAAACCTATGCGCCGCCCTAGCCGCATCCGAACACGGGGACGCGCGCAGGGCGATCGACATGCTGAGGGTAGCCGGAGAGGTCGCAGAACGCGAGGGCCGCCAGCACGTGGATGAGGAAAGCATCCGCAAGGCGTCTGACAAGATTGAACGTGACACCGTGGAAGAGGCGCTCCAATCGCTCCCACTGCAGACCAAGATAATAGTCATGGCCACCTCTAAGTTCCCCGGCGGGACCAACACAGGGGAGCTATACCTTGCTTACACCAACCTCGCCAGGAAATCCGGCGTGGAGGTCCTGACACAAAGGAGGGTGAGCGGTATCCTGGCCGAACTCGACGTGCTAGGGCTGGTAGAAGCCGCCGTCGTCAGCAAGGGAAGGAGGGGAAGGTCAAAACGAATCAAGCTGCTCATCGACAATGAGACTCTTGAACGGGTGATAGGGGAAGACGCGCGGCTGCTGGACCTGGTATAGCGATGGCGCCTATACCCCGAAGACCTGTTTCGTGAAACTCCGCTTTATCACGCTGAGGGTAGAGAGGTCGACTATGGGCGCTATCGAGACCGTCGGCTCCATTCCCATATTTGCCTGGAAGGGCGTCTGCGCCTGGAACGTCCCAGAATTTACCACCAAAGTGCCCCTGTAGTCGAGCACGTCGATAGCGTGTACATGTCCCGCATGGAAGACATCCGGCACGGGGTCGATCACCAGCATGTCTCTCAGCTCCGGAGACAGAGCGGTTCTCTTTCCATACATGGGCGCAAGGTGTCTTGACTTGAGCAGGACCTGCATCGCGGCACCCGGCCTGCTGTAACTCAGGTCCGGGATTGTCGCAATGATGTCGTCCAGGCTTCTACCGTGGTAGACCAGGAAGTTTACTCCGTCCAGCTTGACATAGGACGGGTTACCGACACCCTTGACGTTCTCCAGCGCATAGAGTTCACTCGCCAGGTCGGTCGACACGGCCGGCTGCGGCAGTGCCTGCCGCACCGGGTCATGGTTACCGGGAGAAACGAGTATCTTCACGTGTTTTGGAATCTGGGCAATCAGTTCAGCGGCGAGCGAGTACTGTTTCTTCAGGTCCCTCTCCACCAGCTGGTTCTCCTGACCGGGATACACCCCTATCCCGTCGATGACGTCTCCCGCTATCACCACATACTTCACGCGGCTGACTACGTCAAGGTCCCCGAGTTTGCCGTTCAACCATAGGATGAACCGCTGGAAGTCATCGCGCAGGAACATCTTGCTCCCAATATGGAGGTCCGACAGCAAAACCGCATATGCCCGGTGGGACGAGGTTCCGGCCTTGTGATTGGGCACGTCGGGCATGCTCAGCGATGTCGCGAAGAGCTGCCCACCCTTCGCCCGACTCACCTCTGCGAGCACGAAGCTATCGAGAGGTATCCGCATGGCGTCGTCGGCGCAATCTTCCCGGCACTGGATCCTGACGCTACCTGTAGGGTCATCTATCGTGAGCTCGACATTCCCTCGCCTGCTGTCCCTGGAAGAAATCAGCCCCCCGACCTTCACCTTCTCGACCTTCTGACCCTTCACAGATTCTATGCTCACCATGTTCTTCGAATCGGGTCTCCTTCTGGCAACGCCGAGCAGTCTCCAGTACCTGTCCTGGAAGAGTTTCTTGAAACCCAAATCTGCTTCCGCGGGAGCTATCTGGGTGGTCGGGTCGCTCACGACCTCGATCTCTCCGGGCTCGACGGATATCACCAGAGCCGGTTCACCCGGGGAGAGGATCTCTTTGGGTATGAACTCCTCCACATCGGCCTTGGTCAGCGTCCGCTCTCCACTCTCAGCCTTCCTGCGGATTACATGGTAGACGAGCAATTCTACGTCCACGTCCGGGGGAAGCTTTGAGAGCAGCTCGAACGCCCCCCCGTCTATCTGATATCCTTCAGAAAGCGCCTTTGAAACGGCCCTCATTATCTCGGAGGACATACGGAATCAGCGCGGCTTCGACCTGTTGGTCGAAAGATCTTCGAGCACGTTCTTTCCTACCTGAAGGAGTTCATCGAGCCTCACGGGATCGAGCGATTCGCAGTAAATCCGGGTCTTCGGTTCGGTACCTGAAGCCCTGAACATTATCCACGACCTGTCTCTGAACACCAGCTTCAACCCATCAAGGCGTCGTACCTCGGATATCTTGAACCGTCCGAAGTCCTCCTGGGCCTGTTTCGAAAGCGCGACCATGTCCACCGAGTAAGGCAGGTTGAGCTGCCTGTAGTGCCAGGTCGGCTCTGAGCTCACAAAGTCGAGGAGGCTCCGGTCCCTGGCTATCGCATCCGCTATCAGTACCGCCGCATACATCCCATCTTCCCACATCCCCCACTCGGGGTCGACCACCTTGCTAGGCTCCGTAGCAAATACAGCGCCCTCCTTCTCAATCTCTGCAAAGGTCTTTCCGATTCTGCTCCTCACTACCTTCATGCCGAGCTTGAGTGCCTCCTCCTCCACAGCCGTCGAAGTGTTCTCAGAGAGTATCACGGTCCCTGGCTTCCTGACCAGGGCCTTCATCGCCACGATCGACACGAGCGAATCGGGGAGAACCCGCCCCGCAGAGCTGATCATCACGAGCCTATCCGCGTCTCCGTCGTGCGCGAAGCCAATGTCAGCGCCGACGGCCCCCACTATTGCCGCCGTCTCCGACAGGTTCTGGGCAGTCGGCTCGGGCAACCTGGCGGGGAAACGCCAGGACACGTGCGCGTTCATCGGAACCACACGATGGCCCAGGGTCCCGAGCACTCTCGGGGTCACAAATGCGCCCGGACCATTGGAGCAGTCCACGACCACCTTCAGCCCATCACGCAACACCTCGAACTTTGCCAGCATGGAATCAAGATAAGGGGTCAAGGTCTCGGCGTCCGCTATCCCTCCCAGATTCCTGGACTCCATATTCGCTCCGACAATCATGGCTCTTTCGATCCTGGCTTCATCCTGCTTGGACAATTCCATTCCCATATTGCTGAAGATCTTCACGCCGGAGTACTCTGGTGGGTTGTGCGAAGCCGTAACTGAGAAACCGAGCTTACAACCGCTCTCCCGAGCACCGTAGGCCGTTACCGGAGTAGGAACAAGTCCGAAAAGAAGAGCTTCGCTTCCCGCAGCGGCAATACCAGCCGCTGCGACTTGAGACAAGACCGCTGAACTTTTGCGACCGTCCCACCCGACACCGTACTTCCCCTTGCCGAAGGCGAATGCGGACGTCAATACCAGTCCGTAAACCTGCTCCGGCGTCTGGCTAGCGTTGAACACACCCCTCACCCCCGCAGTGCCGAAGGCCTTCAAACACAATCTGCCTCATACAAGTAGTGGCACGCCGGACAAGAACTCACCAGCGAAGGACAAGTAAGCGAGTTCGCGATGACCAGACCAGCTCAGCCCCAAACCCCATCTACACGTTAATTAATGTAACAGGCTAAGCCAAGGGAGAATGAAGTTCGTCGAGCCACAGGTCTACATGATAGGCGAGACAAAGGTAGACCTAGCTCAGGTAAAGCAGATGCTCAAGGGTCTGGGCGGGAGCACTGCATTGGGTTGGTTATCGAAGACCCTGCCGGGCGCACAGTCAGAAGGCGAGCTCCTGACTGAAATCGCCGGGAGGATATGTTACAAGAGTTTCGGCGTCGGGCTTAACCCCAACGTGACGAAAATCCGTCAAAGCTCACAGGACTATATTCAGAACACCCTGTCAAAAGGTGACGGATCGATCTTTGAGCACGCAACCTGCACGTTCGGCTTCCTTAACGTGAGCAGGGTGTTCACGCACGAGTTGGTCAGACACAGGGTCGGGGTCGCGATAAGCCAGGAATCGCTCAGGTATGTTCGGCCTACCGATCTGGGTCTTTGGCTCCCGCCGGACTTGGCCGACAAGAAGGTAAAGTTCAAGGCGATCATCGAACGGATTGAGGATGGGTACAGGGACCTCGAAGGGAGTTACGACTGGGACAGCATGAACTTCGACGCTAAGAAGCGGATCACTTCAGGCCTCAGACGTGTCATGCCAGACGGGATGGCGACATCGATAATCTGGACCGCGAATCACAGGACGATACGGCACGTCATAGCGATGAGGACCGCAGAGCCCGCCGAGGTTGAGATACGTTACGTCTTCGACAAGGTAGCGAGGATCATGAAGAAGAAGTTCCCTCTGATCTATGCCGATTTCGAGTACACAAAGCTGCCCGACAAGACCAGAAGCTGGCGCCCGAAATACGCTAAGGTCTAGTCGAACGCGCTCTGGTGCCCTGTGCAAATCGGACGGCATCCTAAAGGATAAGAGCACATTACTAGCTAGGTGCTTCGCCGGGGTGGCGGAGTCTGGCTAACGCGCGGGCAATTCGTTTAGGCACGAGCGAATCCGCAACTCGAGATCGAACGACTAGTCAGCCCGTGACCTAACGGTCATGTGGGTTCAAAACTCGACGGAAATCCCATAAAGGGGCTCCTCGAGTGAAAGTCCCACCCCCGGCGCTTCGAACTACGCCGTCTTGAACGACTCGCCGCAGCCGCAAGTGGAGACCGCGTTTGGATTCTTGACGACGAATCCTCCACCCATCAGCTTGTCCGACTGGAAGTCAATCTGGGAACCCGCTATGAACGGCATGCTCGACTTGTCGACGATGAGCTTCGCGCCGTACTGGACTATGACGTAGTCGTCATCGGTGCTCTTGTCCTCCGGGACCATGCCGTAAGACAGCCCGGAACAGCCACCTGCAGAGACGAACACCCGTAGTCCGCCACCCTGCTTACCCTGCTTCTCAAGGTAGACCTTGAGCTCTTGGGCCGCGCTCGGGGTAATCTCGACCACTGGCTTGATCTCCTTGACTTCCTGGGACATTTTCTAACTTTGTCTCCCTCAGGCTTCTATAAAAACAAGCTTCTAGTTGGCCTTGCTGACCGCCGCTGTCACCAGCGCGTACGGAGGCTCTTCGCCCGGGTCTTCAGTGACCCATCTATAGCGCAACACTCCCTTACGGTCTACCACAAAGACAGCCCGCTTAGCCACGCCCTTGTAGCCTAGGTCCACCCAAGGGTCCTGCAAAACGTCGAACGCCTTCGCGACCTTCTTGTTGAAATCGCTCAAGACCGGGAATCCCAGGTTGTACGTCTCCGAGTATATCTTCAGGGTGAAGACACTGTCCACGCTAATCCCTATCACGCTCCCCTCCAGCGACCCAGCCCCGACCAGGCTGTCCCTGAACACGCACATCTCTCTATCACACGTGCGCGAGAACGCGAACGGGAAGAAGGCGATAGTCAGGCTCCCTTTCTGGGTGAACTCGGAAAGTTTCCGCTCCTTCCTTTCGGAGTCGAAAAGCGAAAAATCTGGGACTTTCTGGCCTATTCTCAGGACCACGCTCAGTACAGCAATCCCAGAAACTTAAGTCCTTTGTGATGCCTCGAGTTTGTTCAGGAGGTCCACGCACTTGGCGAGCAGCGACACTATCTCATCCTGCTTGCCCAGGTCCTTCTCGTTCTCGAGCAGCGCAGCGTTCTCCTTCAACTTCACAAGGACTAGGTCCTTGAGGCTTGAAGCGACGTCGCCGTAGGTTATCTCTTTCGAGGTCAGTGCAGCATCGAGGTCGTCATGAGTGGTGCAGTAGACCTTCCCTTTGTATCTGATCTGGACGCCGTTGTCAATCGGGCAGGCCTCCTTCATCATGACACCGCCACGCCTCATTAGCTCAACCGTGAGCTGCATCTTCTCACGCGACTTGCTCATTTGCGGCGTTTTCGACATCCGCTCTATTAATCATTCTGGATGCCTGCGAAGTTCACCACGGGTCTGCATTCCCACGAGGGAAAGCCAAATATGCCTCCCAAGGGAGGCTGAAGAATCTACCTTGGCTACCGGTGTTCACAATTTGAGCAGTAAAGCGAAAAAGCAACAAGAAAACGACGGTAAGCTGATCAAGGCATCCGCCAGTCTCCAGCAGATAGCGGACTCCAACATCACTCCAAGGAACATACGCAAGATAGTCAAGGACTCCATCACGACCCTGCAGGACACGAAGATCAGCGTCGCTGTGAGGGCCGCAAATGCGATTAGCATGCTCGACGAAGTCGCCCAAGACCCGAACATGCCATCTTTCGCCAGGGTCACTCTCTGGTCTGCCGTGTCCGAACTGGAATCCATCCGCGAGTAGCAAGACTTAACACAACAGGCTACTAGATGCTGGTGCCCAGACTTGCCAGCATGCCCCAGCTGTGGAACGCGGACCGACACCCCTACCAAGGTCTTCTCGGTCATCGTCGAGCCGAAGGAGGGCGAAAGGGGCCTGACACAGCGGAAGGTCGGGATGTACCAATGCTCGAAGTGCGACACCAAATTCCCAATCATCGTGAGCCGGGAGAAGTACCTGGTGGTCGCAGAGGATCAGCTGAAGAAGATACAGAACGACGTCAAGGACCTGAAGAAGACCAACACTGACCTGGTGCAGAGCATAGACGGGCTGAGGAAGGATCAGGAAGAGCTGCACGAGACAATAAAAAGAAATGAAAAGGAATCACAGATGAAGCAGCTTGAGGTAAAGCTGCACGCACTAGAGGGTCAGGTCTCCTATCTCAAGAAAGAGAAGGGAGAGCTCGAAGAGAAGGTATCGAAGTATCGTTAGACCTGATATCCTTCACTCGAAGCGACGGATTCCACTGAATAGGAAGAGATCTTCTCCTCCAGAACAGCCTTCTCCGTGCGGAGTGCTTCAACTTCGTTGGCGAGTGAAGAGGCGTGCCTCTCCATCTCCAGCGTCGTTAGTCTCTCCTTCAAGGATGAGATGTCGCTTATCAGTGAAGCCTGCTCTGTTTCCAGCGCAGCGATGTGTTCCTCGAGCTCTGTCCTAGGGTCGGCGTATTGTGTAATTACTTCCATCAAAGACCAAGCAAGAAGATGCCGCGGATGGGATTTCACCGACCAAACTTAAAACAATTGATACAATCGTTAAACCGTTTCAATCACTTCAAAGTCTTATGAGTGTCCGGGTTTCTGCCTCGTCGAAATGAAAGGCGTCTGGCTGTGGCCCGAGAAGGACAGGAAAGGCGCTCTGGAGAAGCTCAGGACTCCCCACATCCTGAGGATTCTGAAGGCGCTAAAAGAGAAAGGGGGAGACGGCCTCTCCAACGCCGAGATGGACTCTCTTTTGGGGACGGCCTCACAGTGGTTGATATTTTGGGATCTACGCGAACTCACGGCACTAGGCATCATCGAGTTTGAAGTCCAGTTGTTCGGCGAAGCCGGGAAGTATCGCCTGACCCAGGATGGCCTCTCCGTACTTCAAGAGATTAAGGAAGCCTGATTCATCGAAGTTTCGACTGACCGGCCATAGCCTCGCACGAGGATGTTGGTGCGGGGGGTGGGATTCGAACCCACGAACCCCTAAGGGACGAGGTCCTGAGCCTCGCGCCGTTGACCAGGCTGGGCGACCCCCGCAGATGGCGCTTCGGCTGGAAAAGTGGTTTTAAAGTATCTCCCTGAGTCTCGCGACGCTCGGAAAACGACGGAGCATGCCGGTGGCTCAGTTGAGAAGAAGAGCCTCGGCCGGGATTTGATCCCGGGACCCCTGCCTGTTTGGATTTGTTTACCAAGGCAGTGCTCTACCAGGCTGAGCTACCGAGGCTGGGTGGACAGCACACCAATTTGTGCGATTTTTTAGTGTTTGGTAAGACCAAGGGGGCATCAGCGTCAAAAATCGCCCGGTTACGGTCGGGAAGGATGCTGGCACACAAGACATAGAGTGATTTAAAAGACGATGAATCATCGGCCGGAACGGTGCCGGGGTAGCATAGCTTGGCTTATTGCGCCGGGCACGACCCTTAAGTGGGCGAAACTCATAATCCCAAGCTCGGATGCGAAATCCGGAGGTCGCGGGCTCGAAAGTACGGAGCACGAGAATCCCGCCCCCGGCACTTCAGAAAACTTATACCCCACCGCTCTTGACCGGCGCAAGCGCAAATGATACCACTCCTCAGTACGACCAGTTACTACAACTTCCTGAGTGGGACTATGATAACCCTGTTCGCCGTGACGCTCGTGATAATCTTCATCTACGAATACGAAGTGCTAAGAAGACCGAAGACCCAGAATTAGCTCGGCACCTTCTCGATTCCGGACCCGTCTTCCAGTTCCAGCGTCAAAGTCCCCAGCCTGGACGTCTGTGCAGTCGCGCCTGTTATCCTGACCTTCTCGCCTACGCTGACCTTCGCAAGCCTCTCTACCAGCGCTCTCCAGCTCACCACGGTGATCTCGCCCGTGTCATCCCCGAAGACGACCTCGGCCTTCTGAACTGAGCTGCCATCCTTCAACTGGACATCGCGGATAGCCGGTATCGACAGCGCCATGACCTCGATGCTGTACTTCTGGTGTGCGCTCTTCACTTGATTTACCTTGACAAGTTTCTGAACGAGGGGACCCTTGCTTTCGCCGACAGCCCTCACGACGCTACCGCTGTCGCCGTGCAACTCACGTTCTCCGTTCATGCTCTTCTTGAGCCTGATGTTGGTCGCCATGACCTTCTGACCCGGCTTGACCTCCACGTCGACAGCATCCCAGACCACCATCCTGATCCTAACCTTCTCCGACTCTCCACCCAGCTCAAACTGAGTGAGTGAACCTGGTGAGCCGTCTTTCCTGGTAAAATTCGAGCTCCTGCTGCCGGTGAGCGCGATGCCTTCCACAGCCGCCAGCTCCTGGAGTTCGCCGATTTCGTCGACCTTCTTCGAGAAGCTGGACAGCGGAACCAGCAACGAGACGAGCTTCTCGTCTCCGAGGAGTTCTATCTTTCCCCTCCTGCCGAGGTTCAGATTGGGTTTTCCATCGAGGCCCTGCCTCACATATCCGTTCAGGACTCTGACCGGGCTATCGACCGATATCCCCTCGAGTTTGATCGCTTCAGCGTTATCGTCCCAGATGGTGAGCTTCGACAGGTTGTTCTTGTCGAAGAGGACCAGTCGCCTGTATCTTCCTATTCCTCCTCCATCCTTCTTGTTGTATTCCGATACCGGATAGATGGCCAGTATCCTCGCCACTATGGTGATGTCGTTCGCCCCTACATACAAGTCCTTCAAAGTGAGGTCCGTCGTCGTAACGTGCTGAAGCTGAACACCAAGCTCTCCGGCTATCAAGAAGAGGGCGCCTTGATCTGTGAGGAAGCCGGCCCCCACGGTCTGCTTCTTCTCCTGAATCATGCTCATCAGCTCCTCCCTCGTAATTTCTGGCTTGTTCCTCAGAACCTCATCTGTCAAGGATTCGAAATCGTACATGTCTGACCATCACGCGGCGCTATTCATGGTATAGCATCCCCAATCATATCAAGACCAATCCCCAGAATGACTTTGATCAGGAACGCATCGCATCATAATGCGCAGTGTCACTCAGGTCTTAGTCTGCGGCTTGGGCATCGACAGCTCGATCTCCAGCACAGGAAGACTCAGCTGCCTCCCATCTCTGGACACTACGTTCTCACCATCGATCTGAATCTTTGAAATCTGGACTTGGCTGAAGAACCTCTTCCTGAGAAGCTGCGCTACGTCGACGGCCATGTTGATGGCTTCGCCCCTCGAGCGAAGGACCACGTGGTCTGCGCCGCTGTTGAACATGGTTATGCACGCTGTGACGTAATTCAATAGGGGTTTTGATTGACCAACGATTACAGTTTTCGTAGCTTCCGGCATAGAATGGACGTGGAACTATCCTGCTTATAATGCCTACGCGCTCACCGTCTCTTTGAACAGGTTACCACAGATTGAGATATAACCACCCGTTTACGTCGGGCCGTCAGCGGGGTCGTCGGCTAGTCTGGTCAAGGCTTCAAGCCTCGGGCGCTTGAGAGCGCCGGTTCAAATCCGGCCGACCCCACCAACAACGCTCTTAAGCTGAGAGCGGCAATCTCCTGAAACCTTGGCTCGCGTGGTAGGCCATCTCGACCTCGACTACTTCTATGCCCAAGTTGAAGAGGTTGAGGACCCATCCCTGAGAGCACTGCCCGTGGTGGTGTGCGTGTATTCCGGACGCACCGAGGACAGCGGAGTGGTGAGCACTGCCAACTACAAGGCTAGGGAGCTGGGCGTGAGGTCTGGAATCCCGATAGTGCTCGCCAAGAGGAGGCTCGAGGGCAAGGGTGCGAAGCTCATCCGGATGGACCGCGCGAAGTACCAGGCTTACTCTGAACGGGTGATGGAGATTGTCAAGGAAGGCGTCGATGTGATGGAGCAGACGGGGATAGACGAGACATTCTTCGACATAACTAAGAGGTCGAGAGAAGATTACGACGCGGCGGTTGGCATAGCCATCGAGATAAAGCGCAACATCCTGGACCACGAGAAGCTGACCTGCTCAATAGGATTAGCCCCGAACAAGGTCGTAGCGAAGCTGGCTTCAGATTTCAAGAAACCCGACGGTCTCACTGTGGTGCCGCCGGTCGACCTTCATCGATTCATGCGAACCATGCCTGTTGAGAAGCTCTATGGGATAGGCCCCAAGAGCGCTAAGATATTGAAAGAAGCTGGCGTAGTGACCATCGGAGACCTTGCCGGCAAGGACATGCTCATGCTCGACCAGCTCTTCGGTCAGAAGTTCGCGGTCTACCTGCATAACGCCTCCAACGGGACCGACGACGAACCGGTCGTGGGGACTGGGGCGGTCAAACAGTTCAGCAGGATCATCACCCTCAAGCGCGATTCCCGGAACCTTGAAGAGATAACCGCTGAACTCTCGCTTGCGATCGACGATGTCCACAAGCGCGTCCTCGAGAAAGGACTCTTCTTCCGTTCAATCTCCGTCATCGGGATACTGACCGACCTCTCCACCAAGACAAGGAGCAAGACCCTCGAGGCTCCCACCGCCGACCTTCTCTCGCTCAAGCGGACTGCGACTGAACTGTTCTCCTCGCTGCTGAATGAGACGGGGGAGCTCAGGCGAGTTGGAATAAGGGTGAGCGATTTCTCCGAAGCAAAGACTCAGAGCTCCTTGGCCGAGTTTCTCCGGTGAGAGTGCCGCATGCAACCTCAATCTCCAAGGGACGAGTTGATAGAGAAGTTCACCCAGCATTCCAAGAGCAGGAAGTATCTCGAAAGGGCGGTTGACACCGTATTGCAAGGACGTGTGAAGAGACACGTGTTCGTCCCGAGCGGCAGGGTGATCTACACGGTTGTGGGCAGAAGCGGAGACGAGTTCATAGACCCGGAGAAGCCTTTCTGTTCATGCCAGCACTTCTTCTTCAGCGTGCTAGGCGGCAGAGACCAAACATGCTATCATCTTCTTGCCGACTCCATTGCCACCCAGGCGCACCGATTCACCCAGATTGAATTCCATGATGAGGAGTTCAGAGACTTTCTGAAGCTGTTGTCTTCCGACCTGCTCTCCCGCTCAGGAGGAAAGGGAGACGTGGATCAGGGCGAAGACTGTTAGGAAGGAAGGGACTATTTTGATGAGTTGAGAGCCACGGATGGGATTTGATCCCACGACCGCCTGGTCGTAGCCGCTTCGGCTCTTACAAGGCAGGTGCTCTACCAGACTGAGCTACCGTGGCGCAACCATTGCCCGCGTAAACGACACCTTATCTCCTTTGTTGCCTTGAGTCGAAGGCGGAGCGTATCCAGGCCGCTCAAGCAATCCATTGCAACCAGCTGCTGCGGAAGGCCGACAGGACGCCCGGTTGAGGCTCTTTACCCCGAAGTGAGCATGTAGGACTTTACCTTGTCCTTATCCACGTCACACAGGAGCCCCTTCAAGATGCCCGAGTTGTACTCGCTGCCCGGGTTGAAGCAGACAGTCTGCCCGATCTTGACCATACCCCTCGACTCATGTATGTGACCGTGAATACCTGCGAGCGGCTGGTACTTCTCGATGGCGGCCCTTACCGCGGTGCTCCCGGCCGACGTCATGACGATGCTGCCTCCCGAGATGATGGGTTTGAGGTTCGGGTCGAGCTTCGGCGCTTGGTCGATTATCGTATTGATCGGAGGGACGTGCAGGTTGAAGAGGGCCTTCTTCATGTCTTTGACCTGAGCGGCCATCTTCTCTATCTTCTGCTCTAGGACGTCTTCGTCCACCTCCCGCGGGCTGTTCCACGGAGTGTGGTTGGCGTACCCGAGAGTGATCATCTCGTGCTCGCCGTCTATGTCGATCGTCTTCTCTTCCGGGTTTATCACATAGGTCGCCGAGTCCAGCGCCTTGTCAATCTCGAAGTAGTCGTCATTGCCCGGAGAGACGTAGCACTTGATACCGGTGCCCTTCAGCCTCTCCTCTGCCAGCTTCATCCATCCCTCGATGCTCTCGGTCATCAACTTCTTGAAGAGCTCGTGGACCAGCTCGGGCTTTGCAGTCAACTCCTCGACGTCCTTCGGCTCGGCCATGTACGGATAGAAGCCAGAATCTTTGATGTTCTTCACCACTTCTGCGAGCTGTTCCGGAGACTTCAGGACGTATGCGGTGCCGCCAAACTCACACTTCGAGGTGCCGTCGGGCTGCTTCACGATGGGGACTATCATCTTCCCGGTGATGTCGCCCCCGAGTATCAGTATGCTCGCATTGTAAAACTTGCCAGCGTTTACGAACTTGCGGAAGCACCTGTCTGATCCGTGAACGTCGGTGACGAAGAACAGCCTGGTTTTGACCAATATGCGGCTCACGCTAACTCGAGGTTTTAAAACCTCACGGAGCCGGTGACCCGTCTGCAGTGGCCACTCGAGAGTCCACGACTTCCTTGTCCGCTTCGGGCAGCTCGTACCATTGGACGCGTTCGCCCATCCTGGCGCGCATCTTCCATCCCATGCTCTTGGGGGCGTCCTCTATCATCTTCTTGAGCCTGGTAACCCTCTCCGTCACCAGGCTCTTCTCGTTGTCCTCCAGTCCGAACTCGTTGAGTATGCCCAAGACGCGGTCTAGATTGATTCCGAATGTCTTGTAGACGCCCCATTCGTTGCCGCAGAGCTTCGCTAGGTATGCTCCGTTGATTACCTCTGGCGCGTCGGTGGTACCCACGTCATGGTCCACGAACATGCTGACTATGTCCTTGAGGTCTTTCTGGTTGATTTCGACGATCTGCAGCTTGGTCGCCAGCATATCTGCAAGGGAGATGGTGTATTGGTCAATTTCCAGCCTGTCCTTGAAGTTGAACTTGTGGCACATCTCGAAGACGTCAAGGAAGATGTCCACACGTCTCTGGTGCGCGAGGTCGTTGAAGATTAGACGCCTATAGCCCTGCATCGCGTTGAATCTGTCCCTCGGCGCATACCCGAGGTCTATGAAGAGCTGTTTGATGTCCTTGGATTGCTTCGCACGACCCATGAAGTCCACGTCCACGTAGTTCCTCTGAAGGCTCCTGTGCTTGGCCGACGGACATCGGAAATAGAACGACACGCCCCCGAACAGTCGCAGCGTTATTTTCTTCTTCTGTGCGACCTCGATTATTCTCTTAGCTTCATCAGTAGGGCTCTCGAGAATGGACATTCGTCCCTCGTCAAGCTTTCGGTTTTCTTTTAACCTTTTATCGGCACGTTCATGGCGTTTCTTCGTATCAGATAGACTAAAACAAGGGTGATTCGGCGCGGCCACGTGGACTTTCGGCCGCTCGGACGGACAGGGGAGAGGATACCAATCGTCGGCATGGGGACATATTCACTAGGAAACTCTGAGGGGAATCAGCGCGTACAGGAGATCAAGGCGCTTCAAAGAGGGATAGAGCTTGGGATGAAGTTCATAGACACGGCCGAGATGTACGGCCACGGACGTTCTGAGACGCTGGTCGGTAAGGCGATCGAAGACTCCCGGGAGGACGTCTTCTTGGCGACCAAAGTCTCCCCCGAACACTTCGGCTACGATGATGTGATCAAGTCGTGCGAGGCAAGCATCCAGAGACTGGGGGTTAAGTTCGTCGACCTCTATCAGCTTCACTGGCCGAGCCCGCGTATCCCAATACAGGAGACCATGAGGGCCATGGAAGAACTCGTGGCCACTGGCAAGACGAGGTACATCGGGGTGAGTAACTTTTCGGTCGAGCAGACGATGCAGGCACAGGAGTCTCTGCCGAGGAGCGAGCTGGCGTCTAACCAGGTAAGATACAGCATCACTTCACGTTCGATCGAGGCCGACATCCTACCCTTCTGCGAGAAGGAGAAGATAGCTATCATAGCCTATAGCCCGCTCGACACCGGAAACATACCGATCAGCAGGATTCCCAAGGACATCCTAGAAAAGTACGACATGACCCCGGCTCAACTGATGCTCAACTGGGTGACGTACCCCGACTCCGTGGTCACCATCCCAAAGGCCGGAAGGGTCTCGCACGTGGAGGAAAACGCAAGGGCGGTCGACATGCGGATCTCTCAGGCTGACTATCAGGCTCTCTCCAGAAGGTTCGAATAACCTAGCTAGCTCGTGATGTGGTGCATCCGGGTGAGGTCGGGAAGATAAGGTCTGAGCTTCTTCGGAACCTCGATCTGGATGGGCTCCTTCAGCGCGAGTCCCTTGTCGCGTTTCGCCTTCCAGACCTGGACGTTGAAATCGATCAGGGTCTGCGTGACCCCTGCAGGGACCTTGTAACCACTGACCTTCGGGAACTGTTCCAGGTGGATGGTCGCCGTGCCGTAGAGCTTCCGCCAGATGTAGTCGGTGACGTGGGGGATTATCGGCGCCAGCAGGAGCAGGATGCTCCTCATGACGCGGTGGAGCGTGTACCTGGCCGCCTCACGGTCCTTTTCGTTGCCGGTATCGCCATACGCCCTTCCCTTGGTCATCTCGATGTATTGGGCCGCGAACACATTCCATAGGAACTCCCTTATCTTCGTAGCAGGCACGAACATGTTGAAGTCTTCGTAGCCCTCCGCACATTCGACGATCAGTTTATTCAGCTCCGCCATGATCCACTTGTCAGTCTCCGTCAGCGTGGCGGATTCCGGCTCAGGGAATGAGCCCAGGTAGCGCGCGGTGTTCCACAGTTTGGTCAGGAACTTCCCGGCACCAGCTATCCTGTCCTCGCTCAGCCTGAAGTCTTGGCCAAGGTTGGCTTCGGACGCTCCCCAGAAACGGAAGTTGTCGGTCCCGTACTTCTGCAGGAGAGGCTCCGGGTCGACGAAGTTACCCAGACTCTTCCTCATAGCACGCCCCTTCGCGTCCTGCCCAAGACCGCCTATCCATGCATGCTTGAAGGGAGCCTTTCCTGTGAGCAGGTAGCATCTCAGGAGCGAGTAGTACAACCATGTCCTCACGATGTCCTTCCCCTGGGTCCTGATGGTGGTGGGATAGGTGGAACGGAAGAACCTGAGATTCTTCGTCCGCTTTGTTATGTACAGAGCCGAGATGCTGGAGTCCATCCAAGTGTCAAACGTCTTCGTCTCCCCTACGAATTTCGTGTTGCCACATTTCTTGCATTTCTTGAACGGCGCTGGGTCTCTCCAGGGTCTGTAGTACTTTCCAGGTTTCGGCAGGTGCGGCTCGTTGCACTTGCCGCAGTACCATATAGGAATCTCAGTGGCGTAGTACCTTCTTCGCGAGATCGGATAATCTGTGGTGAGGGAGTTCATCCAGTTGAACAATATCTGTCTGTGTGCCTCCGGATGGAACTCTATCTCCTTGGCCAACTTCCTCAGCTTCGGGAGAAACTCGAGCTGCTTGAGGTAGAACTCCTCCATCGGGATTATCTCGATCGCCGTGTGGCTTCGTTCGCACAGAGGAGTCCTGTGCTGGATCTGCTCCACTTTGACCGCTATCTTGGCCTCCTGAAGGTCCTGGATTATCTGGGAGCGGGCGTCCTTTATGCTCATCCCCGCGTACTTGCCTGCCGAGGAGGTCATCTTGCCGTCGATGTCTATCGCCACCGTCTCCTTCAGTTTGAACTCCCTGAACAGCTGGACATCATGATAGTCGCCGTAGCTGCAGATCATGACCGCGCCTGTCCCGAACGTCATGTCGACGCTCTTGTGGGCGGCTACCGCAACTTCGTTCCCGAAGATGGGGACGATAACGTTCTTGCCGATGAGCTTCTTGTAACGGTCGTCGTCCGGGTTGACCACGACCAACTGGCAGGCCTCCAGTAGCTCGGGCCTGGTCGTAGCGACCATGAGATCGTCGTCGGTCCCTTTCACCTTGAATCTGTTAGTGACCAGGTACGTCGGGAGCTCTTCGTACTCTATCTCGGCGTCGGCTATCGTCGTGCCGCAATCGGTGCAGTAGTTGTTAGGCCTGTTCGCTATGTGAATCAGCCCCTTGTTCCATAGCTCGATGAACGACCACTGGGTCACCTTCCTGTACTCTTCAGAATCGGTCCGATACTTGTTCTCGAAGTCGCCGGATACCCCCATCCGCTTCAGCAGGTCGATCATGTACGCTTCGATGTCGTCGAGAGCGTGTTTGCAAAGCGCTATGAACTCATCACGAGGCGTCTTCCTCAGCTGTATCCTGTACTTGCGCTCTGTGGCGATCTCGACCGGGAGGCCGTTCCTGTCAATCCCGACGGGATATAGTACGTTGAAGCCTCTCATGCGCGCAGAACGCGCTATCATGTCAATCTGAGAGTACTGAGTCAGAGCGCCAGGGTGCCAGGGCTTACCTGAAGGATACGGTGGTGGAGTGTCCAGCACAAAATTCCGTTTCTTATCGCTATTTGGTTGGAAAACAAAACTATTTTCCAATTCCCAAATCTTTCTTATTTCTTCTTCGAGGACCGGATTCCAACTTGTTGCCTCTAGCTTGGGCACAGCTGGGGTCTCCAAGTCCCCGAAATCTCCTGAACAGGGGTATTTAGCCTTGGAGCAATGTATATACTCGGACGGTTGCTTCACTCTGGCTGCATCATGGAAAAGTGGGAATGCTACCGGTGCTCCTACGTGATAGAAAGCGAGAATCCTCCAGAGGAGTGCCCCAGTTGTCACTACTCGGTGACATTCTGGATCGGTCACGTCGAGGAGAGCCAGCTCACGGTGAAGAATTTCGTAAGGGCCAACCTGTTGAAGCTCGAAGCGAACAACAGCGTGCTCGACGCGGCGAAGCTCATGAAGGAGAACGACGCCGGCAGCGTCCTCGTCACGCTGAACGGAAATACGGCCGGAATCGTGACGGAGAGGGATGTCCTCTACAAGGTTGCGGCAGCCGACCTGTCCGCTTCGATGACTCCTCTCAAGGACGTGATGTCGACTACCATAGTCTCCACGACGTCAGATACACCGATAACCGAGGCCCTGAAGCTAATGGCGAAGCACCACATTCGCCGGTTGCTCGTCACAGACGGCGGAAAACCTATCGGCATGGTGAGCCAAAGGTCTATCCTGGGTGGCAGCTTCAGGGTGGCCAAGGACTCGGGCGAAGCCATGACGGAAGAGAGTTAGAGCTTCGCATAGACTGAAGGGTCTTTCACACCCGCTTCTGCGAACGCTAGCTTCCTTCTCTTGCAATTCGAGCAGGTCCCACACTGTACCGGGAGCTTTCTGCCGCCGACCGTCCTGAATCCGTGCCCGGCGTAGCAGCTGTACGTGTACTCCCACGGCACTCCAAGCTCTTCGCCCAGCTTGACTACCATGTCCTTGTCATAGGTTATCAGGGGCGCCCTAACATGATAATCGCCGAAATGGGTGGACTGCTGCGCTACCTTGTCCATCAGCTCTAGAAACTCCGGGGTGTTGTCCTTCATCGCGACGGGCGTCTCGCGCCTGATCCCGATGTGCACGTCCCAGATGTCCCGCTTACCCGTCGACAGGTACTCGTTGAGGTCGATCGACTCTGCGTGCGCAAGGCCGACGGTGATGAGCTGTAGGTTACGCACTACATCCCACCATTTCAGTATGCGCTGCTTCGCTTTGTCAGGGTCCCACAGGTCTGCTTCCTTGGTCTCTGTGATGGGTATCTTCGGCTTGGTAAGGACGCTTGTGCTCAGCTTACCGAGCCATCTGAGGTCGATCAGCTTCACGGGCGAGTCCAGGGCTTTACCTATCGCCTTGATGCAGAATCCTTCGTAGTCGTACGTCCTCTGGCCGTAATCGGCGAACACGAGTATCATGTTAGGTGATTTGAGCCGATGCTTCACGTAGTACGCAGTGGTGACCGAATCCACGCCACCCGACGTCAGCATTACCGCCGAACGGGGTTGCGAGTCGACCTTCATCATGTTCCCCTCTTGTTACCGAACAGGAGGATATGAAGGCGCGGCGTGAAACGGAAGCCCCTCTCCTTGCATATATCGACGAGCCACTTGCTCCGTTCGATGAGCGTGGCCGAGTCTATCCCTTCTGGCATCAACATCACTCGGTCGCGGGGCACCGAAAATTCATCGATTAAGTCTTCCACCTCGGAGAGGTCCTGCGAGTCGCTGACGACGAACTTGAACCAGGTCTTATGAGAGGCTACGAGGACTTCCAGAGCACCACGGCGGGTCCTGACCCTCCGGTCCACCAAGCTGTTCGAGGTCTTCGGAGAGACGTTAAAGCAGTCGATGAGTTCGAACATCTCCGCGGTAGGCGCTATCGTGCCGTTGGTCTCAACCTCGATGTACACGCCCTCCTTCTTCAGTCCCGAGAGAATCGGTGCGAGGAGCTTCTGATGCAAGAGCGGCTCGCCCCCGGTCAGGACAAGGTGCTTGCAATCGAAGTTCATCACTTTGTCAAACACGGCTTCGGCCGTCATGGACTGATACTCGACCCCCGCTTTCGACTGATCCTGGTTCAGCCAGGTGTATTTGGAATCGCACCAGGTACACGTCAGGTTACAGAAGTAGGTCCTGAGAAAGACGCTAGGAGTGCCCGCATTAATCCCCTCCCCCTGCACGCTGATGAACACCTCAGACACCGGTAACTCGTTTTCTACTTTTTGCGTTTTTTTCTCCTCCAACACCGGGGTTTGCTTTGGCGGAACGGGTCGGAGGCCCACTCACCCGCCAGAGCAGACGAACAAGAATCGTCGATTATAACCGTTGCAGCGCTAGCTTCCACCCGGCGGCTTGTACCTCTGGACAATCTCTCTTGGGAGCAGGGAGTAGATGTCGGGGTGCTCCGCTTTCAGCTTGCTCAGAGTCGGAGGCATCAGGCCGTTCCTCTTCGCCCGCTTCACGTTATATTCGATGAACCTTTTCATCGAGCTGGTCTCACCCTTCGCAGCGACGAAGGCACGTATCCTGTCCACGGCATCATTCTCTTCGAGGTTCTTCACGTTGACCAGATACGGCGCCAGCACGAGCCAGGTCAGCCTGTGCCTCCCGTCTGACACCGGATTTTTTAGCAGCTCCTCGATGTACAGGTATCCGCGCGTCGACCTCGTCTTCGGGGGCGGAAGGTACGGGACGATTCCTTCTCGGACCGCGACGAGCTGCTTCGGAAACGCCACCTTGCGGAGGTTCTTGACCCCACCGTAGATCATCTTCTCAGAAAGCTCGCCGAAGAAGTCGTTGAGGTCGTTCTCCGTGAAGTAAACTATCCCGTCAGCGAGCGGGCGGTTCACCAACTTCCATCTCTGGGACCTTAGCTCGAACCGCGTCGATCCCCGCAGATACTCGACCACAGGTATGCTGTATGCGTACGACGGGACCTCGGAGCGAACGACCCTGACCTCAAAGCACTCTCTAAGTATCGTCGGCTTGTCCTGGGGCCTCTCTCCTGCGAAGTAATCCTTGGCAGAAACGCTCTCGGTCTCTGCGAACTTCTGCCCGAGGAACTGGTCCTGGCTCGCGATCAGCGCGGAGACGAAGAAGCTTGAGAACTCGATCAGCTCGGACATGTGCCTCTCGTATCTTTGCCTCTTGATCGCCCCCAGCAACCGGCTCTCCGCCTGCCTCAGCACTTCGGCGCTGGAGAAGCTCTCCTCAATCGACAGCTTGTCGAAGAACCGCCTAGAACCCGGCGTAAACGGATACCTTACCATCAGCTGGGAAAGCGCGGGTCCCTCCTGCGACAAGCGATGAAAAATCAGGAATTTTGCTAATAAAAGTTGCTATGCGCCGAGGACCATACCAGCCAGTTACCGAGTCGCGAGATTCTAGCCTCTTCGGGCTGTGGAGACGATCGAGAGCACATCTCTGTCTCTCAAGACATAGTCCTTCGGGAGATGAATTCCCGTCCTGACGTCGACCGCGTAGAGCAGGCCCTTGTGCAGGTCTGTGTGGACGGTCCTCGCCAAGTCGTCCAGCGTGGAGCCCGTCGGCAGCAGGTATACGTCAGGCAGAACATTCCCGCTTTTGTCGGTCAGCTTCTGAGGGTCTGCGACCGGGTAGACGGCGTTCATCCTGAGCAGCTTGAACACGGTTACACTGAGCGCGAACTGGACGCCTGTTCTCAGATACTCTCCGAAGACCTTCCTCTTGATGTAGGCGAGGGCGGTACGCTGGGCCACGCTCAAATCCTGCGGCTTCACAACATCGAACCTCTCTTCGCCGGGAACGTACTTGATCAACCCCTTCTGTTCCGCCCTTCTCAGGGAGAGTTCCGCCTCCCCGCTGGTGGGAACCACTATCAGGTCCTTGTAGTGGTCCCTGAGCTTCTGGAAGTTCTCTGCAGCGTTAGGCAGGTCCATCTTGTTCGCTATGATCAGTGTAGGCTTCGACACGTCGCGGAGGATCCAGCAGAAATTCTGGGTGTCCTTCTCGCTCCAGTTCTCGATGTCCTTCCCCTCGAGGAGCCCTTCCTTCAGCGCGTACGCAGCATGTTCCTTCCTTACCCCAATCCCCTGCATCACTTCAGCCACCGCAGTGGGTAGGTCAGCGCCAGGCAGCTTCGACAGCTTCGCTACCTTTCCCATGTTGCTCGAGAAGAGCTTGGTATACCAGAGGACGAGCTCGAGTTCCACATCGGCGACGTCGGCCAAGGGGTCGCCCGTACCTGCTTCAGTGACCCTCCCATCCTTGTCTACGCTGCCCGAAGCGTCGACAACGTGCAGCAGGGCGTCTGACTGTGCCGCCACCGAAAGGAACTGGTTGCCGAGTCCCTTACCCATCCAAGCGCCCTTGATGAGGCCGGGGAGGTCGGTCACCTCTATGGGTATGAATCTCCATCCGTCCTCACAACGGGAATTCTTCGGGTTGTCCTGTACGTCAAATTCCTTGTGGACGCATAACGTCACTGCCTGCGCCATGCCTGAGTTAGGAGACTTGGTGGTAAATGGATAGTTGGAGATCTCCGCCGTCTGAAGCGTCATCGAGTTGAATAATGTCGTCTTACCTGCGTTGGTCTTCCCGATTAATCCGATACGGATGGCCATGAGGTTTCGATTTGTTAGGAACGCCGCTCTACTTATAGTTGCAGGAGCGGCTCATGTCTCTTCGCGCCATCTCCGTTAACCACGTCTGCAGGAGAACGTCTCTCCTACATCTTGTATCTCAGGAACCCGGCAGCCCCACCGAACGATTTGAGCATGGCCCCCTCCTCGGTCCCGGAGGAAATCATCTCCACCTTCGCTCCTATCTGCACTGCTTTCTCCTCCAGCATGTCAACGACGTCTGATTCGTCCACCTCATAATCGGTCGCACGGCAGTTGGAGCACGGCTCCGAGAGCATTTCCTGCATGACCTGTATCTTCTTGTGGTTCTCCGCTATCTTCTCCTTGACCGTCTGGCAGTTCTTGCAGGTCATCTTGATCTTGGTAGTGTTGATGTCGTCTGAGATGAGGATGACGTCGATGTTGCTCCGGTTCAGGGCCTCGACTATCCTCGGGAGACCATAGACGGCCAAACCATTGGGCTTGTTCGCTTCTCCGAGGAACTTCTGGACGAGCTTCTTCTCCTCGAGGAGCCTGACGTCCTCGAGCTTGTCAGCTGACTTCTCGACCATCTCGCGCACGCCCTCCCGGCCCGAGTATGAGGTGTCGAGCACCGCAATGATGTTGTTCTGGAGCCGGTAGTCAAGATAACCTCCCTTGAGGAAGTTGTCCTTCGTCGGGCCGGGACCTCCTACGATGATCCCGTTGACCTTGTGGTCTGTGATGAAGATCCTGGTGACGTGCTCGGCAACCCTGTTGAAGAAGTAGGTGATCTCCATCTCGCGTCCCCGTTCGTACCTCCGGGCGCTCTGACCTCCCTTCCTCGTCTTCCCGGAGATGCCGGAGGTCATGACGTCCTCCACGTCCATCCTGTCTCCAGAGAGGATGCCTATCCCAACGTCGTTGGAGTCGAGGGCGAGGATACCGTAGACCTTCTCCGCCTTCAGCATGTCCCTGAGATACTCTACGTGGAAGTGGTCGTCGCACATGTACAGGAACGTCGTGACGGCCTTCGGAGGGACGATCTCGTTCAACCTGATCACTTCGCTCCCCGGTCCGTTGGTCGGGAGAGCGCCGGAGAAGATGACCAACCCGGTCTCCGGGGTCTCCCTGTAGAGCTTGAGACGCTGCATCGTCCTGGTCAAAGCGTCCTGGACGTGGTTCCTGGTCGTATCTGACTTTATGTTGCCAGCGGTCCCCCATTCGTTCCTCAGATACGCGATGACTTCGTGGACGGGCTTCTTCGGAGGGATGTACAGGGAGACAAGTTCCGTCCCTCTCCCCTCCTTGCTTGACAGCTCCGATATGGCCTTCCTTATCTTGTATAATCTGACAGAATCAGCCTTGCTAAGCAAATCTATGATAACCTCTGTGTCAGCTCAGGTAATCAGCATCAAACAAGCGACAGATGGCTGTCACGGACGAGGTTTGGACCCATTACTGCTTTATAAGAACTATCATTACGTTGAATAACCATGGTTTCGCTCTTCGGGCTGGCTTGAAGATTGTCATGCGTCTGGGCGGCTCGATTCTGGGCTCTCCACCAGATGCCGATGTCGTCAGGCGCTACTCGGATGTCATATCCAGGGTCTTGAAGCAGAAACACAAAGTGGTGGTGGTCGTGGGTGGGGGGGTTACGGCCAGGCAATACATCGACGCGGCGAGGGGTATCGGGTTGCCGCACGACCAGCAGGATTCTATAGCGATACAGGCCTCTCGCCTAAACGCGAGGCTAGTAGGGATGGCGCTGGGCGTCGACAGGGTGGCGATAACGCTTCGCGGTGCTGTCT
This sequence comes from Nitrososphaerota archaeon, assembly GCA_027886865.1. Next base: position 45,783 of record JAPCJR010000014.1, read on the forward strand.
CAGGCGTCGAGAAGCACCGAGTGGCTGTGATGGCAGGGCTGAAGCCCGGTATCACTACCGACACGGTGGCCGCACTGGTGGCCGAGATCTGGCACTCCGACCTCATCGTCAAGGCCTCCGATCAGGACGGAATCTATACTGCGGACCCGCGCAAGTATCCTGATGCCAGGCTCCTCCCGAAGATGTCTTACGCGATGGTCGTCGCGATACTCGGCGGTAAGCATTCACCTGGGATTCATAGCATAGTGGATCCTGTCGCCGTGGAGCGAATAGCGAAAAACAAGCTCAGGCTCGTCGTGGTGAAGGGAGACAACCCGGAGAACGTCATCCGAGCCATAAACGGGGAGAAGATCGGCACGCTGGTCGGCTAGACCATCACAGCTATGGCGATATCGTTGACGTTCGTCCCAGTCGGACCGGTTATCACGAGGTCCCGGAGCCCCCTGAAGAAACCATAGCTGTCGTTTCGCAGCAGAGACTCCTCCAGGGAGAGGCCGAGGCCCACACTCCTTCTGACAGTCGAGCCATCTACCAAAGCCCCTGCGGCATTCGTGGGGCCATCCAGCCCGTCCGTACCCAGCGAAACGAGTGCAATTCCTTGGTTTCCATTGATTTTCATCGACGCGCCGAGAGCGAACTCCTGGTTTCTACCCCCTCTACCGCCTCCCTTGACCGCCACCGTGGTCTCGCCTCCGGCTACGTAGCTTCTGGGGCGCTGCCTAGACGCTGCGTACTGCACTACCGAGCCCATGAACATGCCAGCGGACTTCGCCTCGCCTTCGTAGCTCGTGGTCAGCAGTGTCGACCTGCACTTGGCCAGTTTAAGCTGCCTCGCCGCTGCTTCGCAGGCGTCCTTGTTGCTCCCGATTATCACGTTGGAGACCCTTGCGAAGTACTTCGACCCGGGCTTCGGAGTCTCCGGTATGTCCCCATGGAGCCCCTTGCGGAACATCTCCTCTACTCTTGCGGGCAGGGTCTCCCAGACAGCATACTTCTTCAAGACAAGTTCCGCATCTCGGAAGGTGCTTGGGTCGGGATAGAGCAGCCCCGAAGCTATGGAGTCGAGCCGGTCCCCGACGACATCGGATATCACAAGGGAAAGGACCTTGCTGGGATACAGTGTCTGTGCCAGCCGACCTCCTTTGATGGCCGACAGGTGCTTTCTCACGACGTTCAGCTCCTGTATGGTAGCACCTGCGCGCAGGAGGGCCTTCGTCACCTCTATCTTGTCGGAGAGCTGCATACCCTGCCCGGGGAGAGGAAGCAGGGAAGACCCTCCGCCGGAGATTAGGCATATCACGAGAGTCCGCCTATCCGGCTCGCCAACGAGCTCGAGCATCTCCAGCACGCCTTCCTGTCCGGCGACGCTCGGCAACGGGTGGGTGGCTCCATGAAGCTTGATTAACCGACCACGCCTCTTGCCTCGTAGCTGAGAGTTGGGCACGTTAACCAGGCCGTCAGAGATCGCGTCACCGAGGATAGACTCCAGCGCGTCAGCCATGGAAAGAGCCGCCTTTCCTCCACCTATCACGAGCACCCTTCTGAACTTGGTCAGGTCAGTTCGCGTCCTGCCGACGAGAATCTCTTTCCCCTCGAGCCTGACCATGGATTTCATCAGCCTCGACGGTTCGACGGCCTTTAACGCCGCTTCCGCCGCGTCGAGAGACAGGCGTCTGGCTAGCTTCTCGGCCTTCGTCTGACCGTTCTCGATCAGCGCAGAAGCGTTCTTGATGTACATCCAGCCTTCTCTTCCCGCGGTTCGGTGGCTAAGGTAATTAAGGTGCCCCGAGCCCAACACGTCGTGGAAATCAGGTCCATCGTGGCTGAGAAGTACGGCCAGCTCGAGAAGTGCTACGGGCACTGCGAGCAGCCCGCGACGCTCAAGTTCCTCAACACCGACGGGAGGACGATTGTCACGGGGTACTCCTGCCATCAGGCATACCTGTCCAGGATCATGCTCTACTCCGAGTCACTCGAACTGCATGATTCCCTCGACACCATAGCGAGGCTGGTTGGGAAGGATCAGGAAGTGAAGGAAGACGACGTGCGCATCGCCAGCAGGTATCCGTGGGACCTTGGAATCGAAGGCGGCGACGGGCAGAAAGTGATGATGGTCGCCTACTGGACGCAGAACTATCGGCGAACGAAGAGTGAAGACCCGAACCGCAATGCCTTGTTCCTGTGCGAGAAGTGCCGTGCTGTCTTCTCGCATCCTCTGACCGAGAAGCAGGTGCTGTGTCCGGGCTGCAGGCCTAACCCGTCGCCAGGCTCTTGAAGAAGTCGCTCTTCAACAGGTTGTCGATGGCCTGCCTCGTGTACGCGACCCCTTGAGATTGCCCGGTAAGGACGTGCCTCACCTCTCCATCCTCGAGTTCGAAGAAGACCTGCGGGATGATATAATCCGGGGACCAATCTCCGTACTTCTTCACTAGCTCATCAGCCTTCTTCTCGTCGGCTGTGTCGATATCATAGAGGTTGATCGGGACACCCAGTTCAGCTGCCACTTTCTTCATCGGCTCCACGGCGGTCGGCACGCAGTGTGGGCACCAGTTAGCGTAGACCACATCGATTGCCTTGACCTTGCTCATGGAAATCACGAGGGCGCCGACCTGCGACGATATAAAATCTTCAGTCCTCTACGCACCAGATTTCTTGGGTCGTTCGGGCGTCTTCTTCGGCTTTACCCCGACGCTCGCCAGGAGCCTGCCGAACTCCTCCTCTGTTATCCACTCGACTCTCAGATACTCTAGGACTTCGTCGTTCTCCATCCCTATCTTCCTGCCCTCGGCCACGCATGCCTGATACGCCTCAATCTCGGTGGGCCTGTCGACGTAGCTATACCTCCTGTCGAACAGCTCCTTGCCCTCGATGAATTGTCTCACGTGGACCAGCTCATGGACCACATCGAGATACAGGTACCTTTCGTCTCCCGTCCGGAGGTACTCTCCGCTGACGACGATGTTGCCTGTTTCGTCGTCCACCCGAAGATATCCGGGCCTGGCCTGGATGTCCACCCTCAGGTCAGTCAGAACTTTTTCGGTCTTGTCGCCGAACATGGACCTGACGGCCTCGAGGGCCTCGAAACCCATGAAGACATCCAAGAACGGGAACGAGCCGGTAGTTGCATCCCTCTTCATCTGGACGTCGCTTAGCATCGCGATGCCCGCGCCTCTTTTACGATTTAAGGGTGCGCCCGGAGTCCCTTACGAACAACTCTTTCAGATACGCTCTCCTGAACCCCAGCTTCAGGTAGAACGATTCCACCGAATCAGAGAGGATCGTCTGCAGGATGAGTTTCCTTCCCTCATTGATTGCCAACCTGTTCGAGAAGTCGAGCATAGTGCTCGCGACGTGCGCCCCCCTCATGTCGGGAATTGTACCGACGCAGTAGACCCCTAACATGCCCGGACTCCTAAACAGAGCGAGAGCACCAACCGGCCTGTCACCCAAGCTCGCAAGCAGAAGACTCGCCTCCTTGTTCTTCGAGACGCGTTCGAGCACGGCGAGGACCGCCTTGCTGAGCTTGGTGTCCCCGTAGAACGCCTTCAGGTACACGTCAGCCCACCGCTCGAGCTTGCCATCGACCCCCATCTCAAGCGTCAGCTTTGGATTGACCTTGAACGAAGGGCTTTCGGCCTCCATCACGGACATCTGGTCCGCTATCCTGTACCCTTTCTTGGCGAAGTTCTGCAGAAGTCGGGTGGTGAGCGAGTCGCTCTGGACGAAGACATGGGGAATAAGGCCGTGGGCCGCGAATTCAACCTCCATCGTATCGACCAGGCCCGCTGCGCGGCCGGTCATCCTCAGGAAGCCGCCACGGTTGAAGAAATACTCCTTGAAATCGTGAGAGAACAGCAGGTACGCGTCCTTACCGAGCCATACCGTGTCGGTCCAGTTCGACCACCATGAGACTTCATTGAGTTCGAACGTACCTTCATCGGTATCTGCCAAAGATGTTCACGCCGAGGATGTTCGAGGTGATCCGGAGCGCCTCGTAGTATAACTCGACCTGGTTCTGGTCCTTCTCCGAAGCCCCATCGTCGAGCATCTTCCTGATGAACGCTATGGCCCCTGGAGTGTCCACGTCGTCGTTGAGACGCGCATAGAACTCCCCCAGGACCTTCCCGGAGTCGCGCCGGCGAGCCTTGGTGGCCCTCCTCTCCTCGATGGAATTGGCCTTGTCCTTCATCGCGAGGTAGACGGTGTGCATCTGCTTCAAGCCCTTCTCTTCGAAGTCCATGTCCTGCCTATAGTGGTGCGATAACAGGTACAGCCTGAGGGTGTCGGGGCCATACTCCTTCAGCATGTCTCGCAGAGTCAGCGCATTCCCTGCCGACTTTGACATCTTGCCGCCAACGGTGTTGACGAGGGCCGTGTGTACCCAGTACTTGACCGAGGGCTTGATCCCCGTAAGCGACTCCGCCTGGGCTATCTCTGCCTCGTGGTGGGGATAGATCAGGTCGTACGCGCCGCCATGGATGTCGTACTGGGCGCCGAAGTTCGTCATGGTCACGGCGGTGTCCTGTATGTGCCATCCGGGAGAGCCTCTGCCCCACGGGCTGTCCCACCTGCCCTTCACCAGCTCCACCGGTCGCCAGAGTGCGAAGTCCAGGAGATGCTTCTTCTTCACGGAGAGCTCCAGCGGGACTAGCGAGAGTTCCTTCGGCGTCTGATGAGACAGCATCCCAAAGTCAGGGAACTTGCTGGTATCGAAATAGACCGTCCCGTCCACGACGTATGCGTGCCCGCTCCTGATCAAGGACGCGACCTCGCTGACCGTCTCCTGCACGTAGTTGGAGACCCGTTCGTACTTTGTGACCGTGTAAATCTTGAGGCTCTCCATGTCTTCCAGGAACGCCTTGGTGTACTTCTCGGCGAGCCGCATTGGTTCGACACCCTCCTGCGCGGCAGCCTCGGTGACCCGCTCGTCGATATCGGTCACGTTCATGAGGAAGTTGACCTCGTATCCGAGGTGGGAGAGATACCTCGCCACGATGTCGTAGAAGTTGTACGTCCTTGCGTGCCCGACGTGCAGATAGCCCTGGACCGTCGGCCCGCACACGAACATCGTCACCTTTCCCGGGATACGCGTCTGGAAAGGTTCCTTCTGCATCGTCATCGTATTGAATATCTTGAGGTCTGGCTGCTTGAAGTAACTGGCCACAGGCTCTTCCTGAACTTACCTTAGTTTTTGAAGTATAAATGTGAGTAAAACGAACCGAGGCCGTTGATTTACGAGAAGAAGCTCAATTCCTTCCCCGAGATTGTGACGGAACTGGGCATCCTCGACCTGGACGCCGGGATAAGGGCCGTCGGGAAATACAAGGCCAAAAAGTGTTTCGTCTTCGTGACAAGGTCGGCGAACGGTTTCACCTCGCTGGTGTACAGCATCAAGAGTTCGAAGAAGGAGAGCCTGCCAGACAAGCGCCTCCTTGCCAAGGAGTTCCCTGACCTCAAGGCCACCGAGGAGTTCCTCGCGCAGATAGTCGCCAAGCCGGTCAAGGCGTCGGCCTACTAGGCCGCTGCTCTGCTATCCTCCGCTCGCTGAGCTGCACGTACTTCGGGTCTATCTCGTAGCCGACGTAGTGCCTGCCCGTCCTGACCGAAGCGATTGCAGTCTGGCCTGAACCCATGAACGGGTCCAGGACCACGTCGCCCTTGAACGTGTAGAGCTGTATGCACCGGTAGGGCAGCTCTACCGGGAACGGAGCAGGGTGCCCCACCTTCCTCGCGGGTTCCGCATCGAAACGCCAGACGCTCTTGGTGAACTCCAAGAATTCGTCTCTCTTAATCGTGCTTGCCTTGCCCGTCCGGTCCCTTGAGAACGAGTCCTTCGAGAATATGAGGATGTACTCGTGCGTGTCCCTCAGCGTCGGGTTGCTGGCGGAGAGCCAGCTCCCCCACGCGGTCGAAGGACTGCTGCTGGCGTCCTTCGCCCAGATGATCTCGCCTCGCATAAGGAAACCGAGCTCGAGCATATCCTC
>JAPCJR010000014.1:51866-53067 GCA_027886865.1 Nitrososphaerota archaeon
AAGCTCTTCGAATCGTGGCTTATCCTTCCAGGTGAACCGAAGGAACTTGTCTTTGTCCTCCTGGGATTCGCCAAGAACGCGCGAACCTGCGCCGCGCGTCTTATAACGATTGTATCTCGATCAGTCTCCCGCAGATGGTGAGATTCATCGAGGTCAGCGAAGCCGATTTCCAGAGGTGGGCCGCGGCATCCGTAGACGAATACGTCTCCGAGAGGGTGAAGGCCGGGAACGACGAGAAGAACTCCCCAGAACGCTCCAGGGACGAGTTCAGGTCTCTTCTCCCACGGGGGAGGCTCACCAAGAACAACTACGTCTATTCCATAGTGGATGAGAACGACGCCGGCCGCGTCGTCGGCATCATCTGGTACGCCGTGGACCACCCAGACTTCGCGAAGAACACACTTTACATCTACGATATCAGGATAGAAGAGCACCTGCGCGGAAAGGGGTACGGCAGGGCCGCACTCCTGCTACTTGAAGAAAGGGCGAGGGCGCTCGGAAAGCGCAGGATTGCACTTCATGTCTTCGCTCACAACGAGCGGGCCCGTAGGTTGTACGAAGAGTTGGGCTACAAGCCCACCAACATCGTGATGGCGAAGGAGCTCGGTCAGGCCTTGGGCGATCAGATTACGTAAAGGTACATCGGATGGGGCTTCTTCCATCCCGCGGGAAGGACTTCTATCTCGCGCACGGGCTTCCAGCCGGGAATCTCGTAATCGAAGTTCACGATCCTTGTCCCAGGCTTCAGTTCTTTCGAGAACTTGGGCACAAGCTGGTTCAAGACATAGCTCGAAAGATACAGGGAGAGGACGTCCGCCTTCCGCAGGCTCACCTTCTTGAAGCTCCCGCGCGAAATCCTGACCTGACCTGAAAGGCCCAACTCGCGCACCTTTTTGCGGCATTCTGTTACTAGGCGCTTCCGGGTCTCGACCCCCACCGCCTTGGCATGAAAGTCTCTGGCTGCTACTATCAAAATTCGCCCGTCCCCCGAGCCGAGGTCGAAGACCGTCTCGCCTGCCGTCACGGAGGCCAGCGTGAGCATCTTCGGTATGATATCTTCAGGAGTAGGAATGAACGGCTCGGTGTAGTTCATCCAGGTAGATTGGTTCTCGCCCTAGATAAGCCTCGGGGCTACCGTGTCAGAGATGCGGGGAGTGGGATTTGAACCCACGAACCCCTAAGGGAGCGGATAACTCCTCCT
>JAPCJR010000003.1:0-131299 GCA_027886865.1 Nitrososphaerota archaeon
ACAACGGTCACTTCGACCGGACCCGGTACAACGGTCACCTCCACTGCGCCTGGAAGTACAGTAACCTCCACTGCGCCTGGAACTACCGTTACATCGACAGCGACGACAACGTTGCCTGCTGTTACCGATACGACTACGGTCACTCAAACCGCCACCTCGCAGTTCATCTCCGTCCAGGACCAGCTAGACACGCAGACCGCATTTCTCTCCCTGAGTTCAAGCGAGCAAGTGGAACTGGCGGCAATCGCATCCGCAATCATCCCGTCAGACAGCACGGGTCCCGGAGCGACGGAGGCAGGAGCAATCTACTTCATCGACAGGCAGCTCAGGTCGTCATACGGCCAAAGCGGGAGTGTATACAGGAAGGGACCTTTCGTTCCTGCAAATGTGACGACGGCATTCACTGTCGCGGGCATCAGCTATCCAGGCGCTAGCGTGACCTACACGGCCGGCGGAACTAACTACACAGTGCAATACAATCCTACTGCCAATGTCAGGGTGGGTGCAGGAACCCGTTTGCAGTACGCGTTCGACATGAAAGAGTTCTGGACAATAGGTCTGGCGGGAATCCAGGCGTACTCAAACGCCGCGTACGGCGGAAACTACGAGACCCTTACAGCAGCGAACCAGACTCAGGTCCTAACAGACCTCTGGAACAACAAGCCGACCTACAACGGCGTAAGTGGATCCGTATCAGGTGGAGCGGCAGGCGGCTATCAGGAGGTAATCGAAGGGGTCAATGCTCCCTACGCGGGAGTGCCAGGAGGAACCCAATTCGGCGCGGTGCTCCCGTCCGACTTCGCCTATGAACTGTTCTTCATGGTGTGGAACGGATTCTGGGTAGACCCAATCCATGGCGGAAACAAGGGCATGGTCGGCTGGTCATACATCGCCTTCCACGGAGTCAACCTCGGCAACTTCTATGGTGAAGGATACACCTCGAAGCAGCTCATGGTGGCGAACACTCCAATCACCCTGCAACCTGCGAGCCTAGGTCAGTACCAGAAGGGGTCCCCGTAAGAGGAGCTGATAGAGATGTCTACAGTAATAACTGAACCGGCAGCAGATGTAGTCCTCCTAGGATGCGGGGTTGTGAGCGGCACCATAGCGGCCGAACTTACACTGGCAGGATACAAGGTCGCGGGCATCACCAGGGGCCCGTACTGGAACTACCAGACGGACTTCTCCACCACAAAGTACGACGAGTGGGGTATCGGTTGGGAGAGGAAGTTCGACGTACCAGCCTCATGGGGATCGCAGACAATCAGGAACAACGCGAATCAATTCGCGCTTCCTGCGAGGAGAGCCACTTGGCCGATTCAATACCACTCGTACGGCCTCGGCGTAGGCGGAGCGGCCCACCACTACGGAGGCGGGATGGGCAGACCCGGTCTGTGGAACTTCACCATGAAGTCATCCATTGCGAGCCGCTATGGCGCCAACTTCTTGGCGGGGATCAATCCGTTCGACGATACAGAGGACTGGCCGCAACCATACTCTTTCTACGAGCCATACTACACCGCCTTTGAGCAAAACTACGGGATTTGCGGAGACGGCTCGGGCGCACAAGGAAGCGGAGCAGCACTCGGTACCGGCTCTATAGCAGGTGGTGCGGTGATACCCATGAGCAAACCCTATCCGATGCCCGCTCATCCAGCCACCCCCCTCGGAACCTACTGGAAGGGTGTGCTCAGCGACCTGGGCTACAACGTGTTCTCGTCGACCACCGCGCTCGCGTCTGCGCCGTACGTGAACCCATATGGCGTCCAGATTAACGAGTGCGTCTACGAAGGTTGGTGCACGGGTGGAGGATGCAACTTCGCCTGCGAGACTGGCGCAAAGGCCAACTCAGCCTTCCGGAGCTTCCCGGCAGCGGTCAAGACCGGCAAGCTGACGCTCGCGCTCAACAGCGAGGTCACGAGAGTCGACACGAACTCACAGGGTTTGATCACGGATGCTCGCTACTACGACGCGGCGGGCAATATCCATATCCAACCAGGAACTGTCTTCTTCAACGGCCTACACGGGGGCAACCAAGTGAGAAACATGCTCCTCTCGGGCGTCGGTGTCCCGTACAACTCGACTACTGCAACAGGCACGGTGGGAAGAGCCTACCAGAACGGCTACCTGCCGTTCAGCAGCACGGCTGGTCCAAGCGGGAAGATCGCCGGAATGGCCCTCAACGCGATTGCTGGAAACGGAAACGGAGGTTTCAGCATATTTGAGTTCGAGGAAGACGGGTTCGACCACACGGGCCTCAACTTCGTAGGAGGTCCCGGCGCATCGGCGGGCGGCTACGCGGGAGGTGGCCCGACAAACGTCTCCACGGCTGGCGGCGCGACATCCGGTAGCCAGGGAAGCGCGTACAAGGCGACGCTCCAGAACAGGTTCGCCACAGGCGGCCAAGCCGCGACCGTAAGCTTCGGAGGGGTCGGCCTTGACCTCGCCAACACTCTCAACATGTGGGACCTAGACCCCCACTACACAGACCTGTGGGGCGACCCTCTGCCAAGGATCACACACGAGTGGACCCCGAACCCCTACAACATGGCAACTTACTTTGCGTCTTCCCCAGGGAATACAGCGTACCTGAACATATTGAACGCGCTCAAAGCGACGAACATATCTAAGGGAGGCACCACGATAATGGGTCCATACAGCAACCACAACGACTGGTGGGGACACCACATCAGAGGAGGGAACAGGGTTGGTGCCAGTCCGACGACGTCGACGTTCAACTATTGGCAGCAGTGCTGGACGGCCCCGAACCTATTCGCGGCTGGCGAGGCGAACAAGGTGACGAGCAACACCTCATCGGCGGGAACGCACGACGCAGGAGCTCTGTCCGAAGTGGCCTCTGAGGGCATCCAGATGTACCTCAAGTCGCCCGGCCTGCTGGTGTCGGCGTAGTCGCGGAAGAAACGGCAAGTAGAGGGGTGCCTTCGCTCAGGCACCTATTCTCCTCTTTTCTCTCTTTTTCTTGGGCTATATGGTTTTAGTGGTACGTCGGAGATTTTCTTCGTTTATTTAGTAGTTTGTCGGAACCTCTCCCCATGTCCGCAAGAGAGCCGGATCAGAAACGGACGGCTACCAATGAATTATTTGACCCTATCACGAAGGGGGCACCAGGGACGGCCTCCGTGGTCGCATATCTCTGCGAGGAGTGTGGTCCAGATAAGCCAGCAAAGGAAGTCTGGATATGTACGCTCTGCATCAAACCCTATTGCCTTCAACACCTCACGCCGCAGGCGCACATGTGCTTCGGCGCCTTGGGTAAGCCCCAAAAGGAAGCGGGAGTATCCCGTGTTTGAGCCAATCGCCGTCTCAATTTGGCAGGCCTCCTCTTGTTGCCCTAGAAGGCAATCCGGACCATCGATAGGTTCTTCTAACTCATTGGAGCACAATGGACCATGAATGAAGCGCGACACGAACCTCCAGTGGAGACGCAAAAGACCTTCGTTTGCGAAATCTGCGGACCGGACAAGCCGGCGAACCAGGTCTTCCAGTGTACGGTCTGCGTTAAGGACTACTGCGTGGTGCACATAGGCTCCTGGGTCCACAATTGTTACGACCACCAATAGAAACCCTTCAGCGGGCGCGAGAGCAAGCCGCGCCTCTAGCGAGACCGGCGAGCTCCGGAGAAAACCTAATATCTCCCAGAGGGAAGGGAGCCTGAGAAGAACTTGCTGAACGTGCCACGAAGTGGCCCGCTTCCAGGTGCGGGTGTCGACAATATCAAGAGCAAATCGCCGACCGGGGCGGATATGGTGGTCCTAAGCCAACCCCTTATGAAAGCGTCGAGCAAGCTCATGCAAAGGTTGAGCAAAGCGGTTGCGGCAAAGTGGGCTATCGGCGGGGATGCGGCCGAGATAATGCTGGGGGTAAACGTTGAAGCGGACTACTTGGAGATATTCACTACCAAAGAAGGGTGTGACGAGATTCGGCAAGCTCTAGCCGATTACCAGACGCTCGCCCCCGAGATGGTCCAAAAAAAGCTCGCTCGAGGGGCGGATGTAGACGGGACTGTGTATCCGGTTTACAATAGGAGCTACCATGCTGAGTTTACCGTGGACGGGGTCAAAGTCGAGGTTCACGGCGACCTGCAATTCAAGGTGGGAGAGTGGGACTGGGGAGACTCCCTTGACTTCGAACCCACTTTCACTTACATCTCGGGTGGGAAACTGCCCCTTGTTCCTCTGTCGCTGAAAAGCGAGCTGGACCTGGGCTTGGGGTGGCTGGATCGCGTCTCGTTGATATCCGATGCGGTGTTAAAGAAGCACCACAGCCACTGATCCTGCCGCCTCCGGAGACGAGAACTAAAATCCCGACTCCCCGTAACAACTCAGTACATGGATCTCGACCCTCACTACGCGGACATCTGCCGAGACCCGTTGACTAGAGCGACCCTCGATGGCTTAGATGCGAATAATTTCAACCCAAGTAACCACATCGCAAAGCTAATTGCTCCTATCTTGACGAAGATGGGCGCAACTAACGTGACGACGCCCCTAAGCGTGACTGGTCACACCGTCGGCTTCGCCGGATATCATTGCAAGGGCGGAGTACGAATGGGCGCAAGTAGTGCGACTTCGTCCTCGACCCTTACCAGCAATCTTTGGCTTTCGAATAACCTGTTCGTCGCGGCCGAGACCACCGGCACAAGTCCAGACAATATAACGGCAGGGACGTGCGCCATCGGCCCGATGGCTAATGTCGGGGCTGAGGGCATACAGATTTACCTAAGGGTCCCGGCCTACTGACGCAAGGGGCCGAGGCCGGTGGTTGCCGTGGGAAACCCAAGGGTGCCACAAGCATAGGGATAGGCATGGGCATAGGCGAAGCCTATCCGCCAGGGAGCTGGCGAACCTGAACAAAAGCGACGTGACACCTGCCTGAGCGTCAGGATGGCGTCACATTCTCCGGCATGCGAATTACGGAGAAAGGGCTCCTTGAGTTTTGGTCGCGACGGTGACGTGGACTCACGCGAGTCCTCGGGGTGCTTCTCGTCGACGTCGATCTCTCTGACGGTGACGAGAACACTAAGCACTTGTACGAATACTCAGACGTACAAAGGCTGACAGGCAACCTTCTCAAAAAAAACGCTTCAAAAAATGCCCGGCAAAATCGCGTTAGGTTCTCTCTCTGAATCAGGGACGATGCCCGTTGTAGTCAACGCGATGATTTCGATGCAGAGGCAACAGGACCCATTGGGATAGACGTATATAGCGCCAAACGACCGACCCGGTCATCATGACTGAAACCGCCAAGACGACTTCGGACGCTTCTAGAAGGACGTTTTTGAAAATCGGAGCAGCCGCGGTAGGGGGGCTGGTTGTTGGAGCAGTAGCAGTATACGCGGCTAAGCCCTCGACGACTGCGACCACCACTGCCACTTGCACCACGACCGAGACGACCACATTACCCGGTACAACGGTCACCTCGACCGGACCTGGTTCAACGGTCACCTCGACCGGACCTGGTACAACGGTCACCTCCACTGCGCCTGGAACTACCATTACATCGACAGCGACGACAACGTTGCCTGCGACAACCGTGACTTCTACGGTCACCACAAGCAACACGTCGCAGTTCATCTCCGTCCAGGACCAGCTCGACACGCAGAGCGCGTTCCTCTCATTCAGCACGACTGAGCAGGCAGAGATGGCCGCGATTGCATCCGCGATCATCCCGTCAGACAGCACGGGTCCCGGAGCGACGGAGGCAGGAGCAATCTACTTCGTCGACAGACAGCTGAAGAATGCTTACGGTACGAGCGGACTCGTGTACAGAAGCGAGCCATTCGTCCCCGCGAACGTAACGACCCCGATCACGGTGGACGGCATCACGTATCCTGGCGGCTCCGTCACCTATGTGAACGGTCCGAACACGTACACGGTAACCTACAACCCTACCGCCAACGTCAGGGTGGGGGCAGGTAGTCGTTACCAGTACCCGTTCGACATGAAGCAATTCTGGACGATTGGCCTTGCAGGAATTGAAGCTTACTCCAACGCAGCTTATGGAGGCAACTTCGAGACCCTCTCGGCGGCTAACCAGACATCGTGTCTCACCGATCTATGGGCCAACAAGCCAACGTACGACGGAGCAAGCGGGGCCCTATCAGGCGGAGCAGCTGGCGGTTACCAGGAGGTAATCGAAGGCGTGAACTCCCCAGCAGCGGGCGTCCCAGGAGGCACGCAATTTGGAGCCGTACTTCCATCCGACTTTGCGTACGAGCTGTTCTTCATGGTGTGGAACGGCTTCTGGGTAGACCCGGTATATGGCGGAAACAAGGGCATGGTCGGCTGGTCGTACGTTGGATTCCACGGAGTCAACCTCGGCAACTTCTATGGTGAAGGATACACCTCGAAGCAGCTCATGGTGGCGACAACTCCAATCACCCTCGCGCCTGCGAGCCTAGGCCAGTACCAGAAGGGGTCCCCGTAAGAGGAGCTGATAGAGATGTCAACTGTAATTACAGAACCAGCAGCCGACGTCGTCCTCTTGGGCGTAGGAGTAGTGAGCGGCACCATAGCTGCAGAGCTCACAGCGGCGGGCTACAAGGTAGCAGGAGTCACCAGGGGTCCATACTGGAACTTCACCACGGACTTTTCCACCACGAAGTACGATGAATGGGGAATCCAGTGGGAAAGGAAGTTCGACGTCCCATACTCATGGGGTGCTCAGACTATCAGAAACAACGCCAACCAGATGGCGCTCCCTGTAAGGAGAGCGACATTCCCGATCCAGTACCACAACTTCGGACTGGGAGTCGGCGGAGCAGCACACCACTACGGCGGAGCCATGGGCAGAAACAGTCCGTGGGGCTTCGCGATGGCGTCAATGACCGCTAGCAGGTATGGCGCTGGCCACCTGGCTTCTATCAACCCGTTCGATGACTCGCAAGACTGGCCAATGACATACACTGAGTATGAGCCATACTACACCGCTTGGGAGCAGAACTTCGGTCTGAGCGGCGATGGCGCAGGCTCGGTGGGCAACGGAGGTGCGATCGGCAGCAATGCCCCAGGCACCCCGATACCCATGAGCAAGAACTATCCGCTGCCAGGTCACCCAGTAACGCCACTCGGCACCCTGTACCAAGCTGCCACGGAGGCACTAGGTTACAACCCATTTCCATCCACGAGCTCGCTTGCTTCTGAACCCTATGTGAATCCATACGGAGTCCAGATCAACGGTTGTGTCTACGAAGGCTGGTGCACAGGAGGAGGCTGCAACTTCGTCTGCGAGACTGGCGCCAAGGGCAACTCTGCCTTCAGAAGTGTCCCGGCGGCGGTCAAGAGCGGAAAGTTCACCCTATCCCTGAACAGCCAAGTCTTCAGAATGGACACCGCCTCCAACGGAAACATCACACAAATCCGATACTACGACGCAGCTGGAAACGTCCACATCCAACCCGGAACAGTGTTCTTCAACGGTCTCCACGGAGGAAACCAGGTAAGAGCAATGCTGAACTCGGGCGTGGGTGTACCATACAACTCCACAACAGTCACCGGCACAGTGGGCAGAGGATACACTAACGGCTACCTGCCATTCAGCGGTACGGCTGGACCCAACGGTAAGATCCCTGGAGTGGGACTCAACTCCATCGCAGGAAACGGGGGCGGTGGCTTCACCCTCTACGAATTCATGGACGATGGGTTTGACCACACCGGCCTTGCCTTCATAGGAGGTCCAGAGCAGTCAGCAGGAGGCTACTCGGGAAGCGGTCCGACCAACGTCTCCACTGCTGGCGGAGCAAGCTCTGGCAGCCAAGGGAGCACCTACAAGGCGACACTACAGAACAGGTACACCACTGGTGGCACTGCGGCGACCGTAAGCTTCGGAGGAATGGGTCCCGACCTTCCCAACACTCTGAACATGTGGGACCTCGACCCGCACTACAGCGACCTCTGGGGAGACCCGTTGCCTAGAATCACCCACGAGTGGACACCGAATCCATACCAGTCTGCCACGTACTTCGCAAGTTCACCCGGGAACACGGCGGGCCTGGCAATTCTGGCGAAGTTGGGTGCTACGAACATCTCCAAGGGCGGAAGCACGATAGTCAATCCATACACCGCCCACAACGACTGGTGGGGACACCACATCCGCGGAGGCAACAGAGTCGGATCGTCTGCATCGAGCTCCACCTTCAACAAGTGGCAGCAGAGCTGGACAGCACCGAACCTGTTCGCAGCCGGCGAATGCAACAACACAACGGGCGACACCGTCCCATCAGGGACTCACCAGGCAGGAATGCAGTCCGAAGTAGCTTCGGAAGGCATTCAGATGTACCTGAAGAGCCCCGGCCTGCTGATGTAAGGTCAACAGCATTAGGAATCGGACGAAGGGTGCCTGAAAAGGCGCCCTTCCCCAAGGTTTTTCTTTTATCATTTTTCGCATCGCTATTTTTGAGTTGATCGGTAGGACATTATTTTGCCGCGTCGTAATTGTCGTTCATCCACTTCGAACTTTTTGGGGTTCCCGCGGTGTGGATGCCCATGAGATCCCTCTTGCCGAATGCGCGCCTCGACTATGATTTATTTACTAGAGACAAGAGAAGCCTGAATGTGTCTGGGGCGGAACCTCGTCGGGACGACGCTACGAATAGAACTCAGTCTACGGCAGAATCTCCGTCGCAGAACACACTCCCTGAAAAAGCACGTCCAATGAGCGTCTGCGAGTCCTGCGGACCAGACAACCCCGCAGAGCAGGTTTTTCAGTGTACGTTATGCACTATGAATTACTGTGTAAAGCATCTCGCCCCCATGGCTCACTCTTGCTTCGGGGCCCTCGGCAAGCCGCAGAGCATCGGCGTCTCAGGCTGAAGATAGGTAGCTGCACCGGAGCACCCCTGTCGTAGATTTCCCGTACAGGCTAACGCGAGGATTTACCTCCTCCGCCTTCCGGTCAGGTTGCTGGTTAGGGGACCGATAATTATTTCTATGAGAGCTACGGCGGATGCATCTATGACAGAAGCCGTGGTGGCAGAAGAGAAGCACGCTCCATCGTTCATTTGCGATATATGCGGCCCAGAGAAGCCAGCCGACCAAGTCTGGCAATGCACTTTGTGTCTGAAGTATTTCTGTGTGACTCACATCGGCCCGTGGACCCACGACTGCTACGTCAACGAGTAAGAGGATTACTGTCGCAAGGGTCGCGGATTGCCCCTCAACCAACCGTAGAAGAGCTAATATCACCCCTGAGGGAGAGCCGCCGAGGGTCATAGTTGCTAAACGTCCCGAGGAAGAATCCGAAGCCGAATGTCGACATAATCTCCAGTAGGGTACCCACGCCTGACGAGATGGTGGTGGTAAGTCGGCCAATTCTGAGCGCGGTGGGCAAGATCTTACCAATGCTGAAGAATAATGTCAACGCGGTTTGGGCTGTCGGCGGCGATGCGGGAGAGCAGATGATGGGGGTAAACGTCAAAGCAGATTACCTGGAGATACTCACGACCAAAGAGGGGTGCGACGAGATCCGGCAAGTTCTCGCCGAGTACCAGACGCTCGCCCCGGCGATGGTCCAAAAGAAGCTTCCCAGAGGGGCGGACGTAGACGGAATGATCTATCCGATTTACAACAAGAGCTACTATGCCGAGTTCGCCATAGATGGGGTCAAGCTAGAGGTCCACGGCGACCTGCAGTTCAAGGTGGGCGAGTGGGACTGGGGAGACCCTCTGGAATTCAAGGCAGATTATACGTACATAGTGGGTGGGAAGTTGCCTCTCGTCCCTCTGTCGCTGAAGAGCGAGCTGGACTTGGGCTTGGGATGGCTCGACCGCGTATCGCTCATAACGGATGCAGTCTTGCAGAAGCACCACGACCACTGAGCCGGCCTCCTCACCCTGAAGGGCGGAGAGATCAACGAATAGACCGAGATGGCTCAGCAGGCGCGCCAGCAGGCTTGGACCTACCATGGTTTCTCCGTCGACAGGTAGCTGACGAACCCTAACAAAAGCGGTGTGACAACTGGCACGCGTCCCATAGGCCCCACCAACCTACTTGGCCATTGCAACCTTTTTCGCCCAGAGATCTGTGAAGTCATCGCAGAAGCATTTTAGCTGACGAGGAGCATGTAACGGAAAATCGAATCCGCTCTGCATGATGCAACAGAATGAGTTATAGCTTCCCAAGATACAGAGTGAATCTGAGGTCAGAGATTGCTGAATCTGCCGGGCGGAAAACCCAGGCCCGACATGCCGGTCCTAGGGAGCAAGGTTCCCAAGCCAGAAGAGATCGTGATACTTCCCGGACCGCTGCTCCGAGCGACAGTGAAGATAGGCAAGGCGCTGGAGGCCGCCCAGGCCAAATGGGCCTTCGGCGGAGACGCCGCGGAGATAATCAAGGGGGTCAACGTGCAGGCGGACCGCCTTGAGATATTCACGACCAAGGCAGGCACCGAGGAGGTCTGCAAGCTGCTTGCGGAATACGTGACACGGACTCCGGCAGAGGCGGAAAAGAAGCTCGCGAGGGAGGCAGATGTGGACGCGCATATGCTTCCCGTATACGTCAAGAGCTACTACGCCGAGCTCACGGTCGACAAGGTCAGGGTCGAGGTCTATGGCGACCTGCAGTACAAGATCGCGGAATGGGACTGGGGCGACCCGTTGGACTACGAAGCGGAGAAAGTGAACATCGTGGGCACGAACGTCCCAACCCTGCCGCTCAGGCTGAAGAGCGAGCTCGACATGGGGCTCGGGTGGTTCGACAGGATGGAACTCATATCCGACGCCGTAATCCGCAGCCAGCATCGGCACTGATGCCGGCGCTCTCTCGAGGAGCCGGCGGAGGTCGTGGGTACTCGACCACGGCAGAGAACCTGCGTTCAAGTTTGCAGGAAGGTCGGTCATCCCGACAATAAGGTGAACATATCACTTCATGACACCCGGCTGAGCGTGAGGATGACGTCACATTCTCCGGCGTGCGAATTCCGGAGAAAGGGCTCCTTGAGTTTTGGTTGCGACGGTGAGGTGGACTCGTGCGAATCCTCGGGCTGCTTCTCGTCGGCGTCGCTCTCTCTCGGACCGTGACGAGAACACTAAGCATTTGTACGAAAACTCAGACGTACAGAGGCTGACAGGTAACCTTCTTAAAATAAAACGCTTCAAAAAAACGCCTAACAAAATCGCGTTAGGTTCGCTATCTGAATCAAGAATGATGCCAGTAGTAGTAGTCAACGCGATGATTTCGACGCAGAGGTAACAGAACCCGTTGGGATAAGCGTATATAGTGAAACCACTGTCGCGGATACTGTGACTGAGACCAACAAGACGGCTTCGGATGCTTCTAGAAGGACGTTTTTGAAAGTAGGAGCAGCTGCAATAGGGGGGCTGGTTGTAGGAGCGGCAGCGGTATACGTTGCAAAGCCCTCAACGACCTCGACCGAAACCAGTACGGTAACATCCACACTACCCGGGAGCACGGTCACCTCGGTCTCCACTGTAACCAGCACTTTGCCTGCTAGTACGGTTACCGAAACGAGCACCGGCAGTGTTACCTGCACCACGGCGTCGTCCTCTGCCCAGGCTCAGATTGCCGCGCTCCAGGCCCAGATAGACACAATGACTGGTTTCGTCACACTAAGTACGACGGAGCAGTCGCTGCTCGCAGCCATCGCAGAGACGATGATCCCCGACGATGGCAACGGCCCGGATGCAGCCGCAGCGGGAGTGATTTACTTCATCGATAGGCAGCTTGCGGGCGACTACGGGAAGAGCGCTCACATGTACATGGAGGGACCGTTCATCCCCCCTAATCAGACCGGACCTATCACCCTCGACGGGATTACGTACTCGGGAGGCTCGACGCTCGTCTCGATCGAGTCAGGTATGCAGTACCAGTATCACAACAACTTCCGTGAGTTCTTTAGGTACGGGCTCGACGCCTTCGAGACCTACTGCAACAGCGCCTACGGTGGAAACTTCGAGACGCTCTCGGCAGCCAACCAGTTGGCGGCCCTCACGGACCTCTACAACAACAAGCCTACGAGCTTCAACGAGATCACTCCTTCGGACTTCTTCTACGAGGTCTTCGTCATGGTATGGTCCGGCTACTTCATGGACCCCATCTACGGAGGTAACAAGGGCATGGCCGCATGGGTCTTCTCGGCCTTCAACGGTGTGAACCAGGGTAACTTCTACGGCGAGGGGCACACGACCAAGGAGCTGATGGTCGCAACCACCCCCACCCAGCTCATGCCCGCCAGCCTCGCGCAGTACCAGAAGGGATCCCCATAGGGGCCGATCGAGATGTCAACAGTAATCACCGAACCTGCCGCGGACGTAGTCGTCCTGGGACTGGGTGTGATGGGAGGGGCCGTGGCCGCGGAGCTGTCCACCTCAGGCTTCAAGGTGGTCGGGATCGAGAAGGGCCCGTACTACCAGTTCGACACCGACTTCGCACCCGTGAAATACGACGAGTGGGGCATCATGGTCATGAGGAAGTTCGACCACCCGCTCCCCATCTCGACCTTCACGATGAGGCAGAACGGCAATCAGCTCGCCCTGCCGGTCAGACGGAACACGCCCACGGACCAGGTCATCTCGCTTGGCCACGCAGTCGGAGGCATGGCGCAGCACTACGCAGGCGACATGGGTCGTTACGGACCTTGGGCCTACACCATGAACTCCTCGACGGCGAGCAGGTACGGGGCCAACTTCATCTCAAGTATCGAACCGAACCAGGACGTCGAGGACTGGCCGATGACCTACACGGACTATGAGCCATACTACGTGGCGTGGGAGCAGTCGTGGGGCATCACCGGGACGAACGAAGGACCATTGCTACCAATGAGCGGGAACTATCCGCTTCCTCCTCATCCAGTGACCGCACTCGGCACCGCCTTCCAGACAGCCGCGGAGGGTATCGGATGGAGCCCATTCCCAGCACCCACTGCGCTCGCATCTCAACCCTACATGAACCAGTACGGGGTAGCAGTCAACGAGTGCGTATACGACGGCTGGTGCACTGAGGGGTGCAACTATGTCTGTGAGACCGGGGCCAAGGCCAACGCTGCCTACAGGACCGTCCCGGCTGCGATCAAATCCGGAAACTTCACGCTCGCCATCAACAGCTACGCCTACAGGCTCGACACCAACTCTTCGGGACAGGTCACGCAAGCCAGATACTACGACGCGCAGGGCAACATCCACATCCAGCCAGGGAAGGTCTTCTTCAACGGGCTCTGGGGTTTCAACATAATCCGGTCCATGCAGCTGTCTGGAATCGGGAACTCCTACAATCCCACGACGGTCAGCGGCTCCCTGGGGCGGGGGATGACCGAAGCCAACGTGGTCGGCCCATACGCGGGCGGAACAATGAACATCGGGGCGAACGCCTACCCAGCCGGGAACGGGTCCGGAGGGGCTTTCGGCTTCAGGGATCTCGCCGACGACAACTTCGACCACACGGGCCTGAACTTCATAGGAGGCCTGGGTGCGGTGGGGGGAGTAGGAACCTATGCGGGAAGCGGTCCCGGGTTCGCGAACAGCTACTATGGCGCGGCCAGCCCGAGCAACATCGGCAGCGCGTACAAGGGCACATGGAAGAACAGCTATCTCAAGACCTCACAAGGCGTAACATTCTTCAATTATACCAACCAGTTGCCCACCACCCTCAACTACGGCGACCTCGACCCCCACTACGAGGATATCTACGGAGACCCTCTGGCGAGGGCCACGCTAGACTACGGCATCAACGAGTTCAACACCTCCAACTACACCGTCCCCCTGACCAAGCCCGTTCTCGAGAAGATGGGGTGCACTAACATTTACACCACGCCGTCTATGACACCCGGCTCAGCCCACGTCGACGCATGGCAGGCGCACACGAGGGGAGGAGCACGCCTCGGCGTTAACGCCGCAACTTCAGTCTTCAACCTCTATCAGCAGTGCTGGACCGCCGAGAACCTCTTCGCGTCAGGCGAGATCTGCAACACTACTGGGAACAACCAGACCGCCGGAACACACGGGTCCGGCTACCAATCGTACGTTGCCGCGGACGGCATCAAGAAGTATCTCGCAAGCCCGGGTTCGCTGGCGTAGGGTTCACAGTGGGGGGAGTTGTGACCGCCCCTCACCCGGGCAGCTAGCAGCATGCCCAATAGACGTCCGAGGGGAAAGAGAATGAAGGTCGAGAGGCGGCAACAGATTAGGCTCTAATCTAGCTCTGCGATATCCACCCTCAACGGGTGGCATCAGTGTTTGTCAGCACCGAACCTGTTCGGCGCGGATGAAGCCACCACCACCACCATCGATGCGGTCCCATCCGGGACGCACATCGCAGGGCCGCAGGTTCAGATCGCGTCCGAGCGTATCCAGAAGTGTCTGGCGGACCCCGGCCCGCTCACCCTGCGATCGACGGAAAGACCTGTCCAACCTAGCACCACGCGACGAAGGTACCCGAACAAGGGACCTTCCCAGGGTTTTCTTACTCTCTACCTCCCTTTCTGCTTCCCACAAATGCTTTTCTACGAACCGGAGTCGCCTCCTGCCTATGACTACTCCCGCAAAGCCTATGCTCATCACTGCGAACTATGTGTCGGGATACAAGATCGACCGAGTGCTCGGACTCACCTACGGAATCACCGTAAGGTCGCGCGGCATTGGGGGGAACTTCATCGCGGGCCTCCGCACTCTCAAGGGCGGAGAGATCAACGAATACACGGAGATGGCCCAGCAGGCGCGCCAGCAGGCCCTAGACAGGCTGAGCGAACACGCAGCGGCGCTCGGGGCCAACGCGGTCATCAGCGTGATGTTCGACTCGACCGAGATAGGGCAGACGATGGACGAGATAATCGCCTTCGGTACGGCGGTCGTCGTCACTCCCGTGACCGACGCGCAGCAGTTGGTCAGACTAAGCTGAACTGCGCTGAGCTGACCACCTCCTTTGATAGCCGGGAGCTAGTATTCGATTGCCGCTACTAACTATATCGATGTCACTATAATTATATAGTTAGCATTCGGGGCGGCCCGTTAACGCAGTTTCTGCGAGCGTGTTCAAGATGGAATCCAAGAGCAATTCAAAACCAGCAGACGCCGCGCCGCCGGCGGTCACAACAGGAACAGTCCCCGAGGTCCCTAGGCGTTCATTCATACTCATAATCGCCGGTCTGATGACCGGGCTTCTCCTGGGCGCTATGGACCAGACCATCGTGGCAACAGCCGGTCCTACCATAATCTCCGACCTGGGCGGTCTCAACCTCTACGCGTGGGTATTCAGCGCGTACATACTCACCCAGACGGTCGCGATGCCGATCTTCGGGAAACTCTCGGACCTTTACGGCAGGAGGAAGTTCTTCATACTCGGTCTCGTGATATTCATGCTCGGTTCCATCGCTTCAGGTGCGGCACAGAACATCGACGAGCTGATCATATTCAGGGCAGTGCAGGGGCTCGGCGGCGGCGCCTTCTTCCCGATAGCTCTGAGCATCGCCGGGGTGACGTTCAAGCCCGAGCAGAGGGGCAGGATAACCGGGATCTTCTCGAGCGTCTTCGGCATCGCCTCGGTGCTCGGCCCGTCCGTGGGCACGTACCTCGTGGACATCGTCAACTGGCGGTGGATCTTCTACATCAACCTCCCGCTCGGCGTGGCCTCGATCATACTCCTGCTCGTAGGCCTCAACGAGTCAAAGAGCATGACCAAGCCCAAGCTCGACTGGCTCGGGATCCCCCTCCTCGCGGCCTGGATAGGCCTCCTCAACCTCGGATTCCTCAACGGCGGGACCACCTACCCGTGGTACTCCTGGGAGGAATACTCATTCTTCATCGGCGCGGCTGGCTTCTTCGCGCTCTTCATCTTCATCGAGATGCGCGCACCGGAGCCGGTCCTTCCGCTCGGGCTGTTCAAGACCAGGAACATCTCCTCGGCCTCCGCGGTCTCGTTCCTGAGGGGGCTGATGCTCCTTTCGGTGGTCTCGTACATCCCTCTTTTCGTCCAGGCGGGGCTCGGGCACTCGATCAACTACTCCAGCTACGTGCTCGACGCATTCCTGCTCCCGATGATCATCGCGAGCGTGCTGGGCGGGATCTTGGTCACCCGGACGAGCTATCGCAATATCACGGTGACGGGCCTCCTCATCGCGACGGCTGGCGTGTACCTCCTGACCCTCTTCACAGCGACCGTCGGTTGGTATCAGCTGGTTGAGGCAGTGGCCGTCGCAGGCTTCGGCGTCGGGATGACGTTCTCTTCGACCTTCCTGGCGATACAGAACTCTGCGTCCAGGGCCCAGATCGGCATCGCCTCCTCGCTCCCGCAGTTCATGGGCAACCTCGGTGGCACCATCGGGCTAGCAATAATGGGGACGATCCAGGCCAACACGTTCGCCTCCAAGCTGACGACCGTCCTCGCGACGGTCCCCGCTCAGTACCAGGCTACCGCAACCCAGTACCTTGGTAACGCTAACCTCGTGGGACAGTTCCTCGCGTCCCCGGCTGCGCTGCAGCAGTTCCTGGCAGAATACCCTGCCTTCACAAGCCTGATCCCTCAACTGAGGCTGGCCTTCGTCCAGTCGATAACTCCCCTATTCACAATTGGTCTGGCCATCGCCGTCGCCTCGGTCGGCGCGGCCTTCCTGTTCAAGGGGTCGATGAAGCAGCAGTTGCTCGCCCGGAGGACCGCCATGGACGCGGCGAAGAAGGAAGCGGAAGACTTACCCGCCGCAGCCCCGATTTAGGGACGAGCACTACGCGATGGGCTTCGGTGGACTCGCTACGGGGAAAAGGAGATATCCCCAGTCTCGTCGGCAACGAGGATGCAGTACAAGTGGGTTGCACTCTCCAACACCACTCTCGGCATACTGATGGCCTCTCTGGACGCCAACATCGTCCTGATAGCGCTGCCGACGATCCTGAAGAACCTCGCCCACACGTCGCTGTTCGACCTGATCTGGATACTTCTCGGATACCAACTGGTCACCGCCTCTGTCCTGGTCAATTTCGGGAGGCTCGCGGACATGTTCGGGCGCGTCAGGCTGTACACCTTCGGGTTCGCCGTCTTCACCGCGGGTTCGGCACTCTGCAGCCTCTCGCAGACTGGGGTCGAACTCGTCTTCTTCAGGATGGTCCAGGCAATAGGCGCAGCATTCCTCTTCTCGAACAGCGCGGCCATCATCACCGACGCCTTTCCAGCGAACGAGAGGGGAAAGGCGCTGGGCATAAACCAAATCTCAATCGTCATCGGCTCGGTGCTCGGCCTCGTACTCGGAGGGGTGCTCTCCTCCACCATCGGCTGGCAGTCGATCTTCTGGGTCAACATCCCGATAGGAGTCTTCGCGACCTTCTGGTCTCACTATAAGCTGCGCGAAGTGTCGACACTCAGGACAGGCCAGAAGCTCGACATCATCGGGAACGTGACCTTCGCGACTGGCCTCTCCTCCGTCCTCGTCGGCATCACCCTGAACGTCATTGGCGGCCTGCCGCCAGTGCAGACCTACGCGATAATCGGCTTCGGCCTCGTCATGCTGACCGTATTTTTCGTCACTGAGACCCGTGTGGAATCGCCGATGCTCGACCTGACCCTCTTCAAGATCAGGCAGTTCGCCTCGGGGAACGCAGCGATCTTGCTGAACTCACTGGCCAGGGGCGCCGTGACACTCGTGCTGGTATTCTACCTGCAGGGTCCTTCGATGAAGCTCGACGCGCTCACGGCGGGCCTCTTCCTGATACCCAACTCCGCCTCCATTGCCTTCTTCGGGCCGATAAGCGGCTGGCTCTCCGACCGGTACGGCGCCCGCTATCTGGCGACCCTCGGCCTGCTCGTCTCATGCTTCGGGTTCCTGCTCCTCGCCAATATCGGCAAGACGGTCACCTTCCCCGAGCTCGCCGTCCCGCTGGTCTTCGTAGGTAGCGGTATGGGCATCTTCGCGGCCCCCAATAGGGCCTCGATTATGAATTCTGTCCCTCCAGAGGAGAGGGGGATCGCCTCCGGTGTGAGCACGACGCTAGTAAATCTGGGCTCTACCCTGAGCCTGGCCGTTGCCATCCTAATCATGGCCACCGTCACGCCGGTCGCCTCCCTACTGCAGATATTCGTAGGGAGCACAGCATCGAGCAGCGGTGGGTCGATTGACAGCTTCATAACGTCGGTACACCTTGTCTACTACGTCTCCACGGTCTTCCTGCTGCTAGCTGTCTTCCCATCTGCGTTGAGGGGGAAGCGTCCTGCCCGCCCTACCGGTCCCTAGCTTGTGCCCCTGGGCGGTGCTACTCTTAAGTAACCGGGCGGCCCCAATCGTTGGTATGGCTTCAAACCCAGAGCCGGAACCGCAAAGGAGCCTGAAGCGGATAACCTGGCAGTATGAGAATTGCCTGTCCTGCGTCTGGTTCAAACCGAACGACCCACTCAACGCCGACCTCTTCGAGAGGGGCCTCTGCCTCCACTCCAAGCTGAAGGAGTTCAACCTCCTCGTCTCGGGCCGAGACTGGTGCAGCCTGTTCACGGAGGTTAGACAGCGCCAGATCGACAAGTTACAGGAAGGCACCGCAGACTAACGCGACCCGAGCTCAGCCGCTGATGGCGGCTCTGATCTTCTCCGCCGTCTCCGACATCTCGTCCTCGGTGAATTTCTGCCTGTCCATGACCTTCCCCTTCTGATGCAGCATTATGGGTATCACGTGCACGTGCACGTGCGCCACGACCTGATTCGCCGCCTCGCCGTTGTTCTGGACAAACCTGAACCCGTCCGCGCCGGTCGCCTCGACCACCGCCTTTGAGATATTGGAGGCGGTCATGAACAGCTGACCTATCTCCGTCTCTTTCATGTCCCAGATGGTCTCGCCGTGGACCTTAGGGCTGACGAGCGTGTGACCTCTGGAGAAGGGATTGATGTCGAGGAATGCGATGTATTTCTCGTCCTCGTAGACCTTCTGTGCAGGTAGCTCGCCCCTTACGATCTTGCAGAAGATGCATCTCTCTGGAGGGACGCTAGCCGAGTTGAAGATTCGCTTGGACGTGCCTTTCATTGCCGTTGTCGCGAGCCCGGGCGAGTTCTAAAAGCTTCCCTCGTCACCGGCCACGGGACTCCCTCCCTCCGGCGCGTCGCGAGAGTGAAGCGGAATCGGACGGGGGAAGACGTTTTCGCCCAAGCCGCACGGGCTAGGGTCCGGCCCATCTGGCGAAGGCGGGGTGCCCCTCCTTCACGGCCACGAAGGTGCCCCTGAACGTGGCCCTCAACTTGCCGTCCGCCTCGAGTGTGGACTCCACCACTGCCTTGTCCCCCATTAGCTCGACCACCCTCGCCCTAAGGTGAAGCACCTTGTCCATCGGTGTCGGGCGCAGCATCTTGATCGTGAACTCGGATGTGACCGTTGGAGGAGGCGAATCCAGCCCGTCCCGCTCCATCATGGCGTGGACGGCCGTCCAGTTGCTGTGACAGTCGAGGATGGCGCCCGTGATACCCCCGTTGAGGATGTTGTCAAAGGCATGATGCTGTCGCTCCGGCGTCCAGTCGCACACCACCTCGTCGCCCTCCACTCTGCTCTTGATGCGCAGGCCCATCTCGTTTGCCGGTCCGCATCCGAAGCAGACGCTGGAGGGGGCGTACCTGTCTTGAAGGCTGTCCTGGGACAACCTTGCGCGATGGCTGCCCGTCGTATAAATCAGTTGGCCGCGCTCGGGCCCTTCAACTGTACGGTCGACACCCAGAGGTAGGTCTGCTGCAGACTGTCGGTCAGCTGGACCGAATAGGTGCAGGTCTGTCCGACGGTCTGGTCCGTCGGTCCGAACGAGATGTAGTTCGAACGATGGCTCGCGCTATAGTTGAAGGCGATGTCTGTGTAGGTGTACGTCCCTCCCGTGTCGTTCGCGTTGGAGTCCAGGCAAAGTCTACCCGCGGTGACCGAAGCAGGGGTCGTCGACTCGGCGAGCGAGTAGAAGACCGACATCGTGTTCTCGTTCGTTGACTCGATGTTGGTGGCGGCCTTGGTCAGCTGGATGTTACCGGACGGAGAACCCCAGTAGACGGCGGTGATGGTCGGGGTGGAAACCACGCTGACGCCGGAAGCGAAGTTAGAGAGGACCAGCAAGACGATGACGAGCGCGCCGAACTGCACCGCGAGGACTCCCATTTCTCCCCTCTCCAAAATCTGGCCTCCTTTTTCGCCCGCGAAGGTTCCCTCATAAGCGTAGCGCTTGGGAGCTAGCGGACCAACCTGTCGAGCTCGACGAGGAGCCTCGCGTTGATGTCTGGCGTCCCGACCGTGGTCCTGAGGCAGTTCTCCACACCCCGCACCTGGCTGAGGTTGCGGAGCACCAGTCCCTTCTTCATCAGCCCCGCGTGCACCTTCCCAGCGTCGCCCTTGTTCACCTTGAAGAGGATGAAATTCGCCGCGCTGGGATACGCCGTCAATCCCGAGATCCCGCCGAGCCCCTCCAGCAGGCGACCCCTCTCTCTCACGGTAGAGGCGACGTGCTTCTTCATCTCGTCCAGATGGGTGAGCGCGGTCTGGCCCAGCATCAGCGAGATCACCGAAAGGCTGTTGGGGGGCCGCACCATGTTTAGCTTGTCCACGGTCTCCCTCTTCGCGACGAGATAACCGAGCCTCGCGCCTGCGAGCGAGAACGCCTTCGAGAGCGTCCTGCACACGACCACGTTGTCCAGCCTGTCGGTGATGTCGATTGCGCTCCCGTCGCAGTACTCGAAGTAGGCCTCGTCGATCGCCACCACGACGCCGCTTCTCTTGGCGAGCTCCTTCACCTCCTTCTCGGGGCTGAAGTTGCCGGTAGGGTTGTTCGGATTGCAGAGAAATATCACCTTCGTCCGCTTGCCGACGGCCTCGAGCATGCCCTCTACGTCGAGGGTGAAGTCCGGGTTCCTGTCTATCGCCCTGACCTTTGCCCCCATGATCTGCGAGGCTATCCTGTACATCGGGTACGTAGGCGTGGGGACCAGGACCTCGTCTCCAGGGTCGAGCAGCACCTTCGTGATGATGTCGAGCCCTTCGTCCGCGCCGTTCGTGACGACGAACCGCTCCAGGTCCTTCCCCGTGTAGGCCGAGAGGGCCTGTCGCATGGCGTGATAGGACGTGTCCGGATACTGGTTCACCTCGGCGTTCTTGAGCTTGCGCGCCAAGGCGGACAGAGCGAGCTCTGGCTTGAACGGCGAAGTGTTGGTGTCCAGCCTGACGATGTCCTCGACCCTCAGCCCCGTCTTCTCGGCTATCTCGTAGCTCGGGGTCTCCCATCCGTAGGCCTCGAATCCTTCGAGGGCTCGTCTGATCTTCATGTCTTGGCGCCCGTGCCGTCCGTTGGTGATTTAAGCGCGCGGACCGTATGCGGGATTGGTCGCCGACCGCCGCAGCCGGCTGTTCAGATTCTCGATTTCAGGTACCTGTTCCAGACGCGGGCTGCCACGAAGCCGCCGACCGCTCCGCTCACGATGCCGAAGACCAGCGTCGTCACGTCGAGGGCGAGCTGGTTCGGGACGAGGTTCGTCAGGACGGCGCTGACGTAATACGCTATGAACCCCACGAGTCCTGTGCTGATGGTCATGGCCGCTACCAGTCTCGTCGTCTTGGCCTCCTGGCCGCTCTTGGCGCCGAAGGCCAGCGCCGTCGCGTCGACCATCACGCCGAAGAAGATGGCGAAGACCAGGTCGAGCGGGAAGAACGAGAGTTTCACGGTCGTTATGAGGAGGCCGGCCACGAGCCCCGTGTAGGTCGCTCCGCCCCTGCCCACGACTAGGAAGCTTAGCGCCAGGAAGAACGCCTCGCCGACTATCAGAAAGTCCGAGGTCGGCGCGGGAAGAAATCCCATCGTCACCAATATCAGGACGCCGAAGAGGCTCGCGAGAGCCACCCTCCTGCTCCGATTCGAGGCCATGCCTAGCCGTTGGCACGTCCGAAAACGGTAGATAAGCTTTAACGAGCGTTAGATAAAACATCGATGGGTAAGGTAATTAATCGCTCCCCGCGCTTAGAGTGGCGTTGAAGACGAAGCCCGGTTCCGCGGTCATATTGGAAGCTGCCGGCAAGCTGTTCGCGGAGAAGGGTTACTCCAACGTCTCCATCCGGGACGTCTGCAGGGAAGCGAACACGACTCCGCCCATGATCTATTACTACTTCAAGGACAAGCGCCGCCTCTTCGAAGCGGCCGTCAAGCACCGTGTCACGATGCAGGAGTTCATCGGGCTCCTACGTGAGAGGACCTCGGATGCCGATGCCCGGAAGAACGTGGAGCGCTTCGTCGACTTCTACCTGACCTCCTTCCCGACTGAGGCCTTCCAGCCGGGCCTCTACATGGTGGAGACCGGCGAGCTCGACAGATCGAGCGTCGACATGATCAGCGAACAGCAGGACGAGGTCCGCGTCGTCGCCGCGTCGTTCATCAAGCGCGCGATCGCTCGCGGTGCCTTCAGAAGGACGGACCCGGTGGGGGCGGCGGACTGCCTCATCGGGATGCTGAACCACGTGGTCTTCCAGCAGTTCCACTTCTCCAAGTCGGGAGACGTGGAGAAATCAAAGGGTCTCATCACCGAGTTCTTCATGCGCGCTATGGCCATCTGAGCTTCCTGACCTGGAGGGCGGCCCACTCGACCGCCGCGCCGCCCAGGTCGAAGTAGCCCGGGAGGCCCCAAAACCCGTGGGTCATACCTCTGAACTCCTTCGTTGATACCTTCACGCCAGCATCGCCGAGCTTCCTAGCGTATTCGTTCGCCTGCTCTGTGAACGTGTCATACTGGGCGGTCACGATCGCCGCTGGCGGGAGACCGCCGAGGTCCGCGAGCAGGGGAGAGGCGAGAAGGTGGGCGCTGTCAGAGACGCTGCCGAAGTAATTCTCCTTGTACCAGGCGCAATCGCTAGGCGTGGGTCCGTACTCCTTGCTCGAGAACTTGCTCATGTCCCTAGTGAAGTCGATGAACGGGTAGACCAACAGCTGGAGCGCGACCTTGGGGGCGCCCTTCTCCCGGGCCATGAGGCAGACAGCTGCGGCCAGGTTTCCGCCAGCGCTGTCTCCCGCCACCACCAGCCGGCCGGGGTCCCCGTCGATCTCCTCGGCGTGGTTTGACGCCCACAACGCCGCCGCATAACAGTCCTCGGGCGCTGCCGGGAACTTGTGCTCGGGGGCCAGCCGATAATCGACCGAGACGACCACCGCCTTTGCGCTATTGGCGAGCTTGGATGTCGGCTCTTCGTGGCTGTCTATCGACCCCACGACCCATCCGCCGCCGTGGAAGTAGACCACAATCGGAAAAGGCCCTCGTCCCTTCGGCGTGTAGACCCGGATTGGGACCTGTCCCCGTGGTCCCTTGATCTTCCTGTCCTGCTTCTTTTTCACTGGGTCGGGCGCCCTCTTGAACGGCTTGGAGTTGGTCACGCTCACCTTTCTCGCCTCCGCGGCGTCGAACTCCGAGGCGGGCCTAGCGCCCATGGCCTTGCGCTTCTTCATCATTGAGACCACCTGAGGATGAAACGGCACGGGCGGAATCGTGTGGCCAGGGGATTAAGAACCTACCAGAAGGGCCTGGTCTCGATGAACTTCAGCTTGGCCTCTAGCAGCTCCTTGTAGAAGCTCGCCTCGTCGTCCTCCATGCGCGCCAGGATCCTCGCTGCCGTCTGCGGCCCGATGCCGTAGACCGCCTGCGCGATTATCGCCCTCCTTCCGTAGGAGAGGACCAGGTCGGCGGACCTCCTCGCCTTGGCGAGCTCGGACTTTTCGTCCTCGCTCAGGGTTTCCTTTTCCAGCCTGCGCTTGGCGAGTTTGGAGACCTGCCCGGATGTCCAGAAGGCCGGGGCGAGCAGTCCGGAATCGCATGAAGAGCACCGAGGCTCCTCCGCCGTCTCGCCTATCGTCCTGAAGCCCTGCGGCTTTCCACACTTCATGCAGACGAGTTCCATGGATGTGCCGTAGATGCTCAGCTTCATCTTCTCGATGGTCGTCTTGGTCAGCGATTCGGGCGCGACCAGCTCGGGCACGTCAAGGTAACGGTAGAGTATGTGGTAGGCGATGGGTGTGGGCTTCTCCTCCGAGAGGAAGGTCTCCACCCTGACCTTTCCGTCCGCCACCGCGACCAGGAGCTCCTTCGCCCTCTTCATGTCGAGCAGGTCCCGACCTGTCTCCTGCAGCGCCTCCTCGAAGACCGGCGTGTTCTCGAACCTCGTGGGTAGTGAGCACAGGTTTGGATGGGCTATGAACTGCCCCCTCCTCAGCGCACCGAACCTCTCCGCGATCTGCTTCACCCTCCCCGGGAAAGGGAAGTTCCTCTGGGCCGCGACCGCATACGTCCTCTCGAACTCGTCGGGCGTCATGCCGAACAGCTGCTTCGCCAGCCCCTTGAGGTCGACGTCGGCGGAGTCCGCAGTCAGCTCTACCATGATCCTGTAGCCGTCGAGGTACCATAGGCGGATGAGCCCTTTCCTCGACAGCACTTCCTCGAACGCATAAGCCAGCGTCTTGTTCACCTTCTCTCCGAAGCAACTGTGGATGATCATGTACTTCTGCCACCCCTCGACGAGCACAAGGTCGTCGCTGGGCAGCGGCGCGGCGAGTCTCAGGTGTTCATGGATCTCGTCGACGACCATCTTCGCGGCCTCCAGGGCCATCGGCAGTTCCGCCGAAAGAACGCCTGCCGCGGCCTCGGGCGGATTCTCCGCGAGCACGCGCGCAACTCTCCTCCTCAGCCCTCCGGTCTTCTGGGCGAGGCCATACGGTATTGGGAGCATCTCTCCGTCCCATCCCGGGACCGCAGCGAGCGGGTCCTCGACCGAGGTGACGTAGATCTTCCTGTCGTTCGAGATCTTCTCTATCTGCCAGATCCTCCCCTTCAGGATGAAGTGAAGCCCCACCTTGGCCTGGAGTAGGACGAACTCCATCCCGAGTATCCCGACCGTCTGGTTGTTCGCGACGTCGATCACGAAGTAGCGTGTTTCATCAGGGATCATGGAGAGGTTCTGGAAGTAGTACTCCCTCGTCCCACGCGTCTTGACGAGCCTCGTGCCGTCGACCCTCAGCTTCCGGAGCTGGTCGAGGTATCCGACCACCCGGTCGAAGGCGTCCTCGGAGAGGTTCCGGAAGGGATTCGCCCTCCTCACCTCGGCGAGCATCTGCTTCCTCTCCATCGACTCGTAGTCCATAAGATAACCCGCGACCTGATGCGCGAGCACGTCCAGGCAGTTCTCGTACGGACGCGTCTCCTCCAGGTTCCCTTTCTTCGCTTCCTCGATCGCTGCGACGGATTCCAGTATGTCGTCGGATGAGACGGTTATCAGGACCCCCTCAGACCTTCGCTTCAAGCTGTGTCCGGACCTCCCCACGCGCTGGATCAGCGACGTCACCTGTCGGGGCGACATGTACTGCAACACCAGGTCGACCGACCCTATGTCGATTCCGAGCTCCAAAGTGCTAGTGCATACCAGCGCCTTCAGCTCTCCTCCCTTGAACGCGTTCTCGACCCTCTCCCTCTCCTCACGCGGCAGCGAACCGTGGTGCACTCCGACGTCGCCCCTAAGCCTGTTGAGCTTCTCGCCGAGCATCTCGGCCAGCGTCCTGCTGTTGACGAACACCAGCGTGGATTTGTGCGCTTCAATCTGCTGGTTCATCTCGGAGAGACGAGCCGCCAGGTCGATGGTGCTGAATGTCTCCCTCGATATCTCGCTGTCGTTCGAGTCGGGCGTTGGGTACTCCACCCTGTATGCGAACTCCTTCGGGATCGCGGTCCTCACCACGCTGTGCTTTCGCTCGCCGAAGAGGAACCGGGCCGTCTCTTGTGGGCTCCCCACCGTCGCGGAGAGCCCGACCAGCTGAAAGTCGCCCGCGACCTTCCTCAGCCTCTCGAGGCCCACCGTCAGCTGGACCCCCCGTTTGCTCTCCACCAGGTTGTGGAGCTCGTCGACGACCACCGCCTTCACCGTGGCGAGGTTGCTCCTCATCCTGGTCCCGGGGAGCACGGCCTGAAGGGTCTCGGGTGTCGTCACCAGCACGTCCGGGGGCTTGCGCGACTGTCTCTGCCTCTGCGCCTGAGGGGTGTCCCCGTGCCTCACGTCGATCGTCAGGGAGAGCCTCGAGCACCACATCTCGAGCCTCCTCAGCATGTCCCTGTTCAGGGCCCTGAGCGGGGTGATGTAGATTATCGAGATGCCGTCCCCGTGCCCCTCTCTCACCAGCGTGCTCAGCAGGGGCAGGACGGCGGCTTCGGTCTTTCCCGAGCCGGTGGGCGCGATTATCAGGACGTTCTCCCCTCGCGCTATCATCGGCGACGCTTCGACCTGCGGCGGGGTGGGTTCGTGTATCCCCAACTCCGCGAGCACGGCCTTCACGGGTTCTCCTAAGAACTCAAAACCGGGCGCGCCGCTCATGCTGGAATCACAATCTCAGGGTTCTATTAAGCGCTAACTCTTTGCCCTGCACTTTTCGCATTCGCACAGCTGGAGCAGCATATCGTACGGGTAGATGCCTGTGCTGTGCCCATCGCTCCAGGAGAACGCAATCGCGTAGAGGCCCACCATGGTGTACGCCGTGGCCCGCACGTCCGGGGAGACGTCGGGGACCGTAGGGAGGATCCTCGACCCGCCGAACGGGTTCGGCTCACCCTGGCACAGCGCACAGGGACATGACTCCCGCAGGCTCTGATTCGCGAATGCGCTGCGATGGCCGTCGCTCCACTCGATAGTCACGCGCGCCGCGTCCAGCGCGACCGCCTTCGGTCTAACCAACGTTGCGCGCTCGGGCGTGCCCGCTGATAAGACTTGACCCCGCCTGCCAAATGAAAAGGGTTATCATGGGGCAGCGGCCGGTGCGTCCAACATGAACAAATTGAGTGAAAAGAGCATCGCCTTGCTCAAGGGGAAGAATTTCGCTTACATCGCGACCCTGAACAGCGACGGTTCGCCGCAGGTCACGCCGGTGTGGGCGGACACGGACGGGAAGAACGTCGTCGTCAACACCGCCATGGGACGCGCCAAAGAAAGGAACCTGACCAGGGACCCGCGCGTCGCCGTGGCCATCCATGACATGGACAACCCATATCACCGCGTCTCATTGGACGGGAAGGTCATCAACAGGATCGCAGGAAAGCAGGCCGACGACCATATCGATTCGCTCTCCTACAGGTTCACGGGGAACAAGAGCTACCAGGGAAGGACCGTCACCGAGAAGCGCGTCATCCTCGTGATCGAGCCAACGCGAATTAGGGAACAGTAGAGGTTTCAGCCCCTGGTCGTTTGGATGGACCGCGATCCTCTGCCCTCCGCCGCTGCCGGCGGCCTTTCTCTTTGAAGCAGAGGGTGTTCGCCTTCGACGGCGGCGAGCTGCGCGCGCTCGCTCTCGAGGCGCCCGGTCCCCTCCGGTGGGCCGCGTGGAACACGATGGATGGCTCCGCCCTTCTTGTCGGGGATCACGGGTCGGTCTTCGAGTACCGCGACGGAGTCTTCAGCTCAATAAAGAGCGGAAGGACTGAGAACCTCAGGTGCGTGGAGTTCCGCCGGAACGGTGGAGCCGCCTACGCGTGTGGGAACGGAGGGGCTGTCGTGCGAATCGATGGAGGAGAAGTGTCCCAGCTGCGCAGCGAGGGTCGCGAGAATCTAAGACGCCTTGCTTGGAACAGCAGAAGTGTCCGGGCGCTCGTCGTAGGCAACAGCGGCGCCGCATACATCCTCGACTCGAGCGAGGAGTTGTCGAAGGTACCGGGCGCGGAGACGCATCTGAGGTCGGTGGTCTGGTATCCCGGCGACGACCTGGCCTTGGTCACAGGGAACTGCTTTCGAGACTCGATCGGGAGCCTCTCGCCCTCGCCGAATCTCTTCGAACTGAAGGACGGCGTCTTGAACGAGGTCACAGACTTCGAGGAGAGCCGCGCAGACTTGACCTCGTCCAGCTGGCGTCCTGGCAGTTCGGACTGCCTCGTGGCCGGGTTCGACCAGACGTGGCATACTCCTGTGCTCTTCTCATACGCGCCGAGTCATCTTACGGCCCTGAAGTGGGTGGGAGAGAACATCTTCCCGACCGCCTGCTCGTGGAACCCCACGGGAGCCTACGCACTGGTCGGCACGAGCCCGCTGACCGGAGAGGAGGGCCTGGCATCGCTCTGGAGGTACGAAGTCGGCGGCAGCATGGCAAGGCTGGCGGACCTCGAAGGGTTCGGGGTCTCCTGCATCGCCTGGAAGGACGAAGACATGGCTCTCATCACGTGCTCGCGCTCCGTCCGTGCCTACTCGGCGTGAGCACAGCCGCCCACTATTTGTTCTGACCGAAGAAGACCTTCATCCCGTCCATCGCCTTATCGATGGTCTCCTCCGTCGCGGCGAAGCAGAGCCTGAGATGCTTCTCGCCGGCGGGCCCGAAGGCCGTACCCGGCAGGACGGCCACGTTCTGCTCCTTCAGGAGCCTCAGCGAGAGCTCCCTGGATTTCATCCGCATCCTGTAACTAGGGAAGGCGTAGAACGAGCCCTCTATCTCGGTCGGGGCCAGCGCCGCGATCTCTGACATCCTGTCGTTGATGAGGCGCCTCCTCTTGACGTATTCTTTCTTGAACTGCTCGATGAACTTGTCTCCCTTTTCCAGCGCGTACGCCGACGCGTGCATGATGAAGGGCGGATAGCAGGTGACCGTGTGCTCCAGCAGCTTGTTCATACGCGCGACGCGTTCCTCGGGACCCACGACGTACCCTGCCCTCCATCCTGGCATCGAGTAGCTCTTCGAGAAGGTGTAGAGCGATAGGACCAGTTCGGGTCTCCTCTCAAGGGACCCGATCGAGACGTGCTCTTTCGTGTAGACGAGGTCCTCGTACGCCTCGTCGCTCACGATGTAGATCCCCTTGCTGCTGCAGAACTCATAGAGCTCCTTCAGCTCGCTCCGGCCGAAGACCGTGCCGGTCGGGTTCGAGGGGGTGTTGATCATTATCGCCCTGGTCTTGGCGGTCGTCTTCCGCTTGATCTCGTCGAGGTCCAGGTTGAACGACTTTGAGAGCCTGTACCTTACGGGCTTGCCTCCGGTAAGGATTATCGGCTCCGAGTAAAAGTATCCCGGGTCGGGTATCAGGGCCTCGTAGCCGATGGTGGCTATCGACGCGAAAGCGGCGAACACCCCAGTCTTGGCGGTGATGAAGATCGCGTTCTCCAGCCCTGCCTTGATCTTGTTCTTCCTCGCGACCTTCCTGACCGCTGCCTCTCTGACGTCTACGGTCCCGTAGGAATAGACGTAGTGCGTCCCTCCTTCTAGCATGGACTTGTACGCGACCTCGGCGATCTCCTTCGGGGTGTTGAACGAAGGGTCGCCCGGAGCGAGCGAGGTGACGGGCTTCCCCCTGGTCTTCATCTCCAGGACAAGGTTGACCATCTCGAGCGAGGCTGACTCCTTCACGTCGTCTAGGAACACGGCGTCGACCGCGCTGGACGGAATCTTAAACGTTGATTTTTCAGGCGCCCGCTGGCAGGCCTTCCCCCCTCACGTCGCAGACGCCCTTCAGGGATTCGGACATCACCTGGATGCCCTGGGCGACGCCGGTCGCGCCCGGATACCCGACCGACTGGTGCCGCATCCGCAGCTTCGCCAGCCCATCGTATCCCTCCTCCACCTTGACCTCGCCGGCCCCGTCCCAGAGGAATCTGGGGAAGTCTATCGCCTCCTCGAGCTCCATGTTGTAGTCGATGATATTCGTGGCAAGCAGCGCGTGCTGCTGTGGTCTGTACTCTCCGCCGCTTGCGCCCGTCGCGACGAACGGGCTGCCGTCTCTCGACAGGATCAACGCGGAGAGGGTGTGCAGAGGCCTCTTCCTCGGTTCCAGCCGGTTGGGCCCTCCCATCTTGAAGGCCGACCCTCTGTTGTTCATGAAGAAACCTCCTTTCTCGATGAAGACCCTGGAGCCGAAGTTATGAAAGATGCTCTGTATGCAAGAGAGGACGTTCCCCTCCCGGTCCGCGACCGCGAAGTAAGTGGTGTCGGCCTTGTCTATCTTCTTCTGGGGCGCCGCGCCAGCTCCCGACCGCAGGAACCTCTCAAAGTCGAACCTCGCGAACCTCGGGTCGCCGATCTCCCTGTCCCTCGCGGCGTACGCGAGCTGAGCTGCCTCCACCATGACCTTGATGCGCTCCGTCGAGTTCGGCTTGACCGATGCCATGTCAGACTCCTCGAGAAGCCTGAGGATGAGGAGTGTGGTAGCGCCCATGCTGTTCGGGGGGACCTCGAAGACGTCGGTCCCTCTGTAGTTCATCCTGAGCGGCTCGCACCATTCCGGCGAGTAGGATGAGAAGTCCGTCGCGTCCGTCTCGAACCCCGCATCGTCCATCTCTTCCCGTATCTCGTCTGCAGCGGCCCCCCGGTAGAACCCGTCCGCCCCGAATTCCGAGACGTCGCGCAGAGACCGCGCGAGCTCCTTCTGTTTCACAACGCTGCCGACGGGTGGGGCCTTTCCAGAACGGAGGAACGTCCTTTTGGCCCCGGGGGAGAGATGAGCCTCGAACCGCGCCAGCGCCCCAACGAGCCCCCTGCCAACCGGGAACCCATCCTCAGCGAGCTCGATGGCTGGTTTCAGAGCTTCGGAGAAACGCAGCCTTCCGAACCTCTTGTGCATCTCGAACACGCCCTTGACATACCCGGGGACCACGACACTGGCATGCCCGAAAGTCGGCACGCCTGAATTCCCGAGTTCCAGCATGCGCTCCGCCGTGAAAGAGGACGGCGCCCATCCGCTCGCGTTGAGACAATGCACCTTCCTCGCCGAGGCTTCGTAGAGCAGGCCGAAAAAATCCCCCCCGAGTCCGCTGAGGTGGGGTTGCACCACCGAGAGCGCGAAGCTGGCGGACGCCGCCGCATCGAACGCGTTGCCGCCCCGCTGGAAGCTCCGCAGTGCTGCGAGGGACGCCAATGGATGTTCCGTGGCCGCGACGTCCCCTCTCGCCATGAACACCTTCCCGTACATCTTCTTCTGGCAGCGCCTGTCCGCCGATAAAAACCTAGAGCCCACGAACGCTTAAATGAAATTCGTGGCGACTCGGCCCACTTGAGCGGACGCGACGGGCGCACATTCATCTCCTTTTACTCGGCATTCTACGTGGCGAGGGGCTTCGCAGGCCTCATCATCCCGCTGTATTTCGTCTCTGTGGGGATTCCCGTCATCGGGGTCGGCGTGGCGATCGGTGTCTTCGGAGCCAGCCTCCTCATCTTCGAGATCCTCTGGGGCGTCCTGCTGGACAGGATGGGTCCCGACCGACTGGTCTTCGCCGCCGTGGCGCTCAACGCCGTCACCTACGTCCTCGTCCCGTTCGTGAAAACACCCGAGGGGGCGGTGATCACGGAGTTCGTCCTGGGTGCTTCCGGACCGATCCTGGCGGTCGTGGCCCGCTCGGGCGTCATCAGGCAGCGCGAGTCAGGGGGATGGGCCAGCGGGTTCGGCCTGCTGGGAGGAATATACGCTGTATCCCAGCTCGTGGGGTCGCTGCTCGGTGGTGCCGCTGCGCCATCGATCGGCTTCGCGGACAGCTTCTATCTGACGGCAGGGATTTCGGTGGCTGCATACGTCTTCTACCTGCGCTTCGTCAGGCGAGGACCGACCACCGCGGACACGGCCACGCACGTCGCCGCACCCGCGATCGAGCCTAGGCCTCCCCTCGACTGGCGCGGACTCCCGCTGCTGGGACTCGTCGCGGTCCCCACCTTCATCGGCTTTGCTTTCTTCACGAACATTATCCAGCTCGTTGTGATCCAGACTCCTAGGATCTCGGGCACGGATTTCGAGGCAGGAATAGTCGTCTCCTGCTTCTGGTTATCCACTGCCATCTTCCAGCCGCTCCTCTCCCGGAGGGGCGCGAACAACGCCAGGCGGTGGATTGGCCTCGCACTGGTTGCCAGCTTCGGAGTCTTCGCGCTCATGACGCAGTTCTACAGCGTCTGGGAGATTGCAGCCGGCGCGTTCCTTGAGGGAGCGTGCTTCTCCGCGATAAGCCCGCTCTCACTTTCGCTGCTCATGGTCGGTATCCCAAAGAGGTTCGCCGGGAGGGCGATGGGCATCTACGGCGCTGCAGAGGACGTCGGCATCATAATCGGGCCGATCGTCGGGAGCGCGGTCTGGGTGGAGTTCGGGCTCACTCCGGCATACCTGACGATCGGTGCCGCCTACCTGGCCGTGTTCGTGCCTTACGCCGCTGCGATGCGACGTTCGCGCTCTCGGCTCAAGAGATAAATCGCCACCGCCCCCACCGACCCGCAATGAAGAGAATTGGATTCGTCGGTCTGGGCATCATGGGGAAGCCGATGTCGCAGAACCTGCTGAAGGCCGGATACGAGGTGACGGTATACAACAGGAGCAGGCCGGCGATGAACGCTCTAGCTGAAGCGGGCGCGAAGACTGCGGCCTCGCCGAAAGAGGTGGCCATGAACTCCGACGTCGTGATAACCATCGTGACGGACACCCCCGACGTTCAGCAGGTCATCCTCGGCCCTAACGGGATACTCGAGGGCGCCAGGAAGGGGCTGACCGTCATCGACATGAGCACCATCTCACCGAAGGTGACAAGGATGATATCGGCGGAACTCTCCAAGGTCGGCGCAACCCTCCTCGACGCTCCAGTGAGCGGCGGCGACAAGGGAGCGAGGGAAGCGACTCTGACGATCATGGTGGGCGGCCCTGAGGAAGCCTACGACGAGTGCCTCCCGATCCTCCAGGCCATGGGCAAGAAGGTGGCGCGCATGGGGGAGAGCGGAGCTGGCCAGCTCACCAAGCTAGCCAACCAGATTCTCGTCGTGGGCAACATCATCGGCGTGTGCGAGTGCCTGGTCTTCGCTAAGAAGGCCGGGCTGGACCAGAAAAAGGTCATCGACTCCCTCTCCGCTGGCGCGGCGTCGTCTTGGAGCCTCATAAACCTCGGGCCCAAGGCGGTCGACGGAGACTTCGCGCCCGGCTTCAAGGTCAAGCTGCTCCAGAAGGACCTCAAGTTGGTGTTGGCGAGCGCGAACGAGCTGAACGTCTCATTGCCAGGTTCGAGCTTGGGGCACCAGCTCTACAACGCACTGGAGGCCGCGGGGAGGGGAGAGGACGGCACCCAGGCGTTGATACAGGTCTTCGAGGAGCTCTCCGGCCTCAAATAGAGAGCGCCCGGTCGGCTTCTGCATGTCTGTGTCTAGTTTCAGTCACTCGACGATGCAAGCTTGTTCAGTGGCACCAGCGATTTTGCGCTCTTGTAGATACAATACCCTCCAAGCACGAGACCCAGATCCTGTACCAGAATGATCTGCAACGGATCCGTGAGCCCGCTCGAAAGGACTTCTATGAAGACCAGCAAGAAAACAGCGAACAACCCGAACCAGAGCAGGTGCTTGCGCAAAACTGAATCTCTTGACCTCAAGGCGGCGACGGGCAGAATCAGGGCCGCAGCAACTATCGGCACGAGAACGGGAATCTCAAAAGTGATGGCCAAGAATCCTGTCGCAGTGGCCGTGACTGCGTGCCCGTTCAAGATATTGTAGATGATGTTTGCCGAGTCATAGATCACAGCCGCAGCTATCAAAGCCGGCAACAACAGTCTCAGCCGGGTCCAGCCCAACGTGTCTCTAAGCCGAGGATCCGACTTGCGCGCGGCTCCCACAGAGGTATTTGTCCAGTACAGCAGCGCGAGGGAAAAGAACAGAATCGACGCAAAGGACAATTCGGGGGGCCATCCATAGAAGATGGATCCCGTATAGTAGAGTTGAGCCAATCCGACGCTGATTGTCAGCAGTCCGATTCCGAGCGCCTGGCTGCGGTAGAGTCGTACGGCAAGAGCTCGCCTGATCTCAATGGCCCAATACGCTCCATAGGAAAGTATCAGCAGCGTTACCAGCGCCGCTATTATCGCGACGATCCCGGAACTACTTGCCATACGCGCTCACTTCCATTCCCGTCTTCGTGAATGTGAAATTGTAGTAGCCGGGCTGGGGTGGCAACCCCCTCATCTTTCTTATCCTGAGCAACGGGAGCACTCGCAGCCCCTCCTCGTACAGCCGCATCTCTACCACCCCGTCGAAGACCTGCTCCATCGCCGCGAGCACTTCGGGCTTGTGCATCCCCTCCTCTATCGTGGCGAGCAGCACGGCGTCAAACTGCTTGAGCTCGGTCGAGAGTTGCGAGAAGAACTTGTAGATCGTCTCGGGCGCGTTCAGCATCAGGAGCGAAGAGAGGACATCGGTGACGACCCTGATCCTTCTGCTTGGATTCTGCCTGAGTGCTTCCTTGATGTTAAACGATAATCCTGATAGATCGTTGATGTCGACCTTCACCTGGCCGCCCTCTGATGCGAACCACAAGGGCACCTTCTGCCGCATGTCGACGTTGAACCCCTTGGC
The DNA here is from genome assembly GCA_027886865.1 of Nitrososphaerota archaeon. The sequence continues at coordinate 34,251 of JAPCJR010000003.1, forward strand.
GTCCTGCAGGACTTCGCGCGTCGATAGCCTCGTAGCGTAGAGGCAAAAGTCACCCTGGTTGAGGCCAGATTGGGTGAACCAATACCCGAGCGCCTCCTTCCCGATTCCAGGGGGGCCCACGATGAGAACGGTCGACCTGTCGGGGTATCCGTCCCCAAGCAACTGGTCCAGTGGTGGAACCCCGCTGGAGACCAATGCTTCACGAGCGAGCTTTCGGAGAGATAAACATATCCCGGGTCCGAACAACCAAGCTGGCCCTTCCCGCTCCAGCATGGGCGTTTGTCGCCGAAGTGTGCCTAGGTCGCCGCCCGCAAGTTGCATCACTGCCGACAAATGAACAAAGGAATACCTGTATCAGAACAGCTTATATCATATGAATAGTCCGCTCGGCTAGACAATCGGGGAGTCTCAGGGCGAGATAAAAATGGCCGAATTTGCACTTTCGTTAACTGGTTTGCACGCGAGGAACGAGTCCACGATCCAGGCGACTCAGGACTGGGAGAGGGGGAGGGTCGATTCGGGCACTCTGAACGCCGAGTTCCGTGCGGACTGCGACGCGCTCGTCTCGCTTCAAAAGGAGGTCGGCGTCGACTATCTCACCGACGGACAGCTGACGAACGGCTGGCAGGACTTTCTCAGGCCGCTCACCAACGGGCTTGAAGGCGTGAAGAAGGGCGCGATGGTGAGATGGTACAACACTAACACGTTCTATTACACCCCGATCGTCACGGGACCCATCTCCGGCAACGGCAACGCCTTCTGGAGCAAGGTCGAGCGAAGGTTCCTGAAGCAGGGGAAGTTCAGGATATCCATCCCGGACCCGCTGACGCTAGCCGAGCTCGCAGAGGACCATCACTACGGCAGCCGGGAGAAGCTGCTCTTCGCCTACGCCGACGCGCTGAACAGGGAGCTCCGCACGCTCGAGAAGAACGGGGTCTCCTACGTGCAGTTCACTTCCCCCGCGCTCGTGGCGCGGTTCAGGGAGAAGGCCGTGTCCAAGGATGGACTGAGCCAGCTTGGGGAGGCGATAAGGTCGGCGACGAAGGGCGTGTCCCTGCGCACAGGCTTCCACACGATCTTCGGCGACGCGTCGCATTACATCCCGGACATCTTCGATTCGATCCCAACAGACGATGTCGGCTTCGACTTTACCCAAACCGACCCTGAGTCGCTCTCGCCCACACGGAAGGGCATAATCGCCGGGGTCGCGGACGCCCGCACCACCTATCTCGAGAGCCTAGAGGAGCTCCGCGACAGGGTGGAGCGGGTGCTCGACAAGACCGGCTCAAAGAAGGTCACCATCGCGCCGTCGTCCGACCTGCGATACATCCCTCGCGTCTCAGCGGACGCGAAGCTCAGGCGGCTGGGCGAGCTCAAGAGGGAGCTGAACTGAAGGGGAGATAAGGTTGGCCAAGAGTTTTCCGACGCAGGAGATCGGCAGCCTCCCTAAGTTCTCGTGGAGGACCAAGCCGTTCAGACAGATGACGCTCGACGACAACGACCTGGACACCGCGAAGCGCTGGGGGGAGGGGATGGACGTCCCCGGGACTTCGAGACTGCTGAAGTTACTCTCCAAGCGTGCCGACTTCTCCGAGGCGGAGAAGAAGGAGATAGTCGAGTTCTCGCTGCTCTACGCTGTCCGGATGGGCGAGACGGCAGGCAGAGGGTTGGCCCAGCACGAAGGACTCGACCTGGTCTGGAGCGGCGAGCAGGCGAGGACAGAGATGTACGAGACCCCCGTCTCCAACATCGGGGGCTTCGAGTTCATAGGCAAGGTGCGGAGCTTCGACAACAAATACTGGAGGATGGCCTCGATAAGGGGCTCTCCGACGTACCAGAACAACTATCACATCGAGGAGCAGCTCTTCACGCAGAATCACGCGAAGCGCAAGGTCAAGGTGCCGGTGACCGACGCGATCACGATCATGGCGTGGTCGGACAACCACTACTATACGGCGAAGTGGGCCCGCGAGAAGGTCTCTCCGCTCAGGCGGTCCTTCAACGCCAGGCGCGAGTTCACACTGGAGCTCGCCAAGATAATCAGGAGGGTGATACGCGAGCTCATCGCGGGCGGCGTCGAGGAGGTGCAGATAGACATCCCCGCTGCGACCCAGTACCAGTCGGTGGACGACATCAAGCTCGTCGCCGAGTCGTTCAACGAGACGACCAAGGGGCTCAGCGCCACCTTCAGCGTCCATAGCTGCTTCCCCCCAAGCATCGGCTACGCCATACTCTTCCCGCAGATACTCGAGATGAAGAAGTGCGAGAGGTTCTCCTTCGAATACGGGAACCGTGACGGTTTCGGAAGGGGCGTCGACGATGAGGCCCGGTCCGGCTTCGCCGACCTCAAGCTCTTCAAGGAGTACGGTTACGACAAGGGCCTCGGCGTGGGTATCCTCCACGTGCACACCGACAAGCTCCCGAGCGTCGGGGTAGTCAGGGACAGGGTCCTCTACTCGGCCAAGGTCACAGGCCTGGACCCGGAGGAGCTCTACATCAATCCAGACTGTGGGCTCAGGACGAGGAAGCCCCAGGTCGCCCAGAAGATGCTGGACCTCGTGGTCGCTGGAGCTGAGAAGGCGAGGAGCGCGTCGGCCGGCCATTGATGCCGAAGACGACGACCATTGGTAGCTATCCGACCTTCCCGAAACCTGAGGACGTGGAATACTACCTTACCATCTCAAGCCACGGGCTCGGGGAGGAGGTGGTCGACCCCTATCTCTGGGCCATCGACGAAGCGCTGGAGGACTTCACTTCGGCCGGGATAGAAGTGCCCTCGACCGGCCAGTCGCGCGGGGACCTGTACTCGCTCTTCCTGGACCCTAAGGTCGTCAAGGGCGTCCGATGGAACGGTGCCGAGGCCTTCATCGACGAGAAGATCTCAAGGGTCGCCTCGAACAGGCTGGCCGACGTCCTACACGCCCGCAGCGTGCTTCCCTCTCACTACGAAATCAAGGAGCCGATAACCGACGCATACACCCTCGCCCGGTTCGCAAAGATAAGCACCGGCTCCTACAGGGACACTCGCGAGCTTGCGCAGGACATCAACCGAAAGGTCGTGATACCGGAGATAGAGGAGCTCCAGAACAGCGGGGCGGTCTCCTGGATCCAGCTCGACTCTCCCGCGCTGGCCGCAGACTCGTTCACGCCGGACTACTTCCCGGGGCTGTACGAGGAGATCGCCTCCGTCGCCAAGCTCCCGGTCGTCATCCACGCCTGCGGAGACGCCTCCAGGATATTCCCGGTCCTCACCAAGACGAGGGTCCACACCATCTCGCTCGATTTCTATCACTACCCGCGCCTCTTCGACGAAGCGAGCAGGCACAACTACGACCAGCTCATCGGCCTCGGTTGCACGGACAGCCAGAACCTCCGGGTGGAGTCGGTGGAGGAGACGGGGAAGATGATCGAGTTTGCGAGGGCGAAGCTCGGCGAGGACAGGATCCAGTTCGTGCATCCTCACTGCGGTCAGAGGAACCTCAACCGCGAAGTGGCATACGGCAAGAACGTGACGCTCACGCTCGCAAGGGACGACGTCTACTTCGGCCGGCCCGAGGAGGCGTCGCCGTCGCGCCTCACCTCCAAGGACTACGACCCTCACGGATACTTCCTGGTCTCCATCCTCAGGGAGAGCAAGGAGATACTGGTCACCTACTACTCCTACCAGCACTCGCCGATCAAGAGGTTCCGGTCCAGGTCCGCCGAGAGGATCTTCCAGTCGCTCAACGAGGAGGCGGACAGGTTGGGCATAGGTCGGCGGCACCTGGCCTACCTGACCCTGGAGCTGGGTCGGGCGGAGGCTTCCCTACAGTCCGGCTACAGCTACCGCCAGAAAGTGATAGAATAGTTGAGGCTGCGCGAGAAGGTGGAGAGGGGCATCTTCACCCGGCTCATCGAGGTCTTCCCCCCGAACTTCAGCGTCGACGTATCGAAGGAGCCCCTGATAGGCATCAAGCAGAAGATGCGCGACATGGTGACGCGCGTGCAGAAGATAGAGAACCTCGCAGACGCGATCCTCGTCGCAGACATGAAGGACACCGCGAGGCTCCAGCTTGCTAGCATCTACACCGCCGCGGTCCTCAAGCAGGAGCTGGGCGCTGAGGTGATTCCGGTGATCCCGACGAGAGACATGAACAAGAAGGCGATCCGCACGATGTTCCTCACGTGCCTCTCCCTCGGCCTCGAGTCGGTCTCCCTGGTCTGGGGCGACCCGTACGCGGCGGACGACGGGTCAAAGAACGTCTACGATTTCCGCTCGCTTGCGGACGCAGTCGCTGACGCGAGGCAGCTGGCCGACCGGGCAGACATCCAAGCCACGCTCCTCTCTCCCGTAGACATCACGGCGCTTTCGGGTCCTCGAGGCCTAAGGCTCGCCAGGTCGCGCCTCAAGAGCGGTGCCGACTGCCTCCTCGCGCAGCCTCCCACTTCGGACCTGTCGAGGACCCTCGGGAAGCACGTGGCCCTCCTAAAAAAGCACCGGCTGGAGAAGAAGGTCCTGCACAACATCTTCCCGTTCCGCAGCAAGGACGACATAGCCGCGTGCAGGGCGAGGTTTGGGTGGGAGCTCCCCAAGGAGCTCGACCTCATCGCCCAGGAAGGAGAGCCCAGGCTGCTGAGGGAAGCCCGCGGCGTGGTGGAAGCGCTCGAGGCGGAGAAGCTGGCGGGGGTGTACGTCTCGACGCGGGGAAAGCCCGAGCTCGCCCGCTACATACTAGACTGAAGCGCGCAGGAAGAAAACCTAAATACGATATTCTGAACTCCGGGAGAACGAAGAGAGGTCATGGCCCCCATAATTACTCTCTCGGATTCCTACAAATCCTCCATTGTCACGGACATCCCTTCCTCATGAAAGCGTTGATCCTGGCCGGAGGGCAGGGTCTGCGGTTGAGGCCGCTCACCGACGACAGGCCAAAGCCCCTCGTGAACGTCAACGAAAGGCCCATGGCAGAGTGGCAGATTGACTGGCTCAGGAAGGAGACGGAACTGGAGAAGGTCGTTTTTCTGTGCGGGTACAAGTGGGAGCGGTTGAAGGAGCACTTCGGTTCGAGTTACAAGGGCATCTCGATAGAGTACTGCGTCGAGGATACCCCGCTGGGCACGGGCGGCGCCATCAAGAAGGGACTCGCCCATCTTGGGAATCCCAATGAGAACGTGGTGGTCACAAACGGCGACATCGTCACCGACCTGCCGCTGAAGAACATGATCGCCTCTCACGAGTCCACCGGGACGCAGCCCACAGTGACCATGCTGCTCGTCCCCTACAAGTCCCGATTCGGTATCGTTCACATCGACAAGCTGAAGGTCGTCCGCAAGTTCGAAGAGAAGCCCGAGTTCACCGACATCTGGATCAACGGCGGAGTCTACATCACCAACGCGCAGAAGATCCTGAAGCACCTCCCGGAGAAGGGAGACATCGAGAGGGAGACGTTCCCGAAGCTCGTGCAGTACGCGGAGATTGTCTCCTACCCCTACTATGGGTTCTGGAGCCTGATCGACTCGATCAAGGACCTTCACGATGTCGAGCACGAACTGAAGGAGATGCAGGCAGCGGCATCGAAGTAGGGTCGTCAGGACATGGTAGGCGACCCGCTGCGCAGGGCAGGAGCGCTCATGTTCGCGGGTGCGGCCCAGTTCCTCTTCTTCTTGGTCGTCGCCGAGTCTCTCTATCCAGGCTACAGCGTCTCATCGCAACCGATCAGCGACCTCGGAGCCACGTGCGCGGGAGGCGTCTGCGTGATACAGCAACCCTCCTCAGCCATCTTCGACGCGACCGTCTTTCTCCTGGGGGCATCCGTCTTCGTGGGAGCGTTCTTCATCTACATCAGCCGCTCACGCCTCATCGGAGGCCTGGCCGCGCTCTCTGCATGGGGCGTCATGGGCGTGGGTATCTTTCCCGAGACCACCGGAGTGGTGCACGTCATAGTCTCGTTCATCGCCTTCTTCTTCGGCGGCATAGCGGCGATAGCCTCATACAGGATGCTGAGGAAGCCCCTCACCTACTTCGCCGTGGCTCTCGGCGCCGTGGGACTCGTCGCGCTCGGCCTCTACGCAAGCGGCACCTATCTAGGCCTGGGCCAGGGAGGGATGGAGCGGCTGATCGCCTATCCTGAGATAATCTGGACGCTCGGGTTCGGCGCCCACCTGTTGGGCCGCCCCGTCCAGAGAGAGCCTTTCCCCGTGCCGCTGTAGAGGTCCTGATTCCTGCGGCACAATGCTTATTATAGCACTTCGGAGTGCTTGCCCTGGCAAGGACAATAGCTAGCCTTGCCTCTTAGTTTTGTGTCGAAACTGAAGAACGCTTCTGACGTGTATACATTCCGTGATTTCATCCTCCTCCCCGGACGGAGCGAGATCGAGCCGCGGGACATCTCGCTCGAAACGAACCTCACCAAGAGGATCAAGCTACATCTGCCCCTCGTCTCCTCGCCGATGGACACCGTAACCGAGTGGAGGATGGCGCTCGAGATGGCCAGGCTTGGCGGTGCAGGCGTCATCCACAGGAACCTGAGCATCGAGGACCAGGTCGAGCAGGTCAAGAAGGTCAAGTCCTCCAAGGTGAAGGCCAAGAGCGTCGATGCCCAGGGGAGGCCGCTCGTGGGGGCGTCGATATCGCCGATGGACGCGAACAGGTGCGAGGCGCTGGACAAGGTGGCCGATTTCCTCGTGGCCGACGTCGCGCACTTCCACAACTCGAACGTGCTCGCAGCCGCAGCGAAGGTGCTCCCGAACCTCACCAAGGACTTCATCGCGGGGAACATCGGGACGCGGAGGGCGGTGCACGACATCGCCGCCGAGCTCCCGCGCGTCGACGGGTTCAGGGTGGGCATCGGGTCAGGGTCCGTCTGCATAACCTCGGAGGTCACGCGGGTGGGCGCCCCCACGCTCTTCGCCGTGGCGGAGGTCTCGACCGCGGCCAACGAGCTCGGCCTCGACATCCCGATAATCGCGGACGGGGGCATCCGGGGGTCCGGAGACGCTTCGCTGGCCTTTGCGGCCGGCGCTTCGACCGTCATGCTGGGCTCGGTCCTCGCAGGCTGCGAGGAGTCTCCCAGCAAGGTAGTGATGCGCGGCGGGAAGAAGATGAAGGTTCACAGAGGGATGGCGAGCGCGGCCGCCAGGAAAGCCCGCTACGCGCTCGACCGCTACAGCGTCCCGGCGAAGGGCCTAGACGAGGGCGTCGAGGCCTACGTCAACTACTCCGGTAAGGTCGAAGAGGTCGTCGACGGGTTCTCCAACGGATTGCGCGCCTCGTTCGGCTATGCCGGCGCCAAGAGCATCAACGACCTGTGGGGCGTCGCCACCTTCGGGCAGGTGTCAGCGGTCGGATACACAGAACTGGGCGTCCACTCGCTCACCCTGAAGGGGGGCGGTTGAGCTGAGCCAACCGCAGATGGACGGCGCGATAGCGGTCCTCGACTTCGGCGGCCAGTACTCGCATCTCATCTGCCGACGAGTGCGAGGCCTAGGCGTCTACGCGGCGCTCTTCCCCTACGACACGCCATACGAGCGGCTGAAAGAGTTGAGCGTGGCCGGCGTCATCCTCTCGGGAAGCCCGGCGAGCGTCTATTCTCCCTCTTCTCCCCACCCGGACGATGCGCTCCTTCAGGGCACGATACCGATCCTCGGGATCTGTTACGGCTATCAGCTGATAGTGCTGGCCCACGGCGGCGAGGTGCAGAGGGTCTCGAAGCGCGAGTACGGCAAGTCGAGCGTGAGGATCCTCGACAAGTCCGGCCTCTTCGAGGGCTTCTCTCAGGATAAGATATCATGCTGGATGAGCCACAGCGACTCCGCGACAAAGCTCCCCGCAGGAATGTCGGTCCTCGGGGTCAGCGACAACTCGCCGTACGCCGCGGTCCAGTCCGCGGACGGCAGGCAGTTCGGGGTCCAGTTCCATCCCGAGGTCGCCCACACCGAGAGGGGCGACGCGATACTCTCGAACTTCGTCGTCAACGTCTGCGGCGCCAGAGAGGGGTGGTCCATGTCGAACTTCCTCGAGGAAACCGCCGACGAGCTCTCCACTACCATCAGGGGCAGGGTCCTCTGCGCCGTCTCGGGAGGCGTCGATTCTTCCGTCGCTTCCGTGCTGCTCAACCGCGCGGTGCCGGACAAGCTCCAGTGCGTCTTCATCGACACCGGGCTCCTGCGCGAGGGGGAGTCCGTGGAGGTCTCGAAGTTCCTGAAGGAGGACCTGGGCGTCCCGATAGAGTTCGTCGATGCCTCCGACAGGTTCCTCTCGGCGCTGAAGGGGGTCTCGGAGCCGGAGCAGAAGAGGAAGATAATAGGCCGGGTCTTCGCCGACGTGTTCGAACACTACGCCCGGACCAAGGGACCGTTCGAGTATCTCGCGCAGGGGACCCTCTACCCGGACGTCATCGAGAGCGGGCGCTCGTCGGCCCCCGCGTCCATCATCAAGACGCACCACAACGTCGGGGGCCTCCCCAAGGACCTCTCGCTGAAGGTCGTCGAGCCGCTCAAGGCGCTCTACAAGGATGAGGTGAGGTCGCTCGGGGTCCTCCTCGGACTCCCAGCGAAGGTGCTCCAGAGGCACCCGTTCCCGGGACCTGGCCTCGCCGTCAGGATAATCGGAGAGGTCACGCCGGACAAGCTGAGGGTTTGCCGGCAGTCGAACAAGGTGGTCGAGGACGTCCTCGTCGAGGAAGGGGTCTACAACAAGGTGTGGCAGGGGTTCGCGTACGTCGGGGACGACAGGATCACGGGGGTGCTAGGCGACGAGCGCAAGGTCGGATACCAGGTCACCGTCAAGGTGGTGGAGTCTCTCGATGCGATGACCGCGGACTGGTACCGGGCGCCGCACCCTATGCTCGAGAAGATATCGACGAGGATAACGAACGAAGTGGAGGACGTGGTCAGCGTCGTCTACGCCATCTCTTCAAAGCCGCCCGCTACCATAGAGCCCCAGTGATCGCGGGTGTCGCACTACTTGGGGCCGCAGACGAAGCTCGCCGAACTGCACGTGCACCTGGGCAGCTCGGTCGACCCTGCCGTGATGTGGGAGATAGCGCACGCCCAGGGAATCAAGCTGCCCACGAAGGACTACTGGCGTTTCGTAGACATGGTTACTGTCAACCCCAGGAAGGTCAAGTCCTTCGCGGACTACCTTGAGATGTTCAAGTGGACCGAGCTCATCCAGTCCAGCCCACTGGCGATCGAGCAGTCGGTCTACCACACGATAGCGGGGGCGTACCGGAAGAACAACATCACCCTGCTCGAGCTCAGGTTCAACCCCATGAAGAGGAACAGGGGAGGGGAGCAGGACCTCGACCAGATAATGATGGCCGCCGTCCGAGGCATAGACCGGGCCTCGCTCGAATATCCTGTCAGGACCGGGCTGATCATATGCCTGGACCGCACCTTCGACATCAAGAGCAACGAGATACTCCTTGAGAAGGCACTGCGCTTCCAGAACCGGGGAGTCGTCGGGATAGACATCGCCGGGCCGGCGAGCGCCAAGTTCCACTACTCCGACTGCAGCGGCATATACAAGCGCGCCAGACTGCAGGGCCTGGGCCTTACCGTTCACGCCGGGGAGGACGAGGGGCACGGCTCGGTGAGGGATGTGATAAAGCACCTGGCGCCGGACCGCATCGGGCACGGCGTGCGCTCCATAGAGAACGAGAAGACGCTCGAGATGGTGAGGGAGCGCGGCATCACACTCGAGGTCTGTCCTTCCTCCAACCTGAACACCCGCGTCGTGAAGGGGGTCGGGCACATGAAGGAGGTCTTCCGGTCGCTAGAGTCGCATCACATCAAGTACACGATAAACACGGACGGACCCGAAATGCTCATGACCAACCTCAGAGGCGAGTTCGACTTCCTGCTCAGAAACGGCATACTCAAGGATGAGGACGTCCTGAGGGCGAACAGGCACGCGTTCGCGGCCTCCTTCATCAAGTAGGTCTTTCGTTCTTGCGCCGCAAGCTCTCTGTGTCCGGTGTCCGTCGCGCCTCGCCTCGCGTGCCAGGAGAACGTATATCGGCCACCCCCGCGGTCATCGGAAGCGAGCCTTGCCTTGAGTTCCAAAGGTAAACCCACGGACGGTGCCGAGGTCGATGCTGACACTCTGGACGAGGGCTGCTACTACCTCGCCGCGCTGGGCCTGACCCCGAAGGAGGTCGCCGAGAGGTTCGAGATCGATCCGCGTGACGTGCTGAAGCGCAAGAAACGCTTCGAGGCGGGGCTGAAGAGCGGCGAGATCGAGGAGGATCCGGCCTCCTTGGTCTTCTGGAGGAGCGTGAGGGAGGAGGCCGAGGGCAACGTCAAGGTGACCTTCGTCAGCGGCAAGGGGTTCCACCACGCTTGGAGGTCGGACCTGAAGAAGTTCGACGGGCCCACCCTGCTCGCCATCTATGAGTCCTGCAAGGACTTCATGAACCTCGACCCCAACGCGCGCTTCCTGCAGTACGACGCCCCGAAGAACTACGACCCCCTCGCCATGCAGCGGGAGATAGCCAAGGCGGTGGTCGTCTTCGGGAACCTGATCGAGGAGAAGTGGAAGGAGGAGCGACCGAAGGGCTCGAAGAAGGACGGGCGGTAGGTAACACTCACGCGAATCGTCTGTCTCCCCTCCGGAGGCGGCTGCTTGTTTGGCCACTATCAACCTGGCTTCCCCGCTGGTTCCTCACGCGCCCCTCGGCGCAGGGCCGGCCTCCCGTCAAAACCCCCTAGGATAGGGCGCGCACCAAACTCTTAAAATGAGGTTGCGCCGGGCCAAAATCAAGAGGTTTAGCGGGTAGCATGGAAAACCTGTCCGTAGAACGTCTTTCCTCGGTACTCTCTAAATTTCAGGGCAGGCGCATCCTCGTCGTCGGCGACCTCATCGTAAGCAGGTTCGTGGAGGTCTCAGCGAGGAAACTTGCCCGCGAAGCGCCGGTCCCTGCGGGCGACTACGTGGGAGAGACGCTCCTCCCGGGGGGCGCGGCGAACCTCGCGCGCGAGCTGACTTCGCTCGGTGCTTCGGTGTCCGTGCTCGGCGCGGTCGGGGACGACGCGCAGGGGTCGTGGTTGAGGGACGACCTGATCCGCAGCGGCGTGAACGCCGCCGGGATAGCCACGGACAAGAACAGGCCCACGTCGCTCCGCACATGGATAATGGTAAATCGCCTTCACTATCTCAGGATCGACCAGGAGACGCGCAGAGACATCCCGGTCATCACCGCCAAGGCCTTCGTGGACTCGGCGGCGGCAGAGATCCCGGAGGTCGACGCTGTCGTGCTCTCGGACTACGACAGAGGGGTGATCGGTCCGCCCCTCATCGACGGGATAGTCACGGCCGCCCAGGCCAGCAACAAGATCGTCGTCGCGCAGCCGAAGATGAGGCACTATCTCGACTTCACGGGAGTGACCTATGTCAAGTCGAACCTCGAGGAGGCTACCCACGCTACAGGGATGAGCATGGTCAACGAGACGAGCCTCAGGAACATGGGTGTGAACCTCATGCAGCGGCTCGACTGCAAAGGGATACTGCTCACCAGAGGAGAGCAGGGGATGACGGTCTTCGAGAAGGAGCAGCTCACCAACTTCCCGCCGATATACGGAAGGCGCAACTTCTTCAGCAAGGTGGGGGTGCGAGACGCCATGACCGGTGTGTTCTCGCTCGCAGTCGCGTCGGGCGCGACGATAGCGGAGGCCGCGTGCCTCTGCAACATAGCCGGGCCCGCCAGGAGCGACAAGACGCGCAACGTCTCTCTCACGGTCGCAGACCTCCAGAACGCGTTCAGCAACTTGGGTGACTTTTTACAGAGGATCTCGCAGGCCCCCGTGAGAAGGTAATCGTAGTGGAGACCGCCAGAGAAGCAGTCAGACTTCAGGACATCGCCAGGAGCACGAGGAAGCTGATCTTGGGCACGCTGGCCGAGGCAGGCTCGGGCCACCCCGGAGGGTCGCTCTCGGCCGTCGAACTCCTCGTAACTCTTTACTTCTACAAGATGAAGCACGACCCGAAGAACCCCAAATGGCCCGAGAGGGACAGGTTCATCCTGAGCAAGGGCCACGCAGCGCCGCTGCTCTACTCCATCCTCGCAGAGGCGGGCTACTTCCCGGCCTCGGAGCTGCAGTCGCTCCGCAAGCTCGGCGCGCTGCTCCAGGGTCACCCCGACATGAGGATCCCGGGGGTGGAGATGCCGGCCGGCTCTGAAGGGATCGGGCTCTCCGTAGGCGTGGGCGAGGCGCTCGCAGCCAAGCTCGACAAGAAGGCCTTCAAGACGTACGTGCTGATGGGCGACGGCGAACAGCAGGAAGGAGAGGTCTGGGAGGCTGCCATGTCCGCCTCAAAGTTCAAGCTCGACAACCTCGTGGCGATAATAGACCGGAACGGCATCCAGCAGGACGGCCTGACCGAGCAGATAATGCCGCTCGAGCCGCTGGCATCGAAGTGGAGGGCGTTCAACTGGAACGTCATCGAGGTCGACGGCTACGACTATCTGCAGCTGATCGATGCGTTCGACGCAGCCGACATGGCCAAGCACAGGCCCACGATAATAATCGCCCACACCGTGAAGGGGAAGGGCGTGTCCTTCATGGAGTGGTCCCCGACGTACCACGGCACCGCGCCCTCGAAGGACAAGCTGACCGACATCTACACGGAGCTAAAGTGAGATGAGATGAGAGAAGTAAAGATCGCTCCCTCCGTCCTCGCTTACGACCTCACCAACCTCCGCGGTGCCGTCGACATCGCCGCCAAAGGCGGCGCGGACCTGTTGCACCTCGATGTGATAGACGGGCACTTCGCTCCCAATATCACCTTCGGGTCGGGCACCATCGACGCGCTCCGCCACACCACCCGGATGAAGTTCGACGTCCATCTCATGATAAACCAGCCCAGGCGACATGTCCACGACTTCCTGGATGCGGGGGCCGACATCGTGATATTCCAGGTGGAGACGGTGGACATGGCGGTCTTCGACGCGCTCTTCGCAATCGCGCGCTCCTACAAGAAAGAGGTCGGCCTTGCGCTAAAGCCCGAGACGGACCTCCCCAAGTGGGTGGAGAGCAGGCTGGACCGGCTCAGGACCATACTCGTCCTCACCGTCCAACCGGGGTTCAGCGGCCAGAGGATGGACGTCAGCCAGTTCCCGAAGATCGAGCGGATCAACAAGCTGGTCACCGAGCGGGGGCTCGATATAGACATCGAGATAGACGGAGGAATCGGTCTGCCCAACATAGGCGAGGTGGCGAGGCGGGGCGGGAACTCGTTCGTCGCCGGTGCCGGCGTCTATGCTACGCCCAACCCGGTAGAGGCGATATCCAAGCTGAGGGAGGCCGCAATCGCCGCCAGGAGTGGCATCTGATGCTCACGAAGCTCGGCTCGATGAGGAGCGCCTACGGCGAGGCCTTGGTGGAGCTGGGCGCGTCCCACCCTGAAGTGGTCGTGCTCGGAGCGGACACCACGGAGTCGATAAAGTCAGGGATGTTCGGGGCGAAGTACCCGGGCCGCTTCTTCAACATGGGGATAGCGGAGCAGAACCTCGTCGGGGTCGCCGCCGGGCTGGCGCTCGCCGGGAAGACGGCCTACGCCGGCACCTACGCCATCTTCATCCCCGGCAAGTGCGTCGACCAGATAAGGAACATCATAGCCTACGCCGACCTGAACGTCAAGCTGGTCTGCTCGCACGGCGGCATCTCGGTCGGGCCGGACGGCGCCTCCCACCAGCAGCTCGAGGACATCGCGATAATGCGCGTCATCCCCAAGATGAGGGTGGTCGTGCCCGCGGACTCGGTATCCGCCAAGGCGATAGTGAAGTCGATCGCTGACATCCCGGGGCCGTTCTACGTGAGGCTCACCAGGGGCATAGTGAAGGGGTCGACGTCACCGATCGTCTACGAAGAAGGATTCGACTACAAGCTCGGGAAGCTGAACCTCCTGAGGGAGGGCGGGGACGTGGCGATATTCGCCTGCGGGATGATGGTCCCGGAGGCCCTCCTGGCCGCCGAGTCGCTGAAGGCCAAGGGCGTGGAGGCCTCGGTCGTCGACGCGCACACGATAAAGCCTCTCGACGAGGAGCTCGTCGCGCGGCTCGCCAAGAAGTGCGGCTCGATCGTGACGGTGGAGGAGCACAACATCTACGGCGGCCTCGGCTCGGCCATCTCTGAGGCGGTCACGAAGCACCACCCGGTAAGGGTCGAGCGCGTCGGAGTGAACGACAGGTTCGGTGAGAGCGGGGAAGCGACCGAGCTGTTCGAGAAATACGGCCTCACCGCAGCCAAGATAGAAGAGGCGGCTATCTCCGTCAGAAAGGCTTCCTCCTGACCCGCGCGCGAGAACCTCACCAAAACTTAAATTCGGTCACCCGGCCGCCCTGTTTCCTTGCCGAGCTCCAGGTTCGACCACCTCAGTTCATTCCTCAGAAAGAGGTACAAGCTGGTCATCCTCGCCTGGATAATAGGGTTGGTGGTATTCGGCTCGCAGATCCCGACCTTCTTCGGGGCCGTGTCGTACAACGTCGCCGGCTCCAACTTCGGAGGCCCCTCGAACGCAGAGTCCCAGCAGGCGCAGGCCATCCTGACCGCGCAGTTCCCCTCTTCGAGCAACTCGGGGGGCAACGGCATCATAGTCGTGCTGCAGAACAGCCAGATGTACTCGCCCGCCGTCCAGTCAGCGGTCATCGGGCTGAACCGGTCGTTGGCGTCCGACCCGGCGCTCGCCGGGAGCTTCATGGGCGTGGCCAGCCTCTACTCGACCGAGTACTCCTTCTTGAGCTCCGTCGTGCCGTCCCTGCTGGCGCAGGTGGCCCAGCTCAACTCGAGCACGGCGCTCCAGAACTCAAGCTCGTCATCCTCCGGAGCCTCGTCGTGGGACGCGGCCTCCCTGGTCGTCGCCAATGGCGCCGCCGCTTCGTTCGCTTCATCCCCGCTGTTCACGGCGCGGGCGTCCTCGCTCGCTTCGCTGCTCTCTTCGTTCAGCACGGGGTACAGCCCCTCACAGGTCAGGGCCGGCATCGAGAGCGTCGTCACCAACGAGAGCTACCTCCAGTATCCCCTCGTCCTCTCCAGCTCCCTCACGAAGAACTTCGTCAGCCCCGACAACGGGACGATGGTCGTCATCTACAACTTCGCCGTCCTGCCGACCGACAAGATGATAGCCGCCTTCAAGAGCGACACGTCCGGCTCCGGCGTCCCGGCGCTCGGCACCTATTACGTCACAGGCGGCGCGGTGCTCACGTCCGACATCTCGAAGGTCTTCGGCCCCGTGCTCGAGGTGACGGTCGTTCCCGGCGTTCTCGCCTCGCTCGCCATCGTGGGCCTCCTGCTCCTGGCCCCCCTCGCTGCGATAATCCCGGTCATGATAGGGGGCATAGCGATAGCGATCTCGCTCCCCGTGATCTACTACGGAGTGGTCGACATCGGGCACGGGACCCTCACCTTCCTCACTCCTTCCCTGACCATACTCTTGGTTCTCGGCCTCGCCGTCGACTACTCGGTCCTGCAGCTCCGAAGAACCAGAGAGGAACGCACGAAGGGCAACACGATGGAGGAGAGCGTCGCTACCTCGGTCCGTTGGGCTGGACAGGCGGTCCTGACCGCGGGGATAACGGTGGTGGTCGCATACGTGGTGATGGCGGTGGCCAACGTGCCCCTCTTCAGCGGCGTCGGGACCGCGATAGCGATCGCAGTCGCGATCCTCATCGGCGCAGCGCTGACGCTGCTCCCCTCTCTCGAGCTCCTACTCAAGGACAGGCTCTTCTGGCCCGGGCTGAAGGTCCAGAAGGATGTCAAGCGTCCAAAGTCCACTCGGCTGACCCGGCTCGGCGAGCGGACGTTGAAGAGGAAGGTCGCTGTGGTCGTCATAGTGGCGGCCCTGGCGACCGGCGCCTTCTACATCACGCTGGTCACTCCTAGCGGGGCCGACATACTGAAGCTCTTTCCCGACTTTCCGAGCAACCACGGTCTCACCGTGATCACCGACAACCTCGGGAGCGCGACGACGGACCCGACGGTCATAGTCGTGACCACGTCGACCCCCATACTGCTCGGCGACGGCCAGTTCAACCAGACCCTGATGAAGCAGCTCGAGGCCATCAGCTCGACGGCGGCCTCCGTCAAGGGGGTGGCCTCGGTCTCCGGCCCCACTAGACCCTACGGCTCTCCGTTCAACTACTCCGCCGTCCAGGGACTCGCTCAACCCGAGAAGGCCCAGTACCTCGCTGGGATGCTCTCCGACATCGGGCTCAACAACAAGACGGCGCAGATAGTGGTCGGCCTCTCGAGCGACTCCCAGAGCGAGGCCGCGATCAACACGCTCCTCAAGATGGAATCGACCATCGGAAAGGAGGCCCCGCTCATCGATGGAGTCGCGGTCTACTACGGAGGCACGACCCAGTCGACGTACGACAACCAGTCCTTCCTCAACGGGATACTACCCGAGGTCGTGCTCGTCCTCGCCGCGGCCATCTATGTCATACTCTTCATCCAGCTGAGGTCCGCCTTCACGCCTCTGCGGCTCGTGGTGACGATCCTCTCGAGCGTCGCCTTCTCCCTTGCGCTGCTCTCGATAGTATACTACTACGTCCAGAACCTGCCCATACTCGACTTCGCCCCGCTCTTCGTCGTCGTCACGATGCTGGGGGTGGGCATAGACTACGACATCTTCTTCGTCACCAGGATAAGGGAAGAGGCGATGAAGGGCAAGTCCGACAGCGAGGCGATCAAGACCGCCCTGAACAGGACCTGGGTGACGATATTCGGCCTCGGACTCGTGCTGGCCACGGTCTTTGCCTCGTTCGTCGCGACCGGCATCGCGCTGCTCGGGGAGATAGGCTTCGTCGTGGCTGCCGCGGTGGTGATCGACGTGGGGATAGTGATCCTCTTCTTCGTCCCCGCTCTCATGGGGATCGCCGAGAGGTTCAACTGGTGGCCCTCGAAGCTGGCGAAGCGGCAGATCCGGCCGGAAGGGTCCGAAACATCCGAAGCCGACGACTGAGGGTCGCCCTTCAGTCCCGCATCCACGAGACCTTCTCGCGGAACGGCGTCCTCTTCCCCGGGGGTATGGCCCCCGACGCGTATCCAAGATAGACCATCCCGATGAGCGTCTCGTCCTCGCCCATCCCGAAGAAGGCGCGCACTTCGCCGGAGTACGAGTGCGCCCCCGTCCTGACGAAGCTGGCCAGGCCGAGCGAGTGGGCCGCGAGCAGCATGTTCTGCAGCGCGGCGCCGGCCGCCACGATCTCCTCCTGCGGCACCACGTTGTCTCCCTTCTTGGGCGCCCCGATTAGCGCAACTATCACCGGCGATGAGAGCGGCTTGTTCTTCTCCGATTCCAACCGCTCCGGGGCGACCTGCTCCGTCGAGCTCGCCGCGAGCGCGGCCGCGATCGCCACCCCGAGTCTCCTCCGCGCCTCCCCCGTGACCACGACGAACCTCCAGGGCTCGGTCGCGTGGTGGTTCGGAGCCCACGTCCCGGCCTCGATGACCGCCTCGACGTCAGAGGGTGCGGGCGCCCGCTCGGGGTCCATCTTCTTGACCGTCCTCCGCGACCTGATCGCGTCGATGACCGGGTTCAACCGGAGGCGGGCGACGTGTCGAAGGTAGATAAGCTCGTGCGGGTCTACGGAACCCCGTCTGGTCCTCCGGTCTTCCCCGGTCACTACGTGAATATGGAATCTCCCCCTTTTATCGGCTGCCGACCCGGAAAACCACGCAAAGACGATGAATAAGGCAGGACGGTCGATCATCCTCGCGGCGTTGCTCCTCGTGCTGCTGTCCATCTCGGTCGGAGACGTCTTCCCGCAGTTCAGCCTGGTGGACGAGTCGGTCCTCGGGCTCTCCGGCCTGCTCGGCGTCTCCTACGAACGGTCGCAGGACCTCTTCGCCGCCTTCAGCCTCGTCCTCGTTGGGATATGCTACTGGGCCGCCATAACGAAGAAGATCTAGACGTCGCCCGCTGCCGTGCGGAAGTCCTTGGGAACACCTTAAATAGAAAAATCGGGCGTCAGAGGAACGATGAAGTTCTACCTGGACAGCGCCAACCTGGCCTCGATAAGGAAGTACAACCAGATGGGGCTCGTCGACGGCGTCACCACGAACCCGTCGCTCGTCTCGAAGGAGCCGGGAGAGTTCGAGGACATCATCGTATCGATCTGCAAGGAGGTCAAGGGCCCGGTCAGCGCTGAGGTCGTGAGCACCGACCACGACGGGATAGTGAGCGAGGCGAAGCACCTCTCGAAGCTCGCTCCGAACGTCGTCGTAAAGATACCCATGATCCCAGAGGGCCTGAGGGCGACCAAGACGGTCAGCTCCATGGGGATCCCGGTCAACGTGACCCTCATCTTCTCAGCCACCCAGGGCCTGCTCGCCGCCAAGGCCGGCGCCTCCTACCTGAGCCCGTTCATAGGGAGGCTCGACGACATCGGACAGAGGGGGATGGAGGTCATAGAGGACCTGGTGCTGATCAAGGAGAACTACAAGCTCAAGGCGGAGGTCCTCGTCGCCAGCATCAGGGGCCCGCAGCACGTGCTCGAGGCGGCGAAGCTAGGCGCCGGGATCGCGACCATGCCCCCCGACGTGATGGAGAAGATGATGCTGCACCCGCTGACCGACATCGGGCTCAAGAAGTTCCTGGACGACTGGAACAAGGCGAAGAAAGAGAAGCCTTCGCTCACGGTCTAGTCGCGGACGCCGGCGGGCGACCATTAAATATCAGCAGTCGGCATCGGCGCCATGGAAGTAGGGGTGGGAAAGTTCGCTCCGGATTTCTCTCTGACCTCGCAGTTCGGAGAAGTGGTCAGCCTTCACGACTACCGCGGAAAGAAGAACGTCGTCCTCTATTTCTACGCGAAGGATTTCACGCGCGCCTGCACCGCGGAGGCGCACTCCTTCAGGGAGAACTACGCGGCGTTCGCGAGCACAAACACGGAGGTGATAGGGATAAGCCCGGACACCGTCGAGAGCCACAAGACCTTCTCGAACAACTGCGGCCTCCCCTTCAGCATCCTCAGCGACGGCGACTCGTCGGTCCGGATGCGCTACGGGGTGAACTCACCGCTGAGAGCTCTCTCCTCGAGGTTCACGGGGCGCACCACGTTCGTGATCGACACGTCGGGTATCATAAGGCTGATCTACAGTTCTCAGCTTCAACCCACGAAGCACGTTTCGGAGGCTCTCAGGGCGCTCACGGACGGTTCGTTGGGACCCATTCAAGAAAAGGGATAATCCGGTCCCATCTCCCCCGGAGCCATCACCAACCAAGCCCTCCTCCAGGTACCCTCTCGACGAAGGGCTCTCTTACTCGGCCCCGATGCCCAAAGGAAGATAGCACTGGTATCGACCAAGGCAAAGGTTTTAACGACTCCTCCCGCCATGAGCCTTCATGGCTAAGACATACACACTACCACCACTACCATATGCGTACAACGCACTGGAACCGCACATCTCGCAGCAGATCATGACCCTGCACCACGACAAGCATCACAACGCTTACGTGACCGGCGCGAACGCGGCGCTCGACAAGCTCGAGAAGGCGCGGGCGGGGACTCTGCAGATAGACATCAAGGGGACGCTCAGGGACCTGAGCTTCAACGTCGGCGGGCACAAGCTCCATTCCATCTTCTGGACCAATATGGCGGCGGCCGGGAAGGGGGGCGGCGGCAATCCAACGGGCAAGCTCGCGGACAAGATCACCCAGGACTTTGGGAGCATCGACAAGTTCAAGGCGCAGTTCAGCGACGCGGCCAAGGCGGTCGAGGGCTCAGGATGGGCTCTCCTCCTATACGACCCAGAGCTGGACCAACTCGTGCTGACACAGGTCGAGAAGCAGAACTTCATGCACCTGCCGGAGCTGGCGATACTCCTAGGCTGTGATGTTTGGGAGCACGCGTATTATCTCCAATATTGGAACGACAGGGGCAAGTACGTAGAAGCCTGGTGGAACGTAGTCAACTGGGAAGATGTGGGCAAGCGCTTCGACAAGGCGAAGAAGTAGACCCACACCTCCTCTCTTTCTTTTTAATCAAGACTCATCGCCCTCTTGCCGGGGAATTTTGTGCTTCTGTCGTTCTTCGTAGCTCCGTTGAGCTTCTTCGATAAAACGCGAGACCTGTGCGCGAATAGAGGATTTTATTTCACCGAGCCTGGTCTTGGCTTCTTGGAAGTCGCTCGAGGATTGCAGTGAAAGTGCCAATTCCTTCTTCTGGATTTTTTCCAGGTGCCTGATTGGAAGATTAGTCAAGAGCCTCCGAGCGTCTGCTGTCCCCTGTATGTCCAAGCGCCACATGTCGCTGTTGTATGTAATCCCTCGAGGAGTTGTGAATCCGGCTTTCTGCCCTGCGTAGGGGCCAGTAGGGGAATAATCGAGGGACAGTAGCACCTTCTTCAATGATCCCAGCAGCGACAGATTGATGCTGCCAAAGTCTAAACGAACTCTGGTGTATGATCGGTCAATTCCAATATTGATATGGCCATCGGCGTCAAGAAGGCCCGCAAGCCAGCTGAGGAAGAGTGATTCCGAACTCGCAAAGCCTGTCAATGCATCCTCAGAATTCGTTAGCAGAAACTGGAATGAATTGTCAAGGCGGGTCCCGAGTTTCCACTTGTAGCCTCTTTCACCGTCGTACATCGGATATTCGTAGACCTTGCCATACTTGTCGAAGAGATCGTGGAAGAGTCTTGCGAACGCTGGATGCGTAGTTGTCGACGTCACCATCACCGCCGTTCCGCTCACCTGCCAGGCGGTTAGGTCGCCATTCTTGAATCCCACCATATATGCCGCATCCTCCGGGCTTCCCTTGAATGGGGTTCGCTTGTGCTTGGAGCGCGACGCCGCTGATTCCTTGTCCGCCTCCGCGACGCTCCTAGTGTGGATGTTCAGTGCCCTGCAAAGACCCCAAATCGCCGTATACGACCTCCCTACCTCCTTCGAGACTCGTAAGAGCGAGATTTTCTTCTCGTTGTGCAGTCCGTCCAAGACCGTCTTGATCTTCCCCTTTTGTTCCTCGCTCAGCCACCTGAGATCGACTCGTTTCGAGTTACGGAGGTACGTCAGGACTTCCCGCTCTGCTTCAGTGAATTCCGTAGCGGCGCTTGATTCTTGCCTTTGGTTGGATTCGCCGAGGCTCTCGGACATCTCGCACTGCAGCGGCTCATTGTATTTAACGACCAATGACCCGGCGGCTTATCTGGATTAGGCGTCCGCGACACCGTAGACGATCATGATGACACCGGATACTGCGGTGATCGCGAGGTCGAGCGGCCAGTGCGCCACGATTCTCCCCTGGGGCGGCAGGTAGACGAGCAGGTAGCCGAGGAGCAGCGCTCCCCCGAGGATCCGCCTGACGCGGATCAGGGGCACCGTACGCATAGGCGAGGACGTCTGAAGTTGGAGCGCCCTCAGGAACCCATCGAGCAGGAACCCGGCCCCAAACAAGAGAGTGACGGCCGCAACCGCCAGTATGACAGGCAAGCTTCCGAACAGGCGCGGCACCCAGAAGATGTAAGCTACGAGATAGAAGCCGGCGAAGATAGCCCACAACCACGTCATCAGGAAGACCTGCTTGACCAGCGCTGAAGGTGTCAACTAATTCATGCCCCCTGCCCATCAGTCGCCCGCGCCCGTAGCCACTCCACGTAGTAGTCGAATGCGCGCCGCTTGACCATCGCCTCTCCCCTCATCGCATACAGGCCGAAGTAGGCCTCCTGGGCGGGTCTCGCACGCCTGTCGACGTGCGTGATCAGCACCCACGGGAACGTGCCACGAGAGCCGCTCTTGCTTATCGCGCCGAGGGCGTTGCGGAAGAACTCCAGTTGCATCGCCTCCGCGTCGGGTCTGCGGCTGAGGCCGAGTACCACCTTCTCGGCGAAGTTCCTGTAAGTCGAGTATCCGAACTCCGGGTTGATCACCGGGATACCCGAGATTCTCTCTGCGTCGGCCACCTTCACCGCTATCTCGCCCCCCAGCACAGGATACTTGAAGACGTAGTCGGGGTAAGAGTCGAGGCCTATCATGTCGACGTTGAGCTTGCCTTTCATGTACTCGAGCTCCGACCTCCAGTCCACGAGCCTGTCCTCGATCTCCTCGATGGGGATGGACAGCCTCTCGAGCACTTCCTGATGCTTGGACGCCAGGTGCTCCATAGCATCCTCGGCGGCATCCATGGCGTCCTCCGCGTCGAGGTTGGTCATGGTCTTCGCTCCCGGGACCGCGTCCTTGATCCCTCTCAGTATGTTGTCGAGGCGTCTGTACTTGAGTCCCCGGTCCAGCGCGAGCGCCGCCCACGTCTCGACGCTCTGCCTCCAGGCCGTCCCGGGGAGCGATTGGAGGAGCCACGCCTTTATGTCGATCTCGTTCTCCACGCCGAATGTCACCTCGACCCCGTGTCTGTCGGCGGTCTCCGCTATTTTCTTCGACGCCTTGAAGGAAAAGTCGTACGACTCCTCGATGAAACCCTCCATCTTGTCGAAGGGGACCTTCCCGACGTTCTCCGCATAGCCGACGTCGACCGGCGCCATCACGTTGTAGCCGTTCCTGCAGACGTAGTCCAGCCCGTCCAAGTAGGTCGTCCCGTTAGGGCCCTTCTCGTCCAGCCTCCGCGTGGGGAGCAGATGGACCCTGACCCACTTTATCGGGGTGGGTTTGAGGAGCTCGACCACCCTTTCAGGGAAATCGCGGACGTCGTCGCCCTCCACGTTTATGCCGGCCATGAAACCGGGATGGACGGCTGCAGCCTCGCGGCCGCCCTGAGTGGACCCTCCCGTCACTTTGCTATCTTCCCCCAGTCCTCTCCGATGTGCTCCGACGCACGCGAAGCGAGGGCCATCACCGTGAGCTGGGGGTTGACCCCGACGGAGGTGGGGAAGATGCTGGCGTCGCAGACGAACAGGTTCTCGAAGCCGTATACCTTGGAGTGAGAATCCACCACGGAGACGTCCGGGTCTCCGCCCATCACGTTCCCGCCCTGCGGATGCGCAGATGCCATGTTGATGTCCAAAGGGGAGACGCCTCGCTGGGCTATCAGGTCGAGGTCGGCCTCGCTGTAGATCTGGGTCGTCTTCTTGTGCGAGGTTATCACGCGCGTCGCGCCCTCCGCCAAGAGCACGCGCGCTGCGTTCTTCATCCCCTCTATCACCATGGGCGCGTCGCCCGGGGAGATGTCATACTCAAGGATGGTCCCCAGGGGCCCGCCCAGCCTGACCTGGCCCACGCTTTCATCGTGCAGCATCGACCCGATGAGCCCGAAATGCTCGTACCTCGACATGAGCTGCTTGTGGTCGTAGCTGAAGCCCGGGAGCGGGAGCGAGAATTGGTACGGCGGGAGCGAGATGGACTCCAGCATGTATCCCCTCTTTCCGGTCTTGAGCACGCTGAACTCGTAGCAGTGATACGCCATCGGTATGCCCTGGTGGCCCCTGACCTCCTCCTCAAAGTCCCCGATGAGCGCCGGGGAGGGATGGATGGCCACCCGCTTCCCCACCCTCCCCTTCGCGTCGACGCCGCTCTGCAGGAGCAGCGCGGATGAGGCGATGGTCCCGCACGAGACGATGACGACCTTCGCTTTGACGCTGAGGCCGAATGTGACGGAGTTCCCCGCGTTCACGGTGGCGTTGACCCCGGTCGCCGTCGAGCCGGACCTGCTGATCGAGTTGGCGGTCGCGTCGGAGTAGATCTTCACGAGGTCGCCGTGCACCGCCTGGGTGTCGGCTATGTACGTCTCGAGCATGCTCTGCTTGGTCCCGTAGTAGCAGCCGAGGTGGCAGAGTCCGCACTGCCTGCACTGCTTGCAGTTCCTCATGTTGGGGGCGGCCGCCCACCCGAGCTTCTCGCAGCCTTCCTTGAGGATCATGCTGTTCCTGTTCAGCTCGTAGGCCTTGACCTCGCTCACGGATATCCTCGGCTCTATCTTCTCAAAGTGCTTCTTCATCGTGGCCGCGCCGATATCGCTGACCTTGTACTGGTCCTCCCACCAGCCGAGCACCGTATCAGGCGTCCTGAAGCACACGGCGTCGTTGACCACCGTCGACCCTCCCACGCAGCTGCCCTGGGCCACCGCGATCCCGCCCGGGATGGTGAACTGAAGGCCCGAATTCTTGAAGAGCATGGGTATCATCTGGTCCTCCCTCTGGGTGAAGTCTTGGCGCGGGTGGTATCCTCCCTTCTCGAGCAGCACGACGCTATGGCCCTTCTCCGCCATCTCCCATGCGACGATCGCCCCCGCCGCCCCCGAGCCTATCACGCACACGTCGGCCGTCTCCGTAACCGAGCGGCTCAGGTCCTTGCCCTGGACTATCATGGGGGAGCCTCCTGCGAGGGCCCGGCGACGTACCAGGGAGGTACGTTCGGTACCATCGGGCCGTTGTAATCGAACACGCCGTAGACCTGAGGCTTCGTATAGTATCCGTAAGACATGGTTATCCTGAGCACCTGGGCGATGCTGACGAGGAACGAGTTCGACTCCCAGACGGACATGTACCTGTCCTTCTCCTCGGGCGACCCCAGGTCGACGAACCTCTTCCACTTGCCGGTGAACGCTAGCACGAAGAACCTGCTGTCGAAGACGAAGAGCAGCAGGGTTATCGCGTCGTCGAAGAGCGGCGGTATCAAGCCGAGGAGGCTCTCGACGGAAGCGGCGGCACCCACGTCCTCCGCTCCCGGTGGTATGGACCCTCCTCGGGGGAACTCGACGTCCGCGATCTCACCTATGATCCTGTCTCTCTCGGACTCCCTCTGGGCGCCGGTAAGCCTGTGGCCGGCCTTTGCGAGTTCCGTCCCCAGGTAGAACCAGGCCGGATACGTCGCGAAGACCAGCACCGCGAGGACGTCGGAGGTCGGAGTCCTGGTCAAACCGAGCGGGAGTCCGGAGTTCAACATCCAGTTCGTCCCGCCATACCAGTGAGGCAGCGGCCACGGGAAGTATAGCACGTTCAGGTAGAGGAGCGCGCTGTACGACCAGAAGACGCCGACCACTCCTGCGCCGAAGACCATCAAGTACTTCTTGGACGCTCCCCGCGAGAATATCCTGTCGCCGAAGACCGTCATCAGGTAGTAGAGCTTCCCGGCTACGAAGCCGATCAAGAGGAGGGCGGGCGGGTCGAGTAGGAAGCTCAGGACGACTACCGCGCGCGTGACGCGGGGTTTGTATTTAAGACGCGGTCAGCGTCCTCTTCCACCGCGCCTCGGAGGGTTCTTTATACCGACTACGACTCCTTCGAAGGCCGATGGGCGAGTTCACCGTCAACACCGAGGGGGTGCCATTCAACCTGCCCTACACTTTGGACAGCGGGCAAGCGTTCAGGTGGGCCGAGAGGGGCAACTTCTGGTACGGCGTCATGGGCCGGGGCGTCCTGAAGGTGCGGCAGGAGGGCGCGACCCTCCTCTGTTCCTCGAGCTCCGAGCAGCTTGACACGCAGGCCGTCTACCACTATTTCGCCCTCGACGACGACCTCGAGCACATCCTCGCCTCGATAATGAAGGATGACAACATCATCCGGGCCGTCCAGACCTTCTACGGCCTGCGCGTGATGAAGCAGGATATCTGGGAGTGCCTCCTCTCGTTCGTCGTCGCCACTAACTCGAACATCCCGCGGATAAAGGGGATGATCGCGCAGATGTGCGAGCGATTCGGCGAGGCGGTGGATTTCGAGGGCGAACGGTTCTGGCTGTTCCCCACCGCCGAGAGGCTGGCCGAAGCGACCGTCGTGGAGCTCACAGACTGCGGCCTCGGGTACAGGGCGAACTTCGTGAAGAGCATCGGAGAGGCGGTCCACGGAGGCAGGCTGAACCTGGACGAGCTTCTCCTCGACGACTACCCCCGGGCGAAGGAGCTGCTCACCGAAGAGATACTGGGAAAGAAGACCCTGCTGGGGATAGGCCCCAAGGTCGCCGACTGCGTCCTCCTGTTCTCATGCGAGAAGGACTCCGCGTTCCCGATAGACGTATGGATGGCGAGGGTGCTCGAAAGAGACTATCCGAGGTTGTTCGACGAGGACCTGAAACAGAAGCTCGCTTCCAAGGTCTCAGGAAAGGGGAGCCTCTCCGAGGCCACCTATGAGCGGCTCGCGGCGGCCGCAAGGGGATATTTCGGCGAATACGCGGGCTATGCGCAGCAGTATCTCTTCCATCACGAAAGGATGAAGGTCGAGTAGAGTAGAGTAGCCCCTCAGGCTTTCTTCGGCTTCTTCGCACTCTTCTTGGGCGACTTGGCAGCCTTCGGCTTCTTCTCCGCCGTCGGCTCCTTCGCCTTCTTCGGTTCCGGCTTGTACCAGCCCTTCAGGATGTCCGTGTTTCCTTCAAGGACGGACCTCCTCCTGATGTCGACCGGGACCCTGAGCAACTTTGCTGTCACGAACGTCAAGCTCGCGGCCGATAACTCTCCGAGCGAGAACCCTTTTCCGCGCCTCTCCTGCATCGCGTACTCGTGCCTCACGAGCACCGTCGAGTGCGGTGGCACCGCCTTGACGACTGGCTTCTGGCTTACTGTCTTCGTCTCTTCCACCTTCGCGTCTACCTTCTCTGCTTTCTTCTTCGCAGCCGGCTTCGCTGGGGACTTCTTCTTTGCCGCCTTCTCGCTCATGTCTTTGCACCGGCCGACCCGCGGACTTTAAAAGTAGTTCCCTTGGCGTTTTTTCCTTCAATTGAGCTTTGACAGGCGTTATTTCTCAAGACAGCTCGCGCTCGAAGGCTTCGGCGCCAAGGCGCAGGGAAGGCTCGCCCGGTCCCACGTGCTCGTCTCCGGCCTCGGCGGCACTGGCACGGTCGCGGCGGTCAACCTCGCCCTCGCCGGCGTCGGGCACCTCTCCCTCCTCGACAGGGACGTGATCTCGACCGAGAACCTCCACCGCCAGCCCACATACTCTCTCGCGGACGTCGGGATGTCAAAGGCGGAGGTCGCCGCGCGGTTCCTATCGCAGCGCGTGCCCGGCCTCGATGTCGATTACCACACGGACAGCCTCGAACGGGGCAACGCGACCAGGCTCCTTGGCGACGCCGACCTTGCGCTCGACTGCCTCGACAACATGCAAGCTAGGCACGCCCTCAACGGGGCCTGCGTCGTCAAGGAAGTGCCGCTGGTCCACACAGGAGGCATCGGCTGGGAGGCGTCGGCCGCCGTATTCTGGAGCCCGAGGAGCGCCTGCCTCGAGTGCCTCATCCCCGCCGGCGGAGACGAGGAGCTGCCGTCGTGCGAGGAGGTGGGGGTCTTGGGCGCGGTCACGTCCTACGCCGCGTCGGTCGGAGCGCTCGAGTCGCTGAAACTGCTCGCGGGAGCCCCGTCGTGGCTTACCGGCCGGATGCTCTACTTCGACGGCAGGACGGGAGAGTCGCAGGTCGTCAGACTGGAGAGACGGGAGAGCTGCGAGACTTGCGGTTCCGGTTCGCGGCAGGGGTCACGTGAGCAGGTCGTCCAGCTCTGCGGGATGGGCGAGTTCTACGTGAACAGAGCCTTTCCTCCGCGGTCCTTCGCCGCGCTGGCCAAGAAGTTGAGGGATGAGGCCCGGACGATGGGCGATTCGATCATTCTGGTGGAGCGGGGAGGAGCAGACGTGTCGCTCTTCAGGAGCGGGGGCGCTCTGGTCAGAGGCGCATCGTCTCCTCAAGAAGCGAGGACGATCGTCATGGAATTGGCGGCGACGAGCTGAGCTGAGCGAAAGCTTTGGAGCAATCCTCCTCCGGATTTTTGTGATGGTCAAACTACTTATCTGAGGAATGCGTCATGTTCGATCGAGTGGACATGAGCAAGAAGCAGCCGAGGCCCGCGCCCGATGGCGCTCAGACCGGCGAGAGATACTGCGTCCTCTGTGAGGAGGAAGATGGCAAGTACGGCGAACCGGCCGACTACATGGTCACGATCACGCCAGCCAACGGCGGAGAGGAAAGAAGGGTGGCAGCCTGCGCCGCACACGTCAAGAGCCTCAGCAAGCCCGATTCTCCATATCGCATCGTCGCCGCCCCGACAAAGAGTCGGCGTGCAAAAAGCGCCGTCAAGCCCGTCGAACACAACAAGGGGAAGAGCGAGAAGGCCGACGTCAAGAGGACGCTGCGCGGAGTCGAGCGGTACTCCAAGACCGAGAGGGGGAAGCTAGGGGAGTAATCCCCTTTTGCCCCGTGTTCGTCAGACTCTTTCTTTATCGCTGCGAAGTCTCCCGGACCTCCAGCCGGAAATGCTTAAGAAATGCAAGTCGAGCGTCCTATTGTCCCGCAGTAGCTCAGCCTGGTAGATCCAACTCGGAACCAAAAGCTTCCGGCTGTAGAGGTCGGCTCTCGGCTGACCCGTCAGCCTATTAGGCCACAGTGACCGGATTGTCGTCGGCTCAAATCCGACCTGCGGGACCATTCCTATAATCATAACTCGAATTACAAGTTAGTATCTGCGTGAATATCCCTTATCCATCTTCGGTTCCGAAGTTCGTAGTGTGAGACGAACCAGGCGTATCCATCTGTCATTGTTAGGCTCTTCGAAATCCAGATAAAGTCGGCTAGCTTCTGCTTTTTTGCCGGAATCGAAAAGTCTATGCGAGCTTGGAAGGTCTCGGCGTGATTCTGTCCTCTTAGTTGCAGGTGACGAACTTCGTGCTTCCTTATGAATGTCCTGCCACGAATAGTCATCGGCTCCCCGACTTCGTGCGTCCTGAAGTTTGATGACTTGATGCCCAGTTTTTCCAACAGCTGCTGGACGCAACTCAGGTAATCAGGGTTAGTGTTGGTTACCCCCAGCGAGGCTCCCAGAAACTTCCGCGTCGAATAATCTAACCGAGGTGAGACATGTCCCTCTGCATCAAAAAATCCACGAAGGAACATGGCAGGTGACGAGTCTATGAGAGGCTGCAAAGCTTCTAGGGGCTGCTGGAGGTAGTCATAGAGTACTGCCGAGTCGTAGCTCACGCAGTGGAATCCCCGTTCCATTCTTATTGATTTGGTTTCGGCACCCAGAATCCTTGCGACTCGCTCATTGAGCATCCCAGCGAACGCAGCGTCCGCAAGCTTGAATCTGACCTTCTTGTCCTGTGGCCCGGCTGTCTGACCATCACCGAGGTACGCGCCTGCCAGATAGGCGAGCTCGGGTCTCGGATTTAGGTCAGGCGCATATACGTTGCGGGAAGGCTGGTCGACCCTGAGCCAATATCTTACATCTTCTCGGCACATTCCCATCTCTCGACCTATCTCGCTCGGCCGCAACCCTGCCGCCTGAAGCTCCCTCACCCGAGAATACAGTTTGAGGCGTTCTGCAAGGCTTCTATGCCTGTACGCTTTGACGGAGCCCATGCATCGCATCCCTATTTAGCATATAACCACCACGCTGGCTTACCGGGCAACCGCGACCTCCAGAAGACTTATCCTGCGTCCGCCCTGAACTTGGCACAGCAGCCGTGGAGTAGCGACACTTGATAGAAACGGAGAACCTCACCAAGAAGTTCGGCGACGTCACGGCCGTCGAGGGGTTGACTCTTCGCGTGGGCGAGGGAGAGGTCTTCGGGTTCCTCGGGCCGAATGGCGCGGGGAAGACCACCACGGTGAGGATGCTGACCTGCCTGATATCCAAGACCAGCGGGGATGCGAGCATAGACGGGCACAACATCGGAAAGGGTTCCGAAGCCCAGGAGGTCAGGAAGATCATCGGGCTGCTCCCCGAGAGCGTGGGCATGTACGACGACCTGAGCGCCTACAAGAACCTCGACTATTACGGCCGCCTCTATGAGTGCACGGAGGCGCAGAGGAGGGAGCGCATCGAGCGCTTCCTGAGGATGCTGGGCCTGTGGGACAAGAAAGACATGGCGGTCGGGACGTTCTCCAAGGGCATGAGGCAGAAGGTGGCGATAGCCCGCGCGCTCATACACGAGCCGAAGGTCGTGTTTCTGGACGAGCCGACGGCGAACCTGGACCCCGAGTCTTCAAAGACCATCAGGGAGTTCATCTTGGAGCTGAAGCGGGAAAAGAGGACGGTCTTTCTCAACACCCACAACCTGGACGAGGCACAGCGGGTCTGCGACCGTGTCGGGATTCTCAAAGGGAGACTGCTCGCGGTGGGCCCACTCGAGGTGCTCAGGGGGTCGCTCTGGCCGCGGAAGACAGTGGTCCAGCTCGAGCGCGTCAGCGACCCGGTCGTCGCAGCCGTGAAGAAGTTAGGGCCGGCAAACATGGAGGCTTCCGGCGACACGCTGCTCATCGACGTGACGGACCCGGAGAAGGAGAACCCGGAGATCATCAATGCGGTGGTAGCCGCGGGCGGGCGCATCCTGTACGTGACAGAGTCCAGCCCGACGCTGGAGGACGTCTACCTGAAGCTGGTGAGGAACTGAGTGAAGCTCTCGAGGTCATGGATGGTCACCAGGAACGACTTCAGCGTCTTCAGGCGGAAGAGGTACATCTTCTACTCGCTGGTCGCCCTTCCCGTCGCGCTCTCCATCGGCCTGCCGATAACCGTCTGGCTGCTCGTGCAGAGGGCTGCGCTCTCCGTGGCGGAGCTTGAGGTGCTGCTCAACGCGTTCTCCTTCTTCTTCATCATCCTGCCCAGCCTGCTCCCGACCGTCCTCGCCTCGTACAGCTTCGTGGGGGAGAAGCTGGAGAAGAGCCTCGAGCCCCTGCTCGCGACGCCGGCCACCGACGGCGAGCTCCTTCTCGGGAAGAGCCTCGCGGCGTTCCTGCCTTCGCTTCTCGCCACATACCTCGGCGCCGCGGTGTTCGTGGCGCTCATCGACGAGGTCACCTACGGCCGGATAGGCTCCCTCTATTTCCCGAACTGGGACTTCGCGGTCATCCTCGTGGTGGCCGTGCCGCTCGCCTGCGTCTTCAGCGTCGAGGTGAACGTCATCATCTCCTCCCTGGTCAGCGACATCCGGGCAGCGCAGATGCTGGGTATCGTCGTCCTCGTCCCGGTGGGAGGGCTCTACGTCTTGGCCGAGACCGACTTCATGTCCCTTGACGTGACCAGCCTGCTCGTGATCTCCGCCGTCCTCCTCGGTCTCGATGTGCTGCTGTTCTTCCTGAACCGGGTCACCTTCCGCAGGGAAGAGATACTCACCAAATGGAGATGAGCCATCCGAGAGGTCGTGCGCAGGGCGTCCCGTCCCGTCAGAGTCCCTGGTGTGCGGCGCTCGTCAGGATCCCCAATAGCTTCTCGGCTGTCATCTCGGGGTCGAACGGCCGCAGGATGGTCGAGCATGCCTCGCCGAGGAGCTCGGTGTACCTCTTCGTGTCGTAGCATCTCCTCCCTTCGAGGGCCTCCGCAGGCATCGCCCTCTTCGAACGCGAGTAGTAGTCGGTTATCACATAGCTGATGCCCTGCCCCTGGTGGAGCGACGCCCCTTCCTCCAGCAGGAGCCTGACCACCCCGGCCTCGAGCGTGTTGTTCACGTAGCCGCGCGGGTCTTTCGAGATGTTCCTGCTGAACACCATCTCCTCCACTGGGAGTTCCCTCCGGCCGACCATGCCGGCGTACCTCACGAAGACCTCTATGCAGTCCGGGAGGAGCGCCCGGACCCCCTCGACCGAGCCCGCCTCCTTCATCAGCATGAGCATGTCCTCCTGGCACCTCAGGAACGCATGCGGCGTGTCGTGCCGCCTGGCCTCTATCCCTCTCGCCTTGACCTCCCCTTTCCTGTACGCGCCGAAGTAGCGGTTCTGGACGGGAAGCCCGGGGTTCACCTTCGAGTTCAGGAACGCGATCCACTTGTAGATGCCCTCGAACGACATATCGAAGTCCGTCTCCCGCTCGATCTCGCTCTTGAGTTCCAAGTAGTCGTCTTCGTCCGCCCCTTTCTTCTTCAGCCAGAGCGAGTCGACTATCCCGTGTATCACCCGGAACCCCCTTCTCTCCGCGACCCGCATGGCTTCGACCAGCACCTTCCTGTCCCAAGCGCAGACCGCGATGTGAGCGTCGATCCTCCCGAACTTTGCGTTGTTGAACCCGAGGTACCCGAAGCTGGTGACCCCGAGCCACTTGAGCACGCCCTGTCTCCCGTCGTAGCGCCTCCACTGCTCCCCCTCGCAGGTCGCTTTCCGCTTCTTGTACTCCAGCCTCTTCCCGACTATGACCTCCATCGTCTTGGCGGTTATCCCCTGCTCCCGACAGACGTTCCACCCGAGCTCCGGGACCCTCCCGGGGGAGTCCGGACAGCACGCACATTTCACCGTCTCGGCCGAGATGTTCTTCTTCAGCATGATGTTCGGGTAGAGGCTCGAAAAATCTAGCTCCGCGACGTCGTCGTAGACGCCCGCCTGCGGTTCGAAGATGAACCCGCCCCTGTCGGCGACGAGCATCTCCGCCCTGCTCTTGAAGCGCTCCGCGAGCACCGGCTTCCAGGGTATGAGTATGTCCTTCTTGGTCGCGTGGTAGAACTGCAGGCTGGAGAGCGCCTTGCCGATGCTCGCCCTGCTGGAGGTGTGAAGCGGCTGCCTGCAGACCCTGCTGAGCTCCACGAGCCCGTCCATCCCCGACTCGCTGTAGGAGAACGAGCTCGAGGCGTCCAGGTGCACGCGCCCGTAGAGCCTGAACGAAGACGGCTTGAACAGGATCTTGCCGTAGCTGAAGTATGATGTCCCGGGTCTGTCCGGAGGCCTGAGGGCGTCGACGTCCCTCCCCAGCACCAGCATGTCCGCCACGCCGCCCTCGGCGGCCCTCGCGATGAGGTACGGGAAGAGGAACGTGTCGCCGTCCCGCGTGAGGAGGATGTCGGGGTCCGCTTCCCGGACGCGCTCGACGAGCCCGAGTATCATCTCCTCCTCCGAGCCCGCGTCGATCACTTCGTCGTCCAGCATCACGCTCTCTATCGGGTCCCCCGGCCTGGCTATCGCCCCAGATTTTTTCACCCTGAGGTCCACCTTCAACGTGCTCAGCGGGGGGATGTCGTAGTCGTAGGCCGACGTGCTGTCGCACAGCTTCCAGCTCAGCCCGTCCCTGCCCTCCTCCACTTCGCAGAGGGCCATGGGGAAGAGGTCGAGCTCGTAGAGGTAGCTCTGCGCCGGAGGGATGTCGCAGTTGTATATGCGCAGTCCGCCGAACGACGACGCGCGCTCTATCCTGCGCGCGAGCTCCATCATCCTGGCGGCGTCAAGCATGCAGACCTCGAGGACCTCGCTCGTCCCCGGGTCCGTCAAGCGCTCGCGCTTGTGCACGAACCTGGCGAACGCGCCGTAGTTCCGGACGTCGTCGCTCTCGGCGAGCCTCGCAAGGTCAGCCCTGCTGTCCGACGCCACGAAGAGCGATGGGGACCACCTGTCGACCAGCCTGCGCGTCCCGCCGCCCTTCAGCTTCAGCCAGACGACCATCTCCCCGGGTCGCCCGGGGTACAGGTCAAGTATCCAGCCCTTCATCCTTCGAGGCCTGCCTTCCTGGCCCCCGCACCTTCGCGCTCCAGCTTCTCGATGAGCCTGTGCTGGGCGAGCAGGATGCTCATGAAGAGTGCCTCCACGGGAAACGGCGATGCCCTCGCTTGGATCGCGGGCGCGTTCTCGCACGCCGACGCGAGCATCCTGCGGAAGAGGGTCCTGTCCTCCTCCCTGAGGGCGCCGGCGAAGGCTTCCCAGCTGCTCACCTCCTTTGCTACGTCTTGGTCTTCGAGGCTCATCGCGGCCCCTCCTCCCCCGCTCCCCCCGAGCGCCAGGTCGAGCTCCTTGTAGTGGTGGAAGAGGACCGCCATGAAGACGCCCTCGAAGACCGATGTCCTGACCGCCATCGAGGACGCCGAAGTGTAGAGCCTCGCCTCGTCGAGCATCCGGTCGAATGCTTTCCTCTCGCTCCTTGGAAGCGCCGCCCTGAACCGCTTCCAGCTCTGGAGCTCAGCGACCTGCGCCATCCTGAACGAAGGGACGGTTCTTCCCAAATCTTGGCACCCCCTGATGCCCAGCAAGCCCGAAGACCTCCTCATGCGCGAAGCTGACCGAAGACGACCTCCTAGTCGGGTGCTTCAGCAGCGTCGCCCTGACCGCCTGCCTCTCCTGCTCGACGTCGAGCAGGACGTCTGCGAGGGAGGTGAGCTGGGTGTCGTAGGGCGACTCCATGGTCAGCGTCGCGAGCACCAGCAGGTCCGGTCTCTTCGCCCTCCGCAGGCCCTCCGCTATCGCCCCGACCACCCTCTTCCCTTCGTTGAGGCTGAGGCTCGGGTCCTCGAACATCGAGAGCGGGTCGGAGACCACCACCAGCTTCGAGCCGAAATCGTCGACCGCCCGCGGGAGCACGCGCGTGAGCAGGTCTGCGAGCTGATAGACCGTGAAAGCCCTGCTCGTCGACACCCTCCTGAGCGCCCTCCTCGGGTCGACCCCGGCGCGCCTGGCGAAGGAAGAGAAGAGGTAGAGGTCGGAGCAGTTCCCGCCGTCCACGAACACCACCGTTGAGTCCATGCCTCCCGAAGCGGCCGGCAGCTGAGCTCTGAAACTGAGCAGCTCCGCGAGGACGCCGGCATACTGGCCCCGGAAGGCCACCAGCCCTCCCTTGTCGAGGGGTTCTATGAGTGCGTCGAGCGGGGGTAGGCCAGACCTGAACCCGCGCAGCGACTGCGCGCTGCGGAAGAAACTCCGCCGTCGCTCGCTGCGGACGTGGGGCAAAGAGAGGGAGATCTCCGAGAACCCTTCTGACAGGCGGGTCGAGCTCCCCGATATCGTGCTCTCCAATAGGCTGCCGCACCCCGGGCATCGGTTCTCGAGGACCTCTATCACGCGCTCGGGGCCGCTGAGCCCCTTCGACGCTCTCAGGATGCACGAGCAGGCGGAGCAGAAGAAGACGAAGCGCTCCCTTTCGCCTTGGGCCGCGTCCTCGAACAGGTAACGCAGCCCCTGCGCGCTGCCGATGGTCGACAAACACGAGGGAGAGCGTCAGAGCATATAACCACCAATCAGAATTTTGGTGGAGTGGGTCCTGAAGCATTTAAGCGCCAGTTTCGGGGTCTCAAACTCTTGAAGCTCAAGCTGGGCGGGAACCTCTGGCACCACAGGGATTTCACGCGCTTTTGGTTCTCCGACACCGTGGACCAGTTCGGGAACCAGTTCAGCATCTTCGCGCTACCGGTGCTGGCGGTCCTGAGCCTGAACGCCACCTCCCTCGACATCGGCATAATCACAGCTCTCGCGATCGCGCCATATCCCATCCTCGGGCTCTTCGTGGGCGTCTGGGCGGACAGGTTCAGGAAGAGGAGGATAATGGTGATCTGTAACTTCGGCAGGATGGTGACGCTCGCCTCGGTCCCCGTGGCGTTCGTGCTCAAGGCGCTCAGTCTGACGCAGCTCTTCGCCGTCGCGCTCATCGCCGGGATATTCTCGGTCTTCTTCGACATTTCGTATCAGGCCTACCTCCCGATACTCATCGAGAGGAACGACCTCATCGAAGGCAACCAGAAACTCCAGCTCAGCGCGTCGGGGGCCCAGGTCGCCGGTCCCGGGATAGCCGGGTTCGTCTACCAGGTCATCGGAGGGGCGTTCACCGTCGCGGTGGACGCCGTCGGGTACCTGGTCTCGGCGGTCGCCCTGCTCGCCGTGAAGAAAGACGAGCCGCCGAAGGTGCGGAAGGAGGGAGACCCCGCGCCGGACTTCTTCGCGGAGATGAAGGAGGGCCTGGACGTCGTACTCGGCAACAGATATCTGCGCATGATAGCGGGGTCCACGGCGACCAGTAACTTCGGGACGAACATGGTCCAGGCCGTCTTGGTGATATTCGTCCTCAGGGACCTGCACTTCACAACCAGCGAGTACGGGGTAGTCCTGTCTATAGGGGCTCTGGGCTTCCTTGCTGGCGTCCTGGCGGTGAACCGCCTCACTGCGAGGCTCGGGCTAGGGCGGACACTGGCGCTGTCGATCACGGTGCCGGCCGCGTTCATCCTCTACCCGCTCGCCCTGGTGGGTTATCCGTTCCTCGTCCTCTCCGCGGTCTCCTTCGTCGCAGGCCTGAGCGTCCCCATCTACAACGTGAACCAGATCAGCCTGAGGCAAGCGATCACGCCGGACCGTCTCCAGGGCAGGATGAACGCCACCGTACGCACAATCATCTGGGGCACGATTCCCGTCGGCTCGCTGGTCGGCGGCCTTCTGGGCGTCGAGATAGGCGTGGTCGACACGATATACATCGGGAGCGTGATGGCGGGGCTCGCCGGTGCCTGGATAGTGCTCGGGCCCGTCATCAAGCTGAAGAAACCGCCGGAGTCCGTGGCCGACTGAGGTCGGAACGGATTTAAGCCGAGCGGCGCTCGGGCCGGTCGAAGGTCGAGCGTGGCATCGAGAAGC
This sequence comes from Nitrososphaerota archaeon, assembly GCA_027886865.1. Next base: position 70,399 of record JAPCJR010000003.1, read on the forward strand.
ATTATCATAGCATCCGTCTCCGTGCTCCTCGGGTCGGCCGTCGCATTCTTCAACATGCTCGAATGGTCGTCAATCCAGAACTCCGTCGTGGCCGCGAGCGACCCCAAGTCGATAGTCTCCGACTTCTTCGTGGCGCAGGCCCTCTCGACGGTCCTCGTGGTGACCGGCTTCTACCAGATCTACAAGCTGATGGTCGCGAGAAGGGGCGCCGAGACGCCGTCACTCCTCTCCGTCATGGGAGACGCGCTCGCGTCCAAGAAGGCGCTGAGGATAGGCGTGGTGGTGGCCGTCGCATATGCAGCGGTCTACTCCTTCTTCTCAAGCCTCATCGTGTATCAGCCAGGCGTGAACTTCGCCCAGACATACGGGGTCAGCCAGCCCGGCTGGGCGTACGTCGCGTGCTGCGGAGACGTGGGGACGGTACCCAAGCTCATCGTGTACCTCTCGCCCTCGCTGCACCTCGGAATGCAGCTCGTCCCGCTCACGCTGCTTTTCCTGTTTCTGGTCCCCATCCTCGTCGGCTTCAACGCGGCGCTAAGCTTCTACGCTCTCAGGGTATCGTCGTTCCCCCTCACCGGGAGGTGGCTCGTCAGTTCCGGTGCCGTGGTGGGACTGTTCACCGCCTGTCCTACCTGCGCGGGGCTGTTTCTCGCGAGCTCCGTGGGAGGCATAGGCACGACGCTCGCGGTCGCGCTCGCACCCTACCAGCTCCTCTTCGTGGCGATCACCCTTCCCGTGCTGCTGTTCGGCCCTCTGTTCACCGCCCTGAGCGTGAAGAGGTCCTACGAGGCCAGCTGCAGGGTGCCCGTGCTTCCGGTCAGTGGCAAAATCCCAAGTGGATAATTGTTTAAATCGCTAGCTATAGCGCAGCCGACAGTTTCGCAGGTACATTGACACTTGACACTTAGGGACTATGTCCGTCTTGTAAAGCCGAAGATCATCCCACTGCTGATCCTCGTCGCCATAGCCTCTGCGATCATCGCCGCGCGAGGGATCCCGTCTCCCATCGTTCTCGTCGGTCTCTTCGTCGCCGGTACTCTCTCCTCGGCGGGCGCCCTCGCGATCAACAGCTACCTCGAGATCGACATCGACTCCAAGATGAAGCGGACCATGAGCAGGCCGCTCCCTTCGAAGACCGTCCCTAGACGCAACGCCCTGGCTTTCGGGGCCTCGCTTCTAGCCCTCGGCGTCGTTATTTCATATCTGACGCTGACCGTCTACGCGACGCTCTTCATAGCCCTGGGCGCCGTCGTCTATATCGAAGTCTATACGGTCTTCCTCAAACCGCGGACGAGCTGGAACATCGTCCTCGGAGGGTTCGCAGGGAGCTGCGCAGCGCTGGCCGGGTGGTACGCCGTGACCCTTGCGGACCCACTGATAGCCTGGGTTCTCGCCGCCCTCGTCTTCGTCTGGACGCCCAGCCATTTCTGGAGCTTGGCCGTTATCACAGAGTCTGACTATTCGGCTGCAGGGATCCCGATGCTCCCGTCGGTTGTGGGTAGCAAGAAGGCCGCTCAGTTCATAGTCGCCAACACGCTGCTCCTTATCCCGATCAGCCTCCTGTTCTACCTCTATCTCGCGGGTACCGGGGAGCTGATCTACCTCGTCGGCGCGTTCATCTTCGACGCGGGGATACTCGCGACCAACGTCAAGCTGCTCCTGAAACCGACCAAAGCGAACGCCTTCCTCGCGTTCAAGTTCTCGAGTCCATACCTCGCGGTGATCTTCCTGCTGGGGTGCGTGGCCGTACTTGTCTAGATTCTACTGCGTCTGCTGCGCATGGCCGCTTAAATGTGGTTCTCGGATGAATCCATGTGCTCGCGAGGAAGTCTGTTAAGCAGAGGTTCGCTTCGCCACCGTCAATAGAACCTCTGATGGAGTCCTTCCGCCTGATGTGCAACGATGCCATCAGAATCGGCCTCGCTGCTGACGCTTCATCGCTGAAACGCCTCTCAAAGCTGAGCTACGGGGAGCTGAGACGATACGGCGGCGTTCCATCTTACTACAAGCTCTGTGCGATATCCAAGGCCGCTGGGATTCTCGCCGCAAGGAAGAAATCCATCAGGCGCGGATTCCCCACAAAGACTCCCTATCTCTCGAAGCCCCTTCTCGTCTCGTGCTACGGATTCAAGGTCGAGGACGCTTCGCTTCTCGTCCCTCTCGGCGAACGTCGATTCGAGCGCATACCTCTGAACGCGCACACGCTCGTAGTCTTATCGCAACCAGGCGTGAAGGTCCGCTCCTTCACTCTGACCGCGGGCTCGCTCTCGCTCTGCATCGCGAAGGAGGCCGACGAGATATCCGTCGAAGGAGTGGTGGGCATCGACAGGAACCTGAGAAATGTGACCGTCGGGAACGCCGAACGGGTCATCTACTACGATGTCTCGCGTGTGGTGGATATAGCCGAGAACACAAGAAGCATCGTCCGCTCGTTCAGACGAAACGATGACCGGATCAGGAAGCAACTAGCGGAGAAGTATGGACGAAGGAGGCAGGAGCGGGTAAGACAGATCCTCAACCGCGTCTCGAAGACAGCCGTCTTAGAAGCTAAGAGGAACAGGCAGGCAATCGCGTTCGAAGACATCGGAGGCATCAGGAAGCTATATCGAAAGGGGAACGGCCAGGGCCACAACTTCAGAGGCAAGATGAACTCGTGGCCGTTCTACGAGCTGAAGAGGCAGGTGGAATACAAGGCTGCGTGGGAGGGCGTGCCGGTCGTCACGCTCTCAGCGAAGGAGACTAGGGGCACCACTATGGACTGTCCGCGATGCGGGGAGAGACTCCAAGCGGCGGTCCGAGGCGACAGCCAGCGCTATCGCCAGCTGTGGTGCGAAGGCTGCAAGAGGTGGGATGACCGCGACCTGGTAGCGGTGATGAACATCTCACGCAGGGGTTGGGTGAGGTTCGCCCAATCACAGGGACAAGGCGAGGCAGGTGAAGCGGTGAAAGGGGACCCTGAAGGCGGGAGACCGCAGGTAATCCTTAGAGTCGATGCCTCGAAGCTGTGTCATGTACAGCAGACACAGTAGAACCGCGCGAAACTCTTAACTAATCTTTCGGGACGGCGTCCCAAAGCGGCATGAGCCTCGGAAAGTATCTGGTCTACGCCACCATCCTCTCGACGTTCATCCTGATAGTTTGGGGCGCATACCTGACCGCAGGAAACTGGGGAGGCGACTGCGGGACGACGACGGGCGGGTCCCTGGTCAGCAGCGACTGGCCCTTCTGCAATGGGAGCCTCGCGATACCCAACCCAGCCGTCAGCTACGGCGCTCTCGTCGAGTACATCCACAGGACCCTCAGCGTCGTCGTATCCGTCTTCCTTGTCGCCACCACGATCGTCGTATGGCGCATGAAGCCGCGACCGATAGCCGCCGCGAGGGCGCTGCTCCTGTCTTTGGCCATGCTAATCGTGCAGGTGGGCCTGGGTGACGTGGTCGTCAACTCGGACCTCAACGCCGCGGTCACCGCGCTCCATCTGGCCAATGCCACCGCCTTGTTCGCGGTGATGGTCGTGGCCGGCGTCTACATGCACATACGCGAGAAACCCGCGTAGAGCAACACAGAAAACCACGCACCGTCCCGCACTCGACGTGTCGGAGCAGGTCAGGTTCGTCGCTGACGCGATGCTGGGGAGCCTCGCGCGGAAACTCAGGATATTCGGGTTCGATACCGTTTACTTCAGAGAGGGGCCCGATTCGGAGCTGCTCGCGCTCGCCAAGGCTCAGGGGCGCATCGTCCTCACCTCCGACCGGGCGCTGGCCGCCGTCGCAAAAAGACGAGCCGTCGCGGCCCTCCTGGTCGAGGGGCGCAGCGAACGCGAGAGGCTCGCTTCGCTTGAACAAGGGGCAACGCGGGAGTCTCTCTTCCTCAAGGCCGGCGCCTCGAGGTGCGCCCTCTGCAACACGCCTCTCGAGCGGCTGAAACGCCTGGACGTCGAAGCAGACCTCCCCGCTGGGGTCAAGCGCCACCACAGGGTCTATTATCGCTGTCCGGAATGCGACAAACTCTACTGGAAGGGCAGCCACTGGAGGAAGCTGATGCGGCTGTCGTCGATCCTCCCACGACAATAACAATTTAACTCCGCGAAAGGCGCTACAATCGATGCCTCTCACGAAGGAACAGGGCGAGGAGCTGGTCAGGCTCGCCCGCAATACGGTCGACGACTTTGTGAGAGGGGATGACATAGCGAGGCCCGGAGGAGGGAACGAACCGTTCCTGAAGGAGGTGCGAGGCGCATTTGTAACGCTCAAGAACAGGGATGGGAGTCTGAGAGGCTGCATCGGCTTCCCATACCCGATCAAGGAGCTCGGGGAGGCGGTCGTCGAAGCATCGATCAGCGCGGCGGCCTACGACCCGCGCTTCCCGAAGGTGGAGCCGACCGAGCTCGACGGGCTGCTGGTGGAGGTGAGCGCCCTCACTAAACCGGAGAAGCTCGAGTGGTCGTCGCCCAAGGAGCTGCCTAAGCGAGTGAGGATAGGCGTCGACGGCCTCATCGTCTCCAACGCGCTGACGAGCGGGCTCCTCCTGCCGCAGGTCGCGACCGAGTACAAGCTCTCCCCAGAAGACTTTCTCTCCGACACATGCCTCAAGGCGGGGCTCCGGGCCGACTCGTGGCTCACCGACAAGATAGTTGTGCAGAGGTTCCAGGCCGAAGTCTTCTCAGAGACCTCTCCCCGGGGAAAGGTCAAGAGAGAACTGGGTTAGAGCTAGTTGAAGCGGGCCTACTTTGGAATCTTCGGTTCGGGGCTCGGTCACGCATCCAGGATGATGGCTGTGAGCCAGAGGCTCGTCAATGAGGGGTGCAAGGTCAGGTTCTCGAGCTCGTCCGAGGCAACGGGGTACATCCGGAAGCAGGGCTTCGCGTGCAACGACATTCCTCTCGTCGATGTCGTCTTCACGGAGACCGGCAACTTCTCTGCCACTCACACGATGAAGGTCGCGCCCTGGCTCATCCTGAAGGTCTTCCAGCAGGCTGGGATGGAGGCCAGGAACATCATGCGCTTCCGGCCGGACGTGGTCCTCAGCGACTCGCAGATCTCCACCGTCATGGCCTCGAAGATTCTCGGCCTGAAGAGCGTGACGATCCTCAACCAGCTCAAACTTGTCTCATCCCCGAAGACTCCTCCGATACTTGGTAAGCTGCTAACCAACGGCAGCATCACCGTCGGGAACGAGTTCTGGGAGTTCAGCGACCGGATACTCTTCCCCGACCTACCACCTCCATTCACGATCAGCGAACGCAACCTTTGGGGTGCAGGGAGCGCAGGTGCGAGGGCAGAGTACATCGGATTCCTCACGCCTCCCAGGTCGGACTTCGTTGACCCCGAGACCGCCAAGATAATGCAGTCACGGCGGAAGATTATCTTCTGGCAGGTGTCTGGGCCGCCGAAGACGAGGACCATCCTGCTCCCCAAGGTGATGAAGGTCGCCTCACTGGTCAAGGATGATTATCTGTCTGTAGTATCGGCTGGAGACCCGATGGGGACGAACGCGCCCCGGTCCTTTGAAGGCGGATTCATCTATGACTGGTGCCCGTCGAAGGACGCCATGATCGACAGGTGCGATGTCTTCGTGTCCAGGGCCGGACACGTGACCATATCCGACCTGATACTGCGCGGGAAATCTTCCATCCTGGTGCCCATCCAGGCCCAGATGGAGCAGATGGGGAACGCTGCGAAGGCGGAGAAGCTCGGCGTGGCGGTCGACCTCCCTGAGGAGCGATTGACCGAGGGATACTTCGTAGACGCCCTCTCAAGGTTGGAGGCGGGAAAGACGTCGACGAGGGCGGCCGAGCTCAAGGAGTACGCCGGCAGGTTCGACGCGGTCGGTTCCATAGTCTCGGCGCTCGGGGATTAGCGCAACAGTCCATCGAGGACACCGTTGACGTCGGACTCCTTTCCTCCGTACCGCCTAACGACGTAGGGTGCCTTCCTTCCGGTGACCGAGAGGGTCGAAGCTCTATCTCCCGCTTTCGCTTTTATCCCGAGCGAGTCGAGCTTCGCCCTGACTTCGTCCTCCTGCAATAGCAGCAGAGGAGTCAGCACAGACGGGTGGCCCTTCAGGGCCGCGCGCGCCTTCCTTCCCCTGCATTCAGGATGCACTCCAGCGATCACGTCGCCGCTCGCCCCGTCCAGCCACGTCGCCAACCTCTCCCCCGGGCTGCCGATGCCGTCCAGCACGAGAAGCTTGAGCGCCGAGGGGTCCAGACGCCGAGAGAGTTCGGCATAGAGCCTCCCGACCTGTCGAAGAGACTCGTCGTCAGCTCTTGCGTGGACCAGCGTCACCGAGAAGCCGGAGAGGGCCGCCATCCAAGCGACCACCGCGCTGTGATATCCTCCGGAGACGAGGCAGGTCGCCTTCGAGCCTCGCGACGTAGGGACCCCTCCAGGCCCCTCCTTGAGCTCCACGCCAACTGCCCCCTTGTTCCTTGCCATGACTATCCTGAAAGTGACATCCGGGTTCTTCTCGTCCACTCGCGTGCCCGTCGTCGACTTGAGCACCAGCCCGTTTCCATCGAGGAGTATGTCCCCCTCCTCCCGTTCGCTCTGCTCCACTTGCGCCGACAGGAGAAAGCTGGAGTCCGGCGTCATGTACCTCTTTGCGAGCAGCTGGAGTCCGGACGCCGGCCCCATCTTATCATCGAATTCGTAGCCCGCGCAGATCCAGCTCACCCCGGGCATAAGGGCCAGTTTTCTGGCGACCGCCACGGGGTCCGTCCCCCGAACGGTCAGGGACTTGGCGCCCTTGGTTATGACGCCGTCGCCCAGTCCCAACTTGGACGACACGGAGGCCTCGAGGTCTCTGAACTCCCCGTTGCCCGACCAACCCACGATTGCTGCAGTCTTCACATCAGCGGAGCGGATGCACGACGTTTTTAAGCCGACTACCGTCCCTCTTCCGCGACAACACCAGATGGAGAGTCCTAGGCGTTTGCGCGTCAAACAGGTCTTCGATTCAAAGCCGGGTGAAAGTGTCGAGGTCAAGGGATGGGTGGCCACCAAGAACTCTATCGGCGGGCTTGTCTTCGCGATAATCAGGGACGGGACCGGATACGTCCAGGTCTCTGCGAAGAAGGGGGTCGCGCCCACGGAGTCTATGGAGGCGATAGGGGCGGCGACCAAAGAGTCGACCGTCGCCGTGAAAGGCGTCGTGAGGGAGGACGCGAGGGCGCCCGGGGGCAAGGAGGTGTCCGTGAGGGAGTTCAAGGTCCTGTCGCTCGCTGAGACGTGGCCGATCACCAAGACGGCCGCCGCATCGTCATCCTACCTCTACGACATGCGACACCTCAGCATCAGGAGCCGGAAGGCGAGCGCGACGATGAAGGTCCGCAGTGAGGTGGTGACCGCGTGCTTCGATTACTTTCGTGAGAAGGGCTTCACGCTGATCAGCGCTCCGAGCTTCGTCCAGGCGGCGGTCGAGGGGGGTTCGACGCTCTTCGGAGTGGAGTACTTCGGGAAGAAGGTGTATCTGAGCCAGAGCGCGCAGTTCTATGAAGAGGCAGCTCTCGCGGCGCTCGAGAAGGTCTGGATCTATCAGCCGGCTTTCAGGGCCGAAAAGTCGAGGACTCCAAAGCACCTCACGGAGTTCTGGATGATCGAAGCCGAGCAGGCGTTCGCCGACCAGTCCGACAACATGCGGCTGCAGGAGGAGCTGCTGGCCTTCATAGTGCAACGCGCCGTCACGAACCGGTCCGACGAGCTGAAGATCCTCGGCAGGAGCCTTACTGTCCCCTCGGTCCCCTTCGACCGCATCTCCTATGATGAGGTACGCGACCTGGCCGCGAAGGAGGGCATCCCATTCGAGTGGGGCGAAGACGTCCCGACCGAGGCCGAGAAGCTGGTCTCGCTCGCGCACCAGAACCCGTTCTTCATCACCGATTACCCCCTCTCTGCCCGTAGCTTCTACCACATGACCTACGAGGACCGCCCCAAGGTGACCAAATCTGCCGACCTTATCGCCCCCGAGGGGTTCGGCGAGCTTGCCACGGGAGGTCAGAGGATCGCGAGCTACGAACTGCTCATGGAGAGGATCAAGAGCCAGGACCTCCCGCCTGAGGCCTTCGGATGGTACCTGGACCTGAGGAAGTACGGCATGCCCGACCACGCCGGGTTCGGGATGGGTGTGGAGAGGGTTACGCGATGGCTCGGCGGTCTCAAGCACATCAGAGCGGCCAGCCTCTTCCCGAGGACGACCACTCGAGTGTCGCCATAGGCACACAAGGGTGCGGTTGCGTGCTCTGAGCATCGTACAACTTCGAGGCGAGCCGGTCTTGTCAAGGGCTGATGGGCTGGACCCAGCGTCCCTTCAGTTTCAGTCTACCCATCAGGGGCGCTCTTATGGAGCTTTAACGCTTATTTAGCGTGGGACGAGCAGCCAAGAACGATTTGCCAGAGGAAGAGAGGGAAGAGATTGACGAAGAGCTCGATGTAACGAGCATCGCGGGCGTCGGCGCGGTAACGAAGCAGAAGCTGAACGACGCTGGGATATTCACGATTTTGGACCTTGCGACAGCGGGGCCCTCGGAGATCTCCGAGGCTACCGACTGGGACATCACAAAGTCCGTCGATGTAAACAACAAGGCGAGGAAGAGGCTAGTCGAGATGGGGCGCCTCGAGCCGGACTTTGTGAGCGCCTCCGACCTGCTCACCCGCAGGAGGAACATCACCCGGATTAGCACAGGCTCCAAGAACATCGACGACCTGCTCGGAGGCGGGATAGAGACCTGGGCGATCACCGAGTTCTACGGCGAGTTCGGGGCCGGCAAGACCCAGATATGCCACACCCTGTGCTGCATGGTGCAGCAGCCGATTGGTGAAGGCGGACTGGACGGGGGCGTGGTCTACATAGACACAGAGGGTACATTCAGGCCCGAGAGGGTCTCCGAGATAGCCACAGCTCGAGGGTACGACCCTGACGTGATACTTTCCCGCATAATGGTGGCGAGAGCCTACAACAGCGCTCACCAGGAGCTGATCGTCAAGGACCTTGGAAGGATAATCGAGAAGAACAAGGTCAAGCTCGTGGTCGTGGACAGCGCCGTGGCCCACTACCGGGCGGAGTTTCTGGGCAGAGGGACGCTGGCAGAGCGCCAGCAGCGCCTAAACCGCTTCATGCACGCGATACTCAGGACCGCGGAGGTCTACAACATAGCCGTGGTCATGACCAACCAGGTCCAGTCCTCGCCCGACAGCTTCTTCGGCGACCCTACGAGGGCGACGGGAGGGCACGTCGTGGCACACACGAGCACCTACAGGATATACCTCCGCAAGGCGGGGAAGAACAGGATCGCCAGGATGATCGACAGCCCGTACCATCCGGAGCGAGACGCCGTGTTCATGCTCGACGAGAGGGGTATCGACGACCCACCTGAGGAATCGGCCAAGAGAAAGTAGTTCTCTTTGGTAACGGTTTAATATCGTACCTTCGCCGGCGAGAACCTTCATGAAAGCGAGAGCGACCATTGTGCTGGTTCTCGTACTTTCTCTCGCGCTGGTTCCCGTGCTCGCGTCCGTCCCGGTCCACGCTCAGAGCCAGTACAGCGAGAGGCTCGATGTCTACACTGCGGGCCAGAACGCGTTCTGGTCGATAACGCTGAACAGGCTCGGCGCCAACCTTCCCGTCCTCACCTCGGTCGAGTCGATGACCGGGCTGACCTCATACAGTCTTGTGGCGATGAGCGCGCAGAGCGCGGTCTCTGACTTCCAGACCTTCGGGGTGGACGGCTACAACCTGCTGAACCTTCCATCGACGCCCTCTCAGGGGCTTTTCTTGACGATAACGGCGACAGGCAGTTCCTCGCAGCCCTCGATCGTCTCGGCCCTCGGCCAGCAATTCGGCACCGACTTTACTCAGGTGGCGTCGTCGGGAGACACGACCACCTATTTCGCTCCGGTTGATTTTGTGAACGTCGCAGCTCCGATCCTCTACAAGCTGGTCCCTGCGTCGCTCGGGGGATTCGCGTCGTTCGCGACGGAATCCAAGCTGGTATCGCTTCCGATGCCCTTCATCGAGCTGACCGGGACCTACAACGGGACCGGGTTCAGCCACAAGATAGCTCTCGGCGCCGATACTTCGAGTGCAGTCGGCACCACCGGCGCGATAAACCTCTCTGAGCTGATCGGCAGCACCAACGCGACGATCAGTTCGTCGGCTTCGTCCAACTCCAGCGAGGTCGTCATCCACTCGCTCGACGGCGTGATAGTCTCGAGCGACGCGGCGACGGTGTCGAACGACGCCGGCAACTTCAGCGGCTCCTATTCGCTCTCCCTCGCCTCCGGGGAACAGGTCAAGGTGAACGCCACCCTGGAGTCTCAACCGCCGACCGCCGTCGCCTACAGGGAGCTGGACCATGGCACACTGGCGGTCAACGACTCCCTCGGGGTCACCATCGTTATCTCCAATTCCGCACAGAGTGAGGCGTTGGACAACGTCACCGTGAACGACAACTGGTGGAAGAGCTATCCTACGGTCTTCGAGCTATCGAGCGGCAGCGCTAACAACTACAGCTTCACCATTCCGAGCATCGCAGCAGGCCACAATGTGACCGAGGCCTACGTCCTGAAGGTCATCTCTTCTACTCCTTCGCAGATCGTCATCCCGGCGGCCACGGTGAGCTACTCGTACCAGCTCTCTACGAGCAGCTTCAGCACGCACGTGAACATGGGTCAGCAGGTTATCCAGGTCAACGGCGTGGGCCCCGCCCTCAGCGCGACGGTTCGGCCGAGCATCTTGTCGGGGTCGCCGCTGGGCACCATCGGCGATTACGTCGTGACGATCACTAACGCCGGGACCTCCCCGGCACTAAACGTCAAGCTGCAGAACTACACGGTGAGCAACATAGCTCAGAACGGCGGGTCCACTGTGTTTGACCTCCCCATCGTGCTCAGCAGCCTCACACAGAGGAACTTCACCAAGACCTTCTCGCTCGAGTACTCCAACACCGCCGGCCAATCCCAGAACATCACCCTGAACTCGGTCCAGCTGATATTTTCTCATGACAGCATGGTCCTCCCGTTCATCAGGGTGACGACCAACGACACGCTCACTCCCGCCTCGCTGAGCTCGAAGACCCTGACTGCGAGCTATATCTTCACCAACGCCGGGAAGGGCATCCCCAGCGGGATTACTGCCCTGGAGTCGTTCCCTACCGGTGTGACGTGCAAGACGACGGGAACCGCCCTCGGCACCTGCTCCGGCAGCACCTACGCGATGACCGTCGACACGGTCACCACCCAGAAGAACACGCTCCAGCTGAACTTCACACGCGACAATTTCATTATCCCGCCGACAACCGTCACTACGAACTACGACGGTCTGGTCCTTCACACGTACGGCGGTAGCTACGTCATCCCCGCCGGCATCGTGGTGACGAAATCGTTCAATCCCGACGCGGCATTCCCCGGAACCAATTCCGTTGTCACGATAGGGATCTCGAACCTCGGCTCGCTGCCCGTGTTCAACGCGACCGTCGGTTCGGGGACCGATACCTTCGACAAAGCCTCCACAGGAAGCTCGGGAAAGACATTCGCCGAGGTGGTCCCCCAGAACACTTCCAGCTTTACCTATACCGTGACGATCACCGCCGGGGCATACGGGAACATCTCGGGCACTGCCGTCTCGACCAGCTTCCTGTTCGGAGGAGCCTCGCAGGACTTTTCGCTCGGCACTAGCAACATGGTAGTCTACGCGCCCGTCACCGCTGCGGTCGTGTCCAGCCCCTCGACGCCAGAGGAGAACCACGACTTTACGCTCGCGATAACGATAACCAACCCTGCCGCTGTCCCGGTCTCTGATGTGGTCTACACCCTTACGCTCCCCACCGGCGTGAGCGTCGTCTCGGGCGCGACGTTGACCAACCATGTGCTCACGATAACTGTGCCGTCGATGTTGGCGGACTCGAACAGCACAGTATCGCTGACCCTCAGTACCAACAGCGGACTGACCATAGATACCAGCGGCTCGCATCTCACGTTCCAGTACCTCGGCGCGACGCTCGCCGGTCTGTCCCCGGCGACCAAGGTGGTAGTGAACGTCGACGCGACGACACGGTACACGGTGCCGATTGCGATAGCGGTCCTGATCGCCCTCGTTGCGGTCGTGTATGTGCGGCGAAAGGTGGGTTCACCTGCCCAGCCCTGAGCCGGACGGCGCGCACGGGCAGGCAAGGGGCTTCGTCGAGCAGGGTAGGTTCGAAGAGCGGTCCGCTGGCGCCCTGGTCTTCCGGAGTACCAAATCCGGTCCGCTCTACCTCCTCCTGAAGTACCCCGCCGGACACTGGGATTTTCCCAAAGGGAACATCGAGAAAGGGGAGACCCCGCTCGACGCGATGCACAGGGAGGTGAGGGAGGAGACCGGCCTGGTCGACGTGAAGCCGGTAGAGGGCTACGAGAACGTCATCGAATACTTCTACAGCCGGGACGGACGGAGGATACACAAGCAGGTCACGTTCTTTCTTGCGGAGTCACGAGAGGAGAAGGTCACCATCTCTTTCGAGCACCAGGATTCCAAGTGGCTTGGCTTCCAGGACGCCATGAAGATAGTCACCTACTCGAACTCGAAGAAGCTTCTGAGGGCTGCCGAAGAACTATTCAGGGCGCGGGCATCGAGGAGTTGAACGCCTTCAGGGCGCTCCTTGGGTCAGCCGCGTCGATGATCGAGCGCCCTATGATGGCAAAGTCGGTGCCCGCATCGATGACCGAACGGTCCGCCCTCCCTCCTTGAACGCCTACCCCCGGGCTGAGGATCAGCTGCTCCTTCCTCAAGATCGTCCTCACCTCCCTCACGATCGAGGGTGATTTTGCAGAGACTATCGCGCCGTCTGCGTCCCAGTCCCTGACGCGCCGCGCGAACTCAACGTAGAGGGGTTTTCCATCCACGATCAGACCGTACCCTTCTTTCGCCCCCGCATGGCTCATGTACACCAGCAGGATCACGCCCCTTCCCAGTTTCTTCCCCCTCGCTATCACCTGCGAAAGGCCTTCCTCGGCCCCGACGAACGGATTTGCAATCACGGCGCTGATGCCGCTGGTAAAGAGCAGGTCCACCGCCTCTAGATTGGTAGATTCGACGTCGTTGAGCTTGATGTCCGCGATGATGGGCAGGTTCTTGGTAGCGGAGAGCCGGATGACTTCTGCCATTCCCTCCAGCCCATAGGGCAGCATCAAGTGCCAGTTGACCTTCACCCCGGCGACTTCGTCGCCGAGGTCTTGCACCAGTTTGGCGGCCCGCGCCTCCCTAGTCTGTGAGGGGCCCGTCACGTCGAGCGCGAGGATCACGCGGCTGGAATGTTTCTTCGAGGACGAGAGGAGGTCCTCCCTGAACCCCATCAGAACTCCACCAGCGGATGCTTCTCCGCTAGCTTGATGACCTTGACGTAGTAGAAACCGTGCTCGTCGGTGCGCTTGCTGAAGCCGGTCTCTCCCAGGTTCGAAGGAGAGTACTTGATGAACCCCGTCGACGGCTCTTCCTTGATGCGAGTGTAGAAGAAGAGAGAGGCCTCCTCGTAATCGTCGAGCCTCGCGAACGCCCCTACGATCCAGCTCGTACCGTTCTTGAAGCAGTACACCGGGAGCGGGGGCTCCTCATACAGCATCTTGTAAGTGGCCAGCTTGACGAGCGAGGCCAGGTCCGCCACCTGGGCGGCCAGGAACTTCTGATGGAACTCCTTCTTGTGCTCGAGGATGCTCGGGAGCTTCAATACGTGGATTATCGGTGAGTATATGTAAGACGGGGTCGTGGCTGATTCAAGAAGGAGTACCTCTTCAGTCTCGCCGGCGTTCTTGTAGGCCAGGAACTCTCCCCCCGCGTCCGCCTCATAATAGTAGAATATCGGCACCCCCATGAACAGGTCGTTCTGCACCGACAGCCTCACTTTGTCGCCGTGCTTCGACATGAAGATGGGCAGCTGCGCCCGCTCCAGCGCGCAAGCGAGCCTCCCGAGGTCCATCAGCCCGCTGAGCCTGACGAAGCACCCCCCGATTATCCTTCGCTGCTCTTTCTTGGCGGGCAACTCTGCTGCGGTCGATTCTGGGACTTAATAATCTTCTGACGTGAAAACCAAAAAAACACATCTAGCGAGGGGAGGCGTGGAATCCCGGTTGGCCAGGTCGTCCGACGACATCCTTGCGGAGCTGAGAGAGCTTCACGACACCCTCTCCAAACTGGTCGCCGCAGCGCCGCAGAGCCCCCCCGGCGAGAACGAAATCTGGCTGCTGTATGCCAGGTCGGAGCGGCTCGCCGCGGTGCTCAAGTTCAGGCTCGGCGTCGAGAGGCCAGGCGTGTTCCTAAAGCTCCCGCGGTCGGAGAAGCCCGAGGAGTTCCTGCCGCGCGCCCTCGAAGGGCTGGAAGACGCCATCGCGGCGCTCGAGGCAAAGAAGGAGCTGGACGGTCTCGAGTCGATGAGGAGCGCCCGCACCTCCCTGAGGGCGTACCTAGCCGAGAAACGGCGAGCAAGGATGCGGGCTAAGAGAAGGGCGTCGGCCGCTAGTCGGCCTTCTTCCTCTTAGGTTTCGTCTGTTTCTTGGTGGCCTCTTCGCTGAGGGCCCCTTCCTTCTTCTCTTCTTCTTCCTTCTCCCCGCGGGCTTCCTCCTCGACCTTCCCGGCGTCGGCCTGCGCGGCGACTTCGGCTTCTTGCTCTGCTGGTTTATCCTCCAGCGCCTTCTTTGCGGCCTTCTCCTCTACCTTGGGTGCCGCCTTCTTCTCTTTCTCCTCCTTCTCCTCCTCTTCCGGACCCTCCAGCTCGATCAGCCTGAGCTGCTGGCCTTCCACCTGGATCTGGTAGTTAGCGCGCTCTCCTTTCTTGTTGAGAAACCGTTTGATGTACGTCTTGACGTGCCTCGACTTTATCGTCTTCTTGACACCAGCGTCGTCAAAGTTGAGCTCGCCGCCGCCAACCTCCGCCTTGCCGCCGACCCTCGGCGCAAGAAACTCGGCAAGTTCATCGGCGTTGTCCTTGAACGTGCCCAGGATTATCTTCATTTCGCCCACCTCTTCGACGATGAGATTATAACGCTTTGGCATGCCTCGAAGGAGGAGCGTCAGCGGGACGCTGCGCTGGGGTTCTTGCCCAGGGCGAGCAACTTGACCACCATCTTTCCGTGCTTGGCCTCGTCCATGTCGATCCATTCCAGAAGGAGTCGAGCTATGGGGTGGTCGACCTTGATGCTCTCTCGCAGGCTCGCCTCCTTGGCAGAATCTTCCATCGCCAGCATGGTCTCCAGGAGCTCCTTTCCGGGGAGCTCTACCTTTGTCTTCGTTTCAGCTTCGAGCCATGACATGACCTGGGAGACGACGTCGCCGTGCCTTATGCTGTCGGACGCTATCATGCGGAGGAGCAGCTTGGTATGGTCGTCGGCGGTCTTGTTGGCCAGTTCAAGGTATTTCTCCGCGGCAGAGAGCTCTAGCTGCAGTCGCTCCCTGAGCAGCGCAAGAGATGCGTTCCTCTCGGGCTCTTCCGACCGCTTCTCTATCATCCCCCTTCCGGCGTTCATGACCATCACCTGACGGGCGGTCTCCAGCAGCTCGACCGTCTCGACAGGGCCCATGCCGGACCTTGCTCGCTTGACCGCCTTCTCCGCGAGCGGGTCGATGAGATGCCCCAGGTTCTGAAGACTATCGCGGCCGTCCCCCCTCTTCCTTTTGAGATACTGGGTGACCGCCGCCTGAGTGACGTTCAGCGCGACCGCGATGTCCTTCACATGGAATCCCTCCTGCGCCATCCTCTCGGCCAACGCTGCCCTGATCATCGGGATGAGGCGTTCCTCGCTCTTGACGACGGTCTTGCCTGCGGGCACGGTCTCGCCTCGTCGGTCCGGCGCTTTAATTCCTTCTGTTAATAACACCGTTAACAGGGAAAGTTAACATCGTTCAGATTAAATATTACGTGTGTTATAGCGGGCGGCGCATGCTCGGCTTCCCGGAAGTCCTCCTCTTCTCCGCCGTCATGGGTCTTTCCATCTATCTGTCCCTTCCGATCGTCCTCAGCAAGAAGACAGGCGAGATGAGGACGAAGCTCTTCAACGCGGTCGCGATCGGCATACTGATCTTCTTGATGGGAGACGTCTTCACCGACGCCGCAGCGGTGATGTACAATGGCTCCTACAACGGCTACGGCTCCTCCCCTTATTTCGACACGGTCTTCACTTTATCGCTCGCTACCGGATTCTTGGTCCTCTATTTCGCCGAGAACAGGTCAAGGAACGGTCTGACGCCAACCCAGCTGGCGTCCATAATCGCCCTCGGGATAGGGTTCCAGAACCTGACAGAGGGTCTGCTGTTCGGTTCACTGGGCGCCTCGCTCGGGCTGACCGGGGCCGCGCTCGTCGTGCTCGTCGGGTTCATCTTCCAGAACGTCACCGAGGGCTTCCCGATAACGTCCCCGTTCTTCGGTCAGCTGGAGAAGAAGACCGGCATCATCCTGCTCCTCCTCCTCGTGGGGGGCCTTCCCACGATCATCGGGGGCGCGGTAGGGTTCTACTATACTTCTGACGCCTTCGACCTCGTCTTCGACGGTCTCGCGATAGGCGCCATACTCTACGTGATACTCCCGATGCTCAAGAACGCGTTCAGGGACATGGACCATGCGAAGCAGAGGATGGTCTACCTCGGGGTGTTCCTCGGATTCCTGATAGGGTTCGTCGTCAACCTGGTCTGAGGATGCTATTTTCCCATCCTGCGCTGGCGCTTTTGGTAGGTTCTGATCGCCCTGAGCAGGTCTATCTTGCGAAACGCAGGCCAGTAGACGTCCATGAATATCAGCTCGCTGTACGCTCCCTGCCACAGCAAGAAGCCGCTCATCCTCTCCTCGCCAGACGTCCGGATGATGAGGTCCGGCTCCGGGTTCGGCAGGTAGGATGTGTAGAGTCTGCCTGATATCGTCTCCTCCGTTATCGCCGCCGGCTCCAGCGACCCCTTCTTCACATCCTCGGCGATCGACCTCACCACGTCGGTGATCTCCGCTCTGCCTCCGTAGGCCATCGCGATGTTGAGGAAGTGTCCGTCGTAGCCCGCCGTCTTCTCTTCGACCTCGCGCAGTATCTTGAGGAGCGAGTCGGGGAGGAGTTCGAACTTTCCGATGCCCTTCACTCTGACCTTGTACTTGTAGATCCTCTCATCCTTGAGCAGCCTTGTGAGGCGCTCCTCGATCAGCCTGACGATCTCCTGGACCTCCTCAGAGCTTCTCTGGAAGTTCTCCGTGGAGAGCACGTAGAGGGTTATCGACCTTATCTTTAGTTCGTGGCACCAGTCGAGAAGCTTCTCGACGACGTCCGCACCGTATGCGTGGCCCAGCTCGACGGCGTAGCTCCTGTTCTGGGCCCATCTGCGGTTCCCGTCGAGGATTATGCCGATGTGGTCCGGGATGGGACCGCGCTCGACCTCGGAGTTGAGCCTGGTCTCGTAGAACTTGTACGCTCCGGTCGCCCTGAGCACAGTGTCAAGCACGTCCGTCACTCCTTGAGCAGCGGGCTCCTGCTGCGTATTTTTGTGTACAACGCCGTCACGGCCGCGAAGGTCACGGCAAGGCCGACAAGGACGTACGAGATCAGCAAGACTGAGCTGTTAACCCCCCCGGTCAGGAATATCGCGAACTCGTCCATCGGAAGGTAGAGGAGCCCGAGCAGTATGATAAGAACCCCATCTCTCCAGACCCTGTTGCTCCCCCGGGCCAGATGCGCCAGGAGGCCGCCTATCAGGTATATGGCGAAGGCGGCCCAGATTACCGGCAGCGCTCCCTCCAGATAGTATCCGATCAGGCCGCCACCGTAGCCCAGGAACGCTGCGGGATTGGCCCCCACCGCGATGACACCCTTCGGGTCGAAGGAGATCATGTTGGTGTATCCGGTGGAGATCCCCACGAGGAAGATGAGCGTCCCTGCCAGGGCGGAGAATATCCTGAGGTAACCATAGGGTCTCTGGCTGAGCATCAGCGCTACGGACCTGTCGATGCCGAAGCCTCTGACCAGGAAGGTCGTCCCCACTATCAGGAGTATCGCGATCCCGGCCTCGAAGGCGCGGCCGAAGAGGACCAGCACCCCTGCGAACAGGAAGATAACGCCCGGCACGCCTATGACCCATTTCGAGTACCGCGGGTCGAAGACGAGCATCCTGAGATACCTGCCGAGAACCATGTAAGTCTCCTCCACCGTCCTGCTGTACTTGACCGCTATTCTGACCACTGAGACTATCGGCTTCATCGACTGGATTACCGGTAGCACCTGTTCGTCGTCCGCGCCGTCGCTGACCAGGACGATGCCCGTGAACTGGTCCCTTGCGAGGAGCTTCTCGACCTCCCTCCTGATCTTCCTGTCGGCGTCGATCCCGCTCTCGCTGACGCCGCACACCACTGCGACCTCGGAGTTCACTCCCTTCGCCCGGAGCTTCTCGTGCTCGCGCACGGCGGCGAAGATCGAGTTTGCATCGGCCTCCTCAGGGTCCGCGATGGCGAGCTCGGTAGCCGCTGCGATTACGTCCTGTTTGCCGTACACAGGGGAGCGTACCCGCGTCTTGCTCTCTAGGTCTCCGTCGCGGTCGACCGCAAGTACGAGGAGTTTCTCCTCCTGTTCGGACATCTTTCGCATCGGAATGGGGCTCTCTACTTAAGCGCTATCCCGACACCGCGGTTACCCACTAGGCCTGTCTACGGAAGATACATAAGAAAGCCCAGGTGCTTCTGAGACGAAGCAAATGCAGCTGCAAAGACCCTGGCTCGGGTCTTGGGCGGGGAGTGTTCCCCGAGAGATAGGCGTCGAGGCCAGGCCACTGCAGTCGCTGCTCGAGGACAGCGCGAAGCGATTTCCGCTGAGCACCTGTCTTTCGTACCAGGGTCGCTCGTTCACTTATTCAGAGGTCGAGGAAATCTCTTCGCGCTTCGCGTCTGCTCTGGTGTCGCTCGGCCTGCAGAGAGGGGACCGCGTGGCCATCTTCATGCCTAACATTCCGCAGTTCGTCTTCTCATACTTCGGAACGTTGAAGGCAGGCGGGGTCGTCGTCCCCTGCAGCCCTCTCTACAAGGAGAAGGAGCTGGAGTACCAGCTCCGAGACTCGGGGGCCTCCTTCGTGGTCGCCGCGAGCGACGTAGTGAAGGGGAGGGACCTCTACGCCAGCCTCGAGAAGTGCAGGACCAGGCTCTCGGTCAAGGCGACGATTGCCGCCAGCGTCACCGAGTATCTTCCTTCGCTCAAGAGGCCCTTCGCCGGGCTCGCTGGAGTGAAGAAAGTAGCGAGGAGCGGCACCGTCCAGTTCAAGCAGATCGTCGACCGCAGCGAGCCGCTGAAGGCCGGGGTCGCCGTGGACCCCGCGAAGGACGTCGCCGTCCTTCAGTACACAGGCGGCACGACGGGCGTCTCCAAAGGCGCGATGCTCTCGCACGCTAACCTCTACCTGAACGCCGCCGCGGCTACCCAGTGTCTGCCCCTGCTGTCCGGCGACGTGGCTCTGGCAGCCCTTCCCCTGTTCCACATCTACGGGATGACGACTGGGATGAACGCACCGTTCTTCGTCGGCGCCCGCGTCATCCTGCTCCCCCGGTTCGACGTGGAGGAGGTAATGAAGACCATCGAGCACGAGAAGGTGACCAGCTTCTGCGGCGTCCCGACGATGTACATCGCAGTGATCAATCATCCGGAAGTCTCAAGGTTCAACCTCAGGACGGTCAAGTCGTGCATCTCCGGAGGAGCGCCTCTTCCCGTGGCCGTGAGGAAGCGTTTCATCGAGATCACCGGAAGTCATCTCGTTGAGGGTTACGGCCTCACCGAGGCCAGCCCGGTGACCCATTGCAACCCCGTTGGCGAAGGCGCGGTCGTGAAGGACGGTTCCATAGGTCTTCCCATCGCGGAGACAGACGCCGCTATCGTGGACATGGAGGACCCCTCTAAGCTGCTGGGCATCGGTGAGGTGGGCGAGCTCGCCGTGATGGGCCCTCAGGTCATGCTCGGGTACTGGAACCGCAAGGATGAATCGGACCTCGTCCTGAAGGCGGGCTGGTTGCTCACCGGGGACATTGCAAAGATGGACGACCAGGGATACTTCTTCATCGTGGACAGGAAAAAAGACATGATCGATGTCGGCGGGTTCAAGGTCTGGCCACGCGAGGTCGAGGAGGTCCTTTTCACGCACCCGGGAGTCCGCGAGGCAGCCGTCGTGGGTGTCGCAGATGAATATAGAGGCGAGTCGGTGAAGGCGTTCGTGATACTCAAGCCCGAGAGCATAGGCAAGGTCACAGCGCAGGAGCTGATGGACTTCTGTCGGACGAACCTTTCTAGTTTCAAGGCACCGCGAAGCGTCGAGTTCGTCGACGACCTGCCGAAGACCCTCGTCGGCAAAGTGCTCCGCAGGAAGCTGCGTGATAAGGGCGATTGGGAGAAGGATGCGGCTAGCTCGTCTCGATGATCATGGCGACGCCGTTGCCTCCTCCGAGGCACAGGGTCGCGAGCCCTCTCTTCTTCCCGGTGTGCTTCAGCCCGTAGATGAGCGTCGTGAGCACCCTAGACCCGCTGCATCCTATCGGGTGTCCCAGCGCCACTGCGCCCCCGTTCACGTTGAACTTCTCCTCAGGTATGCCCAGCTTCTCCCTCACCACTATGGAGGCGGTCGAGTATGCTTCGTTGTGTTCGAACAGGTCGATGTCGTCGACGGTCATGCCGGTCTTCTTCAGCAGCGCCTTGACCGTCGGGATCGGTGACTCCATAACGTCCTCGGGTTTGACTCCTCCAGTGTTGTAGGCGATTATCTTCGCCAGGGGCTTCACCTTCGCGCGCTTCGCCCTCTCCTCCGATGCGACCACCAGCGCCGACGCACCATCGCTGAGTTGGGAGGAGTTTCCTGCCGTGAGCACGCCCCCGGGCTTAAAGACCGGCTTCAGCTTGGCTAGCTTCTCGAGCGTCGTGTCGGCCCGTATGCATTCGTCGAAATCGAAAATCTGCTCGTCGCCCGACTCGCTCTCGATCTTCAGCTTCACGATTTCGTCGGCGAACCTGCCTTCTTTCGCCGCCTTGGCCGCGCGCGTGTGGCTCCGATAGGCATACTCGTCGGCCTGCTTCCGTGTGACTCCATATTTCTCAGCGACCCTCTCGCCGGTGACGCCCATGTGGTACTGATTGTATGCGTCCCAGAGGCCGTCGCTGATCATGGCGTCCAGCAGGCGGGCGTCGCCATACTTCAGGCCCCATCTCAGCTCCTTCACGAGGTAGGGTGCGTTGCTCATGCTCTCCATCCCGCCAGCCACTATGAGCTCGGCGTCTCCGGCCTTGATGGCCTGGGCCGCGAGCATCGTCGCCTTCAAGCCCGACCCGCATACCTTGTTCAGCGTGAACGATCCGACCGAAACCGGCACACCCGCGTAGATGGCCGACTGCCGCGCGGGGTTCTGGCCCAGTCCCGCCGATATGACGTTCCCGAGGATGACCTCCTCCACTTCCTTGGGAGCGACCCTGGCACGAGCGATCGCTTCCCTCACGACCGCCTCCCCCAACCGTGCCGCCGGGACCCCGACGAGGCTCTTGCCGAACTTGCCTATGCCGGTCCTGCATGCAGACAGAATGACTGGTTGAGACAATATAGTTGCTAATCCCGAGCGATTGGGAGGTTAATAATGGAATCTCCGAGGCAGCCGGGACAGACGCAATCGTCCGCCAATAGTCCCGACCTCAGGCGGACGCCCTTCGACAATTCGACGGCCGAACACCAGAAGCTAGACAATCGCGTGCAGCTGAATGCACGTCCACAGATCTGGCATTCTACCTCTCTGGCTGGCAAGTCAGGACTCGGACCCTTCGCCGGATGACCGGACCTTGACGCTGGGTGTCGACGCTGCTTTCGGCCAGGGTGCCTCACGATCCTCTCACCCGTTCGGATCACAGACGCAGCGCCCGTGCACCTTTATTAAATTGGCTGGATGAGCCATCCAGCAATTGAACGGCCTGACTTTGGGGGGTACTCGAAAGGTAGCTGCCGTCTCGATATTCACTGCCCTCGCCATAGCGACGGACTACGCGATGTTGCCGCTCGCCAACGTCAAACTGATGGACTCGATCGTCTTCGTCTGTGCGCTCGCCTTCGGTGTGAGTGCCGGTGCTTCGGTGGCCGCCCTGACGTGGCTCGTCTACGGGACCGTCAATCCGCTCGGCCCCGACACCGCCGCATTCCTGTTGCTCCTCATAGCGTCGGAGATGGTCTACGTGGCCTTCGGCTACATCGCGAGACGGATGCTGAACCCGCAGCAGGGCATCCCGACGAGGAGCCTGCTATGGGGTTCGTTCGGTTTGATAGGGGCTTTCCTGTACGACCTCAATACGATAGTCACGCCGTATCTGATAATAGGTGAGCCCGTCAAAGTCATCCTTCCGTCGCTGCTCTTCGCTTCGCCGTTCATGCTGGCTCATGAGATAAGCGACTTCGTCTTCTTCTCCACCGTCGCTCCGCTGTTGTACGTCGCCGTGCGCAAGGTCGCGCTGAGGCAGGGGTTCTACGCCGAAGTTTCGCCGTCAGTCAGTGCGCTCGAAACCGAGCACATCTGATATCGCGCCCGTCCTCTCGAGCTTTGGGCGGAATTTCGCCTTTACCCTGCTCCCCGCCCTCGCGCTCCCGATCAAGCGGTGCACGATGCCACCCTTCACCTCAGGGAACTCGATGAACGCAAAAGCGACGCGCTCTCCCGCGCCGCCTCCCGTGCGCGTGATGGCCTTCACAACCCCGACCTGGTCCACCCGGATGAGCTTCGTGGTCTCCCCGTAGCAGTCGACGCAATACATTCGGGCCGGAAGCGCCGCCTCCTTGCAATTCGGGCAGTAAGCCGCAAGGATTTTCCCGTCGATGAGCCCCCGCAGGAACTTCTCTCCCGCGACCCCCGCAGTGTACTCGTAATGGAACGGTATGGAGTCGACCCATTGCCTTACCTCGGTCACGTCGTCGAGCCTCTCGGTCATGGGCATGGCTAGTTCTTACCCCCTGCGGGCTTGAAGTACCTGATGTCGGTAATCGCCCCCTGCCGCTCCGCGCTGTCCTTCCAGACGGCCTGGACGCGCATCCCGATCTTGACCTTTTCGGGCTCGACCTCTCCGAGGAGGTGCAGTATCCCCATCAGCGGCGACGCCCCGTCTATCTCGACCACCGCGACGAGAATCGGCTCCTTTCTCCTGCTGGCGTCGAAGTTCACGTAGGCTATCGAATAGGTGACGACGTTCCCCGTATCGCGCAGCCTGACCCAGCTGTCCGTGGGCCTGTAGCACCTCTCGCAGTACATGCGCGGTGGGACCATGACCCTCTCGCATCGGTCGCATCTTCTCCCCCATATCTGGCCGTCCTTCAGGCCGCTGAGGAACCTGCCGGTCGCGACTCCTGAACTCCACGCGTACCTCAGTTCCGTCTGGTACAGCGTTATGAGATACCTCTTGGCCTTCACGTCGTCCGGCGTGATCTCCACGCCCGGATACTTCGAGATCCTCGAGCTCAAGGCTCGCACCTTACTGTCTTCGGATTCATATGAATCAAATCAGACCACGTCACTTTCTCACGGTCCTCGCGAACTCGATGAAGTACGCCATCGATTCGGGGTTCTTCATCGAACCCGGATTGTAGACCTTCGCTGGCTCCGCCCCGAGGAAGATCCGCCTCACGGGCACCTCGAGCTTCTTCCCGTTCAGCGTGCGGGGAATCTCCGGCACGGAGAATATGTCATCCGGGATCATCTTGGGAGATAGCTCGCTCCTTATCCTCTGGTTTATCTCGCTCCTGAGCGAATCGTCCAGCTTAGCGCCGTCCTTCAGGACTACGAAGAGGGGCATATACGGGCGGCCGCCGAGGAACTCCATGTCGACCACCAGGCTGTCAGCGACCCGCGATATCGATTCAACCACGCGGTAGACCTCGCTCGTCCCCATCCGAACGCCCATCCTCTTTATCGTGGCGTCCGACCTGCCGTAGATTACGCAGCTCCCGTCCTCATTTATCGTGATCCAGTCGCCGTGCCTCCAGGCTCCGGGGAAGATTCCGAAGTAGCTCTCCCTGTACCTTTCGCCGTTCACGTCCCCCCAGAGGAATAGTGGCATCGAGGGCATCGGTTGTCTGATGACCAGCTCCCCCATCTGCCCTGTCACCGACGTCCCACTCTCGTCGAAGGACGCTACGTCCGCCCCGAGGTTCCTGCACTGGATCTCACCGGCCCTCACCGGTAGGATCGGGCAGCCGCCGAGGAAGGCGGTGCACAAGTCCGTTCCTCCGCTGACGGATGTGAGCCAGACGTCGTCCTTCACGTGAGCGTAGACCCATTCGAAGGCGTCACCTGTCAGCGCTGACCCGGTGGACCCGAACCCTTTGAGCCGCCCCAGCGAGTGAGCGGATCGCGGCTCGACGCCGCTCTTCACGAGCGCATTGACGTAGGCCGCGCTTGCGCCCAGGAAGGTCATCCCGGTAGAGTCAGCCAGCGACCAGAGAGTATTGCCGTCCGGGTAGAACGGGTCTCCCTCGTAGAGTATTATCGTCGAGTCGAGCAGAAGGGAACTGACCAGGTAGTTCCACATCATCCAGCCCGTCGAGGTGTACCAGAACATCCTGTCGTCGGGGCCGAGGTTGTTGTGGAAAGAGAGAGTCTTGAGATGCTCCAGAAGTATGCCGCCGTGACCGTGGACTATCGGCTTGGGCAGGCCCGTGGTCCCGGACGAGTAGACTATCCAGAGTGGGTGGTCGAAGGGCACGCGCTCGAAGCTGGGCTTCGAACCGCCTCTTGAGAGGTCCTCCCACTGCAATGACCTGCTCACCCTCTCCGTCCCCTCACCGACCATTATCGTCCGCTCGATGGTAGGTATCGCATCCCTGATGTGCTCCACAGTGTCCTTCTTCGAATTCCACTTTCCCCTGTAGGTGTAACCGTATGATGCGATGAGCGCCTTGGGTCCTATCTGCTTGAACCTGTCCACGGCGCTCTGGGTCCCAAAGTCCGGTGCGCAGCTCGACCAGACGGCGCCGATGCTGGCGCACGCGAGGAACGACATGACCGTCTCGGGGACGTTGGGGAGATAGGCGGCGACCCTGTCGCCCTTCCGGATCCCCATCCCCTTCAGCGACTCGGCAAAGGCGCCTACCTTTCTCTGGAGCTGTTCCCAGGTGAGGCTCGCGGGCTCGGACTGCTCGGTCTTGGATATGACCGCCGTCTTCGCTGGATCCCTCCCGGCGAAGATGTGCTCGGAGTAGTTGACGCTCGAGCCCGGGAACCACCGCGCGCCCGGCATCGTCCTGCTCTCGAGCGCCGTTGCGTGGGGGGTGTCCGACCTCACGCCGAAGTACACCCAGACCGACTCCCAGAAATCCTCGACCTCCTCCACGGACCAGCGCCAGAGCTCGGAGTAGGTCGTGGGAACTATGTCCACCCGGCCCTCGAGCCACCTCGAATAAGCGGTTATGTTCGCCTTTTCTATCACATTGGCTGTGGGTTCCCAGAGGATTCTCGGCATTCTCTAAATTCTACCTCCGCATCGTCAGGACGGTGCCCACTTGCAAAAGATCTCCCCATGCCTGCGCGAGCCCCCTTTCCGCCTTGTTACCCTTCACCTGCCTCTTCCCAGCTTCTCCCCTGAGCTGCCAGAATACCTCGCAGACCTTCATCATCCCAGCGGCAGCGATAGGGTTGCCTACTCCGAGAAGGCCCCCTGATGGGTTAATCGGAAAATCGCCGTTCCTCTGCGTCACTCCGTCTTTGGTCAGCTTCGGCGCCTCACCCTTCTTCGCCAGCAGCAGCCCCTCCATATGGTGGAGTTCCTTGTAGTCGAAGGGGTCATACACCTCCGCAAAGTCGAGCTGCTTCCGCGGACTCTCTATCTTGGCCATCTTGTAGGCCATCCTCGCCGCTCGCTCAACATATTCAGGATAACACAGATCTCTGTTGGTCCAATACTGCGAGTCCACGTTCCATCCAACGCCGTCTATCCAGATTGGATCCTTTGTGTACTTCCGCGCCACTTCTTCCGATACGAGTATCGCGGCGGCCGCTCCGTCCGACGGTGGTGAGACATCATAGCGTTTCACCGGCCAGACTATCTTCTCGCTCTTCATTACGTCCTCGACCGTGATTTTCTTGGCTAGCTGTGCGCACGGGTGATCCAGCGCGTTCATCTTGTTCTTGACCGCCACAAGCGCTATGTCCTCTTCCTTCACGTCATAGGCGTGCATGTACCGCCTCATCTCCAGGGCGAAGATCCAAAGGAGCGTCACTCCCAGCGGCCTCTCCGTCGTGTGGTCGAAGATGCTCCAGAACGCCGACTGGGGGTGCGGGTGCAGGGGCGACATCTTCTCCTCGGCGACCACGAGGCAGGTGTCGAACAGCCCGGAAGCCACGTGCCACCAGCCGCCGATGGGCGTGAAGACGCCCGTGCCTCCTCCGACGTAGACCCTGCTGTTGGCCCTCCCGATGCCGCCCGCTCCTTCGAGCAGGTACTCGCCCTTCATGTGCACGCCGTCGAAGGCATCAGGGGCGCTGCCGATCACCACCGACTCGATGTCTTTCAGGGTCATCCCAGCGGAATCCAGCGCCATCTTCGAGGCCTCGTAGGAGAGCTCCCTGCCCGTCTCTAGCATCCTTCTTCTGAACAGCGTCATCCCGGCTCCGACCACGGCGACTCTTCTCTTGATCATTGGATCATCTCGACAGGACGGCGACGCCGCCCGTGGCCGTCGGTATCCCTCTCCAAGATTGTACGAGCGCCCGCTCCGCGCCCTTCACCTGGACGGGTCCCGCTTCGCCCTTGAGCTGGAGGTAGCATTCGAGGAGCCGGTGGATCGCTGACGCCTCGAGCAGGTTGCCCACGCCGAGCGACCCCCCGCTCGGGTTCAGCGCGGGGCCCGCCCCCGATGTCACCCTCTTCTCCTCCGCCCTGCTCTTTGCGAGCGAATGGAGGTGCTGGAGCGCTTTGTAGGAATAAGTGTCGTCAAGCTCGAGTATATCGAAAGCTTCGAGCCCCTTCTTTACTCCAGCGCGCTCGAGCGCCTTACGGTAGGAGTCCCTTGCGTACCCCACCATCCCGAAGTCGCCGCCATCGAACCACGGAAGGGATGAGTTCCATGCCACCCCGTCTACGAAAACGGCATCCCGCCCGTTCTTCTTCGCCCAGGCTTCTGAGGCCAGCACGAGGACAATCCCGGCCTCGGCAAACGGCGCCTTGTCGAGCCGACGGAGCGGGGATGAGATGACTCCTCCTCCTGCGAGGTCTTCGGCGGAGAGCTCTGCGCCGTAGCTCGCCCTCGCGTTCCTCAGGGCCTTCTTCTTTGAAGAGATCAGGAACTCGTTCACATCATCCATGTCGTAACCCGTGCTCCGAAGGAAGCCGTCCATCTCGAGAGCCGCGAGCACGTCAGAGCTCGCGCCCAAAGGGCGGATCATCGTCGGCTCTTGACCCAGCCTTTCCACTGCGTCCTTGTCGAGCACGTCTGCGGACTTGCTGTGCGCCTCGAGCACCACCACGTCGGCGACGCCAGCAAGGATGTGCATCACAGCGTTCCCCAGGCCGGTCACCGCGTCCGCCGGGATGGTGCAGAGTGGCCTCGCGGCCGCTCCTATCTGGTCGGGTACCATCTCGTCCGTAATGCTCCAGCCCTCCCAGAGGTCTTCCGTGCAGCAGATGAACGACCCGACGTCCCTCCTCGGGTCTATCGACGCGTCGTCGTACGCCTTGGACGCGGCCTCGAACATCAGTTCCCGAGTTGATAGGTCGGAGACCAGCGGCCTGAACCCCTCATAGCCTGCGCCGATTATCCCAACCCGCTGTTGTCGCATCGCCGGTCGAACGATGTCCAGTTGGTTCCTCCAATAAGGTTTGTGAATGGCCCGACGAGTCGGGCGATGCGAAGAAAGACTAAAGGACAAGCGAGCATGGCGACGACCGAATCAAGTGCAGCCCACCCGCTTATCCTACGACAGAGGGACCATTCTGATAAGGGGAGATGCGAAGGTCCCTTACTCAAGCTGGGACGAAAGGGTGCGCTTATTCCGAGCGGAGGCCCTCTACTACAAAGAGATAGTCGATTTTCTCGCAAAGAGCGACCTCTCAGCGGTCGAGGACGTCGTCCAGGACCTCCCTCCGCATCCCGACAAGATGAAGTGCAAGACCGTGACCATGAGGGGTTACCAGAAGAAGTCGATCGAAGCATGGGACGCCGCCGGGAGACGCGGCATCATAGTGCTCCCGACGGGAGCGGGCAAGACCGTCATCGCGATGAAGGCGATCGAGCTCGTGAACCAGCCAACCATCGTCATCGTGCCCACCCTTGACCTGCTGGAGCAGTGGAGGAAGAGGGTGCAGGAGGAACTCGGCATCGATGTAGGGGTGTACGGAGGAGGGGAGAACACGGTCGGGGCCGTCACCATCTGCACCTACGAGTCTGCGTATATCCGGGCCGGAGAACTCGGCAACAGGTTCAGCCTCCTGATCTTCGACGAAGTCCACCACCTGCCCGGCGAGAGCTTCAGGCAGATAGCCGAGATGTTCACGGCCCCGTACAGGATGGGCCTGACGGCCACCTACGAGAGGGAGGACATGCTCCATCTCGAGCTCCCGCGGTTGATCGGGGGAGTGGTGTACAGGCTCAAGCCGGCTGACCTCGTAGGCAAATACCTCTCAGACTTTCGACTAGAGAAGGTGAACGTCGAGCTCACGCAGGATGAGAAGGAGGAATACGAGAGAAACTACAGGGCGTTCACGAGCTACTTGGAAGAGAACAAGATATGGCTCAACTCACCGATGGCGTTCCGGCGGTTCATAATGCGGAGCTCGGCCGACCCCAAGGCTAGGCGGGCGCTCCTAGCCAGGAACAGGGCCATGATGATCGCGTCCAACTCTCAGGCGAAGGTCGACAAGCTCGAAGAGATACTGCGCCTGAATCCAGACGAGAGGGTGCTCATATTCACGCAGCACAACGACCTTGCGTACGACATATCGAGGAGGTTCCTCATCCCGTGCATAACGCACTCGACGGGGAAGGAGGAGAGATTGGACGTGCTCAGCGGATTCAGGGAGGGGAGCTATCGAGCCATAGTGACCTCGAACGTGCTCGACGAGGGGATCGACGTGCCCGAGGCGTCCATCGGCGTAATCGTGAGCGGGACGGGGAGCTCGAGGGAGTTCGTTCAGCGTCTGGGGCGCCTGCTGAGGAAGAGCGAGGGTAAGGGGCAGGCGAGACTCATAGAACTAGTTTCTAGGCAGACGTCGGAGACGAGGACGAGCAGCAGGCGGAAGAGGAACAACACACAGGATGGCGACGGCGGCAAGGAAGTGGCGGCGGCGACGGCTGAATAATAGAAGGATGGCGACGTGACGACAAGATGCTCCCATCGAACCTGCTCCGGGCAAGGATCTCAAGGGGGACGATACGGCCGCTCTACGTGAGTCTCGACGCAGACACTCTCGCTCTTGCAGAGAGGGTGATGGGCGCTTATCGAGACGGCGTGGGCAAGAAGAAGGGAGCGCTCCTCGAGAGACTGAAAGAGATAGAAAGTGAGGAGCCGGATTTCAAGCTGGTCCGAGGATTGTCGATGCTGCTGGACAGAAGGTCGGTCTTCGAGGTCGAGAGCCCCCTGAACCCGGCGGCGGTCAGAAGGGCCGTCTTCAGAGAGGCGAGTCGGGTGAGAGCCTCGAGCGCTCTGGAGAGGAGCAGAGTCCTCCAGAAAGTTTCGCTCGACTTCGGCGTCTCTCCCCAACCTCTGGAGGACGCGCTCTTCAGCGATATGGACGATGAGCTCATGCTGAGGGGCTTCCAGCCGTTTCCCGACGCCGATGCGCTTCTCAAATACTACAATCTATCACTGGCCCAGACGCTCCTCTTCAAGTCGCTGAGGGTGGAGTTCTCCGCATCCGGAAACTGGAAGAACATCTTTAGGGACGTGAAGAGGCTAGGCCTGATCTACTCGGTCGAGAAGGAGAAGGACGAAGGAACTGAAGGCTGGTTCAAGGTCTCGCTCGACGGTCCCCTTTCCCTCTTCAAGATGACGGAGCGGTATGGCACATCGATCGCAAAGCTCCTGCCCCAGATAACGGCCGCGGATGCGTGGACCATCAAGGCGGAGATCCTGGCGAAGAGCAGAGGAGGAAAGGTGTACAACTTCGAGGCCGACAGCAGAGAACTGAAGGATATCATCGGCGCGGATGCGAGGACGACCTCGGGCGCGGTTGGGGGACGGCCGCAGCGACCTGCGGCCAACACGCTCTACGACAGTTCGACCGAGGAGAAGTTCGCACGGTCATTCCTCTCGTACGGGACCGGATGGACGCTGAAGAGGGAGCCCGAACCTCTCGTGGCGGGGACGCACGTCCTTATCCCGGACTTTAGTTTCGAGAAGGATGGCATGAAGGTCTATCTCGAGGTGGTCGGCTTCTGGACTCCGTCCTACCTCGACCGGAAGATAGGCAAGCTCGACCTGGTCTCTGGCGTGGACATGATAATCGCAGCTGACGAGAGCCTAGCGTGTTCCAAGCTTGAACGGCTCAAGAGAAAGGCCCTCGTGATATACTACAAACGGAACGTGCCCCTGAAACAGATCATAGACCACTTGAGGGAGAGAGAAGGCTCAGTGGTCGGCAGGCAGGTCGACGAGCTCAAGAAGGAAGGAACATGGGAGGCGATCACGCTGAAAGGCGATGTGGTCAGTATCGAGGAGATGGCTCACCAGAGGGGGGTCGCCGTAGCTTCGGCAAGGATAGCGCTGCGGGACTTCAAACCCGAGGGATACGTGAGAGTGGGTGACCGATTCATCTCGAGGGCGAAGCTTGACGAGATAGACGAAAAGCTGAGAGGCGTAGAGCGGCTCACGGATGCTCTAGGTCTGATCGAGGCGTCCGGCGTGAAAGAGGACGTGAACAGGGTGCTGGATGCTCTCGGGTACACATCGACCTGGGATGATCTCGATATGGACAAGGTCAGGATATCGAAGACCGCCGAGAAGAGGAAGCGCGACAGGTAAGCGCAAGTCCATGCTGTGGCCCCAACAGGCCTGCCTTGCTTTCATGGTTTAAATGCCGAGATTCGTGAGCCCGCGCGTTGCCTGCCCGTCTCGCGCTCGGGTTCAATCCGGTCCTCTCCGTCAGGGAAGCCGTAAGGCTGGGCCAGAAGGCAGAGCAGCTCCGGTACGAGTCGGTCTGGTTCCACGAGAGCTTCTACCAGAGGGATGTCTTCTCGTATCTGTCAGCGATACTGCTCTCGACTTCGAAGATACGCGCAGGCTCGGGCGCACTCAATACCTTCACCAGGCATCCGCTCACGACCGCGGCGACGTTCGCGTCTCTGAGCGAGATGTCCGGGGGGCGGGCCATCATGGGCCTGGCCTTGGGAAGCTTTCCTACCGTCCCGAACATAGGTTTCAAGGTCTTTCCCGTCTCGGAGACGAGGCCCCTCCAGAGGATATCCGAGTACGTGAGCATAGTGAGGAGCTATTGGGCCGGGGAGAAGCTGTCCTTCAAGGGCCGGTTCTTCACCGCCGAGAACCTACAGTCCGACTTTAGGCTGGAGCATCCTGTGCCACTTTACATCGCTTCGCTCTCGGCGAAGACCCAGAGCTTCGCCGGCTCCCATGCGGACGGGGCTATCCTTTCTCCGGCGATCGCCACCCCGGAGACGACCTCGGCGATGGTCGCAAACGTACGAGCTGGGGAGACCCTGGGGGACAGAAAGGTGGACAAGGCATCGTATCTGCTCACCTCCGTGGACGAGAGCGGCGACAAGGCCCGCGACGTTGTGAGGAACTTCTACTTCTTCCTCTACCAGCTCTCGGATGTCTTGAAGCCGGAGATCCTGGAGGGCTACGGGGTCAGGAGGGAAGAGCTCGACCGTTTCAGAGTCGCCTGGAAGCGGGGCGAACCCGATGCGAAGGACCTCGTGCCGAAGGCGGCGATCGACGCCCTTGCCATCGCGGGGACGCCGAGCGAAGCGCGCGCGAGGGTGGAAGAGTACCGAAAGGCCGGGATCGACCTGCCAATCCTGATGCCGATTGGAAACATTAATTATGCGATAGAATCGCTGGCGCCAGACTAAACATGCCGCGCCCGTCCTTGGGTGAAAGGCTAGCTCTGTTCCTTCGCTTCACAAGGGTTCAGTTCCTCCCTGTCGTCTTCGCGCCCCTCATCGTCGGCACTGCGGCCTCCTGGTATGTGGCTCACTCCATCAACCCTGTCCTGTTGCTGCTCCTCTTCATCGGGAGTGCCACCCTGCTGATCGCATCCAACTCCATCGACGACGTGTACGATTATCTCAACGGAGTCGACCAGGCCTCCGAGCGAATGTTTCCAAAGGAGTTTCCAGGCTGGAAACCGATCCCCCGCGGCCTGCTGTCCGTGAGCCAGGGGTACGCGATCTCGTTCGCCTTCTACTTCATGAGTGTCTCGATCGGCATCTACCTCGCGTTCGAGGTCGGTTGGATAGCGCTCGCTATCGCGATTCCAGGCGTGCTGCTGAGCTACTTCTACGTAGCGCCCCCGCTCAAGTTGGACTACCGGGGGCTCGGCCTGGGAGAAATCTCGATATTCTTCAGTTTCGGGCCGATACCGGCGCTGGGCGCGTTCTACGTCTTGACGGGGAGCCTGGGTGCTCTCGCGATTCTTGCGTCTGTGCCCTGCGGATTGCTGACCGTCAGCGTTCTCCTGACCCATGACATGATCTTCTACGACTCTTACAAGGAGGCGGGCAAGCGGTCACTGACCGTGGTCCTAGGCCGGGTCAAGGCTGAGTGGCTGACCTTCGCGCTGGCCGCCGCGGCGTATGGCTTTGCCCTCGCGCTCGTCGCAGTCAGGGTCCTTCCTCTAGCCTGCGGCTTGGTCGTCCTTGCGCTGCCGATCTTCCTGAGACGCGGGGTCCCCACCGGCAAGGAACGGTCGCCGCCTGAGTATGGGCTGAGGACCCAGAACCTCTTCATCCACAGTGTGGCCTTCAGCGTCCTCCTCGCAGTCGGTCTGCTCATCTGAAGCCGGAGCTCGTTTTGAGGAACAAAACAGCCGCCGCAGTCGATTCGAGATTGGTGCTCGGCTTCCTGTTCGTGCTCGCCTCAATGATAGCGCTCTTCGTGTTGCCGTCGCAGGACTTCGTGGCCGCCACCTTCGCCTCGATGACCTGCATGATCGTTGCCACCTATCTCCTCACGCGCTACAGGGGCTTGTTCAAGCCGAGGCCTGCGAGCGTGGCCATCGGGTTCATTTCGGCGGCGGCGCTCTACATGGTGTTCTACCTTGGCAACGCGGGGATCGCGACTCTCCATCCGCTCGGCCTGAGTACCTCGACCGAGAATTCCATCTACTCGCTCATCGCGTCGCCCTCGAACCCGCTCTACCTACAGGTCGGCGTCCTCGCCTTCGACGCCGTCGGGTACGAGTCCTTCTTCAGGGGCGTACTCCAGACGCGGCTGGAACCGAGGTTCGGGGTGCGTGCCCCTTTCATGATCGCGGCCCTCGACGCGGCCATCCATCTGGTCACGCTGAATCCGCTCTGGGTGGTCACGACGTTCATCGCCGACTCGTCCTGGGGCCTGACCTACCATTATTCGAAGGACCTCACGTCTAACACGCTCAGCCATTTCGTCTGGGACGTCGTGATATTCATCATCTTCCCGATCCGTTGAGTCTCCGATTGGAAGCGTTTAATTCGGGAGCGGGCGAGGTTCGTGCCGTTTTCCCGTTGAGGCTATTCTACCCAGAGCATAGGAAGGCGGTGGAGGTATTCTACCAGAAGGAGCATGAGTCCTACGCCGGGCTCCTGGAGTCTCTCTCGGCGGTTCTCGAGAAGGATGTCGCTCCGAACTCAGTTCGCTTCGATTCAGATTCCGGGGGCATAGCCGCCGCCAGAAGGGTGCTCTTCGAGCAGGGGATATGCAGGTTGCCCTTCGACTCACAAGGCGGCCTATCTCTGCCGTTCGGAGTCTACTCCCTCGCGATGGAGCTGACGGGGGCCGCCGACGCGCCGACCGCGATGAGCCTCGCAATACACAACACCGTCGCGGATGGCATCTTCAGGTTCGGGAACGAAGCCCAGAGGACGGAGGTGTTCGAGGACCTGATCTCGGGAAGAAAGCTCGCATCTTTCTCATTGACGGAGCCTTCGTCGGGCTCGGATGCGAGGTCGATGCACACCACCGCCACGAGAAGGGGGTCGGGATACGTCATCGACGGGACGAAGACGTTCATCACCAACGCGGGGGAGGCCGACGCGTACTTCGTGGTCGCCCGGACGGAAAAGGGCCACGCGGCGTTCATGGTAGACGGTTCGACAGCCGGCCTCACGGTGGGCTCGGACATACCAAAGCTGGGGATGCGGGGCTCGCGCACGGCCGAGGTCCGGCTTGAGGGGTGCGAGGTTACGGTGGACAGCCTGGTAGGCGAAGACGGACGCGCTTTCGAATACGTGAAGGCGATGCTCAACGGAAGCAGGATAATCATGGGGTCGATATGCGTCGGGATAGCGCTCACAGCTTACCGGAAGGCCCTGGCATACGGCAAGGAGAGGCGCCTCTTCGACCAGAAGCTGTCTGACATGCAGATCACCCGCGAGAAGGTCGCCAACATGCGCGCCGACATCAGCTCCTCTCGCCTGATGTGCCTCTACGCCTCGAGGCTGAAGGAGTCGGGGCTCGACCACGCCTCGGAGGCCGCGCAAGCGAAGGTAATCGCGACGGAGATGGCGACCCGCGTCTGCGACCAGGTGATCCAGCTCTTCGGCGGGTACGGGTACACCAACAGCGACATCCACCGGCACTGGCGGGACGCCCGTCTCCTCACGATAGGGGAGGGCGCGTCCGAGGTACTCAGGTTGCTCATCGCGGGCAAGGAGTTGGCGGGGTCGGCATGAACGTAGCCGTCTGCGTCAAGCACGCTGTGGACGAGGGTGAGCTGAGAGCGGACCCCTCGGGCAGGCCGCAGCTCCAGGGCGCGCTATCCAAGATGAGCACCTTCGACCGCAACGCGGTGGAAGAGGCCGTCAGGGTCAAGGAAGCGAAGGGGGGCGCCGTCACGGTCTTCAGCCTGGGTAGCCAGGACTGGAAGAAGAGCATGAAGGAGGCCCTCGCGATGGGCTGCGACAAGGGGGTCGCGATTGCCTCCACTGCGGAGCTGGACACCCTGGCAACGTCATATTACCTGGCGCGGGCACTGCAGAAGGCAGGCCCGTTCGACCTCATCCTCTTCTCGGAGGGCGCGTCAGATACCTATCACGGCCTTGTGGGTCCGATGGTCGCGGAATGGCTGAACCTCCCCTTCATCGGTTACGCTAGGAGGGTCGAGGTAGGAGAAGGGACGATAAGAGCCGAGGAGGCGGTCGACGAGAGGGTCGAGGTAGTGGAGGCTGCGCTTCCGGCCGTCGTCTCCGTGGTCAGCGAGGTCAACTCGCCGAGGTACCCGACGCTGCTGCAGATAATGCAGGCCTCGAAAAAGCCCTTGGAGGAGCTCTCTCTCGACTCTCTAAGGGATGGGCGCGCGCCGCAGTCCACCGTGAAGGTCGTGGCGGTCACCGCGCAGTCGGTCGACAGGAAGAAGATCCTCTACGAGGGGCCGCCACAGGAGAGCGCGCAGAAGCTGCTCGACGCCCTGAGGAAGGAGGGAGTGGTCTGACCGACGTCCTGACGTACTCTGACAACCCGCAGCTCGCTGTCGAGCTAGCGACGGCGGCCCTTTCCATGGCCTCGGGCACCGAAGACCGCGTATTCGCCATCGAGGTGGACGGAGTACGGGATGGAGTGGCACGGGGCCCGGTCGTGCTCTTGAAGTCGGAGAAGCCCATCTCCGGAGACTACGAGCTGATCGCCTCGGCGATATGTGAGGCATCAAAGCGCAAGGGTTCGCCGGTCGTACTCATCGGTTCCACTAAGTTCGGCAGGATGGTGGCGGCCCGGGTTTCGGTCCTCGGTCGTTTGTGCGTGCTGGGCGACGTGCGCGAGCTGAAGGCCGAAGGCGGCAGCCTGACGGGGGTGCGCGGCGCGTACGCCGGCAAGTTCAACGCGAAGGTGGAGTCTCCCATCCCCTGCATCGCCCTCATCCCTCAGGGCGCGTACGAAGCCTTAGCCCAGCCTGCTGGACCCGTCGAGGAGTTGTTGATTCCGCTGCCCGCCTCGAGGATAAGGCGGGTCGGGACGAAGGCCTCGCAGAGGTCGTCGCTGGACCTCAGGGGCGCCAAGGTCATAGTCGCGGCCGGGCGGGGCTTCAAGAGCAAGGAGGATCTGGCGCTCGCCGAAAAGCTCGCCAAGGCCCTAGGGGGCGCGTTGGGCGCCTCGAGGCCGCTGTCCTCGGACCTGGGATGGCTTGGGGAGGAGTACCACATAGGATTGACAGGCATCTACGTACGGCCGAACCTCTACCTAGCGATAGGCATCTCCGGTCAGCTTCAGCACGTGGCGGGCATCAAGGACTCGAAGGTCATAGCGGCGATAAACAAGGACAAGCAGGCGCCGATCTTCCAGGTGGCCGATTACGGCGTCGTGGGCGACCTCTATCAGGTGGTACCGGCGCTGCTCAAGCTCCTCGGGGTCGAGTAGCCACCGTCTTCTGGAGCCCGTCCGCCACTATCTCTGCTATGTCGCGGACCTCCATCTGGACCCCCGCGACCTTGGTGGAGTCCTCGAACATCGAGAGGCAGAACGGGCACTCGGTCGCTATCGTACTCGCGCCGGTGCGCTGCGCCTCCTCCGTCCGGATACCCGAGATGCTCTTCTGCTGGGGCACCTTGTACCAGTAGTTTGAACCGCCCGCCCCGCAGCAGAACGTCTTTTCCCTGTTGCGCCGCATCTCGTGCATCTCGACGCCCGTCGCCTTGAGGACCTCTCTGGGTTCGTCGAAGATGTTGTTGTATCTCGCCGCGTAGCAGGCGTCGTGCAGCGTGACCGAGATCCGCTCCACCTCCTCCGGCGCCACCCTGATCCTTCCCTCCTTGATCAGGTCCGAGATGACCTGCGTGTGATGGACGACCTCATAGTTCCCGCCAAAGATCGGGTACTCGTTCTTGATTGCGTTGAAGCAGTGCGGACATGCGGTGATAACCTTCTTGACGCCGTACGCGTTCATCTTCTCGATGTTCTGGACGGCCAGCTCCTGATACCTCCCCTCCTCCCCGAGACGGCGCGCAGGGTCCCCCGTGCAGGCCTCTTCGTTCCCTAGGATGGCGAACGAAACACCCGCGCTCTTGAGGACGCTTGCGAGCGCCTTTGCGACCCTCTGCGCCCTTTGGTCGAATGATGAGACGCAGCCGACCCAGTAGAGGTACTCGGCCTTGGGGTTCGTGGACAGGGTGTCGATTCCGTTGTCCTTCGCCCAGTCTCCCCTAGACCTTGAATCGAGGCCGTACGGGTTCTGGCTTCGCGTAAGGTTCTGAAGGAGCGTCGACTTTTCCTTGTCCAGCTTGCCGACGTTCACCAGGTTGCGCCTGAGGTCATAGATGAGGTCGACGTGCTTGACGGCCACCGGACACGCGCTCACGCACGCTCCGCAAGAAGTGCAGGACCAGAGCTCGTCCTCGGTGACTAAGGTCATCGGGTCCGCACCGGCGCCCTCCTCCTTTTCGAGAAGGCTGAGCTTCCTGACCACGACTCTGGGGGAGAGCTGTCTCCCCGCCGCGGTCGCCGGGCACGCCGACTCGCATGCGCCTATCTCCACGCATGAATTGTACGACAGTTTCTCGAAGCCTTCGAACTCCGACAGCCGGCTCGCGCCGATCTTTATCTCCGAGGCGTCCACCTTTCCCTCCATCACGTCGGTCAGCCTGAAGGGCAGTCGCATCGTGGAGAGCGGACGGTCGAAGCTCAGCAGAAGGTTGACCGACGGGGTGGCGTAGTAGACCGCTACCAACGCGTTCCGCACTATGCCGAGGCCTGCGTCGACGATCGCCAGGCTCGGAGACCAGTTGAGGACCAGCTCGGTGGTCGTCAGGGCGATGGCGAACATCAGGACGAGCTGGATGTTGCTGCTCGCCCGGGAGAACTGCTCACCCGTGTGCGCGACGTCCTTCTCGAACCTCTTGCTCTGGACGTACCTTTGCACCCTCCAGCCGAAGGCAGCGACCAGCCCGGCCACGACCGGGACCGACAGAATAAGCAATATCGTCCTCAGGACCGGGAGCACGAAGAAGAACGGGTCGAGGACGGTGATGAGGATCGAGAGACCGATGCCCAGCGCTATGGACACGTGCATGAGGAAGACGGGTTCGAGGGTCTTGAGGCGCCTCACCTCGTCTTTGGTCAGCAGGAGCAACCGCCGAGGGTCGAGACCAGTGCCTGTTCGCTTAGCCCTTGAGCGAACGGCGACTAGGATGGCGAGGGCGCTCCCTAAGGAGACTATGTAGACTGCTAAGTAGGGCGCCGTAAGCAACTCCAAAGAAGTCTGGATTCAGCGGCGGCTTTTCTTGCCTAATAATCTTGTCCCGGAGTCTCGCGAACGTTTTCCTGCTGGTCGCTCGCAGTACCATCCTTCTGTACCCTCTCCTCTGCTTTCCGGGTGTCCCGCTTCCTCACGACCTTCCCACCCCCAGCTGGCATGGCCCTCATCACATCGTCGACATTGTTCGACCCTAGCTCCTCACCGTAGATCTTCTTCAGCTCGAAGAGCACCTTCTTCGCTGTGTCGGACGCCTTCTCCCGGTTGGGTATGATGACTATGTAGGCCGGAGCCTGCTTCATCATCGCTTCCTCCGGTCCCGACACGATCCGTCCCCCCGCGTCCATCCCCACGGCGAGCTCGACGGGGTTCTTGGTGACGAAGTTCTTCTTGCCCTTGATGGCGAACGACCCCCTCGCCAGGTACTCGCCGCTCGGCGCACTCCCGCTCACCTGGTCGGGCAGCACCCAGTATGCGTCCGCAGCGGATAGCCCGGTCTTCCACGCGCTGCTGAAGGAGGCGGTCGCCTGCCCCACCTGACGGACCTCGGCGGGCGTCTGGGCCTTCCCTTCCTTCAGGATGAAGAACGGGGAGCCGAAGAGGTCAGCGTGGTACGCCACGTCCCCTTCCTCCATGTGCTTCTTCACCAGTATTGTGTTCGACTGGGCGTCGCGGCCTCCCACCGCGAGCTTCCCCTCGGAGGTGAAGAACCACCTGAACTTCTGGTACCACTCCTTCTTCTCCCGCCGCACGAGCTGGACCGAAGGCGGAGGGATCGCCTTCTTGGCCTTCTTCAGGCGCGAGGCGAGTCCGTGCGAGACCTCTTGGATCTTCTTGATCTCAGCCTCAGCGGCCTTCGCCTCGTCGAAGAGCATAGATGAAATCGCCGCCGTAGATGACAGCGACGTGACCTTGGCCGCCAGCCCGGGTTCGAGCGCCGACTTCGCCAAGGCGGCCCCCGCGTCCTCCAAGGAAGCGGCCGCACTGACCTCCCCTGCAAGCTGCCTTAGCTTGACGGCCTTCTCATTGAGCCCCTCGCTCTGCTTCTGGAGCCGCTGGATCGTCACCTCTATCTCCTTTGCCAGGTGGTCCTCCTTCTGCGGCTCGATGTCCGCGTCGGCCAGCGAGTTGGAGAACGCCTTGTCCATGAGCTGGCTCACGGTCGGGGCTGTCTCCACCACGATCCCTCGCGTCGGTTGGACCACCATGAGCTCCAAGCCGCCCGGACCCTCCACAAGGGATGGCGTGGGGTGCTCCAGGCTCGCGAGCAGGTCCCTGATCGCCTGCATGATCTCTCCGGCCTTCCCCTCTGGCACGGGAGTCGGCTGCTCCTGGCTCAACGATACCTTGGCGAGGATCTCGTCGACGTATCTCCGGGGGAGGGACAGCCCGCGCCCTATTGCCCTCCCTACCGTCTTCTCCCTCGCGAGGGCCTCCGCGAGCGACTTGTCGTCGACCTCTTCTAGCGAAGCTCGGTTTTGGGGAGGGGGCACGTAGGTCCTCCCCTTGCTCACCACCCTGTACGGGCTCTTGAATTCGTTCAGCGTCAGCGTGATCCTCCCGTCCGCTTCGGTGAGTATGATGTTCCCTGGAGGCATCAGCTCGAGGATGAGCCGGGTGCCCCGCTCGCCGTTCGTGAACTGGAGGAACAGCACCCTGTCCAGCCCGAGCTGGCTCACGCCCTCGAGCCGCAACCTCATCAGCTCCCTCCTCAGCGAGGTGGTGAACTCGCGCGTGACACCGTGGGCCGGCTTCTCCGTCACCCAAGCACCCAGCGTGGGTGAGATTACCAGGTCGGCGTCGCCATCCGGGCTCTTCATCCTGAAGACCTGGGTATCTCCCAGCGAATGGATGTTCGAGACGTACCAGCCTGAGAACCTGGAGAGTTCTCCGACCAGGACCCTCATCTCAAGGCCAGAAATCGCGGTAAGCCTAGCGGAGCCGGACATTGAACATCGCCTAGCGCGGCCACGCCCTGCCCGAATTATAACCTATACCCCCGAGGATGGAACGTCTTATTTAGCCCGCTCGGATGGCTGGTTTCTCGATG
Source organism: Nitrososphaerota archaeon (assembly GCA_027886865.1). The sequence goes on from JAPCJR010000003.1 coordinate 110,764, forward strand.
TGCAGCGGGGACGGGTTTGGTTCTAGCCGATGACTATCACCTACACTGATGGGATGTTCTGGCTTCGCGTCGGGCTGGGCATCTTCATGGGTGGCGTCTCCGAAGCGTTGTTCGGCACCGACTACCCCAGCGGCATACTGCTGGCGGTCGTCGTCTACCTTGCCTCATACTACCTCGTGAAGCGCCTCTGGGGAGCTAAGCTCAAGGAGGGCGATACTAGGAAGCTAATTACAGCGGGACTGGGCTCATACGCCCTGCTCTTCCTCTTCTTCTGGATCCTGCTCTTCACGCTTGGGCTGCATTCACTGAATCTTTAGGCACAGGCTTAGCCTTAGCCCACTTCGAGATCGTCTGCAGGTAGCCCCTGTCCATGTCGTCAGTGGTCTGAAGCTTAGGGATTCTCTCCGCGGCCCTGAGGATCTTCTGGGTGTCGGCCATCTTGTCGACGTTCTTGTTCTCGATCACGTTGAGTATGCCGTTGAGCGCGAGGAGGGCTCCCCTTCCATATTCGGATGAGACGTCCGGGGCTAGGTGGTTGAGACGCACCTTCGCGTCCTCTATCTTGCCTTGGATGATCAGACCGACAATAGCCTCCACTTCTTCTCGAAGTTGACTCGTAGAAAGCATTACGACTATGCCTTGTCAAACGAAGTTTAAATGCTTAATCCGCGAAAAACGCGTCCGTCGGTTCCTATGACCCATTCCGGGACGTGCGGCAGCTTCCCTGCAGGTAGTTTCCTTTTGCCCGCGATAGATTCACTCGGTTCTCGGGCTACTCGAGGCCGCCGTCCGTTATCTTTGTGCGCACTTCGTCTCCCTTCCGGTCCGGACGTGAAGCCATCACGAAATCGCCGCTCCTTCGAAGATAGATGACCTTCTGCGCGAAGTGCCTCACGGTGTCCCCGCCTATGTCCACCTCTCTGTCGTTACCCTCCGCACCCACGGAGGCGACCCTGTTCAGCAGAACGACCGCCCTGTCGTGGAGATAGGCGTCCCTTGCGAGCCTTCCAAGGTACGCGCCCAGAGCCGTCTGCCTCTTGCCCGCCATCCTGTTCCCTCCGTACTCGAGCGTGAAGTTCTTGGTCAGGGTATCGATGATGACCATCTTGCAGCTGCTGAGCTCCTTCTCTTTCCTCAGAGTAGCGATTGCCTGGACCTGTCTGCGCGTGCTCTCGGCACGCACCGAGTAGACAACCGGCAGCACCTCGGCGGGGTCGACGCCCCGGCTCGCGCAGATCGAGGAGAGCCTCTCCGGCCTGAACTGGCCCTCAGTGTCGATGAAGACACACGCGAAGCCTTTCGACGAGACCGAAATCGCGGACTGCATCGCGAGCTGGGTCTTGCCGGTGTTGCTCGCGCCGAAGACCTCGACCATCTCGCCAGTTCTGAAGCCTCCCTCAAGCAACCCGTCCAGCGCGGTAGAACCCGAAGAAAAAATCACTCGTCTTTCGTCAAGTTCGAGCGCCTGCCTCATGGTCATCGCGCTCGCCCTCTTCTTTTGTGGGTGCTCCGACATCAGGTCTCGCTAGGAGGCCTCCGCCGCGTGGATTCTGTTAAGTGTTGGCCGTCCCCGCGCGCGTCAGACCGACCTTGCAATTCCCGGCGCTACTATGTTTGTTCCCAGCCTCATAACAAACGAGGATATCTTTTTATTCTTCAGGAAAACGAGAGTGGAAAGCTTTCAAGTGAACTCAACTCCGCAGCCTTCCAAAAAACCGTTGAGTGTTCTTCAGAAGTCGATCAGCAAGTCTGCCGCGATAAGACTGAAGAACGAGATCGAGTACAGGGGAAAGGTATCCAACGTCGACCCGTACATGAACGTCATTCTGACCGACGCGGAGGAATACGAAAACGGGAAGCTGTCGGCCAACTACGGCAAGGTCGTGATCCGGGGTAACAACGTCCTCTACATCAGGCTCGACGATTCTCTCTGAAACGTGAATGAATTTGGCTCGAACTCTGCACGTAGAGTCTCTGCGTGACTGCGTCTCCGACCTAGAGGTCGAGATAGTCGAGAGGAAGGGGATAGGACACCCCGACAGCATCATAGACGGGGCCTGCGAGGCCGTTTCCATAGCGCTCTCCGAGTATTACCTGGACAACTTCGACGCCATCCTACACCATAATGTCGACAAGGGCCTGCTCGTCGGGGGCCGGTCGAACGCCGTGTTCGGAGGAGGCAAGGTGATCGACCCGATCTACATCCTGGTCGCCGGCAGGGCCACCGACGTGGTGCCCTTCAAAGGGAAGAACGAGAAGGTGCCGGTCGAGGAGATATCCAAGAAGGCCATCGCGGACTACATCAGAGGGACGATGCGCTTCCTGGACCCCGAGAAGCACGTCCGCCTCGACACGATGATCAGGCAGGGTTCTCCGGACCTCATCTCGGTATTCCTCAGGAAGAAGCAGATGCCCGTCGCCAACGACACCTCGGTGGGCGTCGGTTTCGCGCCGCTCTCCCCGACGGAGAAGTCGGTCATGGACGTAGAGCAGCTGCTCAACTCTGCGAAGTTCAAGAAGAAGTACCCGGAGGTGGGAGAGGACGTCAAGGTTATGGGGATGCGCCGCAAGGGCAAGCTGAACATCACCGTCGCGGCGGCCATGGTCAGCGGCAAGATCCCGAACGCGTCGCACTACGAGAGCGTCATGGGGGACGTCAGGGGCCAGGTCGAGGACCTCCTAGCCAAGGGCGACCTCGAGACCTCGCTCAGGCTCAACAGCGGAGACGACCCGAAGAGGGGCAGCTACTATCTCACGGTCACCGGGACCTCGGCAGAACAGGGCGATGACGGAAACACCGGCAGAGGCAACAGGGTGAACGGTCTGATCTCCCCGATGAGGCAGTATTCCATGGAAGCAACGGCCGGCAAGAACCCGGTCAACCACACTGGCAAGCTCTTCAACGCCGTCGCGATCCTGGCCGCGGAGAGGATTACGAAGGAGGTCCCGGGCGTCAGGGAGGCCTACGTGCGGATATTGAGCAGGATCGGCAGCCCGATCGACCAGCCTCAGATCGCCAGCGCGGCGGTCGTGCTCGAGAAGGGACGGTCGTTCGCGCAGGTCCAGCCCGAGGTCCAGTCCGTCCTGGACGAATCGCTAGCCGACATTAGAAAGGTCACGCAGCTGATTCTGGCCCAGAGGATAGTCCTCTTCTAGCCGCCTTTGCGCCGGGTTTCCCCTGGACGTAATCCAGCGACGACTCGATGTCCGACTCGACCCCATAAGCGCGCGAGAAGAACCTTAGCACAGTCTCCACGTCGTGCCTCAACAGCTCCTTCGCGTTCGGATGGGTAGGCGGGACCCACTGGGGCCAATCTATCAGCCACGCTCTCCGCCCGTCCGTGAGGATGTTGTACTCGCTCAGGTCCCCGTTTATCATCTTGGCCTTGACGTATGCGTCCCTCACCGTCTTCAGGATCGTCTTGAGCAGGCGCTGGGGGTTGTCCAGCTCCGGCCTGTTGGTGAGTCTCACACCGGGAAGCTCTTGAAGGAGGACGGTGTGCCTGTCCCTGTCCACAGCGCGCGGCACGTTCTCGGTCATCTTCGCCAGCCTCGTGAGAGCTACGAATTCGTGCTTGGCTGCGTTGTAGTTGCTCGAGACCCAGGTGTTCGTCTCCGACTTGCCGCGCGCCCTCTTCCTCTTGACGTCCCTGAAGCTGGTTCTGCCTAGCCTGAACAGCTTGAGCGCGTACAGGTCGCTCGTCGCGGAGAGGACCTCGTAGACGTCCGACTCCTTCCCCTTGGCGATGAGCTTGCCGAGGGAGATCGCGTAGTCCAGGTCGGCGTAGTGCTTGAGCGCCAGCATGTCCATCGCGGGGGTGTAGATGATGTAGTTCTCCCCCTCGATGCCGATGAGCCGCCGCTTGTTCAGCTCATTCAGCGCATACCTTACCCGTTCGCGCGGCTGCCCGCTCGTCCTTACTATGGCGTCGAAGTTGGTGGTCCTGCCCACGATGGTGCACTTCTCGAGCCCCCTGAGGGCGCTCCACTCTTCGTCCTTCAGGAGCTTGATCTGGGCGGCGGCTACGTCGACGGTCGACAGGTGGGATCTTCCTTGTGGTGCTCCGGCTGTCTAGCTTCTTGAAGGTTTCATCTGAAGCCGAGTCTCCTGAACGCGGGGCGCGCGGCGTAGATGATGGCGATCGCTATCGGGATGTACGCCAGGTCGACCATCGTGAAGACGTCGCCGAACGCCGCGGCGAATCCTGCGTCGAGGCTCTCCGGGCTTCCGTACTGAAACAGGCCGTAGGTGTAGAACAATCCGTCAGATATGTAGAACGCTAATGTCTCGAATACCGTCGCGATGACCATCGCTGCCACGAGCCAGCGGGTCCCCTTCTTCGCAGCCCATGCGACGATGAGCGTCTCCGGCCCCCTCGCCCAGACGATCCCGAACGGGTAGATTGGCGACCCGCCGCCCCGGAAGGCTACGTTGTAGGCCTCGCCGATGAAACCTCCCATGGCCGTGGCCGAGAACGCAGTCCACCTGTCCGAGAGCGCGCTCAGAGCCAGGTAGATGGCCGGAGCCCATGTGAGCTCGTAGAGCGGTGGCGGCAATGGGATCGAGAGTATCGTACTGACCGCGATGAGCGCGGCGAAGACGGCGATGAGCGCCAGCCTGACGGAGGCCGCTACTCCGACCGCACTGATCAGGCCGCCCTTCTTCTCTTCCGCGGGAATCACGGAGGACGGCTCCTACGTCGTGCTTATAAGTAACTTGACAAGTCACTTATGACGTGCACCCTCCGTGCGAGATGATGGTGGACTCCTTTCTCCCTGCCATGCGTGAGTCGGTCGCGAGAAAGCTCAACGAGGAAGGATACTCCCAAGGGAAGATAGCGACACTCCTGGGAGTCACCCAGGCCTCAGTGAGCCTCTATCTCAGGCCGGAGGGTAGGTCTGGCGCGCTTCTCGGCCGTCTGGGGATATCCGAGGAGCAGGGCTCGCTCTATACGTCGCTGCTCGCAGAGGACCTGAAGAAGAGCCCAGTCTACGCGGTCAATACGCTCTACTCCCTCTGGTCGGACGCGCTCGGGAGAGGCGCTCTCTGTGGTGCGCACCGAGGCGAGTATCCGGCGCTCGCCCAATGCGAGATGTGCGTGGTCAAATTCGGGCCGCAGACGGAGCCCGACGGGGACGCTATCGAGCAGGTCGCTGCCGCTGTGAAGATGCTCGAGGCATCCTCGGCGTTCGTGCGAGTGATGCCCGAGGTATCCGTCAACATAGCTTATGCGCCGGTCGGCGCCAAGTCGCCCCAGGACGTCGTGGCCGTCCCTGGCAGGATCGTGAAGGTGAAGGGCATGCCCCGCTCTTTCATGAGGCCCGAGTACGGTGCCTCGACGCACGTGGCGAACGTGTTGCTCGCGGTGGTCTCCGGCAGTGGTGCAAAGCGGGCCGCGATGAACGTCAGGTACGACGCGAAGATGGGCTCCGTGATCCGAAGGATGAAGCTCGCCACTCTGAGCGTCAGGGGAGGCCCTCAGATGGTGGAGAGCCTCAGGACGTCAATGGCGGGCCTCGCGAGGCAGCTCGACGCGCTCGTGGACCCTGGCGGCCCAGGGACCGAACCGGGCCTCTATCTTTTCGCAGAGAGCGCGACCGCCGTGGCCGCGCTGGGGCTGAAGGTGGCGAGGGCGTACGCCGTCGCGCGCTAGGCCGTGACCCTGACTTTCTTCTCATTCCTTGCGTCCGAAGCGGCAGCCTTCATGAATGCCGTGAAGATCGGCTCGGGGGCTTCAGGCCTGCTCACATACTCGGGATGGAACTGGGTCCCCATGTAGAATGGATGCCCCGGAATCTCGAGGACCTCAGCCCGCCGGCCGCCGTCGCTGAACGCAGAGAAGCGCATCCCCGCCTGCTCGAAGCGGTCCATGTACAGCTGGTTGAGCTCGTACCGGTGCCTGTGTCTTCCCCGGATCGTCTGCCTGCCGTAGACGTCGAAAGCCGCGCTCGGTTTGAGGACAGAGATGTCGTGGCCGCCCAGCCTCATCGTGCCGCCGAGCTCCGAGACGTCCTTCTGCTCGGGTAGGAGGTCGATGACCGGATACTGAGTCTGCGGGTTGATTTCGGTGGAGTTAGCATCCTTCAGGCCTAGAACGTTGCGCGCGAAAGAGACGATAGAGAGCTGGAACCCGAAACAAAGACCGAGCAGTGGTATTCCCTTCTCTCTGGCGTAGTTGGCAGCCCTGATCTTTCCCTCGGTCCCGCGGGTGCCGTATCCTTGAGGAAGTACTATCCCGTTCACTGAATCAAGGACCCGCAACCTAGACTGCTCACCCTCGAAGTCTTCCGACTCGATCCAGCGTATCTCCACGCCCGTGCCGTTCGCCGCTGCAGAGTGGTGCAGTGCGTGGTTCACGCTCACATAGCTGTCCATCAGGGTGACGTATTTGCCCACCAATCCGATGGTCACGGTGTCGTGGAAGCGAGAGAACCTGGATGCAACGCTGTCCCAAGCCGCGAGATTCGTCTTCCCGGCCCTTATCCGCAGGTGGTTCTTCACGGGCTTCAGTATCCCCTCTTTGTAAAGAGCCTCCGGGACCTGGTAGATGCTGTCGACATCGGGGTTCGAGATGACGCTGTCCATCGGGACGCTGGTGAAGAGTGCGATCTTCTCGCGCGCGTCCTTCGGAAGCGTCTTGTTTCCCCTGACGATCACGAGGTCGGGTTGTATCCCTATGCGGCGCAGTTCCTGGACGCTGTGTTGGGTGGGCTTCGTCTTCATCTCCCCGACGGAGTCTATCTGCGGCGCTAGGGTGACGTGGATAAAAAAAGTGCTAGCGAGTCCCTCCTCAAGCCTCATCTGCCTGAAGGCCTCTATGAACGGCTGGCTCTCGATGTCGCCGACCGTCCCGCCGCACTCGATGACAACGACGTCGGCACCGCTCTTCCTAGCGAGGTCCCTGATCCTCCTCTTGATCTCGTCGGTGACGTGGGGGATTATCTGGACGCACTTACCGAGGTATCTCCCCTTGCGCTCGTCCTCGATGACCTTCCTGTAGACCTGGCCCGTGGTGATGTTATTGTCCCGGCTGAGGTCCTCGTTGAGGAACCTCTCGTAGTTCCCGATGTCCATGTCCGTCTCGCCGCCGTCGTCAGTGACGAACACTTCACCATGGGCGATCGGGTTCATCGTCCCCGCGTCGAAGTTGAGGTACGGGTCGACCTTCACACAGGTCACCTTCAAAGACGAGAGCTGGAGCAACTTGGCCAAGGAGGACGTTGTGATCCCCTTGCCGAGCCCGGACATCACCCCTCCCGTCACGAATACGTACTTGGGACGGTGGGACGGCACTCGGGGTCGAGTATCGACCGTTCTGCCGTCTCTTCGGGTGCTAGTCATCTCTAGAATACCCCAAACCTCCGAACAAGCTCGATGAAGGCAAGGTGGAGGGATGGAAGAAGTAGTATTTTAGCGTGAATGTCTCATTACGCCCCAAGACGGGTTCGTCCCGACAGTGGCGCTGAGCGCGCGGCGCAGCTGGCGCTGAGCCGTCAAGCCGGTCGAGAACGATGCCTCATGACGGGGTCGGCGTGTGCCGGGCGCGGTGTCTACTTTCTACCGAATCTTCGGCGGCTGCCTGCGACCTGGACGCAGACCGGGCACTCAAACTGGCCTGGAGCTGTCTCGTTCATCCTAATCTTGTGGGTATTGCACAAAGTCCATACCGCAACTGGTTCTTCTCTTACTGACACGATACTTCGATAACGGGGATGGCTTTATGGCTTTGCACTCAAATCCGTCCCAGGCTAGACGCTCCTTGTCGTCTGGCACCTTCTTTTATAGCCGGCCGTTGGCGCGGACCACTTAGTATGACAAAAGAAGAAAAACAAGAGGAAGAAAGGGTCACCTTCTACACAAACCCGACGGTAATCCGGCACCTCAAGATTCACGGTATTCCGAAGAGCCGATTGGCGTTCAAAGAGATGGTCGCATCCGGGACCTCAGAGAAGCTCGACGGGGCGAAGGGCACCGCGCTCATAACCAGCCTGGGGCAGATAACCTTCAGGGATCACACTCAGCAGATCAACATAATGGACAAGATGAACGGGAAGACCATATCGACGATTCCAAAGTAGTCGCAGTAAGGGTAAAAACTGTGGAATTCGTGCTCCGGCGGGGGGTGTCACGGGGCGCGCGATATGCGTCGATTGGCCAAAAAGAGACGCGCTTATATACAACCTCCAAGACAGTCAGTTTCCCGGAGTTTTTGAGTCATCGTGTCGAACGCCTATAGGATAGATTCTGCGAGAGAAACGAAGATTGAGAGGGCGCCAGACAGGTGTCCACGCTGCGGACGCGCCTCCATGAGGAACGATTCCTCGCGTGGAGAGGTATATTGCAGCAAGTGCGGTTTTGTAGTCAGAGAGAAGACGGTAGAGACTGGACCAGAATGGAGGTCCTTCTCAAATGAAGAAAAGGACGAGCGGAGCAGGACGGGACTCCCGACATCCATCGCCATGCACGACATGGGACTTGCGACGACGATAGGCGGAGAGAACAGGGATGCCGCAGGCAAGTCTCTGAGCGGGTCCATGAAGTCGAGCATGGAGCGAATGAGGACTTGGGACAGGAGAAGCCAGGTCCATGAGTCCGCTGACAGGAACCTAAGACAAGCGTTCAGTGAGCTCAGAAGGCTCTCCGAGAAGTTATCAGTCTCGGAATCGGTCACCGAGAAGGCTGCTTACATCTACCGCAAGGCACTGGAGAGGAGTCTGGTCAGGGGAAGGTCCATCACGATGATCCTAGCGGCGTCGCTCTACGCGGCCTGCAGGGACAGGGATGTGCCGAGGACTCTGAAGGATGTAGCGGCAGCGAGTAACGTGAAGAAGAAGGACATCGCAAGGTCATACAGGCTGCTGGTAAAGGAGATGGACATGAAGATGCCCGTCGTCAACCCTGCGAAGTGCGTCACAAAGATAGCCTCGAAGGCTAATGTTAGCGAGAAGACGCAGAGGCGGGCGCTCCAGATTCTGCTAAAGGCCGAGGAGGCCCGGGTCTCGGCGGGGAAGGACCCGATGGGGCTCTCTGCATCTGCTATCTACGTGGCGTGCACCCTCGAAGGCGAGAACATCACCCAGCGCGATATTGCCGAAGCAGCGGGTGTGACTGAGGTCACGATTAGGAACCGCTACAAGGGCCTTAGGTCCGCTCTCGGAATCTGAGCTCAAACTAAGGGAGTCGTCGGGGCGCCCCGATAATTCGAGTCTCAACGGGTAACGAGTCCGTCACGCCCATACGTCTAATCGCCACGCTAGCGAGGGAATCGCTGCCTAGAGGGTGGATGCGGCACGCTTCCCGTGTTGCACGCGCAAAACATAAATTCGAATTGCTATCATAGGACTCCGTGCCCAAGAAAGCGAAGAAGGACGAGCCTGAGGCTGTCCTAGATATCTACGAGCGCTGGCTCAGGAAGCAGCCGGTGAAGGATGTCAAGGCCAGACCGGGCTTCATAAGCGGCGAAGAATAGCACCAGCCGTTTCCGCCTGATATTTTCCTTTCGAAGCGTTTGGCCTGTTGTCGCCGGACGCTGATGTCGTTCTTCTCTATCTGTACGGGACTGCGACTTTGTGCATCGGGTTGTTGTCCTTGGATGCCCTTACCTTCTTGGCCGCCTCTTGGAAGTTCTCGTAGGTCACTATGGGCTCTCCGATGTGCTTCTTCGCGTCCTCGGGCTTTGGATACTTGGCGACGTAGGCTTGGAGCACAATTGAGACGGCTGTGTTCACCATCGACGTCAGGTCGGCCCCGCTGAATCCCTCGGTCAGGTCGACCAGGTGATCGGCGTCGACGTCCTTCGAGATCGGCTTCCCCTTCAGTTGTATTGACAATATCTGCCTCCTCGAATCCTTGTCGGGGAGCGGTATCGCGATGATCTTGTCGAACCTTCCGGGCCTCACGAGTGCGGGGTCAATCATGTCGACCCTGTTGGTCGCGGCCAGAACGACAACCCCTTGAAGCGACTGTATCCCGTCCAACTCAGTGAGCAGCTGGCTGACGACCCTCTCGGTCACATTCCCATCTCCCCCCATCCCTCTGGTCGGGGCCACCGCGTCGATCTCATCGAAGAAGATTATGCACGGAGCGGCCTGCCTCGCCCTTCTGAAGACCTCCCGCATCCCCCTCTCCGACTCGCCCACCCACTTGCTCAGGAGCTCAGGGCCCCTGACGCTTATGAAGTTGGCTTCGCTCTCAGTCGCTACGGCCTTTGCAAGCATTGTCTTTCCGGTGCCGGACGGCCCAAACAGCAGGACCCCTTTGGGCATGTTGTAGCCTATCGCTTTGTAGAGGTCGGGGAACTTGAGCGGCCATTCCACCGCTTCCTGGAGTTCCTTCTTGACGCTCTCGAGACCGCCTATCTCAGACCACTTTACATCAGGTGTCTCAAGGTATACTTCCCGCATGGCCGACGGGACTATCTCTTTGAGGGCGTTGTCGAAGTCTGCCCCGGTCACGATCAGCTTGTCCAGAGTCTCCGGGCTCAGCCTCTCCTCTTCCAGCTTGAGGTCTGGCAGCAGCCTCCTCAACGTCTTCATGGCGGCCTCCTTGCAGAGGTACTCGAGGTCGGCGCCGACGAATCCGTGCGAGACTGCGGCTAGCTTCTCGAGGTCGACATCCTGCAAAAGCGGCATGTGACGCGTGTGAATCTGAAGTATCTCGAAGCGCCCTTTCTTGTCTGGCACTTTAATCTCTATTTCGCGGTCGAACCTGCCCGGCCGCCTCAATGCTGGGTCCAGCGCGTTGGGCCGGTTGGTGGCCGCTATGACTATGACCTTCCCTCTTCCCTCTAGTCCGTCCATCAAGGAGAGCAACTGGCTGACGACCCTCCGCTCCACCTCTCCGGTCACCTCTTCTCGCTTGGGCGCGATCGAGTCTATCTCGTCGATGAATATGATCGTCGGGGCCTTCTCCTTCGCTTCCTTGAAGATCTCCCTGAGCCTGGCCTCCGACTCGCCGTAGAACTTGCTCATGATCTCCGGACCCCCTATCGGGATGAAGTGGGCGCTACTCTCGTTCGCGACTGCCTTGGCGAGCAGCGTCTTTCCGGTCCCTGGAGGACCAAACAGGAGCACACCCTTGGGAGCTTCCACTCCGAGCTTCTCGAAGAGCTCGGGATGCCTCAGCGGGAGCTCGATGGTCTCCCTGACCTTCCTGATCTCGTCCTTGATCCCGCCGATGTCCTCGTAGGCGACCTGCGAAACCCCTCTTGTTGTCTCGCGCTTCTCTGAGATGACGAACGCCGTCCTCTGCGTGATCAGGGCGGCCTCGACCGACGGGCTTATCCCGACGACCTGGAATGTCAACCTGCCTCCGAAGTAAGGAACCATGACGTTGTCGCCCTTGGTGACCGGGATGCTTTCCAACGCGTCCGCCAGATACCTCTCATCGATGGGCGGTACGGCCTCGAGCGGGGCCACCACGACCTTGTCCGCAGGTGGGGCCTTTATCATCTTGACCACGACGACGTCGCCTATGGCTATTCCCGCGTTGTTCCGGATGAGACCGTCGATCCGTATCACCCCTCTGCCCTCGTCAGACGGATAAAGCGGGAGACACTTGGCGACGGTGCGCCTCTTCCCGTTGATCTCGACCACGTCACCCGTAGAAGCGTCCAGCGTGTCCATCGCATCGTAGTCCATCCTCGCGACACCCCTACCGACGTCGCGAGTGTATGCTTCGAGGACTTTAAGCTGGACCTGCTGCTGGCTCAATCAATATCACGACTACATGACCTCGATATATATGCCCCCTTATAGCTTAGAGCATCCGTCGCCCGGTGCAGACGGCCTCAGAAAGGGGTCGCCGACCCTCAATCGACCTGGACGGGCTTGTCATCGTACTCGACCTCGAACGTGTCATCCCCTGCCCTCTTCACGGAGGTCAGCATGGGTATCTCGAGTGAGGTCTCCTGCCTCGTCATCACCGGAAAACCGTGGACTTCGTTGATGTACTTCATCTCGTGATTCCCAGTTGCGAACTTGACGTGCCTGCGCAGTCTCTCCCTGTTGTATTCGTTCGCAGTTTTCAGGGCTCCCAGGATGTTCGACTCCATCAGGCGTCTGAACTCCGGGTCGATTTCAATCGCGACGCTGTTCCTTCCCGCCGCCACCGCCGCGAGCGTGGTCATCCCGGTCCCGCCGAACGGGTCCACGACCATGTCGCCGCGCACGGAGAACATGGACACGAGCCGGCATGCCAGTTCGAAGGGGTACGCCGCGCTGCGTTCCCTCGGCCCCTCTCCCTTCATGTCCTGTCTGTCGCCCTTGAGGTCATCCCAGATGTCAGAGAACCAGCGGTTCCGTTCTTCCCAGAAGAATGCGCTCCTTCGCCGGTTCTCCTGTTTCGCCACGTCCAAGAACTCCCGCTTGTCTCCCTTCCTGAACAGCATGACATACTCGTGCTCCTGGGTGACGTAGGCCCCGGGAGGGAGCATCCCCGAACCCATGAACTTGTTGGGCTTGTTCGAATGTTTCCGCCACAGTATCTCGGGCAGGGCGTGATATCCGAGTCCGAGCAGAGACGCGCTCACCCTCGAGTGGTTCGGATACAGTCTGAAGGAACCTCCGACGGTGCGGGTCGCGTCGCCGATATTGACGCAGACAGCCCCGCCTCTCTTCATCCTGGAATCCAGCGCCTTCCAGACCTTGTCCAGATTCCGGTGCATCGCCTCGTAGGCGGCGTCACCATCGGCGCGGTCTAACATCGCACGAATCTTGGGGTCGAGCCTTCCGAAGAGATCGTCCCACATCTCGATCATGGGATACGGAGGCGAAGTGACGACGAGGTCCACCGAGCCCTTCCTGAGGTCGCCAAGTGACGTCGCCGAGTCTCCGTAGATGACCCTGTGAGTTGTCCTCATCTAATCCCTCTCACGAGAGACTCTGCTCAGATTGCGTCAGCTAATAATGGTGCTATCCGTCGCCTGCTCACTGCACCGTAACATACAGGAAGGCGAGGGCGCCCCATTCGTCCGCCGCTACGAACGTGTACACGCCAGGATTGAGAGAGTGAGTTTGGTCGAGCCCCGCGTAGGTCCCGGTCACCGTCACTACTGAGGTCATCGATGTCGGCGAAGCACCCGAGCCTGGCTGAATGGTCGCCGTGTCACTCTGGGGTTGGAACACATACCCGGTCACGAGCCTGATGAACATCGGACACGCCGTGATCGGGAATATCTGCAGTTGACTCCCCTGGGACACGTTCTGCGCCGCGTAGTATCCTTGGTAGACAGCGATCCCAAACGGCTGTACGTTGGTATTGGGACAGGAGCTGAGGGCAGCCTGAATCTGCCATCCGCTCGACTCTGTCACGTTGTTGACGATGGAGAGCGTGTTGTACTCGCTGACGTTGACGGCTATGGCCCCCGTCGTTGTGATGGTGGTCGAATTGATTGAGAGTCGGAGCTGAAGACCATCTCGGGAGTTCGCGTAGGTGCTCTGCTGGCCCGACGTACTGGTGCCGGTTGTCGTCCCGGTCGAAGAAGAGTCGGTGGATGTCGTCAATGAGGAGGTGGCCGTAGACCCGGGGGCGGAGCTCGTCGTGGAGACGCTCGTGCTCTGGGGGCCCGCCGGCACTATCAACGCAAGTCCAAGGGCGAGCGCCACGACCGCTATGGTCCCAACCGTCTGCCACGTGTTCATCCTGACTCGGATTCAGCAAGGTCGCCCGGCAATATTAATCCTAACAGCACGAACACTTCACACGGACCGCTGTTCACGCATGTAGAACAGCCTATGCGTCGAGCTTCCAGTGCTTCCTGAACGAAGACTCGAAACTGGATGCAGGCATGAACTTCTTCAGGGTGACATACCTCTTCTCCCTGCCGACGATGTACTCCAGTCTAGGCGAACGATCCTCCACTATCTTGAGGATGGTCTCGGCGACTCGGGATGGGTCCGGACCGGTTTCGAAATCATGGAGCAGCTGGGCCTCTGCCCTCTCTCGCATCCCATCGTAGTCGTGTATCTTCGCTGCGGCGGCCCTCCTCTGATTCGGCAAGTTGGTCCTGAAGAACCCTGGCTCGACCACTGACACACTGATGTTCAGGGAGCTGACCTCGTGGCGGAGCGCGTCAGAGTACGCTAGGAGGGCTGCCTTCCCCGCGGCGTAGTATCCCTCGAACGGCGCGGGCATCTTGGCCGCTATAGAGCCGATGTTGATTATCTTGCCGCCCTTCTGCCGCCTCATTATGGGGAGCACGACCTTGGTCACCCTCACGGCGCCGAAGAAGTTCGTCTCGAAGTGCGCCTTTGCCTCCTCGATCGAGGTCTCCTCTGCTCCCCCGGTGAGCGCCGTACCTGCGTTGTTTACGAGCACATCTATGCGTCCCTCTCGGCCGAGGAGCGTCCCGACGCAGGCCTCCACTGATGCGTCCGAATCGACGTCGAGCGTCAGCATCCATACCTTCCCGTCGCTCTCGGACTGCGGTCTCCTGCTCGTTCCGTAGACCTTGTAGCCACGTCCCGCGAGCAACGCCCTCGCGCTCTTCCCGAATCCCGAGGATGCTCCAGTGATCAGGACGACCTTCTCTTCTGACATCAGGGAAGAAAGTGGAGACTGCGTCTTAACCTTTTGAGCCCTTCTTCTTCGACTGAGGAGCATCGGTGAACTGGTACGTCGGCAGGGATAGGTCGGAGATGTCCACGAAGGTCTTGGCTATCCTCTCGACCATGCTGAGCAGGTCTACGATGAGCCCGGTCGACACGCCCCTCGTCTCCGTTATCCTCCGCAGAGAGTCGTCCACGCGCCGCTTCATGACGTCGATCTCGAGGTAGCCGCTCCGGCTTCGTCCCTGTTTCCGTTCGAGGAACGTCCTGACAGACAGCTCCTCCATGTCTTCGAGCACCCTGAAGACTTCGGAGATCTCTGTTGCGGGTGCCCCTGAGGGCGGCTCTGTCGCGGCGCGTTTCGAGAACTCTGCGATGGTGTCGCCGAGCCCTTCCAAGAAGCTGGCGAGTACCCTGTAGTCGAGGCACTCCACCGGGGTGAGGCCGTATCTCTGCGCGAGCTCGGGGTCGATGGTGGCCGTCCTGATAGCGCGCACCAGCAGAAAGTAGAGCCGGTCCACTTCGTCGTCCCTTTCGGCGATTAGGGCCATGACCTTCGAGTCCTCTTCGCGCAGTGCCTCCCTCGCGTCCTTCAGCATCCCCCGGGTCAGGTTCCCCATCCTCCTCACGATCTTCTCAGGGTCCAGCGTCGAAGGCTCTGGCAGGAAGTGAAGGGTCAGGCTCTTCGAGTCTTCGTCCATGATCTCGAGCCCCACCAACCTGCGCGTCATCCCCTTGATCCTCTCCCTGTCCTCCCGGCCTATGGTCTGCTTCCCCTCTACCCTTATCACGTTGCTGCCGATGAGATAAGCTCCCGTCAGGTCGTTTACCACATACGAAATGTCCTCCCTGGGATACTCTATGACCGTCGTCTTCGCCGGCTGCCCTTCGGGACCTACGGGGCTCACCATCAGCCTGCCTGGGGATATCTCCTCCACGAGCACCGATGCGCCGCGGGCCACCTTGTTCCTTCGCGCCCACTCTTTGGGCAAGGAGATCAACACCGTACCACCGCCCATCTCGAGCACCTTCCTCGTGTCCATGGAAATATAGAGTTCTCTATATTATTTATAGGTTATCTTGATATGCCCTTAGGGCCGCGTTCTCTCCGTTATCTGGAACAATGGTGAGCGCCACGAATATCGATGTCTTTCTGCGACGTAATTCACCAACGCAAATAATGAACGCGATGGGGAAAGGTGTCGCGGCCCGGGTCGGGAAATCGACCGGAACTAACTAGAGAGAAAGAGCTACATGAGCAAACGAGACCCACTCAAGGAAATACAATTCACGCGCGGCAGGGAGCTAGATGGCAAGAGGATAGTCCTCGGAGTGACAGGAAGCGTCGCCTCCGTGGAGACGCCACAACTGGCGCGCGACCTGATCAGGCACGGGGCCGACGTCGTGGCGGTGATGACGCCCTCGGCCGAAAAATTGATCCGCGCCGACCTCCTGGAGTGGGCCACGGGGAACCCGGTCATCCGTGAACTTACCGGGAAGACCGAACACGTGAGGCTGATCGGCGAGTCTCCTGAACAAGCTGACCTCCTGCTCGTCGCGCCCTGTACGGCCAACACCATCTCGAAGATCGCCCTTGGGATAGACGACACGCCGGTGACGACCTTCGCTTCGATGGCCATCGGGAACGGCGTGCCCGTGCTCGTCTGTCCCGCTGCGCACGAGCCAATGTACCGGAACAGGGCCGTGGCGGAGAACATCAGGCGGCTGAAGGAGATGGGCGTCGAGGTCGTTGAGCCAAGAATCGAAGAGGGAAAAGCGAAGATCGCCGATAGAGAGACTATAGTCATGGCGGTCTTGAGGCTGCTAGAAAAGAGGGATTTGGAGGGACGCAACATCCTAGTGTCAGGAGGTCCAAGCGCGGAGTTTATCGACCCAGTGAGGGTCATAACAAACCTGAGTTCGGGGAAGACGGGGGTGGACATCGCGACCGAGGCGTGGAGACGAGGCGCATCTGTCTCGTACGTCTATGGAGGAAGTCTTGCTCCCCCTGCCCTCATAAGGTCGCGCAGGATAGTCACGACCGAGGAGATGTCTGAGGCGGTCCTGAGCGAGCTGAGTTCTAGGCGATTCGATGTGTTCATCTCCGCTGCCGCACCCGCGGACTTCACGCCGCTCAAGAGCGCGGCAAGCAAGATCTCGACCAAGCTCGGCAACATATCGCTCGAATTGAAGCCGACGCGCAAGATTGTCCGAGAGGTGAGGAGCGGATGGCCGGAGCTCTTTGTCGTTGCCTTCAAGGCCGAGACGGTGCGTTCCCTGAAGGAGCTTGAGAGGATAGCGAAGGCATACCTGGTTGACTCGAAGGCAGACATGGTCGTCGCCAACAGCGTCTCAGGTGGGGCTGCGTTCGGCTCGGACTACAATGAACTCCTGGTCGTGACCAAGCGGAAAACGATCCACTTCGCGAGAGACCTAAAGACCAACCTCGCCCGGAGGCTGCTCGACGAGATCGCCAAGGAGATCGGAAGCAAGAGGAAGTACGCCGTGAAGTCATCCTCGAAGGCCGGCTGATTAGCTAAGCGCCGCGGTCTGCTAGCACGAATGATTCCCTCGAGCCTCTTGGGCCCGCGGCGACGAACCTTACCTGCAGCTACGAGAGTTGTTGGCTGCTCTTGATTTGGTTGGTCTCTGTGCTCTTCAAAAGCCTGCGCGCCTCCTCAGAATCCATGTGGAAGGTGTGCTCCTCGCCAGGAAAGGCGCCGGAGCTGACCTCCTTCGCGTACGACTCGATCGCTCCCTGAATCTCAGCGGAGAGGTTCAGGTATCTCTTCGCGAATTTGGGCGTGAACCTGTCGAACAGTCCGAGTATGTCGTGGAGGACGAGTATCTGGCCGTCGCAGGCCCCGCCTGCGCCTATCCCTATCGTCGGGACGTCCACGGAGTCGGTGATCGCCTTCGCCGCCTCAGACGCTGTCATCTCGAGCACTATGCTGAACGCGCCAGCCTCCTCGAGGGCCTTGGCGTCCTCGACCAACGAGACAGCGGTCGCAGCCGTTCTACCCTGCACCCTGTAGCCCTCGGATGTGGGAGTGGTCTGCGGGGTGAAACCGATGTGCGCCATCACGGGGATTCCAGCCCTGGTCAAGGCGCGAACCGTAGGCGCGAAGTCCGCACCTCCCTCGATTTTGACAGCGTCCATCCCTCCCTCCTTCACGAAGCGCCCTGCGTTGTGTATGGCCTCCTCGATGCTCGCCTGGTATGACATGAACGGCATGTCTCCCACGAGGAGCACCCTCTTGGCTCCTCTAGAGACGGCGGACGACATATAGATCATTTCGTCCATCTTCACGGGCCTGGTGTCAGGGTAACCCAGCGTGACCATCCCCCCCGAGTCGCCCACCAGTATGATGTCGACCCCGGCCCTCTCGGCCAGCATGGCCGTGGGGTAGTCGTAAGCCGTGATGGAGATTATCCTCCTCGCCTCTCGATTTTTTGTGGCCTTGCGCCCTCGGATATCTGCTATCGTGACCTTGTGCTCGGTCATCTTCTTGTCCCTCTTGCGACGAATAGTTCCTTACTCTTTCCTCCGGTCTTGGATAGCGAGGCGAGCCGCTCCGCGATCACTGCCAACGAGGCGCCTAGCACTCTCTTGTTGTCGTACGCGCTGACGAGAGCGCTGAGCTTCGAAGTGGGAGTGCCCTTCAGCTCCTCGACCATCAAGATGAGGTTAGGTATCACTCTGACCAGGTTGTCCACGATCGTGACGGCCGCCGTCTGGGACGTTCTGGAGAGCGGGTTCAGGTCCACGGCGATGGTCCACTTGCCCATGCGCCGAAGCGCCTCGACCCTGTCTCCGTCCTCCAGCGGGACGAGCACGACGTCCGCTGCGAATATGCCCTCTGCGTCGACGATCCGCCTCATGCTGCTCAGCTCCGGTATGGTCGGACTGCCTTGCTTTCCCGCTTTGAGGCCCAGGACGTTCTTGGCGCCTGCTTTCCTCAGCACGGAGGCTATTGCGTTCAGGCGTTTCCGCGACCTGTGGAAGAGGTTCACCTCCAGTACTGCTCCGGTGACCTTTGAGAGCGTGACGAGCTCCTCAGGAACCAGCGCTGCGGCGTTGCCGTTGACAGAGATCACCGGCCTCTTGGCAAGAAGGAGATATGCGGCTGCTGCCCGGGTCGCCTCGAGCGCTGGAGCTGTCGTCTCTTCTCCCAGCAGATAGTCGAAGGCCTCCCCCCTCCCATGTGCGATCAGCCCAGCATCAGCAACGACTCCATGCTTCCAGTGGCGGATGAGCTGCTCCCGAGTGCGTAGAGATTCAGCCCTCGGATGGTCGGCGGGTATTTCGATGCGCATTGCTACGCGGCCAGCCTTGCGCTCTGTGTTTCCACTGAAGACACGATGACTTGGCCGTCTTTCCATTCTTTTCTCATCAGCCGGACTATCTCCACCGTCTCGTTCTCCCTGACAACGGTGAAGAGCGTGTGACCGAACATCGCCATCCCGAGGAGGAAGCCGTGCGATCTGGCGTCGTTCATCACGCGGAGATACTGGTCGCTGAGGCCGAGCCGCAAGCTGAAATCGTGAGCAAGGCTGAGGAATGTGCTGAGGTCCCTCTTTCTGCATATCTCGTCCGAGTACGCACCCCCTATCTCGTTGATCCTCTTCCTGTACTCCGGATTGGACAGGAATTCGCTGGTGAGCATCGGACCGTTGTGGAGGGCCACTACCGTGTGTTTTCCGGACAGTGGTATCTGAAAGACGGTGCCTATGCCGGGCGCGCCCTCCTTCTCTCTGACCTCGAGGCCGCCGCAGAATTGCCCTAGGACCGTACCCAGCCCTGTCTTGAGTTCTGCCTCGGCGGCGTGCGCCATTTGATACACTTCAAGGTTCGTAAGCCCCAGACCGAGCGCCTCCGACCCGGCCATGGCTACGCCTATCGCGCCAGCGCCGCTGGTGCCGAATCCGCTCCCGACCGGTACCGGAATCACGTGACGAACCATTAGACCTTGCGAGCCCCGTGCGAGTGTGAGTAGCCTCTCTGCCACCCTCCTCGACACCTTGGCATCGACCTCGCGGCCATTGATGAGAGTATGAATGCCTGACTCGGGGCTAGTCTCCACCTCAGTCTCGACCTCCCTCATGAGATTGACGCCGGCCCCTCTAGACCCCTTCCTGAGTGGGTCTGAGGCCGAATCTCTGATTTCGAAGAAGCCGGTGATGTGAGCGGGGCACAGCGCGGTTGCTCTCAACTTTTATTCAAAAGCCATCGTTGGCTAATTAATACTACCTCTAGATACTCTATATATCTATAGAGATGTTGAGCATGGCCTGGTCTGAGGACCGTTGATTGGCCCAGATACCGCGGGACTCGTTCTGCTTGATTCTTTTTGTCGAAGAGGTCTTCGCTGGGAACGAGTCCGCAGTGCGCGAGGCTCCAAGGAACTGTCCGCGCGAACCAGAAATGGTTACTGCAAAACCAGTGGTCCGGTCTGAAAAGACGAATCCGCACTAGCCCCCTACCCGCTGCGGTCCGACCAATCCACCCGCTCGCAAGAGTCGTGACTTCGGGACTGGTCCATCTGCCCTTAGAGGACCAAGAGTTCTTTCGTGTAGCTGAAGAGGACTTTGCTACCCCGGCCGAGCGCGAGAGTGTCCTCGATGCGCACGCCGTACTCACCCGGGATGTAGATACCCGGTTCCACCGTGACGACGTCGCCATCGGCTAGCAGGTCTTCGCTGGCGGCCCCTATCGATGGTCTCTCGTGTATGTCGATGCCGACCCCGTGGCCCGTCCCGTGGGTGAAAAACTTCTCGAATCCCCGCTTCTTCAGGACACCGCTCACGCTTGCATGCACGTCCTTCGACCTGGCGCCCTTCTTTGTGAGCTCGATGCCCTCGAGCTGCGCATCCAGCACCGCCTGATACCCATCGCGTCGTTCCTTTGAGACCCTTCCCACGCCGTATGTCCTAGTGCAGTCGGTGCAATAGCCGAGGTACCGAAAGAAGATGTCCGCCACCACCATGT
>JAPCJR010000003.1:131399-134161 GCA_027886865.1 Nitrososphaerota archaeon
GTGCAGTCGGTGCAATAGCCGAGGTACCGAAAGAAGATGTCCGCCACCACCATGTCTCCGGCTCTCACTTTCCGGTCCGAAAGTTCGGCGTGGGGGAGCGCCGCGTTGGGCCCCGACGCTATTATGATCGGGCTGAGCGAGCCCTCCGCGGCAAGAGGCGAAAGGCCTTCCGCGGTCGCGAGCCACATCACCCCGGCAGCGATCTCAAGCTCTGTCCGACCCGGACGAATCTCCTGCTCTAGGAGCTGGTAGAGCTTCTCCACCCTCTTGCTGCCCTCCTGTATCCTCTTGACCTCCTCTGCGTCCTTTTTCCTCCGCGCCTCGAGGAATAGTGCTTCGTCGATGGTCCCTTTCAGCTTACGATCATACTGGTCGATGAGGACCTTCCCTTTCATCTGCTTCTTCACGGTCTCATACGCTGCCGCCATCCCCTTGGTGGGCAGGACCTGCGCGCCCTTGGCCGCCTCCGTCGCCCTCTGCTCCTCCATCACGGAAGTGACGATAACGGTCTGGTCCGGCCCGACGATCCCCATGCCGCCCCCCCAGAAGTCCGTAAGATAGAACAGGTTCTTGGGGTTGGTCACGATTACGGTGTCGAATCCGGAGGCTAGCGAAAGGAGACGCTGCCTCCTCTTATCGAAGATGCTCAACGGCCGAGTTTTGGGGCGGCGTCTTATATGGGTAGCAATCCGGCTCGTGGGAGACTCTGTTATGTCACTGGCTGGGTCGTAGCAGGGCTGCCTTCTTCTGATGCCCGGGGCGCACCGCAGTTGGGGCAGAACTGCACGCCGGGGTCGAGAGGGGTCCCGCAGTTACCACAGAAAGCGGTCAAAGGCTGCGTCATGGCCGGGGCCTGGAGGAGCGTCGCCTTTGATGCCCTCCTCCTCATCGCCGCGACCAGCGCGAGGATTACAATCGCCGCTATGACTGCTGCCACCACGATGTATCCTGTAGAGGCACCGCCCGCGGGTGCCGAGGCTGACTGCGCCACGAGAGCCGTCAGGGAAGAGTTGAAGTTGTTGGTGAGTATGCCGTAGTACGGGGTGCCGTTGGTCGCGGTCGCTACTCCGTTCCCATTGGTCACCAGAATGTTGAAGGCTGCTTCTGCAGTGTCGTCGCCGAACGTGTACAACGACGGGAACGGCTTCAGCGTCTGGTCCAGGTAGAACAGCGCCAGGTTCGCATTCACCTGGAACTGAGCTGCCTCGCCGCCCGCTCCGCCTCCGAACACCAGCTCAGCGTCGTAGTAAGTGCCGATAGGTTGGGCGGCCCCCGCCGGAGTGTACGACCTCCCGTTGACGATGAAATCAGCAGTCGCGACGTTGGGGTCTTCGATCGTGATCTTGTCGAACCAGGTGACCCTGTTTGGGTTCGGACCGTCGAGGGCTCGCACGCCCATCTGGATGAGCACCCCTTGCCCCTGCTCGACGGTCTCGTTCGTGTAGAGGACCCAAGTCTGCGGGAGGGTGTACGTGTACGTGTAGTTCGAGTTGTAGTTGCCATAGTATGTCTGCGGGACCCCGCCGTTGACGATGCCGCCTACTGTGCCGACCCCGATAATGCTCTGGTTCGTCAGCTGGGCGTTATCCCCCGTCACGTTCAGGACGTTGTTCCTGTACGTGACGTTGGGCACCGAGGTGTCGAAAGCGAGAACGTTCTGAGGCCAGTAGGTGAAGCTGGCGCCGTCGGTGTTGTTCACCTGCAGCAACGTGTTCTCTTGCAGCGACGCCAGCGCCGTGTTGGTGCCATTATCGACGGCTGTTAGCTGACTAATGTCGGCGAACCCAACCACCGAGCTCGTGTCTATCTTGTAGGGTGTGATATTGCCGGAATTGTTGTAAATGCCATACGCGGCTATTCCGGTCGGACTCGGTGGGCCGAAATGAAGGATGTACGGATTCACGAACTCCGGGATGATCGTGTATGAGAAGTACACTACGGCCGTGTTCGGACTGTCGTTCTGAATACCCATGACGTAGAGGCCCGGCCCGACGGAGAAGTTGTAGCCGATGCTCACGGACGGAATCACGGTGAAGTTTGTGATGGTCGCCCGGTTGGACACGAAAATTGTCTGCTGCGTTGTGTTGTCCACTAGGGCATACCTCATCGCTTGGCTCGACGCGCCCACTATGTCTATCTTGGAGGGCGACCCCAAGGTCTCCACGTGAAGCGGAAGGCTCAAGACCTGACCTGGTTCCATCGTTATGGTCACGCCAACATTGGTAGTGGAGTTCTCGAGGTTGATGTCCGGGTCGACGATGTAAAGCGCGTTTATGCTAGTAGTCACCTGAGTCGGGTTGGCTACCACCAAGTAGTAAGTTCCAGGGACTTCGAGAATCGCGTTATAATTCTCCGTACCGGTTTGATTGTAGACCGAATTGCCAATGTCGTCGATCCCGTTTTCAAAAGCAAGCCCGAAGGAAGATAGCTGCTCAGGTGTCATGAAAGCCGTCTGCACCGGGCTGTCCGTCTTTGTCGCATACCCCACGAGAGAAGGCGACGTAACAGTTATCGCCGTGTAGTTGAAGTTCAGAGCAGGAACCAATCCCGTAAACGTCTGCTCATTCTCACTCTGGGCCCTCGCTATGGCGACCGGCGTGCTGAGCAGGATTGCGGGGGCAACCAACAAGAGGATTAATGAAAAAACCTTCAGCCTGTTGAGCACGTCTATCTTCTCAACGATTCTCTATAAAAGAGCGAGGTCTACGTCGGCGTCTGTTGCGCGCCGCACGCCGGGCAGAACATCATGTTCGACCTCATCG
>JAPCJR010000026.1 GCA_027886865.1 Nitrososphaerota archaeon
ACTCGGAGTTCGTCGAGAAGCTCTAGGATGACGCTTTTCGGGTCGGGCACCTTCAGACGACCCTTGAGCGCGATATACGCGAACTCACCAATCACGACCTCTGGGACTATGATTCTAGCCCTTCCTTCTTCAGCCTCGCGAAAGATGCGGTCCGCCGCTTCCGGCAAGTCGTCCTCAAAATAGCGCGCGAGCGCTACCGTGTCGGCGACGAATTCATCCAAAGCTCACGCCTTCCATTGGTCGCGGACTTTCTCGATGTCCTTCTCCATGCCTTCCGTATCGAGTTTACCTCTCAGTCTGCCGCGGAGAGATGAAGACGGATGTCTCACAAGCACTCCTTCCTCCCGCGCGACGAGGACCACTTCCTCGCCCTCCAGCAAGTGATATTTTTCCCGGAGGGACTTTGGTATCGTTATCTGGCCTTTGGGCCCCACTATGCTCTTGTTTCCCATGATGTTGTAATTCCCTACACTGAATATAATAGTCTTACTGGATGTAGGGCCGAAGTACTCAAGTTTGATATCAAGCTCGATAGTTTCTCAGGGATTGACCGGGGGTGAGAGGACGTCAGGGAAGACGGGTGGGAACATGGCGCTCGTCTGGCTGGCGGGCTGCGGTACCGGGGCGTCAAGGATGACCGGAGCGAGAGGAGCACACCTTCCTGAGACTATGGCGTCGCCCGCGAAGACCCTGCTGTAGGGGGCGCCGCTCTCTGCCTGGAAGAGCCACGTGTTGAAGGTGGAAGGGTTCGGGGCGTATGCGGCGAGGCGGGTCCGTGTCTGGTCGTCCCAGTCCCCGACCGCGCGGGGGTCGGAGGTGACGCAGTACTCTCCGCTCGCCAGCGGGGTCACGTCGTAGACCGCCACCCCGGAGGGATCTGCGAACTGGCCGAAGTCTCGTTCGAGCATCGCCCAGGCCTGCCCCGGGGAGAGGGTGATGACGAAGCAGACGATGGCCTGCTGGAACCCGTCGAACTGGACGAGGCCCAGAGGCGCGGCGTTCTGCGGCACGTTGCTCCCCGCGAGCGGCCGAGGGGGCGCGCCCCCGTTGAGGAAGGAAGTCCGGAATCCCGGGTTCGAGGAATAGATCGACCAATATGCGTCGCCGAGGTAGTAGGAGTTTCTTAGCAGGACCATGCTGTGCCGGCTGGAGTCGGCGTTGCGGAAGGCCCATGCGACTACGCCCTGACTCTTCTCGTACCATGCCCACCCCGCTTCTAAAGAGCCGGAGCTGCTGGAGACCACCTGCTCCATCCTGCCTTGGTGAGGCCTGATCGTCTGCTTCTCGTCCGCCGTCAGGATCCTTGGCCAGGGCAACGCTCATGTCTCCTGTTTGCCGTTCTTGGGTCTTCGTCGATATATGACGGTTGCGAAAAGACTCGCCGCGCTTCCCCGCATGCAGACTTTAGTACCCCGAGCATCCCAATCTGATTCCATTGCCTGACGATCGTGCCGGCGTTCCAGAGGGAGAGAAAGTCCTCATCGCTCAACCCAAGGTTGTTCCAAACAAGCTCCTGGAGAACCTGGCAGCGCTCTTCAAGTCGGTCGAGGGCATCGACGAGGCCTTCTTCGCACAGATGTATTTTGCCTCCAGGCCCGACAGCCCGCACATCATCATCCAGCTGAAGTTCCGGGAGGGTTTCAAGGGAGACCTGACGCCATTCGATTCAAGCATTAGGGAAGCCATTGCAGGTACGGTCGACCCGAATGTCCCGATAGATTTCTCCCTGGTGACGGACAAGCCCTACGAGGCAACCAGACTGTTCTACAAGCGCGCCGCGCCCTGATCAGAACCTGACCAGGCGCTGTCTGCACTCGCATCCTCTCCAGCTTGATATCAAGCTCGATATGGTGTCGCGCAGCTCGCGCGGCGCATTTCTCGCCCGGAGGTATCATGCCTGCAACGTCGAAATCCCCCGCGCCGGCCGCGGCGGGCAAAGTGACGGAAGATACCATCGTGTGATTTCGGTCGTTCTTGTCATTCTTATTACATGGCATATTCGTCTAGTGCCCACATATGAGTAAGAAGGCAAAGGCAAAAGCAGACGTCAAGAAGGTCGGACGCGACGTGAAGGCCGCCGGCAAGGATGTCGAGAAGGCCGTGGAGAAGGGAGGCCAGGACCTGAAGAAGGCCGGACAGAAGATAAAGAAGAAGATGTGAGTAGCAGCCTCCGCTTCTCTTTTTTTGTTTCTTAGCTAACTAACTAGACGCAGGATCCTGACTCGGAGATTCCGCAGGGTCAGGGACGGTCGACGCCGGTTGCTCCGCTGGGGGCGCCGGAGTCGGATTCGCATTCGCCGAGCGCCTTCTCAGCAATACTGCAGCCGCCACTAGTGCCACCAGGAACGCCGCGCTTCCTCCGATGAGCAGCCACGTCTCGAGACCCGAGTAACCTGTGGCCGGGGCCACGAACTCGAGCACCCGGACGTTGTTTGTGTCAGACACCCAGAGGTCGTCGTGCGAATCGAACGCCACCCACAGCGGGTGGCAGAGGGTCGAATTCGTCGGGGCGGCGGCGCCCATGTTGCACCCGTACGTGGTGAAGTTACCCTGCCCGATGACGCGGCTGGCGACCGGGGACATGGCACCGTCGACCGACGCGAACTCCAGCACCCTGTTGTTGCCCGAGTCGGCGACCCACAGGTCTCCGGCGTTGTCGAAGGCGATCGAGACCGGGTAGCACAGCGTGTCGTTAGTGGGGCCGCCCAGATTCTGGTCGCAGCCGTATCCGGTGAGGCTGCTCTGGCCTATCACCTCGATCGCCGCGGAAGAAAGCGAGCCGTTTACGTCGGGGAACATCAGGACCCTGCTGTTCCCTGCGAGGTTCGGGTCATGGCCGAAGTCGGCCACCCACAGGTTGCCGTTCTGGTCGAAGGCCAGGTCGCTGGGCTCGCAAAGGGTGTACGCGGTCGCGTTCTGGAAGTTGTATGCGGCGCTCGACTGGTCGCAAGCTCCCTCGCCGAGGTTCCCCTGGCCTATCGCCCTCGAGGGGGTGAGCGATATCGACCCGTTGACGAGCGGGAACTCGAGCACCCGGCTGTTGCTAAGGTCCACGACCCAGAGGTTGCCGGACTTGTCGAAGGCGAGGCCCACTGGGAGTGTGATCCCGTAGAGCGGGGCGAAGGGCTCGGACGAGGAGAAGTTCGGGCCGATTATCTGGCTCACCTGGTGCGATATCGAACCGTCGACGAGAGGGTACTCGACGACCCTGCTGCCGCCTCCGTCAGAGACCCAGAGGTCGCCGCTGGAATCGAACGTGAGACCGTCGGGGAAGCACAATGTGCTCGTCCGCATGTACGCGGGCCAGGGCCCGGAGCCGCACGCGTCGGCCGTGAAGTTGTCCTGGCCGATGACGGAGGAGGCGTTGCTCGAGATGTGACCGTTTACGAGCGGGAATTCGAGCACGCGGTTGTCCGCGCCGTCCGCGATCCAGAGGTCGCCCTTGGAGTCGAAGGCGGTGGCGAAGGGGTCGCAGACCGAGTCCTGGCTGGGCACGCAGACCCCGCTCGCGTTCTCCGTGGAGCCGATGACCTGTGTCCCCGCCTGGCTGGTCGAGACGCTGGTGGTGGACAGTGCGCCCGCCCCAAGAAGCGATGAAAGGATGATAGTGAGGAGCAGCAACCGGAGGTCCAAGCAGGGTTCAGCCGGTTCGTGAGCTATTTAGCCGCGAGCCGGTCGAAATTCATCCAGACCACGCTCCCCGCACAGTGAAACGGCCGACGGGGTTAGAATAATCACGGTTTAGCTTAATATTGTCCCATGAATAGGCTCAACCCTCGTGACGAAGCTCCAGATGGTCTCGGAGGTGCATGCACCGGTGAGGACGGTCTGGGAGGTCTTGATGGACTCCTCCTACATCCCCAAGCTGTACCCCGATGTGATCAGCGTGGAGGTGGAGCCGCCCGGGCGCAACGCCGTGGGCCAGAAGTTCCACATCCTCGGCAAGGCCGGCAAGAGGAGGCTCGAGATATACGCCGAGACGGCCGAGCTCATCAGCGAGAAGAAGGTGCTGAGCCAGAACAGGCCGGGCGGGCTCTTCAAGTCGTTCGAGTCCGTGATACTGCTCGAATCCAAGGGTGCCGTCACGGAGGTGAAGACCAGCTTTGAGTACGAGCTCTCGATGGGATATCTGGGGAAGGTGTTCAACGTGATGCTGCTGGAACGGCTCGTGATGGACAACCTGAAGGCATATACGCGGAACCTGAAGGAAATCTCCGAGCTGACGTCGCTACCAAGTGACGCATGAAGCGGAAGCCCTGAGCCCTTTATAAGCAGACGCCAGGCCGATGGTCGTCGAGATGCAGAAAATCGAGCACATCATCGAAATCACTGCGTCTCCTGATGCGGTGTGGGAGATCCTGACCGACTCGTCATACCTGCCGAAGCTCTATCCAGACGCGCTCTCCACCCAGATTGACCCGCCTGGAAGGTCCCATGTGGGGCAGAAGTACACGACGCTGAGCAGGGTCGGCCGGAGAAAAGTCAAGGTCTTGTCGGAGCTGACGCAGCTCGAGCCGAGGAGCAAGCTCGTCACGAGGAGCAGGCAGGGGGGCATCTTCAAATCCTTCGAGCAGTCCGTGACGATGCAGCCGAGCGGGACCGGGACGCGCGTCAAGATGACATTCGAGTACGAATATGCGATGGGCCTCGTCGGGAAGGTCCTGAACGCGGTGCTCATCGAGAGGCTGCTGAGGGACAACCTCAACGCGTACGCGGCCAACCTTAAAGAGATATGCGAGCTTTTGCCGATGCCGGACCCGACGTAGCGGCTGCGCCTCATTATATACCGCGATGGGGCACCGCGACGCGTGCCCAAAGTAGAGGGGAGGTTCCTGGTCAATGCGGCACCCCAGGTAGTCTGGGAAGTTCTGACCGACCCCCACTATGTACCGAAGCTGTATCCTGACCTACTGAACATCGTGATCGAGCCTGAAGGGCGGGCGGTAGTCGGCCAGAGGCGGACCGCCGCCGGAAAGATAGGGAGGCGGCTGATCGAGCTGCGGACCGAGGTGTCGGAGCTTGTGCCTCTGAAGAGGTTCGCCCTCGTCGGCCGGAGGGGTGGAGCGCTGGAGGAGTTCTCAGAGGTGATAGAGCTTTCAGGGTTGGCCGGAGGAACTAAGATAGATGCGGTCTTCATCTTCAAGATCTCTGAAGCCTATTTCGGGCCGGACTTCGATATGCTGGCCCTGACAAAGGCAGCGGCGACGAACCAGGAGACGTACCTGAAGAACTTGAAGGACCTTTCGGAGCTACGGTCCCTCGAGTGACGGCGCCCCCTCCGTCCGGAGAGGCGGACGTCCGGAAGTTACGGTGCTTAATAACGCTCTAACGGGATGAGCCTGTCCATGACGAGGGTCGAAAGCAACACCGACATGGACGCTCCTGCGAACACGATCTGGAACGTGCTCATGGAACCCTCGTACCTCCCCAAACTGTATCCGTACATAGTCACGGAGGAGGCGATTCCTCCCGGTCGCGCGGCGGTCGGACAGAAGCTGATCTTGTTCGGGAGGGTCGGCGCCGTGAGGGTGAAGATCACCATACAGTTAGCGGCGGTCCAAGCCGAGAGTCGCCTCGTCAGCAGAAACGTCCCGGGAGCACTGTTCGCGACCTTCGAGCACACAGTCACCCTGTCTCCCGACGGGTTTAGGACGCAGGTCAAGTCCGTGTTCGAGTACTCGCTCTCGAGTGAATATCTGCAAAAAGTGCCGGACGCGGCGATGCTGGAACTCAAGGTGAACGAAGGCCTCCAGGCCTACGCCCGAAACCTGAAGGAAATCTCCGAGCTCCTTCCTCTGCCCTCATGAAACGCGAGTGAGAGCCGGGCGATAGTTCCTGAAGGTCTCGAGACTCAACAAGGTCGTGCTCGTGTGGACGGTCGTCAGCCTCGGATTCTGGGCGTGGTACATCGCCTTCGTCAGCTACACGCCGCAGTTCCTGTACTTCTTCATCTGGACGGCGGGGGTGGGGAGCGTAGTCTGGCTCGGAAGAGAGAGGCTGGAGAAGGCCGTGCGGGGCATCAAGCTCGGGGAGACGACGCGGTTCGTTCTCCTAGGATATGCCATGGTGCTGGCCGAGGAGGTCGTCGCAGCGTTCGTGAACAACCTGAGCGAGGGGTTCACCCTACGGCTCTTCGCCGTGAGGGTCCTCCAGTTCTGGGCGCTCAACGTATTCGCGTTCACGGGACTGATACTCGCGTGGGCGTGGATGTCGCGCTGGCTGATGTTCTCGCGCAGGGAGAGGTTCTACCTCTCGGGGCTGTTCGGGCTGTACGCGGAGAGGACGATCTTCGTGGTGTTCTCGAACCCGCTCGCGTTCATTTTCTTCGCGCCGCTGGAGATTCTAACCTATGGGTTGATACTAACGCCGGCGCAGCTGAGCGTCCCGGCGCAGGGTTCTATGAAGTCGCTACGGGTGCTGCGCTATGCGGCCTCTTTCCTGCTGCCGCTCCTGGTCTCGGTCCCGTTCGTCGTGGTGCTGATGGTGCTCAGGGCGCACTTCCCTTGGGCGTTCCCGCCGACCAAGTTCGTCCCGTGATAGATGGATTGAGGCGGGCCTCTGCGCTTTAAATAGCGAGACGGGGGCGTCAGCTCGGATTCGCGTTGCCGACAGTCCGCTCGAACATGCTCATCTCGGCCAGCCCCGAGGCCGTGTGGGAAGTGCTCGTCGACCCAGTGTATTCGCCGAAGCTCCACCGGGACGTGCTGTTCATGGAGGTCGACCCGCAGGGGAAGGCGGTCAAGGGCCAGAGGCGCAGGGCCATAGCTAGGGCGGGCAGGACCAAGGTCGAGATAGTCAGCGTCGTCACCGAAGCGGTCCGCCCTCAGAGATTCGTCCTGGAACAAGTTGCTGGAGCCCTTTTCACATCGTACAAAGAAGAAATCCGCCTTACGGCATCGGCCGTCGGGACTGAGGTCAGGGCGAACTTCGAGTATGCGGTGTCGCGGGAATACGTCCGCGACGCTCTGAACATCGCTGCGCTGGAGAACGGGGTCGGCGAATCTCTCGGGGTGTTCCTGAAGAACCTCAAGGATATCGCAGAATTGAAGCCCCTGGAACCCGGTACAACGTAGGACCGGCTTCCCGGAAGCCTGAGGGATTCGTTCGCTACACGACTGGGGCGGAACTATTCGGACTGCGCCCGGTCCTCGCCTTATTGAAGACCAAGACGAGCGATATCATCGCCACGAGGAAGACCAGGTATCCCGCTGCGCCGAAGGAGAACTGGGGCACGCCTACGCCAGTGGAGGTGGAGGTAGTGATCGTAGAGGTGGATATTGAGGTGAAAGAAGTGGTAGGACCGATTGAAGTCGTGGTGGAGGGGGAGATAGTGATTGTGGAGGTGATCGTGGAGGTGGATATTGAGGAAGTGGAACTGGCAGAGGAAGTGGAAGGACTTATCGAAGTCGTGGTGGATACGGATGTGGAAGAGCTCGAGGAAGAGGAGGTCGAACTCGACGATGAAGAGCTGCTTGAGGAGCTCGACGTCACGGTGCAGCTTATCTGCGAATAGTAGGCGGCGGCCGTCGCTCCGCCAACTCCGTATATGTAACAATCCGTTATTACGATCTGGTCTGTGATGGCGTAGATAGGATAGTCCGACCCTGCAGTCCATGTTCCAAGCGTGCCCGACGAGATGGCCGCATAGTTAACGGAGTTGCCCGTCGAACCAAATGTGGCGACGCAGTAGAGGTAACCGCTGTAGGCGGCACAGGAGTTGGCGCCGCCCTCTGATTGGGAGGGATAGGCGGTGGTTAAGGACCAAGTCGCGCCAACGGCACCCGATGAAATCGTGTCGGAGTAGACGTCGGGCGTCGAGAAGCCGGTCGTCATGTTGTACTCGCCTCCCATGCAGAAGATGTATGCTCCCGAGACGGAACACGCGAGGAGGTTATCGGTGATCGGGTAGTTTGTGGTGGAAGTCCAAGTGCCCACGCCAGACGAGGAGACCGGGGCGTAGTAGACCGCGTCGGTGATCGTACTGATGAAGGCAGGGACGGTCAGGCCGGCGACGCAGGTGATGTAACCGCCCGAGATGACGCACGACTCAGCGTCTATGTTCGTCGGGTAGTCAGTTCCGCTCTTCCATGTTCCGACGGTGCCAGAGGTGAGCTGAGCATAGTAGACCGCGTTTGTATTGGTGTCAGCCGCGACGAGGCCGCCGACGCAGTAGATGTAGCCGCCCGATATGGCGCACGACGGCACGTATGCGTCCGTCGGGTAGCTATTTTGGACGGTCCATGTGCCTATCCCTGACGAGGAGAGAGGTGCGGAATAGACCGAATCGATGAGCCCACCCGAGTCGCCGCCCACACAGTAGATGTAGCTCCCGTCGGTGGCACACGACGAACCTTCGGTGCTAACAGGATAACTCGTCGTCGCGTTCCAGGCGCCCGGAGCTTCGGCGCTTACAGCAGGCAAGATAGGGACCAGCGCGAGGCCAAACGAGACGAGGACGAGCGTAACGGCGGTTAGTGAAAGAGACTTCTTGTTCACCGGAAACATGACTGGTGCTCGATCGCCATTGATAAGCTTTCGGAACTCTCGTTCCTTATTTCGGAGAGATTTCTGTGGGGCCCAAGAGAAGAAACCCTTTTCTCTGAAGAAGAGTGCCAGTAGCCGTCTTCATGCCTGTCAAGAGCATCAAACTTCACTGGAACGAAAAGTTGATCAACAACGGTGACATACTCGCGGTGCTCTTCGGGGATCGGAAGGACACCATAGACACGGCGAAGACGCTCATCGGCAGGATGAAATCGAATGCGAACCTGTCCATGACCAAGCGCGAGATGCGGTTCTTCGCCAAGGACCTCCAGACGGGGAAGCTCGGCGTCAAGTACAGCTATCACAACTTCTACATGAAGCTGCTGCGGAAGCTGCTCGACATGGGGTTCATCGAGAAGGACGTGCTCATCTGGGACGACAAGAGGAAGAAGACGGAGGCCGTGTATCAATTGAGGCTGCAGTCGATACCGGAGCGCGGTCCCCAGGGCGGCTTCATAAAGCAGGCGTGGCAGCTCGCCAAGGGCTGGAACGACCTCGTGCGTTCTTAGGCGCGGATGGTTATATGCCAGCGGACTTTTTGTGGGATGGAGCTAGGATGGGCGAAACTACGAAGATGGATGACAAGGGCAGAGTGACCGTGCCAAAACAGATTCGCGAAAAGCTCGACCTGAGGCCGGACCAAGACCTCTCCGTTGAACTGAGGGAGCGGGAGATTGTGCTCAAGCTCGTTCCCACCGTGAAAGAATTCTCCTCCTCTCTCAGGGGCTGCGTCACCGGGCCCACGATAGAGCCTCTGGAACTGAAGAAGATCTGGGATGTCCCGAACGTCACTGATAATGACAAGCGCAACATCTCATCCGGTATCAGATAATTCACCGACAGCTGTGTCTGAATTTATATAGGATACATCGGGTCGTATCATGCGCCGCTCAATTGCTCCAAGACGACTCGCCCCGAAAGAAGAAGACAGAGAATCGTTCGTTCAGGCTCAACGCGTCGACCCTGAAAGGCCTTGAGCAGCAGGCGGACCGCAAGAAGGTGAGCGTGAACACCCTCGTCTCGCAGGTGCTCGCGGAATACGTCGAGATAGGAGTGCAGTGGGAAAGGCTCGGCACGATCTCGATACAGGCGAACGTGTTCAAGATCATGTTCGATTCGGCCAGCGAGCAGGGGCTCCTCGAAGCCGCCGCGTGGGGCGGCGCGAACATCCCGAAGGCGTACGTGCTGAGCAAGTGGGGGACGCTGAGCATAGAGAACCTCATGCACTACATCAAGGAGAACGCGCAGAAGGGATGGTACGAATACAGCGAGACCGTTCAGGACCGAAGGATCATCGCGCTCAACCACACACTGGGCATAAAGTGGTCAGAGTTTCTATCGCTGTACATGAAGCTGGCGTTCCAGACGTTCGGGAAGATGGTAGAGAGCGACTACAACGACAAGGCCGTCGCGATTAAACTGTAGCTTCAGAAGATCCCGAGCATCGGGACCGACGAAGCGCGGCAAGCCGCACGAATCATTGTAGCATTCGCCAATGACGGGTCGTACTCTACCTGTACGCTTCTCCTAACGGGATTGACCCTCACCGAGCTCACGCCGTTGAGCTTCTTCACGGACTCGAACACTTCCGTAGGCGACATCTCGCCGAAAGTAGTAATCAGAGTACCGGAGGACCGCACGCCTTTGAGCTTGGACGGTGAAGTCATTACATTTGAAACCGAGTAGCTCCGTATAAACGTTATGCTCGGCACGCTCGGGCGCAGAACACATTGTAGTCCGATGACGCAGGTTGTACCGTGCTAAGTTGCATTATACACGAACTCCCCATATACTCACTCATGCAATGTCTGACTATGTCTCCAGTAGAAATCGTGTTGACTGTACTGCCCGCAGTAGGCTTCGTCGGTTCGTTCGTGGCAATGCGCAAGGTTTGGGCCACCATCTCGCAGCACATCACCTTCGCGTAATCTGACGCTTTAGGGGCTCGCCCTCATCGTCGGGGGCTGAGCCAACCAGGTTGGTTGAATGATTCTAAAAATCGGAATGGTATTCTCATCGTTAAAAATTCAGGTGACCATGCTCGTGCGTATTGATCTACTACGTGGCTGCGGCGCGTCGATGAAGCCAGGGAGAAGATGGAAGGACTCTGTCGAGACATGCCGAGACATGGAAAAACCATCCAAAAACCTAAATACAGATGCTTTATGTAAAATCTGAAGGTAGAACAAGCAAATGGCCATTTCAGTACAATCAGCATTTAGCAGGCTGAGCGCTGGGCGTATTCTTGCATTCGCGTCTGCCAACGCAGGGTTAGCGGTACTGACGGTTTCCGTGGTAACTGCCGGTGTCCTCGCTTTCTATCTCGTAGCGATTCCCCCAGGCACAGTAGCTTATCCTTAAGCGCTCCTTCGACCGGGGAACTACTCACGGACCCCAAAACCGATCGACCAATGAAATTTGCAGTCGGGAACCGTTTACGGCTTCTCGAGAGGATTACTCCATTTGCGGCCATCTCGACTTACTCTATCGTACTTTCCTACCTTTCCATCCTCAGATACGAGACGTTCACCGACGCTTGGGACTTCGGCGGATTCGTCCAATCAATCGCCGACGCTACGAGGGGCGGATTCTTCCTCCAAACCATCGATGCGTACTTCGCAAAGGGGTTCCCGCAGACAGAAGTTATTTCATTCATGGGGTTGCACTTCAGCCCTATCCTCTATCTTCTGGTTCCGATTTACGCTCTCTTCCCATATCCGCCAACGCTTCTGGTCGTTCAGACAGTTGCATTGGCTTTCGGTGCCCTCCCTGTCTACTGGCTCGCGAAGAAACATCTCGGAATCTTCGCTGGTTTGGTATTCATGGCTCTGTATCTAACATATCCACCGTTGATCGGTATCAACCTCACAGACTTCCATCCCGAATCCTTCTTGGTACCTTCGCTTCTCTTCGCAATCTACTTCGGGCTGGATAAGAGGTGGAAGATGGCCATTCCTTTCTTCATCCTTGCCCTGAGCGTGATCGAAGAGTCTGGGATACTCGTCTTCGGCGTGATAGCGTTCCTCTTCGTATATCATCGAGCTTGGCGGGACAGAAAAGCATCGATACTGATGATCTCAGCCGCGCTCGCCTGCTTAGCGTACTCGGAGATTGCGTCGCAGCTGACATACTATTTCGGCCTTAACCCGACCGGGTTCACTTTGACCCTGAACTCTGACAATTACAGTATCCTCGGAGCGACGGCTGCACTGGGAGTCCCTGTGGCGATAATTCGGGCGCCAGGAGAAATCCTTGCGGCTTTGCAGTATCAATTCTATTACAAGGTCGCCTTCCTCATCGAGATCATAGGCCCAGTAGCACTCTTGCCGATTTTCTATCCTGAGGCTATTCTCATGGGGCTCCCATGGTTATCGATCGCCTTCTTATCAAACTACCCTGGGTATTACACCATCTATGGGTTTCACCAGGCGTTCGTAATTTTCTTCGTCTTTCCTGCTGCAATCTTGGCGCTGAAGAGGATTAAGTTGAAGTCGCCGAAAATGACGCCCAACATCATAAGAGTCTATCTTGTCTTGCTCCTCATCGTAGGAGTGACGTTCACTGCCACCCAGACGCTGCCTTCCTCAGTCTACGGTAACACACTTTCGGTCTCCCCTCAGAACCTGGCTGAAGATCAGATTATCGCGCTCCTTCCGAGCAACGCGTCCGTCCTTACAACGAGCGATATTTTTCCGCACATCTCAGACCGTCTCAACGCCTATACCGTTCCCCCCTCTTCGTTGAGGAGCGGTTATGCACTAGTTGATCAGGAGATACTTTCGAACATCAACCCCCAATACATTATTCTGAATACAGGTTCGATAGATGGGCAGATTATCTCAGAGACTGACGCCATACTGGCTTCGAAAGTCTATAACGGGACATATGGGCTAGTCGGATACTCAGACAAGGTTATGCTGCTAGAGAACGGCTATGCCGGCAGCCCACTTCTCTACAACAATCCCGGGGTATACAATGCCACCAATCTCGATACAGATCCAAGAGCGACCACGGGGGAGCCAAACGGTACGCTTTACTTAGCGTCAGGAACGAACTGGCCAAATATGTGGTTTGGCCCGTATACATTCCTCCCGCCTGGCAATTACACGGCGACGTTCGTTCTCAGGACTAGCAACCCAGTCGCTCAGAACACACCGGTCATCACGATTGACGTAGATTATGGTAACATAGTGACGGTGAAGCAACAGGTACTCACGGGCGTTGATTTTCCAAACTCAGGTTGGCAGACATTCAGCCTCAATTTCCAGCTGACGAAGCCGTCGTTCGACGTCCAGTTCAGAGGGGTATTCCCTACCAATGCCACTGCGATATATCTCGAGTCGATTGACGTGATTCGCAACTACTAATCGTCTCGATTCCAGATTCGAGGCAGACAACGTGTAGCTCGACAAGTGGTTCCGCTCAAACAAGAAAAGTTACCGAGAACTTCTACTTACGAAGATGCGACTTCGTGGAACATCCTCTCGTATTCGGATACGGTTTTCTGGAAGCTGAAAGTTCCGGCGGCGCTTACACACTTCTGCGAGAGCTGGGTGTACGGTCGACCCCTCTCCCAGAGCTCCTTCATCCGGAGAACTGACTCCTCATACTCGCTCAAAGAATTCCCAAACACAAAGGGGAGGCCGAGTCCCATATGAGTCGCGGAGGGAGTAGTGATGACGGGAGTCCCGCAGGCCATGGATTCAATGGCTACCTTCCCGAAAGTGTCGGCTCTGACTGGTGCCATCAACACGTGAGAGTCACTGTAGATCTGTGATAGCGAAGTCATGTTCCATTGGAAACCAAGGGAGTGTATCACCTCATCCCTGACTGCCCCACCAACATAGAGGAACCGTATTCCGAGGTTCTGCATCCTATTTGCAAGGTTGACGTAAATATCCCATCCCTTTTGCCAAAGTGCGCGTCCCGAGAAAAGGACCGTGAACTGCTCGCTCTTCGGCCCCGTGGGCTTGAACACGCTTGTGTCGACCCAGCCTGGAATTGTGTACGTCTTGCGGTGTTTGATGGTCGGATTTGGATAGTGCGTGTGTATCGCGTCAAAGCTTCTCAGTTCGAGAGGTCCGATAAGCCTCGTACCGTACGATGCGGCCATCGGGATAAGACCATAACTCGGGCTTACTGATTTGAGGAAGAAGGCTTGCGAGTGGAAGGAGGCTATCCGCTTGCCTTGGACCCTAAAGTTGAGCGTGGAGAGGGGGTGGTAGAACGTGTATGCTACATCCGTCTTGATCTTGTGTGACCATCCCTCGTGGTATGGCACCCCGTCGAGGACCTTGCGAGGGTCCACTTTCGGCTTGGTTCCCATGGTGTATGGAAGCGAGTAGAATTCTACTTCGTGTCCTCGCTTCGTCAGTTCGTTGGCTAGCTCACACATCTCCCTCTCGCCGCCTCCCATGTAGGAGAGGCTGAGGTGAGTGCATAACGCTATCTTCAAGGCCTGGGGTTCAACTCCTCCGTAGCCCGAGGCTACCTCTCCCAAATATAGCTTAGCAGCGACTTTGTCTTCATCAGGTCGTTGGCGAACACGCGGACCTCCTCGTCGATTTGCTGGCGGGTCCTAGGAGCTGTTCGTGCGATCGCTGGCGAGACAATCTTCACGCTGGAGCTCACGCTGGACCTCATCCGGTGGGGCGAGGCGCTGATAGCTATCGGAGATACCGAGTCGTAGACCTGGAACGCCCACATCGCGGGCACCAGCGCGAGAAGGATGAGTGAGAATTCGCTCGCCGCGATGTTGTACCCGGTAAAGTGCGACATCCAGGACAGCGCGTATGGGGGAAGTGGGGTTCCGCCGCTAACTAGGCCGTAGATTCTTTCTGGGAGTATGGTGTACCACGAAGAGAGGAAGCTGATCATGGCTCCTGCGGCCATGAATACTACGCCCTCTGTGCGCCTCTTCTCGTAGAATTGACCGAGGCCCATTATTCCGAAGAACCCCGGGACCGTGGATAGGAGCAGTCTCTTGACCGAGTGTGATGGCCGGAAACTCTTCCCGAGGGACGACGCTGAAGTCATCATGGAGCTTTCTGAATGAGACATGGGGCTGGGGAAGTTGTTCGTCATCGGCGCTGCTTCGATTACCGCAGGGCTGGAGGCAATCTCCACTGAACTAGAAGTGTCAACGTCTACCTTTGCAGTGCGGCCCAAAGACAGCGACCCGAAGCTCGGGGTCGCCAGAATCGGGCTCTGAACCCTCATCGTAGCTTGAGCTGCCGCCTTTGCATTCGAGGCGTGAGTCTTGCGGGCATGGGTAGTGGCTCTGAAGATCTGGTCCTTCGGCCTGAGAGAATGCCTGCTCATACCGGTTGGAACGCTGGGCACGTACCTGAAAGTTCTGGGCCTGGTCGCCAAGTTTTTCTCATCATGCCAATAATGGGGTGGGTATATAACCTTAGAGGACACACGTAAATTAGATTCATACTATGTGTATAATCTGACGCAGAATCGAGGAGCACTTAACGATATTGGAATATGTTGATGAATATGGGAAAAGCATCCATGAATTACACTTTTAAGAGTTCTACTAGTGAATTAGACTATACCGAAGCATCAGGATTTCAGATTATGGATAATCTGAACGCTCTAGATCGCTAAACCGAAACCCATAACGAAGGCTTCGGCCTTCTTGATCTGGTTGATGAACTCCAGGCCCTTCTGGGTCAAGGTGTAGTACTTGCTGTCCTCGTCCATCCTTTCCTCCAGCAGCCCCTTGGAGCTCAGCTCCCCGAGATACTTGACGAGCCTGTCGTGAGAGAGGTTGGCCCGATACAGGATTCTGGTCGGCTTGGTGTTGCCCTCGTCCCTCACCGTGACCAGGATGTCAAGGTAGATCTTCAGGGCGCTGCGCGGCCTTTCACTTGACAACGCGGCCACTCCAGATCA
>JAPCJR010000046.1 GCA_027886865.1 Nitrososphaerota archaeon
CGCGTTAAGTCGCCTCACACTGGCAATCGATAAATAGAAATTCATCAGGCCACTCGTGGAATTGGACGCTCTTGAACGGAAGCGAGTAGGTAATACCAGCCTCTTTGTCACGCGCCTCGGTCTTGGAGGGGCACCTCTCGGAAACGAGTACAGCCCGGTGACGGACGGCGAGGTGGATGCTACCATAACCGAGGCTCTTGGACTAGGGATACGGTACATCGACACGGCGCCCCTCTACGGTAGAGGGCGGAGCGAGAGCAGGCTGGGCCGCTACTTTGCGGCACACGAGAAGCCTGCCGACCTCGTCCTGTCGACCAAGGTGGGAAGGATCTTGCGTCAGGAAGCCGGCACGACGGACCAAGCGCCTCTGTATGATTATACTGAGGAAGGGGTGAGGAAGTCCCTCGAAGGCAGCCTTCGGCGGCTCGGCACCGAGGCGATAGACATCCTGTACATACACGACCCCGACGAACACTACCAGGAAGCCATCTCCAACGCCTACAAGGCCCTCGCGGAGCTACGGGCCACCGGAAGCGTCAAGGCGATTGGTGCGGGCATGAACCAGTGGGAGATGGAACTGCGCTTCGCCCGGGAAGGCGACTTCGACTGCTTCCTTCAGGCCGGAAAATACACCTTGCTCGACCAGAGCGCAGCTGAAAAGTTCCTTCCCTATTGCCAGGAGAAGAAGATAGGCGTGATGATAGGCGCTCCCTTCGGTTATGGCGTGCTGGCGGCGGACCTGAGACGCGGGAAACTGCCGGTCGTCCCCGTGCCTTTGGCCACGCTCGAGAAAGCACTGAGGATAGACGGCGTCTGCGCGCGTCACGACGTCCCGCTCAAGGCAGCGGCCCTCCAGTTCATCCTGGCCCATCCTGCGGTAACCTCTGTCATCCCGGGGTCGCAGACCAAGGAAGAGATGCGTGAGAACTTCGAGCTGATACAATACGACATTCCGGACGGATTATGGGACGACCTCAAACAGGAGAAGCTGATCATGGAGAGCGCCCCCACTCCGTAGTTCATTGCACCTCCGCCGGGGAATAGGACATGAAACGGAGCGGTCACTTGATCATGACGGCGTCTTCCAAGCCCCTGAAGTGTTCGTCCCCGGTAAGGACCTTCATCTTCCGCGCCCTCGCGCTCGCGAGGACTATCGAGTCCACGAGCCCCCAGCCCTTCACCAGCAGCCTTCGCTCTGCGCTGATCCTGCCAGCCAGTTCGGCTGTGTCCTCGTCGAGGGGAGTCACTGACGACTTGGTCTTGATGAACTTGACCCTCTCTTCCAGGTCAATCTTCTCCCGTGTGTACTTGTCCACGAACTCGGCTATCACGATGGTGGGTGTGAATGCCTCGCCCCCTTCGATGTAGGGCCTGGCCTTCTCTCCGGCGGCGCTACCGGCGAAGTATTCGACCCACGAGAACGTGTCCACTACGTAAATCAGTCCTCACCTCTGGAACTCTTCGTGCTCCTGCCTCGAGAGGCCGACGCCTCTCTTTCTGTCAGCGCCGAACATGCTCTGGGGGACGCCTGCCGCCCTCTCTATGAGGGTGTTGATCGTCTGGTCGAGGCTCTTCGTCCCCTCCTGCTTCATTATCTTCTTGAGCTTCTCGCGGGTGGATTCCTTGACCGCAATCGTGGTGCTCATGAGGCATATAGAATATAAGCTATAATATATAGTGTTTGAGGAAGAACTCCGACCCCTTCACAGGGTCCATCGCGCCTCCGCCGGGGAATATCACGCGCCTGTTGTGGTGTGTGTATGAAGCGACTCGGATGCCCGGCTGACGGCCGCTGACCGATCACGGACGCTGGATCCCCGCCCGTATCCGCGAAAATTTAACTATGCCAAACGCCTGATTACATGACTGGACTGAAAGTTGACGAAGAAGATTCTCGTAGCTCTCGGCCCCTATCCTCCGATCGAGAGAGCCGCCCGGGTGGAACTAGAGAAGTTTGGACAGGTCGACGAGGTCGTCGGGTCCCTTACTGAGGATGACTTGGTGGAGCGAATAAGGGATGTGAACGCGGTCGTTCTGGGCGCTCCGAAGCTGACAAGAAAGGTCATACTCTCCGCCAACAACCTGGAAGTGATTGCGAGGAGGGGTATCGGCGTCGACAACATCGACCTCCCGGCTGCCTCTGAAAAGGGCGTGGTGGTCACGAACTGTCCGGGGGTACTTTCATCGACCGTGGCCGAACACACGATTCTCCTGATGCTGGGGATCTCCAGAAAGATAACGGTCGCGGACAGGTCCGTGAGGACGGGAAGAGGGAAGGAGTTCACCTCTGTGCTCTATAGCGAACTCACTGGGAAGACTCTGGGGGTGATTGGATTTGGGAGCATTGCAATCGAGGTAGCAAGAATTGCGAAATGTGCATTCCGCATGAAGGTGATCACCAACGATAACCGTCACATCAAGCGCGAAAGAGTCGGGCTGGCCGGTGCGGAGTTGGTGAACTCCCTTGAAGAACTTCTTAGAACATCGGACTACTTGGTGCTCACCGTCCCACTTTCGGCCGAGACGGAGGGGCTGATAGGCGAGGAACAGCTGAACATGATGAAGCCATCGAGCTTCTTCATCAACGTCTCGCGAGGCAAGATAGTGGATGAGGATGCCCTGTGTGTGGCTCTGCAAGAACATAAGATCGCAGGAGCCGCCCTTGACGTCTTGGTGAAGCAGCCACCGGACCCTGACAACCCTCTGCTGAAGCTAGACAACGTCCTGTTTACTCCGCATTGCGCCGCGCTCACGATCGATACGCAGAGGGAACTATCCTTCGCATGCGTCGAAGCTATCTCGAAGCTGTTCAGCAGGGAACTGCCGGACAAGCCGGTCAACATATTGAATCCTGAAATCGCGTCGAGATACCTGGAAAGGCCTTTGGCTTAGTCCCTCCGCGACTCTTGAAACGGGATTCGTGGCTATTGCTTGAACTTCTCAGACGTCCCGGATCTGCGCTCCGGCAGTCCATCCACCGTCAACGACGATTGTGTGTCCGGTGATGTAGCTGGCCATATCCGAGGACAAGAACAGGACGGCGTTTGCTATATCCTCGGGTTCGGCTGGCCTCGCGAGGGGGATGTATCTCAGCATCTTTTCCCTCCAGACCGGGTCAGCGTATAGGGGCTTGACCGGTTCGGTGGCTGTACTGCCAGGCGCGACGGAGTTTACGTTGACACCGTAGGGTCCCATTTCCATCGCCATGACCTCGGTCAACCTTATCACCCCTGCCTTCGCCGCATCGTAATCCGCCTGCAGACGAAGAGCGACCTTCCCGGCGATCGATGCCATGTTGATTATCTTGCCTGATCTTCTCTTCATCATGTCCAGTGCGGCAACTTTGGAACACATCCAGAGACCGATCAGGTCTGTGTCGATGGTGCGCCTCCAGGCCTCTAACGGTTGTTCGTAGAACGGCTTTCTGGCAGGAGTCCCTATGCCTGCATTGTTGACCAGTATGTCGATTCTTTCGAATTCCTTCAGTCCCTTCTGAAACATCAGCTCGACATCCTCGGGGTTGCTCACGTCTGCCTTGATTGCGATGCTCCTCCGCCCTAGAGCCAGTATCTCCGCGACGGTCCTTTCGGCAGCGGGGAGGTCGATGTCAGGGACGACCACGTCAGCTCCGGCTCTTGCGAGCGTGAGGGCACACGCACGGCCGATCCCTTTCCCAGCGCCTGTGACAAAAGCAACCTTGGAACTCAGATCAATGGAGACTACCATAGTGGTGATTGGCAGACTGCCAAATTATAAATTTGGTTCGGTCATTCCGAACCATTTCTTGACCAGTGATTCCGTAGGAAATGTCGGGCCACGCACAGGGTTCAGTGCGCCTCCGTCGG
>JAPCJR010000015.1 GCA_027886865.1 Nitrososphaerota archaeon
GACATCTGAGAATCTCATGGCAGTCATGATAACCGGGGGCACGGGCCAGATTGGCAGCTTTCTGTGCAAAAGCCTGTTGAATTCCAACCAGGAAGTCGTAATCTTTGACGTAAAACCGAACTTGGAGAACATCCGCGACTTCAAGGACCGAGTCCAGTTGGTGGAAGGGGACGTCACAAATCTCGCATCGATAACGGAGACGATCAAGAAGTATCGCATCGAGACCGTCTACCACCTGGCCGCCATCGTGGTCCTAGAGTCAAGGGAGAACCCGTTGAAGTCTGCAAGCGTGAATTGCCTCGGGACGACCAACATATTCGAGGCGGGAAGGGCCGCCAACCTCAATAGGATAGTCTACGTCAGTTCATCCGCCGTCTACGGCAGACCGGAGAGCTACGAAAGCAGCGTGGTTTCCGAAGATGACGTCCCGAGGTGCCCCGTGGACCCCTATTCTGCGACAAAGGTGATGAACGAGGTCTTCGGGCAGCACTACTACAACAAGTTCGGCGTCGAGACTCTCTGCCTTAGGGTCGCCGCGGCCTGGGGGCCGGGACGGTACACGGGATTCACAGGCGCGTTCAACGAGATGATCCGCAAGCTGGCTCACGGAGAGGCGGCCGCTCTCCCGCCCGATTTTGCTTACGCATGCGCACCGCTAAGGTGGCTCTACGTCGAGGACCTGGGGGATATTTTCAAGCACGCGGGAACGGTCGATGATAAGGCGATCCGCAGAAGGCTCTACAACGTAGGGACGAGGAAGCCGTTCACTCCTGTCGAGTTCGTGGCCACGCTCAAGGAACTCCTCCCGGACGCCAAGCTCAACGTCGAGTGGAGGGATAAGCCGACCGAGCTCGCCCTCAACGTGGCGGGCCCATCGGGCATGGACATTGACTGTAGCAGATTCTATGAGGACCTTGGCTACAAGGAGAGGTCCACACTTAAGGAATCCTTGGAGCGGGCAATCACATACGAAAGGGCCAGATAGCTCGCTACTCGAGCAAAGTCAGACTGCAGAGGCTCTCTTGAGCCTATTGGACTGAGTCGGGTCTACCATGAACAATATAGAGTACTTGGGACATGAGTTCCGCCATAATGCCGTTCAAAATGGCGATCCTCCCCCCCGAATACCAGGAAGAGTGGCCGGAGAAGATTAGAGAGGCGGTCCCGGGCGCAGAGGTTGAGGTATTCAAGACAGCAGAGGAAGCAGAGACGTACATTCAGGACGCAGACTGTGCCTATGGGTTTGTCACTCCTGAGCTTTTCTCTCGTGCGAGAAAGCTCCGATGGATTCAATCCAATGCAGCGAGCCCCAGCCCATCGTTCTGG
Source organism: Nitrososphaerota archaeon (assembly GCA_027886865.1). Next base: position 1,327 of record JAPCJR010000015.1, read on the forward strand.
CACGAAGGTCTCATCAAGAGCGATGTTACTGTGACGAACTTCCGAGGCATCTACAACGACCACGTTGCCGCACATGCTTTGGCTTTCGTTCTTGCCCTCTCTCGCAGCCTGCCCGAGTACGCCCGCTGGCAGCAAAGGAGAGAGTGGGGGCCCGTCCTGGCCACGACCTATCTCCCGGAGGCTAACGTGCTCATAGTGGGCCTCGGAGGCATAGGAGCCGAGACTGCACGCCTCTGCGCCGCCTTCGGCATGACAGTAACAGGTATTGACCCCCGAGTGAAGAGCCCTCCTCCGTTCGTCACGGCCGTGCATCCTCCGGAAGCTCTGAATCAGGTCCTGCCTGATGCCGACTTTTTGATCCTGATCACCCCCGAGACCCCCGAGACCATACGGATGATAGATGCGAAGAGGCTGAACCTCATGAAGCCCAGCGCGTTCCTAGTGAACGTCGGGCGCGGGAAGTGCGTGGTCATGGAGGACCTCGTCAACGCACTCGTGACAAAGAGAATCGCGGGTGCCGCCCTGGACGTCTTCGAGCAAGAGCCGTTACCTCCCGACAACCCTCTGTGGTCGATGTCGAACGTGCTGATTACACCCCACATGGCGGCGAAGCCCGAATCCTATCACGTCCCGGAACGTCGGACTCGGATCCTCGTTGAGAACTGTGAAAGATTCGAACTGGGTAAGCCACTCATCAACGTGGTCGACAAGTCACTGCGGTTTTGACGCGATATGGGTTCACGTGGTGCTCCCAGGGGAGCCGCAATGAACCTATGTACGACTCAACATTTCCACGGGAAGTACAATCCAACAGACGGCTAGATGCTCTGGGCACGCTTAACTATGCCCGAGAGCGCGTTGCAGGGCATGCCGCGAATCGAACTGTATGAGGGCTCGCAAAAGGTCGCCGACATAGGTCTTCCCGAAAAGAAGTTCAGCACTGGATCCGTTGGCTACTGGGCCACACAGAAGCTGGACATCAACGGAAAAAGATACCAGTGTCAATTCCAAATGGTCGAGATTGGGTCCCGGCCCAAAGCAACTTGATCACCATCTTGGCGAGTTCCCCTGACACGTCACCCTGTGTTTTGACGAAAATCCTACCTCGTTGGAACTCGTAGAGCCGTCCAGCGGCCTCTAAACGCTTATTATTGCAGCGCCCCATCATGAACCATGCGATTCTTCGTAATGGACAAGGTCAGGGTTGGCGTCAATATGAACTCCAAGGAGTCCGCGAAAGCAGCTGCAGAGTACCTGAAGTACATGGCAAAGCTCGAGAAGAAGGGGAAGGTAGTCGGAGGCCCCTGCCTGGATATCCTGGGAAACGGCTACCTGCTGGAGACCAAGACAATCGAAGAGATGGGTGAGATATTCTTCAGCTCACCGGCCAACTTCTTGCTAGATCGGGAGGTCCATCCTCTCGGTAGCTTCCTCGACAGCCTCGAGGGTATGAAAGAACTGACCTAACTCGTCGCCCACTATTATCATACACCAAAGCCACTGGGGCGGCGGGAATCATCTTTAGGATAAATAACCGCGTTCTCTAATCTTCCGCACGCTTGTCTGAGGAACCGGTTGGCATCCCGCGAATCAAGGTGAGGATGGAGAGCCTCTCCGACATCGTCTTCGGGCTGGCGCTCTCAATCGGCTCGCTGGTACTAATCGGGACCTCCCGCAGAACCCGGCCGAACTCGGCACCGACATACTCCTTTTCATCTTCAGTTTCATATTGGTGGTGACCAGCTGGTTCCTTTACTCACGGATAATGGCGATACTGCCTGTCGAGGTGCGCGGGGCCCTCATTCTGAATCTTGTGATCTTGATGTGCGTCGCCCTCGAACCGTACACGCTATACGTGCTGGACAGCACCCAGAACATCTCCCTAGTGGAATGGTCTTCGTTCACCTACGCACTGGACGTCGGCCTGATCTATCTCTTCCTGGCCGGTCTAGCCCATATCCTCCTGACCGAGGTCAAGAGGCCCGGGGCTGAACTACGCATCCACCCGGCTATCATCAAGGGAATCAGGCACACCATGTGGGCCGAGCTTTTCCTGGGTGGGATTTTCGTCATCTCGGCGCTCCCGTTCTTTTGGGTGCTGACTCCTATAGGCTATCTAAGGTTCGACATTTGGTATCTTTCATTCGGCGTGGGTTTCTTCTGGCATCCGCCTCGTATACGGCGGAAAAAGAGGAATGACCCTACCGACACCCTTAGAACTGCCGCTCACTTCTTCCTCTTGGTGAAGGCGACGACCGGTATGACTCTCTTGGTCTTGCGTTCGTAGTCGGCGAACGTGGGGTACAGGGCAGCCTGGCGCTTGTAGATGGCGTCGCGTTCATGGCCGGTGATCTCTTCCGCGTGCACGTCGATCGTCTGGTCTCCGACCTCAATCTGGATGTCAGGATGTGCCTTGAGGTTGTGGAACCAGTCAGGGTGGCTATCCGCGCCCCCTTTCGACCCGAACACTAGATACCGCTCCCCGTCCTTGAGATACATCACCGGGATGACGTGAGGTTTGCCGCTGCGCTTCCCGGCTGTATGTATCAAGAGCAGGGGTGCCCCCTCGAAGTAGCCGCCGACCTTTCCGCGGTTCTTGCGGAACTCGGCAATCGTGTGCGCGTTGAAGTCGCCGGGGCTACTCATGACCTCGCTTCCTTTGAGATTGATCGTGATGTACGTAGCTTCTGACCTTGGAATTCATGCCATCGAATCAAATGACCAGACCTAAAAAGCCTTCCAGGACATGAACCTGAAATATTCAATCATTCAAGGCAGATTGTAGAAGTGTTTTGCATTGAGGTAAAATATCTTCTCGCTCTCAGACTTGTTTAACGGCCCGATTGCATCCGATGTCGCTCGGAGCACTCTTCCATAAGGGGAAGCAAGGAGACATACCGGCCAATCGCTACCCCACATCAATCGCTCTGTCCCAAAAAGTTCAAGCGCTAATCTTAGGTACGGCTTCAAGTCCTCGTTGGTCCACTTGTTCCAGTCCGCTTCCGTGACCAAACCTGAAATCTTGCAGTACATGCCTGGTATCGCAGCAACTTTGGCCATTTCCGACTTCCATGGCTCCATACCATGAGCCGCGATTTCAGGTTTCGCCATATGATCCAAGACCATACGCAGTCCATCGACCTTTCCAGCAAGAATCGGTATTGTTTTCAGTTGGCGAGTCCTGACAAGGAGATCGAAGGGGAGTCCGAATCGAGCGACCTCTTTCAATCCTAGAATTACATCGTCTCTAAGGAGCCACTCATCGTCCAACTCGTCCTCCACTTGATATCGGACACCCTTCAATTTGGGACTCGAAGAGAGTTTCACGAGCGTTTTGTCGACATCCGTTCTGCGGGGGTCAATCCATACGACAACACCCTTCACGAAGTCGTTGCTCTCAGCTAAGCTCAACAACCACTCGCCTTCCTCTTTGGAATCATGAGCTTGAACCAAGACGGTGCCGACTACTCCGACATCCTTCATTATTGGATTTAGGTCTCCGGGGAGATAGTTTCGTATCAATAGTTTCTTAGCGGGAGTCATCCAATTGTATCTGAAACGAGTGATATCCCAAAAATGTTGATGACTGTCTATTATCAACAATCAACAGACACTTTGTCTGCTAGATAAGGTTGAAAAGTAACATTAGGATGATGGGAGGTCGTCCTACGGAGTTATTTCTACTGGACAGAACGGTAAGAGAAGCTGGAGCTGATTATGCGCAGCGCTCGACCGAACAACACTTTAAGCCGTATCACTCACCTGAGCCGTAGATTTCTTGGCGAAGAAACCATCCTCAGCAGCGGCAAGTGGGAAGCCAGTAAGGCGCGGTCCCCTACCCATGATGCATCCAGGTGGGGGATACATCGGAAAGGAGGAGATCGACGCAGTGATGGACGTCTTGAAGGCCAAATCCCCATACCGTTTCTACGGACCTCACCTCCTGAAAATGACCGACCAGTTCGAGACGGACCTCAAGAACTACTTCGGCAGGAGTTACGCTCTCGGAGTGACATCCGGAACCGCAGCGCTGCATACGTCGATGATAGGCCTTGGGATAGGAAAGGGCGACGAGGTCATACTCCCGACCTACTCCTGGGTGGCTTGCCCGTCCGCTGTCTTGGCAGCCGGGGCAACGCCGGTCCTCGCGGACGTCGACGACAGTCTCACCCTTGACCCGACGGACGTCGAGAGGAAGATAACCAACAGGACCAAGGCGATAATGGCGGTCCACATCAGGGGCACCCCGTGCAACCTCGACGCGCTCACAAAGCTCGCGGACGACTACGGGATCGTGTTGATAGAGGATGTCGCCCAGGCGGCGGGGGCGAGCTATCACGGGAAGAAGCTCGGGACCTACGGAAAGGTGGGCTCCTACAGCTTCCAGTTCAATAAAATGATCTCGGCGGGTGAAGGAGGAGCGATTCTCACTGACGACAAGCTCGTCTACGAGAGGTGCGTCATGTTCCACGACATGGGCACGCCGTACAGGTCGTGGGAGGACAAAAGCCTGAGGTTTGAGGCGGAGCCAATCCCGGGGATCAATTACAGGATGAACGAGATTACGGCTGCGATAATGAAGGAGCAGCTGAAGAAGATCGACTGGATCATAAGGGACATCAGGAAGAACAAAGCGAAAATCAAGAAAGGAATCTCCGACATCGACGGGATAGAGTTCAGGCGCCTCAACGACCCGGCGGGCGAGGCGGGGATATCGCTCGTCTTCTTCACCAAGAAACCCGAGCAGGCGATAGCGTTCAAGAAGGGTCTGAGGGCGGAGAACATCTGGACGAAGAGCGGTTCATACCCGGCGGTCGTCTACGACCCGTCGACCAACGACGGCCACATCTTCATGCACTGGGGTCAGGTGTTCAAAGGGATACATCGCGTCAGCAAACGGTACAAGCAGAGCCTGGACCTTCTGGGTCGCGCAGTCCACCTGGACATCAGCCCGCTCCTATCGGACGAGGACTCCGACGACATCATCGAGGCCGTCCACAAGGTCGCCGAAGCCGTCCTCTGAGTCCGCTGTCAATCACTAAAAGCTACCGCGAGAACACCAACAGTTAATACCCCTGAAGGGCGAAGCCGCTCCAGATGAATTTCGCCGCGACTGAGAGGACGGCGGTCGGACGAACCGTGATAGCTGTTGTTATCGTAGTTGTACTGATTGTCGCTGCCGCGGCAGGGGTCTATTACTACGCGTCGAGAGCTTCGACCTCCTCTTCCTCTTCCTCTTCCTCTTCCTCTTCCTCTTCCTCGTCGACCAGCAGTGCTACTTCCTCTGGCGGAGTGGTCAGCACCCTGACCATGGACGACGAGACCTGGCCCGCCGGTAACCTCAATCAGCTCAACTCCTTCGCTGTGATCCCGTATCCAGACTGGCTTTCATACACCGTCTACCAGTCACTGGTGACGCTAAACGGGACGGAACTCTACGCCAACGGTACCATCGCCCTGGAGCCGATGCTCGCGCAGAGCTGGAACTCCTCGGCGAACGGAGACAACTGGACCTTCTTCCTCCAAAAGGGTGTGACGTTCTCGAACGGCGACCCGTTCAACGCCTACCAGGTGTGGGGTGAAATGTACGGCGAATACTACCTGAGCGGCAACACCTCCGGATGGGCTGTCGGCTACAACGTCTTCAACATGAACACGGCCGACTTTGGGCCCAGCACGATAGCATTGATGACCCAGAGCGGGCTCATCAACCCGAACGCCGCACTCATGAAGGTCATGACGAACAGCTCTTGGCCTATCTATGTGATAAACCAGAACGAGATAGGCTTCAACCTGAAGGCCGCCTTCCCGTACTTCCCGCAGATGTGGGTGCAAAGCACCGGCCTCATGTACGACACGCAATACGTCCTTCAGAACGGGGGCTTCGGGACTCCGGTAGCCCTGAACACCAACTTCAACTATTCACCGATTCCCGGGACCGGACCATACACCGTCACGAACGTGGTGCCGAACTCCCAGGTCTCCTTCACCCAGAACGCGAACTACTGGGCCAAGAGCTGGACCACCGCGCAGATTCAGGCCAACCCGTACATGGACCCGGGACACGTCAAGAACGTGGTAATCACGGTAAACCTGGATGATGTATCCAGGTACGTGGACCTAACCTCGGGATCGGCTGATATTGCGCCGATAGTCCAGACGGACTGGTCGAACGTAATCAGCAACCCCAAGTTCACTTACTTCGTGATGCCAAGCAACTCCGCCAACATCGTCGGTCTTGCCTTGAACGTGCTGCGGTATCCGACCAACGTCACCCTGTTCCGACAGGCGATAGTACACGCGATCAACTACACGCAGATCTCGGACGACGCGTTCCTTGGCACCCAGGGAGGCGGCCTCACTCCAATGATGGGACCCGAGTATCCCTCGTTCACGCAGTTGTACGACCTTGGCAACATAGCGCCATATCAGTTCAACATGACGCTCGCCGCGCAGGACCTGACTGCTAGCAAGGTCAACGTGGCTACGATGCAGCCGCTCGAGTTCCGGGTCATCCAAGGATGTGAAGTCTGCTCGACCACAGCCCAGCTGGTGGCCCAGGACCTTCAGGCGCTGAACATCCCCGTCAACGTGATCATCACGACTCCGTCACAGTACGCGCCTCCGTACGTAGGGGGCGACGGAACATACGCGGCCGGGGTGAACCAGTCCCAGACGATCGCACAGATTTCGTGGTTCGGGACGGCTACCTTCGCTCCGGACCAACCTACTCCAGCTGACTCTTTGTTGACATGGGTCAGCAACCAGACGGCGGCCAACAACTGGGCCGTCTACTCCAACCCCGTAGTGCAGACATGCGTCAACGACCTGACCAACGGCACACCGCAAACACAACTGATTACCGCATGCACGGCGGCCCAGGCGCAGGTATCCAACGATGCACCCTACGTCTGGCTGGGTAGCGTCAAACTCTTCTTCGGAGGCGGTTCAATCGTCTGGAACAACCAAATCGTGAAGAGTTTCTTGGCCGACCCGGTCTTCAGCGGCCAGTCGTCCGCTGCCTTCTTCAACACGGTCCAGTTCACGAACGGCCAGGACGAGTAACGCGCTGTGGTCCGCGGACCACAGCGTCCCCCGATTTCCAGCTATCTTTCAAGAAATCGCTTTCATGGCGTTTCTTTCAATTCTTTCGAATCGGAACGCACGGAGTCTTTGCAGCGTCCCGATTAGGAGACTATCGTGTTCAAGCGCGGGTCGGTTCAGGGATTGTCACGCCTAGACCCTTCGCGATTTCAGATATCGCGTCCCAAGTCGAATCTTCGACGAATATCCCGCTCATCGATCTAGCTTCCTCCGTCATGAACTCAGGTTCCCCTGGAATCATGATCTGGGAGACATTCGGTGCTCTCCTGCTCGTCTTGACGTTGGTGATGACCTCCTTCATCCGGCCCTTGAACCCTTCGAGTGACCCGAAACGGGCGATATCCAGCGTGAGCATGAAGACACCGTTCCCGCCATGGAACTCCCGGCTGGAAGCGCATCCGCTTCCGCTGAGCGCGCCGCTCAAGATGTCAACCAAGAATGCCAAGCCATAGCCCTTGTAGCCGACGTCTCCTCCAATAGGAAGTATCGAACCGCCCTCGTAGAAGTCGTTCGGGTCCACGCTGGGTTTTCCGTTACTATCGATTATCCATCCCGGAGGCAGTTTCTCTCCCCTTGCCTGCTTGAGGTCAATTTTCCCCTGAGCACAGACGCTCATGGAGATGTCGAGCATGAACGGTCGTTCCATGCCTGACGGCACTCCGGCCCCAAGCGGGCTGGGGTTGAATATCCTCTGCACGCCACCGAAGGGAGAGACGGAAGGCGTCGAGTTGACCATCGCTATACCGATCATTTCTTGGTCAGTCGCCATCAAGCAATAGTCTGCCATTCGACCAATATGCCAGCAGTTGTAGATGCTTACGGCTGAGACGCCATACTTCTTCCCCTTCTCGATCGCCGTCTTCATGGCCTCTGACGCCAATACCTGGCCAAACCCCCAGTTTCCATTGATACGTGCCGTTGCTCCGTCATCCGCTTCTATGACCCCCTTCGCCTTCGGGTCAAGCTTCCCTTCATCGATCGCTTTGACGTAGCTGCCTATCCGAATCACTCCATGTGAGTCGTGCCCTGCGAGGTTTGCCCTTACCAGCAGGTCTGAGACGATCTCTGCATCTTTTTGGCTCGCGCCCTTCTTCATGAAGATCTCCCGCGTCAACGTCTTGAGCTGATGAGACGAAAAGTTCGCCATGTGATTCGAAGGAAATCTACTAAATGTTATAAGGATTAGAGGACCCCGTGCAAGGACAGCAGAAGTCGTCAAAAAGGATGCTGCGCGACGCGACTTTACTTAGTCGCGCTTAATACGCTTATATGCATATTCTGATGGAACGTCAACTTGGTTCTCGTATGAGCTTGGATGTAAATTCCTACCTGAACCTCTTCATCGCTGTCATAATAATCGGCGTCTCGTTACCTACACTGTACATCAGCAGGCGAATCAAGATAAAGACGGTCAAAACGCTCTTCACGCTTCTCTCTGCCTTCCTGGTCGTGCACGGGCTCTATCACCTCACGTATTTCATCGGCGATTATACAAACTCGAACGCCATCGCGTTTGGCGATGAGCTGCTACAGCCATTGAGCTACGTGATCCTGCTTGCCTTCGCGATATATTTCGCTAAGAGCGTGGCGTAGAAGATGGCCGACATCACGGACCTGATAGGGACGGCCGCTGACTGGTCGTCGCTCGTACTGGTCGTCGCCGCCTTCCTCGTCATGGCCTTTCTGGCTTATCGAGCGAAGACCATAAGGAGCTTCCAGTTCGAAATGTTCGTGGTGCTGCTCGTCATCGTCCTTGCCGAAGTCCCAAAGATTCTAGACAGCCTCGGCTACATCAACATATCTAACATCGAGACCACCGGGTTGATAATCCACACGGTCTCGATGGTATTCTTGTCCGCGTTCATCGCCATTCGCGCGGCGAAGTATCTCAAGTGAGAGCATGAGCGAAACAAAGCGGAACTTTGACACCCTGCTCGTCCAGTCGATAGAAGATGGCCTCGTCAAGGTACTCGGAGACGAGAGCGCGAAGTGTGTGACGTTTTACATCGATCCCCACATAGCGGCTGCGAACCCAGACAACTACGCCAAATCCATCCTAAAATTGTTCGGAATAGGGTCCAAGGTCATGTTCGATTCCATACTAGATGAGCTCCATGAGAAGACCGGTACCGCGAAGAGCGAAGCGACCAGCTTCGGGAGCGCTGTAACCGATGCCAGACAAAGCTTTCAGCAGCGCGGCCAAATCAAAGTCTAATCCAAGGCAGAGATCGGGGTTCTGGTGCACGAGCTCTTTCCCAGGAACCTTCTCGATTCACCGTCGACTCGACGGCACGCCGCTGTCAGGAACCGGATAAGACCGTCACATACCCTAACATCCATGGATGATAGACGCAACGATACTCGTATGTGCCGGGCTGGGAAAAAGTGTAGGCGAACGTCTGGCCGGGTGCCAGTTGCCCCGAGGAAAAGTCCCCATTCACACTTGTGATCGTATCATAACCTAGTGAGTGGCTGACCCAGGTCACCGTGTTGTTCACCCCTATCACGACTCTGATGCTCTCAGGGGAGTACCCCCAGGTCACCGGTGTCTCGAGTATGTAGACCACGGAACCATGCTGCGGACCCTGATTACCGGAAAGGCTTATCTCAGCAATACTCCACGAATAGAAGCCGATCAGCGACGCCATCAGGACTATGGTCAGGACCGGAGCCATCAGGCCGATTCGGTGCAGCTTCCGGGAAGACCTGATACCCAGACTACGCGGCAGATAGTCGGACCTGACCTTCTGGGAGGGATTTGGATTCCATAGGATGAAGAAAATCAAGACGATGAAGATCGGGTCCATGGCGAACACGAACAGCCCGAGGTCTCCCTGCTGCGACAACGAATAGAGGGGGTAAACTTGGGAATTGGAAGTAAGTACCAGCGCGTAGAAGAAATGTCCGATCAGCCCCAAAATCAGGGCCAGGACCTTCACATCGTCCGAAAGCATCAACACCAGCGAACCGATCAACACTCCCACCGCAAGAAAAGAGAGGTGTTCCACCGCATGGACCAGCGGATTCAGGACGGCGTCGTCCCAGAAAAGCGGGAGGTGCCACAGGGAGACCAGTAGACACACAGCCAGCAAACCTACCAGCCCGGCGGTCCTCCCCTTGATTCTCGAGAAATATCCGCGCCTGTAGAGCGGGTACCCGATCAGCACGCCCGAGATGACGATCAGGATATGCTCGAACATATGAACGGTCAAGCTCAGAGTAGTCGCATCTTCCAATGGAGGAAAGCCTACGGAGAACGCGAAGAGGACCACCCCCAATGTCGGGAGAGAGCTTAGCATTCTGAGGAAGGCTTTGGACTTGCTCAAGCTTCTCGACGAATCACGGCCATTGAGGTCGCACCAATATTCAAGGGTTCTCGTCCAGGATCACAATCAGGACCCAATAATTCGACGCGGGTGATATCCACGGACTGAGCTCAACGAACCCATGTGGTTCAACACCTATCCATAGAGATTGCAGCCCATCCGAAGCGCAAGCAAGCAAGCAAGCACTTTACCTGAGCAGACCGACCAACAGATACTTAGCCATAGCCGAGGTCTGGCTTGCAACCATGGAAGTCTCTTGCGGGCGCTGCGGCGTGATCAACAGATCCGACCGGGTGTTCTGCCTCCGGTGTCGGATGAGGCTTTTCCCGGTCACGGAGTTCGATCTCACCGCAGACGACTTCCTCTCTCCCGACGATAGGACGAACCTCTCCGTTGTCGAGGACACCGGCTGGCTCCCGAGTGCGCTCGCAGGTCTTCGACTGGGAGGTCACGAGAAGTCACTAAGAGGGTCTCTGTCAAGAGGGGCGGTCAGGGTGAAGAACCTCTCGGACCTCGACTTGTGCATGAGGGGATGCGGCGACCGCCTCGGACTGGAAGTACTGCCCGAAGCCTTCGTAATACCTTCGACCGTACTCAACGCTGCGGTGACCGGGACAGAACGAAGTCCATTGTTGATGATCACGCAGGTAGCGCTCCAAGTTCTTAGCCGGGCCGAGATGGAGATGCTGGTCGGGCACGAGCTGGCTCACATAAAGAGCCGGCACATGTTGTACCACACCGCCGCCGAGTCGATCGCGACGGGAGGAAGCCTGCTGGCCTCCTTCTTCGGTGCAGGTCTCATCGTCTATCCCCTCCAGATGTCGCTTCTTGCATGGCACCGGGAGTCTGAAATCTCGGCGGACCGGGCGGCCATCCTACTGGGAGGAGACGTGAATGCCTTCGAGTCGATGCTGACAAAGACCCTCCTTCACAACGGAGGAGAGGTCACCGGTGGCGCGATCTCGCAGCTCTTCCGGACCCACCCAGAACACGCGAGGAGGCTCTCGCTGGCCAGGGAGTTCTACACGAGCGGGGATTTCGCCCGCGGGCGCGAGAAACTTCGCCGTCGGAACGAGCTCGCAAAGACGCTCATCCCGTTCTGCGGGTCCTGCGGCAGCCCCAAGCAGGCGCGAGCGAACTACTGCGGGTCCTGCGGGAAGAGCTTGGTCTAGTGCGTCGCCCATCGCCACCCACGGCACCCGTCGAAGTGTGAAGCCTCTCGAACGAATATCTCGCCAGTCAATCATTCTTCTGAAACAGATGTTCAGTAGAACGAACGTTCTTTCTTCGCGGCCTTACCCCTCTCCTCGGGAGGCTTGAACTTCCAGTCAAGTATGCGTCCGACGTCGACCTCCGTCCTTGCGGCTATGAGCTCTGGTGGTTCTTTTCTTGTCCAGATCCCTTGAGAGTTGATGAGCATACCCTTGTTCCTCGCCTTAATCGTCATACCGATGGTGTGGCCCTTCGGCCCCGTCGCCCACATGTACGTGACGCCCCATGAATCGGGGCTGGGACAAATGAACAGGTTGACCTGAATTCCCTTGTACAGGAAATTTGAGATGACCGCACCGAACGTGATAACGCTGCCGCCGATCTCTCTGACGCGTTTCGTTACCTTGTCCTTCCATGCGTTGTAATCAGCCCCCTTCGGGATGACAGCGAAGTCTATGTCGTGCACGACCGGCGCTTTCCTTCTCAGGCTCCCTGCGACAGCGCTGCGTCTGTAGAGGTCCTTGGTCCTGCCCAGAAAGTCTTGGGCCACCGACATGGCAAAGCTCGGGTCGAGGTCTTTCTTCATCTACGACCGACTCTTGGGCTCAATCTGAGTAAAGAGGCACTCGTCGGCGGTCTTGTCGTGCCTTATCCTGAGTATGAATGGAGCTCGGAGCTTGAAATCGCGGGTGACCTCCTGGAACCTCAATTCGAGCACGCTGCCCTTCTTCACCTGGCGGGGGTCCACGCCCTCCACAAAGGAGCCGACCTTCCCCAAGGGCACCACCTGCCCCTTCCCATCGTACACCCCGATACGCCAGGAATGCGGCACTCCAGATTGCCTCATGTCCTTGGTCTCCTCATAGTCTATCACAAAGCAGTCGATGGTGTCGAACCTCTTGAGCTTGAGCCATGAATTAGGCTGGCCATAGCTCGAGTCGGGGCTCTTCACCATGATTCCTTCACCGCCTTCCTTCACCCTTCCATCCCTTAGCTTGAGGATTTCAGCGGATGTCTTGACCAGCTGATACTTCACTTCGAGCTTTGTTCCTTTGAGTATCTCTCTGAGGATCTTCTTCCTCTCCATGAGGGTGAGCGGCCTGACATCGCGGTCGTCGACCTGAAGGACGTCGAAGAAGAACACACCTTCATCTGAGATGTACTCCCCGTCAAGAATCATCCGGTTAGGGGCGTGGAGGAACTCCGTGATGTAGGTGAACACCTTTGGGGCGCTCTTCGGCGTGTAGATGGCGCCGTGCTTGCTGGATATTACCAGCTTATCTCCGCTCTTGAAGAGGAACACTCTGATGCCGTCCAGTTTCGGCTCAACCAGAGCAGGTAGCTCGTTGCTCAACAACCAGTCGCCGAGTGGCACATCGACCGCCTTCGCATAGTTTTCAGCCACGTAGTTCGGAAGCTCTTCGCTCACTTTGCGATCATGACCTTCGGCTTCTTCTTGCGGGCCTCGGGGACCGACGGAAGCTTCTCTCCCTGCCCCTGCTCTTCAAGAGCCCAGGCGTCCTCGAGCACCAGTATGCCCTCGCTCATCCCCATCAGCAGCCAGAGCCTTCCGTCCTTCCTCTCGTATGGGTAGATCACGCTGGTGTAGAACTGGTAGCCTCTTCCCCAAGAGAAGAAAGACACAAGCGCGGTCTGCTTCTCGAGCAGATAGCGCGCGAGCTGCCGTATCCTCCCTCCAGTCTCCTTCACCTTCTTGTCGGTGTCTGCCGCGAGCTGGTAGACTTCCTTGAACTTGTACTCGGAGAGCCTCTCCAATGGGACGAAGCCATCCTTCTCGACCTCGATCCGAGTGGTCCTATCGAAGGGCTCGATCTCCTCGCCGCCCTGCTTCTCCACCACCTGGCTCGCGGGAATCTCGACCCACTTTCCTGACATCTCGAGCTCGTTCTTCAGAAAGTACCTCTTCTCGCTATGGACTGAGATCTGGAACTGCCCCTTGTACCTCACGTGCTTCTTCGCTTCGTCACGGGATATCTCCTGCATGTCCACGCGCTCCCCACTAGGCCCTTCCTTGTACCGGTAGAGCACGGGCACCTCTCGGCTCACCACTTCCTTTCCGGTCTTCTGGTCCACCCTTACAAAATTTACTGGCTGTAGGCTCCCGTGGGCCTTCGCAGCCCGGAGGTGATATTCAACCGAGCCGAGGCCGAGCGTGGGGATGTCGATGCTCAAGACTCCCTTCCATGAAGCTCTGGTAGAGGCCGAGCTGTCCGCCTGCTTCTCTACCTCGGAAAAGATGTCTTTTGGCATTGCCGCAAGCATTGAAGTCATGGCCTCATGTTATTTAAAACTGCTAGAATTATCCTGCAACCCGAGAATCATATCATAGCGCAGTCAGTTGCCCACCTGGAGCATGGACTTAATCAGTCCGAAATCCGTCTTTCCTCCCAATCCGCTCTCCCGTCCCGGAGAGTCTCAGCTTCCTGATCCGTCCGCCAGCGAACGCTTATCTGCGCAGCGGAGTCACGGCCCATGATATCCCGTGACTCTACCGAAGAAGATCGCATGTGTCGGTTCAGGCACCATAGGCTCAAGCTGGGCGCTCCTCTACGCCATGAAGGGCTACGACGTGATCAGCTACGACGTCAAGGATGAGGTAATCGCCAACTCGACCGCGCTGATCAAGAACATGGTAGGCACGCTGGTGGAGAACGGCATCATGAAGAAGAGCCATGTGAAGCCGACCCTTGGGAGGATTCACACCACTACCAGGCTTGAGGACATAGCCGGCTGCGAGTACGTCCAGGAGTCGGCTGTGGAGCGGCTCGACGTCAAGATTGAACTACTTGGAAGGCTCGAGAGAATCGTTGGAAAGGACGTCATAATCGCCAGCAGCACGTCAGGACTCTCCGTCACTACGATGCAAAAGAGCATGAAGCACCCTGAGCGGGCGGTGATTGCCCACCCATTCAACCCGCCGCACTTGGTCCCGCTCGTTGAGATAGTCAGGGGGGAGAAGACGTCCCCTGCAACCGTCTCGACAGTCTACCGGTTGATGGAGTCACTGGACAAGGTCCCCGTACGCATCAACAAGCAGCTGCCCGGGTTCGCCGCGAACCGACTTCAGACCGCCGTGTTCCGCGAGTCGATTGCCATGCTCGCGGACGGCGTGGTCGATGCCGACGGCCTCGAGAAAATCATGAGCGCCGGAATCGGTCTCCGCTGGGCGTTCATGGGCCCCATCGTCACAGCCAACCTCGCCGGCGGCGCCGGCGGCATGGAATACTACCTCGAGCACTTCGGCCCTATGATAGAGTCAATCTGCGAGACACTGAGCACTTGGACAGCTGTCCCCGAGTCAGTCAAGGAGAAGACCAAGCGACAGACCAAGGAGTTGAATCTGATCAAAACCAAGTCATATGCTGAACTAGTGAAGTGGAGGGACGAGAACCTCATCGCCGTCCTGAAGGACCGCGGATACCTTTAACGTAGCTTCCGGTCAGATTTCGGGCTGAGCATAGCGGTGGTTCGACACAGTCCTACCTCGCGTCCTTCCTGTGACCATCAGCAATACGGTCGCGACTCCAATTCCCACGGCCAGTGCGTACAGGAGAGGCAGCCCCGAACTGAAGAACAGGTTGTCGCCGCCTGAACTCGTGCTGGAAGTGCCTGAGATTCCGCTGGAGGTCGAAGAGATTGTCGTTCTCTCACATGCACCCCCGACGACTTCTCCAGATTGTGCTGGGCAAGCCGCAAGGGCATCATACATCACCTGCGCTGTCGAGTCGTTCCTTCCGAGGCTGCCAAGGCCAAGCAGCGACTCGGTGGTCGAGAGCAGTGAATAGTGCGAATACGGGACCGCTGACTTGTAACCACGGGTAGCGAAGGGCGAAACGACGATGCAGGGCACCTGTCCACCGTGCGCGTTCCCGAAACCAGCGTTGGTCGAGCCCTCGTCGTAGACGACGAACAACACTGTGGAGTTGAAATCCTGAGAACCTTCGATGCGGGTGACGACCATGGAAAGCCAGGCGTCAGCCGTCGAGATGCTGCAACTGTGCCCGTCATCACAATTGTTCGGGGTCACAAAAGAATAGTTCGGGAAGGAGCTAGAATTAAGGTCGGTCCAGAACTGGGCGAAGGAGACCACGTGCGAGTCACAGTAGGAGGACGTCTGCCCCGAGCCGTTGTTCCCCGTGATGCTCGAGAAGTAGACGAAGGGGTCATGCTTCGGTTGGTACAGGCCGTCGGGACTGACAACTTGAGAGCAGTTGGTCGGCATCGACTCCGCGTACTCCTTCCACGTGAGGCCGCTGCCCTGCAGGAGACTGACTATACTGGAAGAGTTAGTGCTGCACTGGCTCGGCAGGCAGTCGCTCGAGACGTAGGTGGTGCCAGACACCATTGCGAGGTAGTTCGGAAGCGAAGGATGAGAGACTGCGTAATATGAGGTGAGCAGCGTATAGTTAGCGGCCAGCGCGTTCTGGTAGGGCGCTGACGGGTTTCCGATGACCTGGGAGTACTCCTCATTCTCCATCACTATCGTAATCACGTGGTGCACTGACGCTGGAATCGCCGGCTGATTCGTATCCAAGGGGTCGATCGCTGCAAGCGTCTGGTCGCCGAGGCGCGCGGTAACGGCTGGTATGGTACCGAGCAGCATCACCAATGAAAGAGCGACTCCAAGGGCGACTCGGCTGCGACGGCTCAACTCGCGCCCATGGGCGGCGGTTACGTATCAAGTCTTGCGGGGACCATCAGGCTCCCCACGGGTTTTCTTCAAACGACCGATCTGCTCAGACTCAGCGGGCAGTCATAAATAGGAGCAAGATTGGAAAACGCCGATGCCGGTCCCGGTCTATCTCGACCTCGCGATACTGTCGACCACGAATATCCTTCTCTCTGTCATAGCGTTCGAGATTCCTGGCAGAGAGCCGCGCATCAGGGTTGAACGTGAGGCGTACGAGCGGGTCCCGCCCGGCTCCGTGTGGAGGGTGGTGGGAATAGCGATCGCTTCGGTGGTGTTCGGCCTCCTCCTCATCCTGGGAGAGGTGCCCTTCCTCTATCAGTTCCTGTTCGATTTCGTGTTCGTCGGCCTAGTCGCGTCATTCCTGAGGTTGAGAGAGGTCGACTCCCCCAGGAGGACGGCCTCCATACTGGTCGTGCTCTTCCTGCTCACCGGAATCGGGGCTGGAGCTTACTACGGGGTCTATGCGCAGGTCAACAACTCCATCTACTTCAACTCGCTGCTGACGTTCCAGCCAGGGAGCACCCTCTTCAGCAATTCGACGCTGCAGATAGACAAGCTGCCCCTGGTATCTGAGGACTACGCGATGTCCATAGCATCTTCTCATCTCAGCGACTACGGAGGAAGCGTCCAACTGGTAGATGACGAGCAAATAATCAGTGGCGCGCAACCTTACTGGATCTTCACGGTCGCACCCACCAACACGTTCGCCGAGAACAATGAGCTTGGTTTCATACTGGTCAACGCCGTCAACGGCAGCTATTATGAGGTCAAGTCCCAGAACACCGTCGGCCCTGGGCTGTTCCTATTCAATGAAATCGACCTCCATTCCTACCTCGGCGACACTAGCATCGTGGTCGGGAACCATTACCCGACTCCACCCTCGCAGAACTTCTCCACGATCTACTATGTGTTCACCCAGAGCCAGGTCCGGCTTGACGGAGTCACCGCTTTCAACGGCGGGGTGATATACGGCGCGGACGGCTCGCCCGTCGCTCAGTACAGCGGGTTGAACTCTCCGTCATATGTCAATCAACCGTGGGACAAGTTCCTGGTCGCGAACCTTGCAAGCCAGTGGGGCTCCACCAGAGCGGCGAACAACTCATTCAGCATCTTCGCCGGGGGGTTCTTCACAATACCAGCCAGCCAGTTCAGGCTTGCGCTCAGCAGCGACGAGGAGCTCATCCCCTACAAGAACGGGACGGCCCTCATGCTCTTCATGAGCCCCGCGAACGCGCCAAACTCGCTCGCCGGAGTGATACTCGCGTACAGGGACCAGTTCACATTCTATAACATGCAGGGGATGAACCTCATCTCCCCAGACTACGCGGAGGCCACCGTCCAGTCGAAGCTGCCCGCCCTCAGCAATGGCCAGCTCTTCGCGGCGAACCCGGTCATCTACCCGGAGCAGGGTGGCTTCGTCTGGATCGTGCCTTACTATTATGACAGTGGGACGGGCATCGTGCAGTTCCAGGGGATTGCCGTCATGGATGCCTCGAACGCTGGTAACCTCGTGATTCAGGCCGCCCAGGGAAGCATCGCCAACACGAGGGACATTGCCCTCGCGGGCCTGCTCGGCGGTGTCACGGGGAACCAGACGCAGAACACGCAGACCGAGGTGAACGGAACGGTACAGTCATTCGTCACTTACGTGCAGAGCGGGAACACATACGCGTCGATCGAGTTGAACGGCACGTACTACTACGCGACCGCCAACAGCCTCCCGTTCGCCCAGTGGGTCCAAGCGCTGCAGCTGAAGACGGGAGACTCGATACAGATACAGGTGCAGGGACAAGAGATAACCGGTCTCACGGTCGTCACTCAATAGCGGCCGCGACCCACCGCCTCGGGTCATTTGACGCGCGCCTTCCATCGAACAGCTTCGTCCCAGAGAAGGCCCTGTATCTCGCTTAAATAACGACGCCTTGTTTTTTCGATGAAATGCTCGAGGTGAAGGTCGGTGAGATTGCCAAGAAGAACCTGATAACGATCGAGGAAGGAGCGTCCGTTGGGTCTGCAACCAAAGTGATGGCCGAACGGAACATAGGGAGCATCGTGGTGACCAGCAACAAGCGTCCGGTAGGCATCGTCACTGAACGTGATCTTGTAAGGAAGATCCTCGCGGGCGGCCGCGACCCGGAGTCCACCAGGGTGAGCGAGATAATGACGCCCCACCCGATTGCCATAGAGGAGGACAAGACCCTGGGGGAAGCGATAGACCTGATGAGTCGGAAGAAGATCAGGAGGATGCTCGTGACGAAGGACGGCGAAATAACCGGGATCTTCACCCAGAGAGACATACTGAGCCTCAGCAGAATCTGCCTGTACTGCGGCAAGGAAATCAGATCCGTTCTCGAGCACGGCAGTGGGGCCGATCGATACATCGAGTGCGAATGTGGGTCCAGATATCATATGAGGTGCGCGAACAGCGTGGTGCACTGCGTGGACTGCTCAAGGACCATAGTGTCCAATGTCACCTACCCTGAGCCGTCAGAGACGATGAGCGGGTAGCGCGCCTCCGCACTGACTATAATTTATAGTGGGAAGAGCAGGTCGTTTCGATGGACAAGGCCACCGTCGTCTCCTACCCGGACGATTTTGCGGTACAGGAGGTACTGGAACTGGCAAAAGCCGCGGGCTATACAGTAGTGGACTTGTTGACGCAGAAGCAGGTACTGAAATCGGATTACGGGGTAGGGGTGGGCAAGGCGGAAGAGCTCAGAGCCATTATCAGCAAGAACGGCTCAAAGACGCTGATAATCGACGAATCGCTCACATCCTCCCAGGCTTACAAACTCGCGACGGTGACGCGCGCTGAGATCGTCGACAGGGAGAGGCTCGTCCTGAATATCTTTCTCCGGAGGGCGAAGACGACAGAGGCGAAGCTCCAGGTCCAGCTTGCCGAACTGCGCTACGAGATGCCGCGCGCCAGGGATGAGGTCCGGTTCTCGGTAGCCGGTGAACGGGCCGGGTTCATGGGCATGGGAGAAGCGGCGGTGGACGTCAAGTTCAGGGCGCTGAAACGCCGGATGACTTTCATCAAGGAGAAGTTAGTAAGGGCGCAGTCCGCTCGGACGCTCCACAGGGTCGAACGGAGGAAGCTCGGGATGCCTCTGGTCTCCATGGCCGGTTACACGAGCAGCGGCAAGACCACGCTCTTCAACAAGCTCGCTTTAGAGTCGAAGGAGGAGTCTCCCAGCCTCTTCACTACGCTCACCACCACGACGCGAGCGGTAAGCTTCGGGGAGGTGAAGAAGAAGGTCATGCTTTCTGACACCGTGGGTTTCATTTCGAGGCTTCCTGCATACATGGTGGAGTCGTTCAAATCCACGCTCGAGGAACTGACCTACGCCGACTTGGTGCTGCTCCTTCTGGATGCCAGCGAGAGCGAAGAGAGCATAAGGATAAAGCTGACGAGCTGTCAGGAGACGCTCGACCAGCTCAAGGTGGACCCTGCCAAGGTGCTCCTGGTGCTGAACAAGATCGACCTGCTCAAGGATCACGATGCGAGGCAGATCGAGACGAACCCGCTGTTCAGCGGGTTTTCCGTGCTCAAGATTTCTGCCGTGAGGGGAGATGGGATGCACCTGCTCAGGACTCGCATAATCCAGAAGGCGTACCCGAAAGAAGGGCTCCATCCGGCTCCCGCAAGAAAGTCGTCGCATCTCAGAACCAACGCTGGTCGAGCGCCCTAAACGCGCCGCGCAGACACGTTGTCCGTGTCAGGATGCATCGCGGCGCCGGAATAACAAGAGCATGATTGGCAGTGCTATGACGAAGCCGACCGGCGAGACCAGGAAAGGAATCGAAAGTGAACCGCCCGAGATAAGTCCGGCCACGACCGGACCAAGAGCGACCCCGACGCCTATCGTTGACTCGAAGACCCCCGCACCGCTCCCCTTCTTGTTAGACTCCGCACGCGAAATCAGTTCTACTTGGCTTATCATGACAGTGAACGAACTCGCCAGCGCTACTATGGCGAAGGCGACCGCGCCGACTATCCAAGCGCTATCGTTGAGCAGGGGCAGCGACCCTGCCGCCGCTGACACGACAACAGAGATTATGAGAGTCCTCTTGGTGTTCTCCCTTTTCAAGAAGAATCCTCTGAAATCGTCCCGGGTCGTGAAGGAGAATACGCCAGCCCGGGCCGCGTAGAAAGAGAATCCAATCACTCCTATCACGAGATAGGAAATGCCTCTGGACTCCGCCAAGGGCGGGTAGAAAGTGAATAGCACGCCACGTATTGCCGATTGAAAGACCATCGCGACCACAAATATCCAAATCGAGGTGCCGTCGGCGCTCTTCGGCTTGACCGCGCTCGTCTTCGGACTGGAATCGGGGACCAGTTTTGAGACAGCGACCTTGTCGTCCCGCAAGAACATCGCGCTGACGACCGTCGCAAGGACCATCATGAGAGCCGTGGCGAAGAAGATGTATCTGATCTCAGTGAGGAGGATAATCAGAGCCACTCCCAGCAGAGGTCCTAGGGCGCCGGCCGTTGACCAGACGGTGTTGTAGATGCTGAGCGACTTGCTGCTCTCCCTTGACACGTCTTCGCTCACTTCCGCGTCTATGATCGGCCACAATATCGCCCAAGCCACGCCTTCCAGCACTCTGAGGGCGATGAGCTGGATGGGCGAGCCGATGAAGGCATAGACGAAAGAGCAAGCCGCCAGCATAGCCAGCGATATGACCATGAAGTCCTTCCTCCTTCTCACCTGGTCGGAGTATCTTCCGATGACGACGGGAACGAAGCTATAGGATGCGTACGAGACGCCCCCCACGAGCCCTAGCTCGAACACGTTGGCGCCGAGCTGATATGCGAACAGGGGGAGGTAGAGCACAAATATCGCAGTGACGACGTCTCCAAAAAAGGTGGAGAACAGGAGAACCGAGAAGTTCGACCTCAATGTTTTCGGGTTGAACGCACGGGACAGCGTCACCGGTAAATCAGTCTTGAGGGTTCAAGTCGAGAAGACCGGGGAAAGTCAGCACCATGGACAGGAAAATCTCTTGTGAGACATCGCCTCCCCTGCTCGACCGAGGTGGCCGTTCAATAACTTCGATGTCTTGGAGGGTCGTGAGATAATGAAGGAGCTGACTCATTACATATTCTCCTTCGGAGCTTCGTTCTATGCGCTCTCGGCGCTGGGTCAGCTCTCCTGGTATTCGATCGCCGTCGCTCTCTGGCTGTCTTTGTCGGTGAACTATGTCATCGACGCTCTGGGGCACTCGATGGTCGGGATCCCTTCGCGGACAAGGCTGACCCATTCGATATTCACGGCTCCGGTGTGGGGCGGCCTCATCTCCTCCACATCGGTCTTTGTCTTCTCGCAAGCCACTTATTCGAGCCCGCCAATCGCCGTCCTCGGGTTCTGGACGGCCGCGGGAGCCTTGATAGCGATGGGACACCTGCTCCTCGACAGCATGACGCAGGCCGGCGTGTACTACTGGAGAAACCGGATCGCTCTGTCGCATTTCAAATACGACAACCCGGTGCTAAACGCAGGATTCATCTTGATTGGGCTGGGGCTCCTGTCATTGGCACTCGTACAATCAGCTCCGATGTCGCAGATGCTCCAATAACCTTATCTCTCGTCGCAAGTTTCGCGGTTCGCGCTTGAAAAATGCGAAGCTGAAGGTGGAGATAGACCGCGACGCGCCGGTGAAGCTCCATCCGTTCACCGACTACTTCAAGGGCTTCGAGGATGTCAAGGCGGTCAGGTCAATATTCGGCCGGAAGACGGCCGAGGTCCTGAAGAACCTCAAGGTGGAGTTCTTCTCGGCCAAGTTCGGATACATGAGCGTCAGTGACGAAGACGGACACCTACTGGTAAGCGCTCATCACCTGAAGAACAGCGAGATGAAGATACTGTACCTCGACATAGTCCACGAGCTCTTCCATGTCAAGCAGTTCATGGAAGGGAAACGGCTCTTCCAGGACGAGTTCGAGTACGTGGATAGCCCGATAGAGGTCCCGGCCTACAAATTCACCATCGAGGAGGCGAAGCGGATAGGGATGGGACGGGACGAAATCGTCGAGTATCTGAAGGTCGAATGGGTCAGCGAGGAGCAACACATGCGCCTGCTGAAGACCCTCGGAGTCTAGGCCCGGCGGCTCAGTTCTAGCTAGGTGGACGCTGGAGCTAATCTTATTGTATGGCTGAGCATTGGGGTCTGTGATTTTGAGATCCCACAGAGACGCTTACAAGAACGCCATAGACAAGGTGCGTTCGGAGCACAGCGGTTCCATCGCCTCCGCACACGATACGATGGAGTGCCCGAGGTGCCGTACGAGGCAGGTCGTGTCGGATGTCCCGGGAAGGCGCGTCTGCGTCAAGTGCGGTCTCGAGTTCAGGCCGAAGTACCCGACAAGCACAAGGCCACCCTTCTGAGAACGTTTTGACCAAATCCTGGTCGTCAGGCGGAAAGAGCGCAGAAGCTGTTGAAAAGCTGAGGTCGCAGCTCTCGCAGCTCGAAAGCAAAAGAGACGAACTCGTGGAGAAGAACAAGCGCAAGGTCTTCGACTGGGCGTCGTACGCCTTGATTTCGTCGACGGCCCCGAAGAATCTGGAGGAATTGCGAAACGGCATTGGAAGCCAGGAAATGAAAGAGATAGTCGCAATATACGAGCTTCTCAATCAGGAGATAATGGACAAAGAAGCCTCCCTCAACGAAAAACTCGACGAGCAGGCCCGGTATGACTCGCTCGGATAACGGGCGATTATCTCGCCGACGTGACCCGGGAGCCCGCCCAGAGGAAGTCTAGAAGCGTCTCTGTCCGGACAATCTACTTATTCAGACTCGCCAGCTACCCATGCTTCCAGGCCTTGGCCCGTCCACAGAACGCGTCCATCTCTTCCTGGGCCCGCGGACAACCCTTGTAGTGGAGGATGATTTCTCTCAAGGCCTCTTCTATAGGAGTCGGCGCACCCGGACAATACGAGTCCAACTGCGACCGAATCTCAGTGATCGACTGCCAGATGTCCATCGGTACGAATACCGAAACCCCCGATTTGTCCGCCTTCATGTCTGCTCTTCCTCAGGCGAGTTATATCTGGCTTTGTTGAGATGCCGCTTCTCCCCGCTGTGCACAGGTTCGAACGCAGAACTATTTCTTCTTGCGGGGCATAGCAACGGAAGCCAGGACTATCACTATCACAGAGATCAGAACCAGCCCGAGCACATATTGGAGAGGGAGGAATATGAACGTCGACGCCACTGCCACCACGATGCCAAAGCCGACATTATACAGCCTATCTCCCGCCTTCCCGAGCAAGATGCCGTAAGCGACGGTCCAGAGTCCACCAAGGAGAAGTATTGCGGAGGCGGTCTGAGGGTCGTCGATAATGCCGAAGAGCAGCAGAACCACCGGCAGCAAGACGCAAATAATCAGACCCGCGCCCAACCCTATCTTCAAGGCTAAGTCCCTGTCGCAGAAACCGAGTTCTCCTTATTAAATCTCCGGTGGACGTGCGCGGGCAGAAACGCGCCAGTTCAACCCTCGCCTGATTGCTCGCACGCCGAAGATTAGCGCCAGCCCTATGACGATAAGGAGTAAACCAACGATAAGCCCTGCAAGCCCGAGCAGCACTAGGATCACTTTGACCAGAAGACCCCTGAGCAGGAATATCAGCACGGACCCGATTACCACCAGGATGAACCCAAAGACCGCCGAGCTGCGCATGCGCGAGTCGACGGATTCTCGGTATTTTAGCGGTTTTGCCGCGCTAGCCGGAGGACCTGACGCTCACCAGGCTCAAAAAGAATTCAAACGCCCGCGACGGTACCTGGGATTATGCAGACGCCCTCGAAGAGGCGGCTTTTCTACACCATAACCGCCGTGTTGTTCGTAGCGATACTCGGCACCGCGGTGTTCATAGTCGTGTATCTAGACGACAGTTACGTCAAGATAGAGGTGTCTGGCACGAGCAACACGTCCCTCGTGCTGTCCTATGACTCTACGAAGCTGACGCTCTCCCCGTCTGAGAACGCGACGGTCGAGGTGCTCCCCAACGCAAACGTGACCATTACCGCCAATCCGACGGCCCCGTACACGGTAGTTCATTGGGACGTAGGCGGTGCCACCGCGATAGAGAAGGGACAAGACAGCGTCAACTTCTTGACTGGTCAAGGAGGCAGCGCCATCCGAGTCTCCGTAGTGCTGGCCACAAATTCGTCGAGCTGAGGCCTTCGTTTGATTTGAAGGGGCGGAGTCAGGTTCCCTTGAGCATTTCCGAATATTTCTTCCTGAACTTCGCCACTTTTGGTGCTATCACAACTGTGCAGTATCCCTGTCTCGGGTTCCGCATGTAGTACTCCTGATGATAGCCCTCGGCCTTGAAGAAGACGGAGAACGGGGACAGTTCGGTGACAATCGGATGGTCCCAGATCTTGGACGCGTTGACTTCGCGAATCACCTCTTCTGCCACCTCCTTCTGTTTCTGACTGTGGTAGAAGATAGCCGACCTGTACTGAGTGCCGACGTCGGCTCCTTGCCTGTTGAGGGTCGTGGGGTCATGGACCGTGAAGAAGACCTGGAGTAGCTGCTTGTATGAGATTACGGCTGGGTCGAAGGTTATGTTTGCCACTTCGACATGGCCGGTGTCGCCGTCGCACACCTGCTCGTACGTGGGATCAGGTACGGTCCCTCCGGAATACCCGGATTCAACCTTCTCTACCCCCTTCAATTCCGAGAACACCGCTTCTGTGCACCAGAAGCAACCTCCACCGAGCGTTGCCGTCTCGCTGGAACCGATATTACCGCCAGAAGACCCCATCATGGAGAAATAATGGAAACACTGAGGTATAAACACTCACAGGATGGTCCTTCGAGGCCTTGGCTAGTGCGGAACTTGGGCTTGTCGTTCAAGATTAGCTTCATCTGTAAGAGGCGCCCTGTCGTCGGGTTGAGAGAAATCCTTTACATCCTGCACCCTGGAACGCTCGGAGGCTGGTAGCTTCAAGGATGCAGGATCAAGGCTTAGCTGAGGTGTCCAAGAAGTTCCTGCGGAGGGCACGACAGCGGCTGAACCTTAGAGGCAACCTGTACATCCTTCCGCCCGCCGGCTACGCTGTGGCGATGCTGGCGTACTATCTGGCGTCCGGCAAGCTGCTTCAGTTCCTCCCCATCATATTCTTCTTGGCAGCTGTACCGGTGCTGGCAATCCTGGGCTCCTCGAGAGACCTTGCAAGGTCCTGGCTGCCATTCGTCTCGATACTCCTCTCGTATGAGGCGCTCGCCGGCATCGTAGGGTCGTTCGCAGCGTCCAGATTCGTGTACTCGCTCTACCCGATTGACAAGTCTCTTTGGGGGTTCAACTTGACCGGATGGGTCCAGACCACGTTCTTGTCTCCCGCCATGACCCAGGTGACGTCATTCTTCTACACTCTGCACTTTCCTTTGGTAGTTATCACTTCCACCAGTCTTTGGTATTTCAACCGACAGCTCTTCGGCAAGTACACGGCCACCATGATAATAACGTCCTATGCTTCTCTGGCCACCTTCGTCCTTGTCCCGACGGCCCCGCCTTGGTATCAGGGTGTGGCCGTGGACCTTTACCAGAGCACCGGTTCCTCGGTGTTACCAAACGCATGGTCCTCGGCCATCTCGATGATAGAATCGGACAAATTTGCTGCATTTCCCAGCCTGCACGCCGCGTACGCCATAATATTCTGCTACTTCATGATCAAGCTCGACCGTCGCCTGGCATACGTGGCGGTCCCGGTGACTGCTGCCATCCTCTTCTCGACTTTGTACTTGGGCCAGCACTACCTAATCGATTTGATAGCCGGGGCGGCGTATGCGTTGGTGCCTTGCCTCATAGTCGAGAGGTTGCATATCAGCACCTTCAGCAGCAGCAAGCCATCCAAGGTCGATACGTCACAGGCTCTCTAGCGGCTGCTTCAGGCCGTCGAAGACTCCCCAAACCATGAAATGGCACGCAAAGTGCTCCAAAACCGGTTGCAGTTTGGATTGCGCCTCCGGTCTATCAGCTATCGTTCCCGTTATCTCATACTGCTAGGCGCAGTCTTCATGATATCAATTCGATTCTTTTCTCCGATTCCATCGAGGACATGATAACCGGAGCAGGCGGGCAGGTCTCGGTTGCCGGCGTGGGCGCCATCACCGGAGCCGTGACCAACGCGATAGTCAACTCGATCAACGCCACGGGATATTTGGGGATATTCGGGCTGACGCTGCTCGAAGGGACTTCGCTCCCGGTTCCGAGCGAGGTGGTGTTGCCATTCGCTGGCTATCTGGTCTCGATCGGCAGGCTAGAATTCTGGCTGACGGTGGGCCTGGCGACGTTGGCGGGGGTAATCGGCGCCCTCGTAGACTACTACATCGGGAAATACTTGGGAATGCGGGTGATATCCAACTACGGGAGCCGATTCTTCATCAGCCAGGAGCAGATGCGGAAGGTGGAGCTACTCTTCGAGAGACACGGCGGAAAGATCGTCTTCGCAAGCAGGCTGATACCCGGCGTCCGGACGCTGGCCTCGTTCCCTGCGGGGAGCGCGAGGATGAACCTTCCCAAGTTCACTCTCTACACAGCGATCGGTTGCTTTGGGTTCGACGCCGTCCTGGTCTACGTTGGAGACTATCTTGGCGTGCACTGGAGTGCCATCCGCGCTATTGGAATTCTGGAGCTGGCGGCAACGGTGACGGTCCTGATAGCCGCGGTTTGGATATTCTACAGGATTCAGCGCAGGCAGTCTTCAGAAGCGCCCAAGCCCGCCTAGTGGACCTAGTTGGCCCTCCCATGATGAGATAGCTGCCAAACGCGATACGGAGGGACAGGCGGTTCATAGAAGTGTAAAGATATTTTCACTCGAGTCAAGATAACCTCTAAACAAGGCGAACAGTGGAGACCATGTCGCAGTTTTCTAATAACTGGGATAACAAGAAAGGACCGGGGATAGGGGATAGGCTGATGGGAAGGTTCAACAATCCAGGTCCTCTGAAACCACGTCTTGACCAGGCCACGCGTCAAATTCAAACTGTGATGGCAAAGCTGGACACAGCGATCGTGAAACTGCGAGACAGGGACACTTACCTCTTCAACAAGATCGTTTCATCCGTTCAGAAACGAGACACGGCGAGAGCGTCGATGTTCGCCAACGAACTAGCAGAGCTCCGCAGGATGAGCAAGATGGTGACTCAATCCAAGCTCGCGCTGGAGCAGATTGTGCTTAGGCTGAATACGGTGACAGAACTCGGCGAAGTAGTACTCACACTCGCGCCCGCCACTTCAGTAGTAAGGAACCTGAGAGAGGGCCTGGCTGGCGTGATGCCTGAGGCGGAAGGCGAGATGAGCGAGATTTCGGGCTTGTTGAGCGGGATTCTCGTCGACGCCGGCTCGGTCACGGGCACTTCGCTCAACTTCGAGACCGCGAACGAAGAGGCGGAATTGGCGCTGGCTGAGGCCGCGGCGGTCGCAGAGTCACGGATGAGGGAGAAGTTCCCGGACATTCCACAGGGAGTCCAGGACTCGAACGAGATGGAGATGGCGTAGCCCTCCCTCTGTGGCGCTGTGACTTAGGCTGCTAGGCGCCGCGGTACGGACGAGTCCCGTCCGGGTTTTTCTACCCGGAAGACAACGGAGGGTGCGTGAACTGGGCAAAGAACGTCTTCGTGCGCAGCGCCAAGCTATACGAGATTGTGCTAGAGGGGATGTGGGAAAGGGGCGAGGAAGACGCGCTCGCGATATCTGGCGTACTCCAGGACAAGGGGATGAGTTCTTGCCGGGTGCTTGACGTGCCCTGTGGAATCGGGCGCGTCGGGATTCCCTTGGCACAGCTCGGGTTCTCAGTAACGGGGGTCGATTTCTCCCCTCATCTCGTCTCGGTCGCAAACTCGAAGGCCCGTCAGTTCGGGGTGAACGGCAATGCCTCCTTCTTGAACGGCACGATGTCGGAGCTGCATTCTACCTTCGAAGAAGGCGCGTTCGACTGCGCCATCAACGTCTTCACGAGCATTGGATACGGGTCAGAACAGGAAGACCTCGCCTACTTCAGGAGCCTGCGGAAAGTGGTGAGGCGAGGAGGCCTCTTCGTCATCTCAGGGCTCCGAAACAGGGACTACATAGTGGCTCATCCCGCGCAGAACATCTACGAGGAGAGCAAGAATCTGCTCGTGCTGGACAGATACTCCTTCGACGTTTCCCACTCCCGGGAACGCGGTACGTGGAAGTTCTATCTCAAGGTCAAGGACGCGATGAAGCTGGCGGGTGAGTTCCCCATCGACATCCGGGTGTATTCGCCCCACGAGCTGATCTCCATGCTCAGCGGCTGCGGCTGGTCCGTCTCTGGAGTGTATGAATCGCTCTCAACCAAGGGAGCCTTCACTCCTGCTAGCCCGGTCTATGCAGTGGTCGCAGAAACCGTGTGAATGAGACGCATCTTCGCCGACCTGCTCATTCTTTTGATCTGATTCTCTCGCTTGAGCGCGGCGGACCTGCCAGCGCATGTTTCCCGATAGACGAGCATCACGGGTCTACGACTTCTGACGAACTTGGAGCCGGTACCCCGGTTGTGCTGCTTGATCCTCCGTTCAAGGTCTACGGTGCAACCGGTATAGAACTCGCCCGTATTGCATCTCACCACGTAAACCTGCCAGGTGCGTTCCACCCAAGAAGATAAGAACCATGACGATAAATCATTGTCATTGGCCAACACGAACAAAGAGTCCGAAATGAGGTGCCCCGGGTGCAAGCGGTTCTCTTTGAGCAGAAAGAACGAGGGTGTGTCGTGCTCGTTCTGCGGTTACAGGCTTTCACCCGGTGAAGAGGCCCGTTATCGGCTCTATGAACTCCTCAAGTGAGTGATGTCGATCGTCCCTCGTCATCTTGACCGGGCATAGATGCTGTGCACCACCCGCATGCATGCGTCCATGACATAGGGAATGCCCGCTTCGTCCAATATCCTCTTGGCTTCGTCGTTCTCGAGCCCAAGCTGTGCCCAGACGATGTATCGTTTGCCGTGCCTCTTGGACAGTTCCACGACCTGGCGCGCTACGCCAGGAAGCTCGTCGCTGGGCCGAAAGACCTCGATCGCCTCGACCTGAACGGCGACCTCCGGAGGGAGTGATAGCAGGTCGGGGAAGGCCTTCTCTCCGAATATCTCGGTCGCAGTTGGGTTGATTGGGATTATCCGGTAGCCGTTGTCCTTCAGGAACCGAGGGACCGAATGGGCCTCCTTCTCGGGATTCTTGGAGGCGCCGACGACGGCGATGGTCCTGACGGTCTTCATCACCTCAACCGGCGATATCGTCGAACTCGGCATGGCTGTCACAGCCATCCGCTGATTATATCTCTATCCTTCTATTTTGTGACGAGCGTGATGATGTCCTCGTCCATGAGCATGTGGGTAATGCCGACCCTCTGGCCACCGAACTTGGCGCTCTTGCCCCAGATCAGGGCGTAGCGGAACTCATCCTTTATGTTCCTGTGGACCTTGTTGCAGATCTCCAGCACGCTCGAACCGTTCCTTACGATCATGGGCTCCTCAAAGTCTGTCTCGCCCGTCCTCCTTCTCATGTATATCCTCACGTAGTCGAGTCTCTTGTAGATCTCCTCCTTCAGCGCGCCTATGTTGACGTTGCTCTCTGCGGACACCGGGACGAACTTGTAAGAGAGCTTGGAGCTAAGCTCGTTCGTGAACCCCGCGTTGACGAGGTCTATCTTGTTCATTATGGTGAGCGATGGCGTATAGACCCTGCTCCCCAAGAGCACGTCGATGAACTGCTCGTCGGTTATGTCTTCACGAATGACGACCCGCGCGCTGTTGACGCCATACACTCGCAGCATTTCCTTGACAAGTTGCTCGGTGATCTTCGTGAGCTTGACGGTGGCGGTTACCGCAATGCCGCCGGAAGTCGTCGACTCGATGACCACGTTAGGCGGGTTTTCGTCAACCCTGATGCCGGTGCTCCTGAGCTCCTTCTCTAGAAGGGCCCTCGCCTCAGGCTGGAATACATCGACTATGAAGAGTATCAGGTCAGCGTTCCTGGCGACCGCAAGGACCCTCTTTCCGAGTCCCCTGCCGGACGAAGCGCCCTGGATGATTCCCGGAAGGTCCAGGACCTGTATCCTCGCACCCTTGTGCTCCATTAGACCCGGCACGACATCCAGAGTGGTGAAATGATACGCTGCTACCTTAGACTTGGCGTTGGTGAGCCTGTTGAGCAAGGTCGATTTCCCGACGCTCGGCAATCCAATTAGCACGACCGTCCCATCGCCTGACTTCTTGACATCATAACCGATGGCACTCCCTGACCGACGATTCTGCTGGTCTTCCTGCTCTTGCTTAAGCCTGGAGAGCTTGGCTCTGAGGAGACCTATGTGGTGTTCCGTCTTCTTGTTGACCTGCGTCCTGTGCATGTCGTCCTCTATCTTCTTGATTTTCTCAGGTATGCCCATTTTTTTCCCTCCTGTGTCTCACGAGGCAGAAACACCCTCTTTAACTTAAATCTTCAAGCTTCGCCGCTCTCGGTTGCTGCCTGTTGATGTGCGAACGATGTCGAGCGGGCCAGATGGTCGAATACCAGAAGAAGATCTCCACGGGAACGAAGGAGACTTCTCTGATGGGCAGAAAATGTGACCGTTGCGGTTACACCCAGCTCGATAACGATGACGACGTATGGGCCGCCGCTGGCCTGTGAGCGAATTGCTGATTAAGTCAGGGCGTTAGGGAGACTACGAACTTCGCGCAGCTCGCTGCCCTAGAGGCTTGTGAATCAGGTATAGTCCGCCCTGTCTACGATGTTCTCCGGAGTCGACCCATCGATGAACTTGAGCAGATTCTCCAAAGCATTGTTCAGTGGACCCGGTCCGGCGACTGCGCTGGGTCCAGAAACGTGGGGTGTCCCGATGAAGTTCTCCAAACCCAGAAAAGGGAGGTCCGATGGGTAGGATTCTTTCCCGTCCTTCATCCACCAGACGTCCGTGGCATAAACGAACTCCTTATTCCGCAGGAGATGTTCGTAAATCGCCTGCTGGTCGACGATCTCAGCTCTGGCCACGTTGACCAGTATGGCGCGCTTCTTCATCATATCGATTTCTTCACGGGCTATCATGTTCCTCGTGGAGTTTGTGAGCGGAAGCGCCAGGACTAGAGCGTCACAGCTTCTGAGAATTGTGTTTAGGCCATCTTCTCCGTGCAAGGATTCTAGGCCTTCATCCATCACATCCTTCCTTGACAGGACCATCACCTTCATCCCGAATGCTTTCCCGATTCTTCCGACGACCCGGCCTATCCCGCCATATCCGAGCACGCCGAGAGTGCGCCCCTTGAGTACCACGACATCCCTGCCGAGCTCTAGGGGAGACTTCGACCAATTTTCTCTCGACGCGATGTTCAACTTGACTATTCTTTTCGCCGCCGAAAGCAGCAGGCCCCACGCGAACTCCCCGACTTCATCAGAGTAGCCTCCTGCATTGCTGCTGACCGTGACGCTCGACGGAAGGTCTCTGAACGGTATGTGGTTGACACCGGCGAGGGCAGACTGGATGAAAGATAACCTCGTCATTTTCGCCAACATTTCGCCATCGATCTCCTTCGGCCAGAAGTGTACGAAGATACAGTCCAGCGAAGGTAAAAGATCGTCAAGCTCGCGTTGATTCATCTCCTTCAGCCAGTACAAGTTTGCAGAACCAGCCAGCCCCCCGAGGTCCTCCTTCGTGAAGGGACCGGCCACGAGGATGTTTCTCAACGAGAAACAGAGAAAGCCGGTCTATTCAAACAGTTCGAACCACCAAAACCCATTAATCGGGAGGAAAGCCTCGTCCATCCCCTTGGCCAAGAGATCTTTCACGATTGACACGGGCAAGGAGAAGGTCGAGGTCGAAGGTCACGAGCACAAGAATGTAGCAATCAAGTACCTCATGAAGCGCAGAAGGAGCCTCCTCTCCACCCGAGACCCGAACAAGGTGGAAGTGCTCTTCTCGGAGCTCCCGGAACACATCGCAATAATCGGCAAGCAGATCACGAAGGGCTACGACATAAAGTGGGAAAAGACGGGAACCGAGGAGTTCACCGGTGCCAGGTTCACCTTCACGATAGCCGAAACAACGTAACGGGCTGATCTGCGACGAAAGAGAAGCGGGAACCCGACGAACTGTTCAAGGCCCTTATCGTGAGCACGATCCTCGACTCCAACCCTGACCTGGCCCTAGACCTCTTGTGCGAGTATTACAGGGTCGAAAGGCCCAAGCTCGGCGTCGGGGTTGTCAAAGGCAGGTCGAAAGGGGTACAGGCGGTCTATTCTGCTCGGAGAAAGGAGATTCTGGCGGCGCGCCGCGAGTTCCTGTACGACCCCTTCACAATCCTTCACGAGTTCTATCACCATCTCAGGTATTTTGGAGACGACCACAAAGGCACCGAGAAGTACGCCGACAAATTTGCCATAGATTTCATAAGAGCCTATCAGACTGTCGCCGCAAGGAGCATCGCTCTATCGAGCCTGCCCCGAGTTTCGCAGGAGCCTGAATCCGAGCAGGGAAGCCCCTAGAGACCCTGCATCGCCGGGTCCAGTTTGGATGGGCGCGAAAACCTGCCATAGAAGTATCCAAGCAGGAAGCCGAAGAGGAGCGCACTGACCAAACCTATGCCTATCTGAGCCAGGTACGTCTCCGCACCGTACTGGAGATTTCCAATTCCCCCTAAGACACTCAGGAGCAACCACAGCACTATCCCGACCGATATCCCCCTGACTGTGGAACTGCCACCAGGGATTCTTTCGAAGACGCGACCATAGATGGCACCGACTATGAGTCCCCCGATTATTCCACCTATCGCGGCGACCGCCGGGGTGATGAGCACCACTATCCCATAGAGCTGCTCGGGCGTAAAGGGGGAATTTGCAGGAAGGTTCTTGGTGAGGGACGCGACTATGATGCTCTTGTTCGAAGTGACTGTGAAGTAACTGAGGATGCCCAGAACTATTCCGTACACCACCCCCGCAACAACGCCAGCCTTGACGCCATTGACCGTGTTCCCCAACTCTAGGACGACTCCGGACCGAAGAAGCAGTCTTCTCTTAAAATTTCGTGCCAGTTCCGCGGATAGAGGGGTGTGGAATTCTTACGTCTGCTTGGACCACTTTATGGCCCAGTCGCCGAGCTCCTTCAGTATCCCCTTGAGTTCTTGACCCTTCTCGGTGAGGGAATACTCAACGCGCGGGGGGCTTTCAGGATAGACCCTTCTAGCTACTACGCCCTGCCTGTCGAGCTCCCCGAGCCTCTCGGCGAGGCTGGTCGCGCTTATGCCCTCGATCCTGCGCTTGAGTTCGTTGAATCTGGCTGGTTCCTGCAGCCCCAGGGCGTGGATGACCGGTAGCGTCCAAACCTTCGTCAGCTCGTTCCACGAGCCATGGATGACCTTGCACGAGTCCAGGACATCCTGGTTAATCTGAACGGACTTGCTCAAGTCAGGATTACCTACTTAGAGTTGCACGACTACTAGATATATAAGTACGACCGGAGCCTTATTCCTCGGCGAACACAGTTGCGCAATGTCCAGAGAGACCAATTCGACGGTTTGCAGATTGGACAGAGGGACATGGAGGTAGTGCAGTTCATCGCAGAAGAGGGGCTGCTTGGGTTCACCTTTGAGGGGCTGAAGAGAAGGCTCGGAACTCATCCTGAGACGCTCTCAAGAATCCTTGGCAGACTCGAAGACCAGAGGGTCCTCGAGAAGACCGAGAAGGGATATCGAGTGACCCAGAGAGGTAAAGATGTCGCCGGGCTCAGACAGCTTTCCGCTTCAGAGGCGAGGGTGACTCTGCTGAAGACCCTTCTTCCACACGTGGAGAATCCCAGAGAGGCGGTGCTCCAGCTGACGGGGCGTTGGTTCGGGCCTCTCCGGTGGCTCGGCTACTCCGACGACGAGAAGGGCACGAGCATGAAATGGATCACGGAGGACGGGAGCATCCAAGTCGACGCGATTTTCACGGAAGGGGAGCTCACCATAGAAGGCAGAATCAGAGAGGGTAAGGATCTCACCGACGCGATCAAGGCGTCACACCAGCTCGTCGGGTACATCTCAAAGGTCTACCCGACCCCAGCCGGCCAGAGGATAGCATACTACACGCTCCAGGACCACTTCGTAGTCCCAAACTGATGTGACCGGGTCCGGGCAATCCCAGTCAACAAGTACCCCCCCGTTCTACTATCCCGCAGACATTCAACATGAGCATAGCGTCAACCGAAATACTGCAGACACTTTCAAGCGCAATACAGCAGGTAGCTGAAAGTGCAAGTCCTTCCGTCGTGAGCATACGCTCTGACGAAGGAAACGGAACGGGGGTCGTGTGGGACGACCAGGGGCACATCGTCACGGCTTACCATGTGGTCCAGCACCTCGAAACGGTGCAGGTGAGCTCCGACAGCGGCGTGACCTTCACGGCCAAGGTGGTGGGTCGGGACAGGAGCTCCGACCTCGCACTCCTCAAGGTGGAGGGTAAGCTCCAGCCCATTCAGAAGGGGAGCTCCGAATCGCTGAAGGTGGGCCAGTTCGTGATGGCGCTCGCGAACCCATTCGGGTCCAGGGCCAGCGCAACGTCCGGCATAATCACCGGCGTGAAGCGCAACATCGGCGGCTGGTGGGGAGTGCAGATCGACGAGGCCATAATCACGGACGCGCGCGTCAACCCAGGCTACTCTGGAGGGCCGCTGGTGGATGCCTCAGGAAGGATGGTCGGCCTTAACGTCGCTCTGGTCTCGTCCAGGGGGATCGCCATCCCCATCGGGAAGGTGACCGAAGTCGTCGGCAAGATAGCCTCGGGGACGCCTACGGGCCGGGCATATCTCGGGATAGTCTCAAACCCTGTTCCGCTCCCGGAGCAGGCTACAAGGCTTCCACAGGTCAAGCAGGACTCCGGATTGCTGATCCTGTCCGTGGAGGTCGGAAGCCCAGCCGACAAGGCGGGACTGGTGCTCGGGGACGTACTGCTCGGGTTCGGCGAGAACGACGTGGGCGGATTCCACGAACTGACCCGGCTCCTGACGCAAGAGGCCGTCGGGAAGACGGTCAAGCTCCGGATTCTGCGCGGAGGGAAGCCTGAAGAGGTCTCCATAACTCCAGGGTCGGCGCCGGAGAGTGACTAAGGTGTCAGAGCCTGGAGGACCGCGGCCGGGACCTTCAATCCCCGAACCGGGGCCGCCCGTGAGGCAGCCCTGGTGATGGTGAGACCATGACCCTAACCATACTGGAGGATCAGGTCACTGGCGCCGTCGAGAAGCTGAGTGAGAGCGTCGTGGGAATCGACAGCACCAAGCTCCAAAGAGACTACAGGTTCGGCCTCGTGCCCATAGAGGGGCAGGGGTCCGGGGTCATAATAGACTCCAAGGGCACCATCGTCACGAACCACCACGTGATCGACGACGCGGCGAAGGTTCAGGTCAACCTGAAGGATGGGAGGACGTTCGTGGGAGAAGTGATTGGGTCTGACCCCGCCACCGACGTAGCGCTCGTCAAGGTGAATGCCGAGGACCTTCCTTACGCGGCACTCGGTGACTCCGAGTCGCTGAAGGTAGGCCAGTTCGCGCTCGCCATCGGCAACGCCCTCGGACTGCCGGGAGCTCCCACGGTTTCGCTGGGAGTCATAAGCGCACTCGGAAGACCGTTGCCTGGCACCGACTTTGTCATCGAAGGGCTCATCCAGACAGACGCCGCGATCAATCCCGGAAACAGCGGAGGTCCGCTTGCAGACCTTGACGGCAGGGTAATCGGCATCAACACTGCCATGATCCCGTTCGCGCAGGGTGTCGGGTTCGCGATTCCGTCGGAGACCATCAAGAGAGTGATCGAACAGATCTCGAAGCAGGGCCGCGTGATAAGACCCTGGCTCGGGATATCCGGTTTCGATGTCAATCGCTCCGTGGCGAGGCGTTACGGCCTTTCTGCGGAGTCCGGTGTCCTCCTTGCCGAGGTTTTGAGGGACGGCCCCTCACACCGAGCGGGTCTCAGGGAAGGCGACATAGTCGTCGGCATAGGGGAGAACAAGGTACAGGACATGAAGAGCTTGGTGACCGCCCTCTCCAGGTTCACCATAGGCGAGGAGGTGGCCATAGGGTTCGTAAGGACGGGCACGACCTACGAAACCAACCTCAGACTGGCCGAGAGCCCGATGCCCGTGGCTCCCAGAAGAAGATAGATGCGCAGCGAATGAAGCCGACTATTGCGGGCTGACGCCCGCGCGCCTTCTTCCGAGGACGAACCCGCCGATGATGATCAGGACTCCCACAAAAGCCGCAGCGACCCCTTGGTCGACCCAGGTTGGGTTGTTGAACATGAACGAGCTCTGAGGGCCCACGATCCCTTCACCTTGAAGCGTGAACACCACACCCGCGAGGGTCAACAACACCCCAACGACAATCAGCAGGGTGACGACGGGTCTCAAACGGACCAAAACGGGCAGCCCCTTACTTATCCCTTTTAGCGGCGCGGTCATGGAAGACCAGGCATCGACTTTTCACATTAAATACGCGTCAGTCTGACGCACGGGGTCATTGAAGGCGAGTACATCCGCTCCCCTAGTTTCCCGGAAGATCGACATGTTCGCAGAGTCGGCAATCAGGGACATGTCCCTGCTGGCTGACTCGATAGGCGCAATCAATCTCGCTCAGGGCTCCCCCGACTTTGCCGCGCCGGTCCCGGTCAAACGTGCCGGGGCGAAGGCCATAATGGACGACAATAATCAATACGAAATGACCATCGGCTCGCCAGAGCTCCGCGGGGCCATCGCCGCGAAGATGAAGCGGTTCAACAGGGTTGAAGCGGACCCCGACGAGAACGTGACGGTCGTCTGCGGTTCAACCGAGGGTATAGCGGTTTCGATGATCGCGCTGACCGACCCCGGAGACCGAGTCATAATACCGGAGCCCTTCTACGAAAGCTACATCCCCTCGACGATAATCTCCGGCGCAAAGGCTGTCCATTTCAGGATGAGGGAACCTGACTTCAGACTTGCGGAGGAGGACCTCAAGCAAGCTTTCAGCACGAGGCCGAAGGCGATACTCCTCAACACACCCAACAACCCCACTGGGCGGGTGCTCTCAAAGGCGGAACTCCGAATGATTGCCGACCTCTGCGAAGACTACAACGTGATCGCGATCACGGACGAGATATACGAGTACATAGTGTATGATGGAAACCGGCACATCAGCCTCGCCTCCATCGGAGACATGCATGAGAGGACGGTCACCATATCGGGGATGTCCAAGACGTTCAGCATCACGGGGTGGCGCATTGGGTACGTGGTGGCGGAGAAGAGACTCATGCACGCGATAAGGACGATTCACGACTATTCGACGGTCTGCGCACCGACGCCCCTGCAAAAGGCCGCGACGGTCGCGCTCGCTCTACCGGAGTCATACTACCAGTCCCTTGCGAGGACTTACGACAAGAAGAGGATGTTTTTGCTCCGCGCACTGGAGGAATTGGGCTTCGACTGCCCGAGACCGGAGGGCGCATACTACATATTCGCAGATTTCAAGGAGCTGAGCAAGCTAGACGACTACAAGTTCGCCGAACATATGGCCAGGGACGTGGGCGTCGCGGTCGTTCCCGGCTCCAGCTTTTACGCGGGGAGAGAAGGAGGGAGGACCAAGGTGCGCTTCACATTCACAAAGAAGGATGAGACGCTGAAAGAAGCCGTGGACAGGATGCGGGAAAAGCCAGCCTGAGCTACCGCTCAGACATCTTGAGGATGGCCGTCCAAAACTTCTCAGACACGGGCATGACCGACAGCCTCGGCAGCCTCAGCAGGTCGAAGCCGGCAAAGACCGGGTCAGACTTGATCTCCGACAACGGCACGGCCCTGCGCAATTTCCTCACCGGTTGGACCTCGAGCACGGCGAACCTTGCTTCCTTCCGAGTCGGGTCCGGGCGGGCATCCGCTACGGCCTTCATCAGACCTACGGCTTTCCTCTCTTCTCCGGTATGATAGAAGATCATCTCGTCGCCCCGTCGCACGGCCCGGAGATACTTTAGCGCAAGGTTGTTCTCCACACCATCCCACAGAGCACTTCCGTCGCGGAGAAGGTCGTCAAACGAATAGTGGGAGGGCTCTTCCTTGAACAGCCAGTTGCTCTTTGGAGCCGGTGCCATAGGATTTCACTAAGCTATCTCGACGTACTTCCCCGGGTTCATTATGTTGTCCGGGTCGAAGACTGCCTTGATCTCCTTCATCAGTCTTAGCGCTTCCTGTCCGTCATGTGCGAGTATCTGCTCTTTCAGGAACTTCGGCTTCTGCGTCCCCACGCCGTGCTCCCCTGTCACAGAGCCGCCCATGGCGATCGCCCTCCTGCAGATCTCCTCGAACGCCAGGTTTGCCTTCTCCCTGCTGACCGGGTCTGACTTGTCATAGAGTATTATGGGGTGTACGTTCCCGTCGCCCGCGTGTCCGTTGACGGGTATCTTCATCCCATACTTGGAAGCCACCTCCTTCACGAGCTTGAGATAGTCGCCAAGCCTGTCGATCGGTACGGCCACGTCCTCGACCTGGACGCCGGTGGCGAGAGACTTGACCGCAAGATAGGCCATCGCCCTAGCTTGATAGAACGATTCCGCCTCTTCTTCGTCCCGCGCGAGGGTGATCTTTAACGCTCCACATTCTCCGAGGATTTTCGCCGTGGATTCCACTTCGGCCTCCTCGACGTCAACGAGCAGCGTAGCCTCCGCCTCCTCAAAGTTCGTCTCTAGCTTTTCGTTGAGCGCTTGTATGTTGTCGCGGTCGAGGAACTCAAAGAGATTTGGTAGAATCATGGAAGACCTCAGTCTCTTTATGACCTCGCCCGTCGACTCCCAGTCTCCGAACGTGGCCAGGAACCTTCTTGTCTTGACCGTCGGAAGAGGGATTATCTTGAGCCAAGCCTCGGTTATGATACCAAGCGTCCCCTCGCTCCCGACCATGAGGTGAACCAAGTCATAGCCCGCCCTGTTTTTGGACAGCGGCTCTCCGAACCTGGTGGCATTCCCATTCGAAAGCACGACCCTGAGGGCCATCACCCAATCCTTCATCGTCCCATAGCGGACACACCTGAGTCCACCCGAACCTTCAGCTATTGCCCCTCCGACGGTGCAGATGTAGCTGCTTGCCGGGTCGGGAGGAAAGAAGAACCCGTGCGGTTTCAATTCATTGTTGAGATCTTCGAGCGATACCCCGGGCTGAACGTGGACGTACCAGTTCACTACGTCTATCTTCAGGACTTTCGTCATCCCCCTCATGTCGAGAATGAGTCCGCCTTCCAGGACGGCGGCGCCGGTTAGACTGCTGCCCGCACCTCTGGCCAGAATCGGAACCTTGTGCATCTTCGCAACCCTGACTATCTTGACCACCTCATCCTCAGAGCGCGGTCTGACCGTGGCCATGGGTGTGGCCTCGTAGTCCGCCATGTCGTGGGAATAGTCCTCGGCAGCCGGCCCCTCCGTAAAGACGTTCTCAGGTCCGCTGATCTCCTTCAACTGGTCGATCAGTTTCGGGTCGGCGCGTACCGTCATGTTTCTTGCAGTCCGCGCTGGTTATTAAAACCTGAAGTCGAGAACCTCTTGATGAGATTGTTGGTCTCAATCAAGAGGTCGCCTAGGTCTGCAATATCGTTGCGTTTGGTGGCGGCGGCGGAGGGCTATCCTGTCGCTTCGAGTAGTAATCGGCATCGGTCGCGCCGGGCGTTTGCTTCGGCTTGTTGCTCTTCCTGATCGCTCCGATTATGGTCACTATCAATCCTGCGAGGAATAGGATCCCGCCCAGGAGCACGAGGACTCCAGACTCGATAGTCTTGAAGAGGTCTCCGGCGACTATTATCTTGGTGGTGGGCTGGTTGGACGTGAAGATGACATAGTAGTAGTCTCCATGGACCCCGATGTAGGTTGCTGAACCTGTCGCGGTTGAATTAGCAGGAAGGGCGTATGTCACAAGACTCGTCGAATTCACGTCGGCCAGTGACTGTGCCGGGACGAGTCCTCCAGTCGAGGAAGACGGTCTTACGACCACATCGGCGGTGGAATTCAGGACCACCTCAGAGGAGACGTATTCGCCTGTTTGGGGCTGAGTAAAGGTGGATATCGTGCTGGTAGTGCCTTTGAGGCCGACTACCCCGCCAGCCACGAAGGCTATCCCGATGATAAGTATGATCAGACCTATGATTACTGTCCGCTTTCTCATCCGACCAATCCTCCCCTAAGCTCTCTTTGCGAGTCCAATGGCCGCTGTCACTATGATGATGACAATAATGAGCAATATTATCCTTCGCTTTGTATACCAGAAAAGGGGGGTCTGAGTCGTTGTACGAGCACTACCGATGCATAAATGCGGTTTGGGTATTACAAAAAATCCAGGCCAAAATTAAAACTCTCCTTGTCAAATAGAGCCAGAAATGACGAAAATTTTAATGCGGGCCCGGCAAGATTTGAACTCGCGGCTTCTAGCTTAGAAGGCTAGCGCTCTATCCATACTGAGCTACGGGCCCTTCTTTGGACGCCCCGCCGTGATTAACATAAGCATTTGTGAACGGGCATCTCCTTAACACTTGATTTCAGGTGAAAATCAGAAGAATTCATAAGAAATAATTGGTAAGAAGATAATAACCGTATCAATATTTTGTCTTGAAGCCTTTTAATGTGAAGCAGGCCGTCCAGCACCGTGGTGTCGCCCCAGGGGAGGCTGTTCGGGACGAACGGAGTCCGATTCAAACCTGGAGTTGACGCGGACCTCGAGTTCGTCCTAATCCTCTCCGAATGCATAGGCACATACTTTTCAGAAGGAGACATACTTGTCGGCAGGGACGGAAGGTTGTCCGGAGAGGCGATATCCTTGATGGCAACTTCGGGTCTGATGAGCTCCGGCAGGAACGTCGCCGAAGCCGGCCTGGTCCCGACACCGGCGCTGCAATTCGCCACGAAGACCCTGGGCTACAGAGGAGGGATCATGGTGACCGCGTCTCACAACCCCGCAGAGTACAACGGGATCAAGGTGGTGGGAGCCGACGGAGTGGAGATACCGAGGCTGGACGAACAGAAGATCGAACACGTCTACCACGACCGCTCCATTCATCGGGCGAACTGGGGCGAAGTGGGGACGTCCAGGTCGGAGCCGTCGGCGATCAGGCTGTATCTCCAAGGGATCCTTTCGAAGGTCAACGGAAAGCTGATTTCAGGAAGGAAGTTCTCCATAGTTGTCGACCCGGGAAATGGGGCGCAGTGTCTCGCAGCCCCATACCTGCTTGAGATGCTCGGTTGCAGGGTCATAACGATAAACTCAATCGTAGATGGCCGGTTTCCGGCGAGGGGACCAGAGCCGACCCCTGAGACTCTCAAGGACCTGAGCGCCGCCGTCCGCGCCTCAAGAGCCGACCTTGGCGTGGCCTACGACGGCGACGGGGACAGGGCGATATTCTGCGACGAGACGGGATTAGTTTACTGGGGCGATCAATCAGGCTCTCTCATTGCCGACTACCTTCTCGAGAGAAATGCGGCGGCCACGATAGTGACCCCCGTGAGCTCGTCTCAGGTGGTCGAGATGGTGGCTGCCAAACATCGCGCCAAGGTCATCCGGACGCGCGTCGGCAGCGTCGATGTCTCAAGGACGATGATGGAGAGGGGCGCGTTCTTCGGCTTCGAGGAGAACGGGGGCTGCATCTATCCTGCCCACATCGCGGTCAGGGACGGTGGGATGGCTACGGCCCTCATGCTGGAGTGTCTCGCAGCGAAGGGCCTGACTTTCTCGCGCACCATTGGAAACGCGTTCCCTCGCTTCTTTCAAGCGAAGATAAAAATCCCAACCGACCCCGAGAAGGCCCGGTCGATAATGAAGGCCGTCGAGAGGCAGGCTGCAGGGAGGGTCGAAAAAGTCGACGGGGTCAAAGTCTGGACGGACGACAAGACTTGGGTGCTGGTCAGGGCTAGCGGCACGGAGCCCATCATAAGGATATTCGGAGAATCAGACACGGAGGAGAAGGTGAACTCGGTCCTCAAGAAGTTCTCAAAGATAGTCAAGTCAGCTCAGGCGAGCTGAATCCAGCCCTTCTTCTCAATCGCATCCCCGGCCGAATTCTCCACGGCTCGCTCGGAGGTGGTCTCTCCGATTACCGTCAGCTCTGATTTCATCTCGCGGGCGACCGCCTTGGCGCGCTCGAGCTTGTCCTTCGCGATGGTGCCCACTATCTCGTATTCTTCTCCGCCGTACAATATGAGGTCGTCGAGCCGATAGCCGTTGCTTGCCGCGAAGCCGTCCAGGCCTTCGTTGTGCGGCAGAGTGTCGATCCTCATCCCGACCCCGCTCGCCGAGGCCAGCGTATGTAGGCAGATTGCTAGTCCGTCGCTCGAGTCCATCGCCGAAGAGAGCAGGTCGCGGAGCGCAATCCCTGCTGAGAGTCGCGGCGAAGGATAGTAGACGTTCCTCAGCGCTGCGCTGCGAAAAGCGGGCGGACAACGGGCTTTTTCGAGAAGTATCTTCAGTCCTGCCGAAGTCGTGCCAAAGTCACCTGTGACCACGACGAGCTCGCCGGGGCGAGCCCCCCTCCTCTCGACGAACCGTTCAGTGAACCCCGCGAGTATACAGTCTACGATTAGGTCGTCGGCTTCATTCGTGTCCCCTCCTATGAGGCGCGGTCCCCATTCTTCCATTCCGTCCTTGAAACCTCGGGCGAGCGATCGAATCTCTCGCGCCTGCATCTTGCGGGGGATGCCGAGCGAGACCATGAATGCCTTGGGCGACACCCCCTTCGACGCAAAATCGCTCACGCACATCGCGACAGCCTTTCTCCCAGCTTGTCTCCAGGTCATCCCCGGGGGTACGTCTGTCCGTCCGACCAACATGTCCGCCTTGAGCACGAGCTTCCCTGGGACGGTGTTCAGCGAAGCCACATCATCTCCGATTGGCGAGAAGCCACGGGGGAGCTTCCCCGCCACTTCAGTGAGGAGCTCGATGATCTGGTACT
The DNA here is from genome assembly GCA_027886865.1 of Nitrososphaerota archaeon. Next base: position 44,619 of record JAPCJR010000015.1, read on the forward strand.
CGTTCATGCTACCCAAGTTTTCTGACCCTCGCAAGATAGAAGTCAGCAAGCTCCTGCGCCTCCTTGACAGACGTCGATTCTGCGGAGACCCGGATCGCGTCCTCCGTGCCGGAGGCCCTGATCAGGACCCAGGACCGCTGAGACGTTTGGAGCTTGATTCCGTCAAGCAGGTCTGCTTCCGGATTTTCCCTCTGTAGTTTCTTGATGGCGGCGAGAGCCTTCTTCCTGTCGAGGGGGACCTTGAGCCGGACCTGATTGTATGAGGGCACCTCGCCGAAGACCCTGACCCCGCCCTTCTTTATCGCCTTCACCAAAGCTATCACGGCGATCATCGAATCCCTGCAGTAGTTGTAACCACCATCGATCAACCCTCCACTGCTTCCCTCGCCGCCGAGCGTCGCCCCTTCCTCGATCATCTTCGAGACCACGTTGGCTTCACCGACCTTGGACCTGTAGACTGTCCCGCCGAACTGGGAGACGACGTCGTCGACCGCCCGCGTAGTGTCGACGGACACGACCACCACAGGATTCGGAGTAGTCGGGAGAAGCTTCTTTACCGCAAGGGCCAGCATGAAGTCACCGGTCCTCTTCTCTCCCTCGTTGTCGACCAAGACAAGCCTATCGCCGTCACAGTCGAAGGCGAAGCCCACGTCCAACCCCTCTTCCTTCACTGTCTCCGTCAATAGTTCCAGTTTGTCGCTGGTGGGGTCGATGATCCTGCTGAAGATACCCGGACTTCCACCGAGGACCTGCGTCCCGCAGCCCATTCCGTCGAGTATAGCTGGAGCATGATGGATGGCTGCACCTCCATTCAAGTCGACCGCCACGCTCACGCCCAAACCGCTGTCCCTGCCAGCCATCTCTATCAGCTCTCGATTATACGACGATTTTGGCCGAAACAGGAAGGTCCCAGGAACCACGCTTGCCGCCTTTGTTTCGCGCCGCCCGAGGACCTGGTCCAGGTCAAGCTGCGATATCCCTTTACCGCTGACCACGAACTTGATGCCATTCCATTCAGGTTCGTTGTGAGACGCGGTGATTATCACGGCGGACGCGTTGCGGAGCCTGCTCTCCCGAAAAAGCGCTGGCGTTGAGATTTCGCCGCAGTCGACGACCTTCGCTCCAGAAGCCATGAGGGTGGCACACACCGCTCGCCCTATTGCGTCGCCCGAGGGGCGCGTATCTCTCCCAACTAGAAACTCCCCGGAGGGCTTCGCGGCGGCAAAGTTCGCGACGTATCGGGAGAGTTCGGAGAATAACAGGTCCTGATTGACGATTCCCCTTATCCCGCTTATTGATGCTATCACCAACTCTCCGGACACCGAGCTAGGTTTTCAGCTGCAACAAGTGAACTGTTTTTGAGTTCCGGTCTTTTGACGTTCCGCGGTAGCTTTGAGCATATCTTGCCCCTTAAGGTATTCAAGGCGAAGAGAAACATTGCTCTGGGAGAGTACAAATTCACCCAGATCTTCATCGGCGTTGAGAATTCGCCAACCCTTCTTAGGCTCTTCGGTTCCCAGAGGAGCATGCTGAAGATAATACATCATCTCAAGCTTAAGATCGCCGACTCGGACTGGGGGATATGGCTGGATCACAATACCGGGTCCGTATGCATAGGTTCGAAGTATCTGGCCTCCGCGAGGATAAACTGCCTCTATCTAGACGTAATCCACGTCCTGGTTCATGTGAAGCAGTTCCTGGACGGCAGGGACCTGTACGACCAGACCTTCGAATACGTGGACCGGCCGACTGAAATCGAGGCGTATCGCTACACGATAGACGAGGCGAAGCGGCTCCAGATGAGCGAGGATGAGATCCTGAAGTACCTCCGGGTCGATGCCGTCGACGACTCCGAGCTGGGCCGCCTCATAGAGAAAATTGGCGTCCGGCAGAGACGCTAGACGCCTGCCAACGCTTAAGAAAGCCCCACGCATGTCTTGAAGACATGAAGTACGTGGAGGGAGCCAGGAGGCTCTTCCTCAGCACGGGCACCACCTTCCCTCGAGAAATCATCTGGTCGATGGCCCTGGTAAAATACGCTTCCGCGCTGTCCAACCACTCTCTTGGGAAGTTGGGTGACGAAGCCTTCGAGGCGATCTCGACTGCCTCGAGAGCGACCATGGAAGGGAAGTACGATGATATGGTGACGGTAGACGTCTTCCAGACCGGGTCGGGCACCGGCATCAACATGAACATCAACGAGGTCATCGCCGAGGCCGCGTCCTCTGCCTCCGGGATGAAGATACATCCGAACGACCACGTCAACATGGGGCAATCCTCGAACGACGTCGTCCCTACGGCCATCCGCATCGCAGCCGTCTCACTGACGCAGAAGAGACTAATCCCGAGCGTGAACGGGGCGATAAAGAGCCTCGAAAACCTCGCCGACAGGACCTCGTCCGTCTACAAGGCAGGAAGGACACACCTTAGAGACGCGATGCCGGTCACAGTGGGGCAGGAGTTCCACGCATATGCCGACGCGTTCGCGCACGACAAGAGCCTCATCAAGGAAGTCCTTGGGTACGCCAGAGAGCTTCCCATAGGCGGCACCGCTGTAGGCACCGGTATCAATACCCATCATCTCTTTGGGAAGATGGTGGTGGCCGACGTCAACCGAGAGACCAAGCTGGGTTTCCGCGAGGCAGCGGACAAATTCAGAGCCATGCGGCTGCTCTCAGACCTCATAGCTTTGAGCTCAATCATCAGAATCACCGCCCTCGACCTCCATAGGCTGTGTCAGGACCTCCGTCTAATGTTCTCAGGGCCGCTTACAGGCCTCGGCGAAGTCGACATCCCGACCCAGGCCGAGGTGGCCGGCAGTAGCATAATGCCCGGGAAGACCAACCCCGTCACGGTAGAGGCCTCTCTCCTTGCTTGCTCCCAGATCATCGGCCTTGACCAGGCGAACCAGATGGCGGGGACGCTGGGAGAGTTCGAGCTGAGCATGGGAGTCCCGCTGATAGGGTACAACGTCAACCTTCAGATCAAGCTCCTTTCTGAGGCGCTTAGCAAAGTCTCGAGCTTGGTGATCGATGGCCTAGTTCCGGACAAGAAACGCCTGCGCAGGTTCGCAGAGACCAGTCCGTCTCTGATCACGGTGCTCTCGCCGACCATCGGCTATGAGAAGGCAGCCAAGATTGGAAAGAAACTCTCCGACGAGTTCTCGATAAGGGATGCGCTCAAGGAACTTGGGTACGAAGACACTGAGATAGACAAGCTCCTGGACTTGAAGAAGCTAGTCGGACCTACGAAAAAGCAGCTAGGATGAGCGTCGGCTGGGCTTCTTCCCTCTGTCAGCTAATCAAGCCACGAGCGGCCGGCTGAACGGGTCCGAATCAGACCCTTTATGCTGAGCGTGAGGCTTCGGTGCTTTTCTGTATCTAATGGCCGCCGCAGCCGCATCCGCCGGACTGAACGTTCGGATTTATGAGCTTGAAGCCCCTTCTCTGTACGGTTTCGCTGTAGTCGATTTTGGACCCTTTCAGGATCTCGACGTTGTTCTTGTCCGTGACGATCTTAATACTATCAATTTCCTCAATCACGTCATCCGGCCTCGCCTTGTCATCGAGAGCCATGCCATACTTGTAGCCGCCGCTGCAGGCGCATCCGCCCGATGCGTAGACGTCTATTCTTAGGAAAGCATTGGATATGTTCTCCTCCTTCAAGACCTCCATCAGCTTCTGCTTGGCAGGGCTGCTGAACTGGATTATGGGGTCTACTTTCTGCATAAACAGTAAGCAATCCTGATTTGGTATTTATGTATTACTGGGTGCACTCAGAATCCCGCTCGACTCGCAATCACTGCGATAGAACCGACCTGCGGATAATGAATATAGGACCTCCTTCGTGGTTCTTTATATACCATCGAAGCCGTTTCCCGAAGACCTCCGATGGCAGAGTACAGGTACTGCGAGAAATGCATGATGCGGACCGAGCACGAGCTGAAGGAGGATACTCGCAGGTACAATCCTCGGGGTCGAGGGCTCTACAAGTGCAAGAAATGCGGGCGTGTCAAGTCGATGAGGCATCTGAGGCCCAGCTCTGAAATCGGTTATTGATTCGATGGGTCAACGGCGGAACGGCGCGCGAGGAAGTGGTCTGATACGATGGGGAGCGACATCGCGGCTGCGACTATGATGACGGACGGCACCTCCCAGCCTCCACCTACGTATCGCAGCCACCAGGTGTCGGGACCGCTTCGCAAGAACAGAGGAAGAGTCCAGCTAAGGAAGGGCGAGGTTGCGTAATTGAACATCGGCGTGACCGCCTCGGTCAGCCCTGCAATGCCGTTCACGAAGACGCCCGCCGCATACAGGGCGAAGGCGACCAGTCGCAGTCTGCTGTCCCCTTTCTGAATAGTGATCCCCGCCGGTAGAAGAAGGAAGGGTATCGCCGCCACCAAGAAGCGCGGGCCAAATCCTTCGCCACCGGTCGGGTCATACCACATCGAATATGGGATAAAGATACCCAGGAAGCATGCGAGAAGCAGGAGGGCCTCCTTCTTGTATAGGGAATCTCTGACCATGTCATAAAACCCGAAGACTCCCAGCAAGAGAAATGGGCTATAGATGAACAGCCCCCGATAAGGAGAAAAGAGGTTCAGATATGCGCCCAGATAGAGCGGATAGGAGAACTCCGTGAAGACACTCGAAGCGTGCAGGTAGAGCTGTTCGGTCCCGCGAAACGCGGTCCCGAAGTTCACATAATTGTACAACCCAATCGACACGATCCCGACGAGGGCCGTAGCGAGGAACCCCACCGCCGGCTTTGCCGGTGATTCTTTCTTCGCCTTCAAGACCCACAACAGGTAGACCAGTATTATCGGCAAGAAGACCGCGTCGATGTAGTCCACGACCATGGCGACGGCGACCGCAGTTCCAGCGAGAGCCGAATCACGCAACTGCGAATGCTCGCGGCGGGCGACCCGGATGGCAAAATAGACGGCCAAGAGGCAAAGCGCGGCTGACACGTCGCTCTGAAAGAAGTATGTGGCAAAGGGCCAGCTGATGGTGGAGAACGCGTACACGAAGGCGAGGAGCGCCGAGACATTCTTTTGGAAGAAGAAGCGACCGACGAGGTAGACAAGGGAGGCCGCCGCCGAATTCACCAGCGCCACGAAGAACTCCGAGAAAAGACCCGCGTAGCCGAACAGCGTGAAGTGGCCGTCCAGCATGAGGCCTGCTCCGAAGAACGGAAGGCTGAGTATCGAAGTGCCGGGCGCTAGTGCGCTGTAGTAGTTCCCGTCGTACTTGAAGTCGTCGACGGACCCGGGTTTGAAATTCGCTACGCTTCCCAAGACGAATGAATGGTTCGTCCAAATTGCATAATCGAGTTCCATAAAGCTCGTCGCGTGGTCGATCGCGTAGACTCCGTTCAGCGAAAGGGTGTACACTACAAGGGCGGAGAAGAAGATGAGCAGACCGGCCGTCAGTTTAGGGCGCAAAGAACCCGGGGAGACCAAGAGATGTTTCGATAAGTGTCTTTAGCCGAATGAGAGCCGGCGACGCGATTTGGACGCGTGACCCTCCAGACAGAGGATAGTAATGCTCATGCAAGGTCTCGACATCGGCACCATTCGAGATAGGTTGTTATTTGAGGACAATACTTACGTCAAGCTCAAGACACTGAAGGCAAAGCGCATCAAGATGAAGAGAGACCATAGTATTTGAGATGGAGCCGGCGACGTGATTCGGACACGTGACCCTCTGCTTACGAGACAGATGCTCTACCAGGCTGAGCTACGCCGGCTTGCTTGACACGCACTCGAATTTGCGCCCCTTTTAAAATATAGACCGAGTCTACTCGGAAGAGTTTTAGAAGCGTCCCTATGAAGGCGACGCTCGTGCGGGGGTCGCCCAGCATGGCCAACGGCGTGGGACTGAGGTGCCATCCGGCTCAGAGCTCCCATCCCTTAGGGGTTCGTGGGTTCGAATCCCACCCCCCGCACCA
>JAPCJR010000047.1 GCA_027886865.1 Nitrososphaerota archaeon
GATCTGGGAGAAGGTCGACTGGAGCCTCTTCGACTATGTCGGCGTGGACCACTACAGGGCCAAGGACATCGAGGACAAGTATGTCGAGATGCTGAAGCCGCTCTTCGATAGCGGCAAACCCGTGGTGGTCACGGAGTTCGGGAACGGGACCTACCAGAGCGACGGGAAGCTCGCCCGAGTCCTGCTGGGAGGAGGGGACGTCGACTTCAAATCGCAGTTCTTCCACAGCCTCCCGGTCGTGGGAAGGTTCGTCCGTCCCAGGGTGAGGGTCATCCATCCGCGCGACGAGGCCTGGCAGGCGCGCAAAGTCGTCGAGACCCTGGAAATCCTCGACTCCGCGGGCGTGGACGGAGCGTTCGTGTCGCAGTTCGTGTCCCAGATAAACCCCTTCGATGAGGACCCGAAGTACGACTTGGACACGGCGAGTTCGAGCCTGGTCAAGTACTACGAGCACGGCAGGCACGGGGCGACCTATCCGGACATGCCGTGGGAGCCGAAGGAGTCGTTCAAGGCCGTGGCGGATTACTATGCTGAGCATTAGAAGGGCGGCCAGCCGAATGGAAAAGCCAGGATTCTCAGCAAGGCTGACCAAGGAAGTGTCCGTAGGCGGGCTCTGCTGGATTCTGTCTCTCGAGTTCTTCATCGGGCAGGCGGTGGCGCAGATTGCCTGGACCGGAGCGCCCTAAAGTCTCATCAATAACGAAATCAGCGATCTCGGGGTGACCGCCTGCGAGACCGTCAAGGGCGACTATCTCTGCTCCCCGTTGCACACCGTGATGAACGTATCATTCGTCCTCGCCGGCGTACTGATCCTTCTCGGTCTGTACTTCACGCGATCCGTGTGGCCGAAGGTAGGCGCAGTTCGCGTCGGACTCTTGTTCCTGGTCTCTGCCGGCCTGGGCAAAATCGTAGTGGGCCTATTTCCGGAGAATGTGGACCCCGCTGTTCATGTAATAGGTTCGCTAGGCTTCATATTCTCTGGCGTCGGCTTGGTCCTACTAGGACGAGGCCTTCGGCAGTGGCGACGGTGGGTTGCGAATCTGTCGCTTGTAGTCGGGATTCTCGCAATAATCGGCTCTATCCTCCTCTTCCCTGCGCTTGCGATAAATCAGGGCGGTGGTGCGGCAGAACGCATCGCCGATTACCCCATGTTCGTTTTGTTCCCGGTGCTCGGAATATCGTTCTTGCGCTGGGCGCGAGCATCCAACGCCTCCAGTAAGTCTTCAATGGCTGCATTCTGATACCAAGCCGGAACCCAATGAACTGGGGCGCCGATTCCGGAAGTCGACCGCTTCGTGGGGATAGAGTGAGTTGATTAGTGTGTGGGGCCGGTGAGATTTGGACAGCAGAACATGATCTCGCGTTGTGTGTTGGGGTGCTTTAGGTCGCTATCTTCACTTTCTCCGGACCAACGTGCATTGGTGGACACCCTCACCATCGCCTCGCCGATACCGTGGGCGAGGACTTCGGTGATCTACCAGTCGCTCTTGCATTGGTCGCCTTGGCCGTCTATATCGGTAGGAAAGGATCTGCTTCGAGCGACGGGGGCGAGGGAAGGTCCTCTCCGCAGTCCGTATAGGGAACCGCCTCCTAAGATTTGCTTCGTGACTCTCGCCACACTTTTGGCCAAGAGTCGACCCTCCAGTCTCCTACGCCTTTCGCATGTAGGCCCGAAGGGTCAGAGGAGCGAATACGACCACGACCGCAATAGACCCTATGAGCGACAGCCAAAAGTCATTGCCGATGGTGCCATGGTTGAAGAGCTGTCGGACTGCGCTCACGATGTAGGTCAACGGGTTTACGTTGACAAAGTCCTGCAACCACCCCGGCAGGGTACTGGTCGGCACGAAGGCGCCCGACAGGAACGACAGAGGGAAGAGGATGGACGTGGAGATACCCTGGACCGCCTGAGCCGTTTTGAGGACGACGCCGAGCAGAGCGAATATCCAGCTGATGCACCACGAGCAGAAGACCACTAGGACGCCGCCTACCACGGCTCCATCTAGACTGGCCCAGCGGAATCCCAGGAGATAGCCCATAACGAACGTAAGGCTCGTGGCGATCGTATAGCGGACCAGGTCGGCGATCAGCGGTCCTGTGAGCGGGGCGATCCGGGCGATGGGCATGGACTTGAAACGATAGAACACCCCCTTGTCCATGTCCTCGCGGAGCTGGACGCCCGTCGCCATCGACGCCGTCAGGGCCGTCTGGGCCAGGATGCCGGGGATGATTATCGGCAGGTAGCCGCTCACGCTGCCGGATATCGCACCTCCGAAGAGATATACGAAGAGAAGCGTGAAAAGGATGGGCTGAATCGTCACGTCGAAGAGCTGTTGTGGCGTACGACGAATGAAGAGAAGATTGCGGTAAGCCATCGTCAGCGAGTTGCTGATGGTCGTCCGCAGTGTCACGCGGTTCTTGAGCTTGCGCTGAGCTCCGGGGACGATCTGCGCGGTCATGGCGTGGTGGCCCCCTTCTCAGCCTGCTTTCCGTCGCCGGTGAGCGCCAGGAAAACCTCGTCGAGGGTTGGCTCCTGTACGCTCACGGTGGCGAGGCGAATTTTCGCCTCACGCAGTGCGAGCAGCAGGTCGGTCACCCTATCGGGCTCTGCCATCGGCGCCGTGACGAGCGAGGGCTCGGGCGTGGAAGCTTTCGCCTTTAGTACCGTCTGGGTGATACGAATGGCTTCGGCGGTGTCCTTCTCATCGGCGAGCTGGAGGTGCAGAGTCGCTTTCCCGACAGCCGCCTTCAACTCACGGGGGGTGCCCTCCGCCACCACGCGCCCGTGGTCGATCACGGCAATCCGGTCAGCAAGCTGGTCGGCCTCATCAAGGTACTGCGTCGTCAGGAGAATCGTAGACCCAGAAGTGACTAGCCGTCTAATGGACTCCCACATCTGTATCCTCGTGCGCGGGTCGAGGCCGGTCGTGGGCTCGTCTAGGAAGATGAGCGGCGCTTGCACGATGAGACTTGAGGCTAGGTCGAGCTTGCGGCGCATGCCGCCAGAAAACTTGTCGAGAGTCCTATTGGCGGCGTCCACCAGCCCGAACTCCTCCAGGAGCTCGTCGGCCCTCTTCCTCGCTTCGGACCTACTGAGCCCGAGCAGCAGGGCGAAGATTGTGAGATTCTCGGATGCGGACAGCCTCTCGTCGACTGCGGCGCTCTGGCCCGTCAAGCTGATGAGCTGACGGACGACCTGGGTCTCGTGCACCACGTCGTGGCCGAACACCTTGGCGCTCCCGCCATCCGGCTTGAGAAGTGTGGTCAGCATGTTGATGATGGTCGTCTTGCCAGCGCCGTTTGGCCCGAGCAGGGCGTAGATGCAGCCGTTCGGTATCGACAGGTCTACGTCGTCAACTGCGCGCTTGCTCCCGAAGACCTTGACGAGCCCACGGGCTTCGACGGCGAGGGTGCTCTGCCCGACACTTGAGTCTCCGCCCTGGATTTCTGATTGCTGGATCATCATGGAGCGCCCCTTGATTGCAGAGCGCCCTTGAGGTTCTCCAGCCTCCTCGTCAGCTTCTCTATCCTGTCCTTGTACTTCGAGAGGCTTGTCCCGTCAGTCTTCTGGAGGTCCTCGAGATACGAGGTGTTGCTCTCCATGACGGAAAGGCCACTCGCAATGTCGTCACCGGTCCCTGATTGCTCGCCGTATGCAGCGGTAAGCTCGAACCTCCCGTCCTTGTTCTTCGCTATCAGTCCCTCCTTCTCCAGCTGCTCTAGCAGGGGGTAAATCGAGCCGGGGCTCGGCCTGTACCAGCCGTGGCTCATCTCCTGCAGCTCGTTCATGATGTCCACTCCGTTCATCGGTTGTTTTTCGAGGA
>JAPCJR010000027.1 GCA_027886865.1 Nitrososphaerota archaeon
GTATTGACCACGGCCGGTAGCCTGGAGATTATCTGCCTTGCGACAGCCTTGACAGTTTCGCCGCTCTTCCCATCTTTGTCCTGCATGGAGATAGTTATCGCGTCGGCCCCTATCTCCTTCTTCAGGTTCGAGGGCGAGCCTTCTGCGACGATCTTGCCACTGTCGACGATACAGAGCCTCTGGCACAACCTGTCCGCCTCCTCGAGGTACTGTGTTGTAAGGAAAATCGTGATGCCCTCTTTCTTGTTCAGCTCTTCCAGATATTCCCAGACGGTATTCCTCGACTGGGGGTCGAGACCGGTGGTGGGCTCGTCCAGGAAGAGGACTGTAGGCTTGTGGACAAGGGTCGAGGCGAGGTCGAGCCTCTTCTTCATGCCTCCGGAGTACCGCCCGGCGCGCTTGTCGGCGGCATCCTTCAGGCCCACGACCTCAAGCAGCTTGTCCACCCTGTCATGCAGTTCCTTCCCATGCATCTGCTGCAGGTTTCCCTGCAGGACCATGTTCTCTCGGCCCGTGAGCTCAGGGTCGATCGAGGTCTCCTGGCTCTGCACCCCTATCAGCTTCCTTATGGCACCAGAATCTTTCTCGATGTCGTATCCAGCGACCGAGACTGTGCCCGATGTCTTCCTGAGCAGCGTAGTGAGGACCTTGATGGTTGTGCTCTTTCCAGCGCCGTTCGGCCCGAGGAAACCGAAGAACTCTCCCTTGTTTACCTGAAACGAAATGTTGTCGACTGCCTTAGTCCCGTCTGCGTAGACCTCGACGAGATCCTTCACCTGAATTATAGGCTGGCTTTCGATAGATTGTGAAGTAGTCATGTCAGATGGACCGTGTGCTAATTCGATGGTGCCCCAAACATTCTATATAACTATATTGCTACCGATATACAATTTGCAGTCGCTTCAATTCATCGGACGCTGCTTGACGAAGGTCAATCTCGCCCAGCGGAAGGCGAGCCCGACGGCTAGTATTCCGAGACCAATGCCGACTTCAAGCGGGGCAAGCGAGAATGCGAGAGCGATGCAACCGACCAGGCCCGCCGCGGCTAGCAGCCTTGGGAACATCCTCTGTTCCTTTTTCAGCCGAAGTGCAGAGAGGTTCGTCACGACATAATAGAGGAGAGTCCCGAAGCTGGAGACGGCGATCGCTATCTCGAACGGCGCGAATGCTGCCACCAGCATGGCGATCACCCCTACGAACACGACGCTCCTCCACGGGTTCTTGGAGACCCCCAGCGTCGCCAAGGGTTTCGGGAGGTCGGACTCGCGACCCATCGCGAAGGTGACGCGCGAGACTCCGAGCAGGTCAGACAGCCCTTCGTTGAATGTGGTGAGGAGCGCTCCCGCGGCGACTATCGCCACCCCCACGGAACTGCCTACCACCATCATGGTCTCAGTCAGCGGGGAGCTCGAGCCAGAGAGACGTGCGGCCCCGAGCACGGACAGCGCTGTGAAGGCGACCAAGAGATAGAGTAGGGTCGCTGTCCCGAGCGCAATCAATGTCGCCCTTGGGATGGTCCGTCTCGGATTCTTCACTTCCTCGACGAGGGTAGCGATGCGGCTGTATCCTGTGTAAGCGAAGAAGAGGAGTCCCGTCGCCTCGAGGACGCCGCCGATACCTGACGGCGCGAAGGGAGCTAGGTTGGAGACGTTGGCGGACGGCAGCCCTATGAGGACCACGGCCATGAGCGAGAATATCGAGATGACGACTATCACGTCGGTCACCTTGACGGACCGCCTGATTCCAGCGGCGTTGAGGGAAGTCATGGCCAACACAGCTAGGACGGCGGCCACCCGCGCGGGTAGCATGCCGACCACCGCGTGCAGGTACCCTCCGAACGCGAGCGCGATCACTCCCGGACCCACGGTGTTCGCGGTGAGGAACATCCATCCTGCCGCATAGCCCCACCACGGGCCCAGCATTCTTCGCCCGAACTCGTAAGTCCCCCCGGTGCGAGGGAGCACAGCGGCGAGCTGTGCCGAGGAAAGGGCGTTGCACAGCGCCACAAAGGCGGCGATGCCGAGTGATATCAGCAGCGCTGACCCGGCTATGCCGGCCGCTGGCGCGATGACTGCGAATATGCCTGCGCCGAGGATCGCCGCCAAGCCCGTGGCGACCGCGTCGAACATACCTAGCTGCGGCCGGAGCGCAGAACGTCCCTCGGTGGAATCCGGCAAGGTTGCGACGCGTCGTCGGGGGAGCGACGATAGAAAAAGGTGGCCCCCATTTTCCATATGGACGGGGGCGTCGAAGGTGAAGGCTCGGGTTACCGTCTGATTTGCGTCAGAATTCCGGTCTGAACCTGAAGAGGAGCAGAGAGTTGGCGATCACTGTCACCGAGCTGATTGCCATCGCTCCTGCGGCCAAGAAGGGGAGCACATCGTAGACCTGCACCCCCAGGACCGGCACCAACCCCCCTGCCGCGACCGGGATGAGCACGATATTGTAGGCGAAGGCCCAGAACAGGTTCTGCTTGATCTTCGACAACGTCCTCCGGCTGAGCTGGATGGCCGTCGCGACGTTCCGCAGGTCATCGCTGATCAACACTATCCCTCCCGCCTCCTTGGCGATATCGGTGCCGCTGCCGATCGCGATTCCCACGTCTGCCCTCGCGAGAGCCGGGGCGTCGTTGATGCCATCACCGACCATCGCGACGACGTCTCCATTCCTTCGCATTGACCTTATCGCATCCTCCTTTTCCTCGGGGAGCAGCTCCGCGGTGTATCTCTCGATCCCCGTTTCTTGGGCGATGGCCGCCGCGGTGAGCTTGTTGTCGCCCGTCAGCATGACGACCTGAACTCGCATCTTGCGCATGGCTCCAATCGTCATCTTGGCAGATGGCTTCACCGTGTCCGCCACGGCGACAATTCCCCGGACATCCCCGTCCACCAACAGAATCATGGTCGTCCTTCCAGCAGTCTCGAGCTCGGTCAACCTCGCGATGACGTTCGTGAGGTCGCCTCCACTCTCGACAATGAGCCGCCTGTTCCCCACGATGACCGCCTTCCCGTCTACCTCGGCGCTGACGCCCTTCCCCGCCATCGCCTTGAAGCCGATCGGCTCGAAGAGGCCGATGGAGCGCCGCGCGGCCTCGCTCACAATCGCCTCTCCAATCGGGTGTTCTGACCCCTTCTCGACCGAGGCCGCAAGGCGCAGCACTTCACCAGGGCTAAGGTCGCCGACCGCCAACACGTCTGTGACCGACGGCCTGCCGACGGTAAGCGTGCCCGTCTTGTCGAAGACCACGGTGTCGACCTTTCCAGCAATCTCCAAGTATTCCCCGCCCTTGATCAGTATACCGTTCTGAGCCCCCGTACTCGTCCCAACCAGCAGGGCGGCAGGCGTGGCCACCCCCAGCGCGCAGGGGCAGGATATCACGACGACGGAGACGAATACAAGGATTGAGAAACCGAGCCCGATATGGCCGATGTAGTACCAGGCTAGCCCGGCCAGCACAGCCGCCGCGATCACGACGGGAACGAAATATGACGCCACCCTGTCCGCCAGTCGCTGGACGGGTGCCCTGCCGACCTGCGCTTCCTCGACGAGCCTGACTATCTGGGACAGGGTGGTATCCTGACCCACCTTGTCGGCTCTCAACCTGAGGAGACCAGACTTGTTGATGGTGGCCGCGATCACTTGTTCCCCCGCGGACTTCTCCGCCGGGATGCTCTCCCCGGTGATCGTGGATTCATCGATGGCGGACTGTCCTTCCATTATGACCCCGTCGACGGGGATCTTCTCGCCGGGTCTGACGACCAGGATATCACCCACTTCGACCCGCTCTATCGGGATGTCCACCTCCGTTCCGTCCTTGTCGAGGATGTGGGCGATGGTCGGTTGAAGGTCGGCAAGCCTCCTGACTGCCGCGGAGGCCCTCACCTTCGTGACGTGCTCGAGATACCTGCCGCTCAGTATCAGAGTGATGATGACCGCGGAGGTATCGAAATACACGCCCGAGGATGGGAGCGCGGACGGAACGAACGTGACAGCTGACGAGTACGCCCACGCCGCCGAGGTGCCCAGGGCGATGAGCACGTCCATGTTCCCCATCTTGTTCCTGATGCTGTCGTAGGTTCCCCGGTAGAAGCGCCATCCGATTATGAGCTGGACGGGCGTGTCAAGAAGGAACAGAAGATAGTCCGAAGGTCGCGGGGGAAGCAGGGGAACGTAGCTGAAAAGAAGGATGGGGACGGATAGCAGGGCCGAGGCGAGGACCTCAAACTTGAGCATCCTGAGCTCTTTCTCCGGGCCCAGGAACTCCCGCATGCAGGACTCGCTGCAAAAGTAGTAGGTGACGCCTCTGACCTCCGCCTTCAGCTCGGCTGTGGCCTCGTCGACGTACATGCCACACACGGGGTCTTTTGCCATCACTGGCGCCTCGTGGATTGGTGAAACTTAAGGCGACCCCTTTCCAAACGTAAAGACTATCCTTGGCGCGTGCTCTTGATCCTCGCCAACCGGGCGCCGTGCTTTTCGAGGTAAGCGGCCCTACACGTCTTGCAGCAGAAGTAATACCGTGAGGAGCCGGCGGCAAGATTGTAGGGCCTCGTGCTAGTCACTTCTCCCTGGCAGTAATCACATCTGAGGTCCATGTTTAATGGTCCGGGCAACGGGGAAGCGGGCGAATCCTTCACGACGCGAGTGACTATCTGGCTCGAGACCAAGCTCAGTCCATCGCTCTGCTTCGCATTTTCTCGCAGGAACGAATGGAGGCTCTGGACAGTCTCGATTGCGACCTTGACGGTGATCTCGTTCTCACCGGTGGTCAGATACACTCCTTCGACCTCACTCAAAGCAGCGAGCCTCTCGGCTACCCCCTCCGGGTCTGACTCGACTTTGAGGACGACGAGCGCGACCACGCCTCTTTGGAGCGAGTCCGGAGCGAAGACCGGCACGAACTTCTGTATGAGGCCCGCTTTGATCATCCTGGCCACTCGGGAGGATACGGTCGGAGTCGTAAGAGACGTCCGTCGCGCTATCTCTCTGAACGACGCTCTGCCGTCTTCCATCAGGACAGCAAGTATCTTGCTGTCAGTGTTGTCTGCCTTCACGCCGGACGTTTTCGAGGCATCTGTGAATAAAAGGCTTTACATACGTAAAGACTAAGTTTATTAAACTACAGGCGGTCGGATAGTCTGAGGAAACTTGGCAAAAGATCCCGTGTGCGGAATGCAAGTGGATGAGAAGACCGCGAAGTTTACTTCAGGACACGGCGGGCAGCCGTTCTATTTCTGCTCCGCTGAGTGCAAGGCGGAGTTCGACAAGGACCCTCACAAGTACGGGCACTCGCACTAGCTTAGAGAAGTAGCAAACATTCCCAGTCCCTGAGCGTGACAGGTTCACTTGTCAGAAGGCCTTAGGGTACCGACGGTAGTGCTGGAAGAGTCTCTTCCGACGACCTTGTCCTTCTCGTGTATCTCGCTCCAGACATGCCCGCAGTGCTTGCACGTGTACGTCTCCGTGTATGTGTCTTGCTCGACCGGAACCTCTACCTCAACGATTGGCGAGTTCGACACCTTTTCCGCTTCGGTGATCGGATAGACCCCACCTTCGACCACTCCCTCGGACATCGGACTCGAGAAGCTTGATTCTTCGGCAGATCCCATCCCGACCTTCTTCTCGACGAACTCCGAGGTATGGGTGACCTCATACCTCTTTCCGCATGAAGGGCACTTCTTGAGGAAAACAGGCACGGCACATGAATTGTCGTCCTCTTTGATAAGCTTGTTATCGGAAAGGGTTTGAAGGTTGCGATAGCACCCGGCGGCATCGATATATCCCACGGTCTCGGCGCGGCCAACGTGGATACGGCAGAACGAAAGCCCTACACGCGTCGGGAGATAATCATCATCATAGTCATCATCATCTTGGCGGCCCTCATAATCGGGAACTTCAACAGCACGACTGGGACTATCCAGAGCGTCTCCTCAGGGCCTCTCTCGATATCCCTCAACGTGGTGTGCAACGGGTTCGGCGAGCCCACCTACTACAGTAGCCTGGACCAAGACCTGAACTACACGACCTATCAGTACGGACATTGCTATTTCGGGTTCTGGTTCTCGAATGGGCAGCAGGTCAACAGCTCGGACCCGAACATTCCCAGCCTGTGAGATTGACTGCGGCCGAAGGGGAGGGACGGATTCTCTCGACAATGGGTCAGCAACCCTTTTCAAAGCAAGTTCCGGAAGGAGCTTCACTTGAAGTGCTACGTACATCCTAATCTGGACGCGGTCGGAGTCTGCTCCGTCTGCGGGAGGGGCGTCTGCAAGTCGTGCGCGCACTTCGTGGGTGGGAAACTCTATTGCAAGGAGGACATCGAGAAGCTCGTTCTGAAGGAGGAAAGTCAGGCGGTCCAAAGAAGGGGGTTCTCGATTACGACCGCCAGTGTCTTCGCATATCTGGACGGAGCCGCGGGGATGGGTGCAGGCTTCGTGCTTATCATCGTCGGTATCATCGGACAGTCGCAGCAGTCGTCTTCGCTGCTGGCGGCGCTACAGCCGCTATTGAGATACTTCTCGGCGTTCTCGAGTTCACCGGGTCCTTTGATCACAAACCTGGGCCTACTGGTCCTGGTCCTCGGTTCCGCAGACATCATCGCCGGATACTATCTCTGGCAGAGGTCGAAAGCGGCAGCCATTACGTCCGTGGTGATATCGGTCGCGGGAGCCGTGCTCGTAGTGTTCTATCTTGGGACGAGTTCGATTACCACTCTGATCGTCTCTTTGTACCTTGTGACCGCGATCGTCAAGGGCTTGGCGGTGGCCGCGGGCAGGAAGCACCTAACTTAGACGCCTCCGGAGAATCCGTCCGACTCCCCTGAGAGAGCATATCGGATACTGGGAACTTCGAGACTAGGCCAATGTTGGCGGCGAGCACGAAAGTTAATACGCTGAAGAGCGTTCGCCTTCATCGGCCTGCGAAGAATGTACAACCCGCGCTGGTTCAAAGAAGACAGGCTCCAGTTCCTTCACGCCGAGATACGAAAGATAGGTTTTGGCACGTTAGTGACGAGCGCCGCGTCGGGCATGCTCGCGAGCCATGTCCCGTTGCTTCTAGACGCGTCGAGGGGTGAGCGAGGCCTTCTCTACGGGCACATAGCGCGTGGGAACCTGCAATGGCGGGACACGCTTCCAGGAAGCGAAGGGCTGGCGATATTCCTCGGGCCCGACGCGTATGTCACTCCGCGGTGGTACCAGACGAAGAAGGAGGATGGAAAGGTCGTGCCTACCTGGAACTACGTCGCAATTCACGTCAGGGGTCCGGTCACGTTCTTCGAGGATCCCGAGCGGTTGAGAGAGGTGGTCACGGAGCTCACGACGCTCCACGAATCGGGGGCCGAAGACCCCTGGGAGGTGACCGACGCCCCGGCAGACTACATCCAGACACAACTCAAGTCTATAGTTGGGTTCGAGATGCCTATTGCCCGCGTCGAGGGTAAATGGAAGATGAGCCAAAATCGGCCGGAGCCTGACCACGAGGGCGTAATCGCTGGTCTCGACGAGCGAGACCAGAACCGAGACGCGGAGGTATCAGCTGAGATGCGCTCGCACGGTCAGCCCGCCGGGTAGTCGCTCTGAGCAAGATTTCCGCGCGAGCTATTGCAAAGCCTTTTCAGTTGAGTCATTCCTGTAATAAAAATGAAGTAGTTTGAAGTGCGTCAACCACCCCAACGTAGATGCAGTCGGTCGTTGCGTGGTCTGCACCAAACCCCTCTGCAAAAACTGCCTCGTCGTAGTAGAGGGCAAGGGATACTGCAAGCAGCATGGAGAGAGGTTGCTGCTCAAGGAGCAGCGACAGGGATCGCTGGCGCGCAACAGAGTTGTGTTGTACTTGGCTTCCATCCTCGCCGTGCTCGACGGCCTCGCGGGCGTCGTCGTCGGTTTCTTGCTGATTACCCTGGGTCTGCTCGGCCCCAGCGCCCAGGATTCAGCCATTCTGCAAAACACGGTGGACCCGCTCCTGACCTACTTCGCGAACGTGCTCGTATTTCCACCCACTCAAGCAGTCGAGATCGGGTTCGCGCTGATGGTTCTGGGAACCGCCGACATGATCGCTGGATATTACCTGTGGCGACGCTCGAGGATCGGCGCCATAGTCTCCATAGCCGTCACGGTCATCGCAGGCGGCCTGCTCGGGGGATTTCTGATAATACTCGCGCTGGCAGGCGCCTTTACCTATGTCTACATAGTCTCAGCGGTGATAAAACTGCTGGCGATAGGGTACAGCTGGCGGCAAAAATCACTCGGAACTGCTCCCAAGTCAGAGCCCCCCGCCAAGAGGCCGGAGCGGCCCAGCGGCAGTAGCCCCCTGAAAAAGGGCAGCCCCTAAGAGCCGATTACCGGATCTTCGGGCTGCGCAGCCAGGACGCAGCCTTCTCTATGTCGTGCCGGGTCATAGAATGGGTCGCCTCCTCCCAGTTGATTGTCACTTCCGCTCCGGCGGCTTTCAGGAACTCCTCGAGCTCCTCGGTCTTTGCCCGGGGGGTCATCTCGTCGCGTCGACCGGCTGAGATGAACACAGACTTCCCCGAGAGGTCAGGGACAGTCTCCGGGACGAGCGGCATGGTCGGACGGAACAGGATAGCGCGGCCCAGCACCTCGGGCCGGAGAAGCAGCAGGGCCGCGCCGATGTTAGCGCCGTTCGAGTACCCAAGCGCGATAAGGGAATCAGGGGAAAAACCATACCCCCGCGATGCCCATCCGAGGAAGCCCGCCAGCTCGTTCGCGCGGAACTTCAGGTCCTCGATGTCGAAGACCCCCTCGGCGAACCTCCTGAAGAACCGCGGCATCCCATTCTCGAGGACATTCCCCCTCACAGCTAGGGTCGCAGCCCCTTCGTCGATTACCCTCGCCATAGGGAGGAGCGAACGCTCGTCCCCCCCTGTCCCGTGCAGGAGCAGGAGGGTCGTTGTCGTCTTGCCTGGAACGTAGGTGTGCACGAACTCTGGTTGTTCAGGCCTGACCTTCCCCGCGTCCGTCAAGCTTCAGCGCCTGTCATCTATGGCATCTCCACGGAGAGCCCCCATCCCTGGGACGGACGCCTGACGGGAGCTCAACACAAGGCTTTCCTGTAACGGCCGTCCTCCACCTTCTTGACCACTCCGTGGACTACAAGCCTCCTCAGTATTCGTGATAGAATTTCTTGGTGGACATGGGCGGCACGCTTCAGCTCGGAGAAGGAGACAGGGCTCTCGGAGAAGCAAATCGCCTTGCAAACGAACGACTCTCTGTCGGTGAGCTCGACGCATTCGCTCAAGTCGCAGTTGCCGGAGCAGCATACGAGTTCCAACCTGATGCTATGGAGCTCGACCTTCTATATATTGACTACATCGGAGCTCAAACCGGGTCAATAACTATCTCCCTGACCCAGACGCCGGAGGAGGCGAAAGATTGGACCAAACCTGTTGTTGTTGCTTCGGAGCCTGCTGTGACTCTTCGGCGGGCAAGAATCCGGATAAGGAATAACGTCGCTTCGATCTCGTCTCTGACCGTCCCTATCTCTTCGATTGATTTTCCGGGGACCTTCAAGATGGCCATCCCAATTTATCTTCGCAACTTCTAGAGGCAGGAAGACGGGACTGAACGATCTATCGAAGCGTCGGTCAATAAATACCCGCAAGCAACGCAGCAGCGAGACGGTCCCGTTGACTCTGAGCTCGTTGCCCTGCGCGAACTGCAGGGAAGAATGCCTCTCGGAGATGCTGGGGACGTACTTGCTCGTCCTCCTGGGACCCGGTTCGATAGTGGTGGCTTCACTGCTTCCGTTTCTGTCGCCGACCGAGGCGCTCTTCGCCGTTGCTCTGACATTCGGCTCCACCGTGGCCTCCGTCATCCTCTTACTTGGGGGGAGGTCGGGCGCACACATCAACCCGGCGGTTACTATCGCAAATACGGTATCGGGCCTCTTCAAGCGCAATCTCTTCATCCCATACCTCACGTTCCAGCTCGTCGGCGGTCTTCTTGCTGGATTCACGCTTCGATTGGTCTTCGGGGCCATGGGCGGAGGCGGGGTAGCGCTAGGTTCGACTGAGTTGGTCGCAAGCGCGACCCAGCTCGAAGGGTTCGCCCTAGAGGTACTTGGCACATTCGTCCTCGCTTTCTCGGCACTGTCGGCATCGATGTTCGTATCTGGTCGCTTGAAGCAGGCTGCGCTCGTCGGTTCAACGCTCTTCCTTCTTATCCTGCTCATTGGCCCCATAACCGGTGCTTCATTCAACCCGGCTAGAAGTCTGGGTCCGTCGATCTTCTCGGGCTATTACTCGAACCAGATCATCTACTGGATAGGCCCGACGCTGGGAGCGGTGCTGGCCGGAGTCGTGTTCAGGTCGTTCAGGACGCGGATTGACGCTGGTGGGGATAATGTCAAAAACATCGATATTGTTTGTGTGTGTTGAGAATGCGGGCAGGAGCCAGATGGCCGAAGCCTTCGCCAGGAAATACGGTCTCGAAGCCTCGAGCGCAGGGACGATCCCGTCTCAAAGGGTGAACCCGGTCGTCGTGGAGGCGATGAGGGAGAAGGGATTGGATTTGTCCCGCAATTCGCCGAAGATGCTCACCAACGACATGATAGATAAAGCGGAGTTGGTCGTGACGATGGGATGTTCGGTCGAATCGGTGTGCCCTCGCCCGATGCTGGCTAAGATGCAGAAGAAGCTCATCGACTGGGACCTCCAAGACCCGAAGGGAAAGTCCATCGAGCAGGTGCGGATGATCAGGGATGACATTGAATCGAGGGTAAGGAAAATGACTGAAACCTGACGTTGCGATTGTCGCCATCATTCGCATCGCTGATATCGGCGTGCAACTCTGGCATTCCCACTTCGGCTGCCGGCAAGCTACTGACCGTCTGAAAAGATCCAATCAGACCGGTGAGGTCCAAAAGGAACCAGGTCGCCAAGAGATAAATTCAGACCTCCCTAACGGACCAACATGAGAGACGGGACGCGCGCAGTCAGGGCAGGCCTGCCACCGACCGCTCAGGGGGAGCCATTCCTGCCTGGGCCTACCTTCGCAGGGACCTACGCATTCAGCGGGGAGGTGGGGACCTCGGCATACACGTACGGTCGCTACCACAATCCGACGTGGACAAACTATGAACGAGCGCTAACCGAGCTCGAGGGAGGACCGACGATCGCGTTCTCTTCAGGGATGGCTGCGATAACTGCGGTGCTCGCCGTCACATTGAACCCGGGACGAACGGGCAACGTCGTCGTAATGCCCTCGGATGGATACTACGGCGCCCGGAAATTAGCCGAAGGATATTTTGCAGAGCGCGGGATTCAAGTCAGGAAGGCGCAGACAGCGGGCGGCGCACAAGGAGCGATGCTCGACGGGGCGACGCTTCTCTGGCTGGAGACTCCGACCAACCCCGGACTCGAGGTCTGCGACATCGCGGAACTCGTACGGCAGGCGCACGGCAAGGGAGTCTTGGTCGCTGTGGACAACACAACCGCCACACCTCTCGGGCAGCGGCCCATCGAGTTGGGTGCAGACCTATCAATCTCAAGCGATACCAAGGGGCTCACTGGGCACAGCGACCTCACCCTAGGTCATGTATCGGCCCGAGAGCAGGAATGGGCGGACAAGCTGCTTGCCTTTAGGACACAGCAGGGCGCGGTTCCCGGCCCTATGGAGGTGTGGCTGGCGCACAGGTCGCTAGCGACGCTGGAACTGAGATTGGAAAGACAGTGCGGCACCGCCCTAGAGGTCGCAAAGTCGATCTCCGCGCGGCCCGAAGTAAGTTCAGTGAGGTATCCCGGCCTTCGGGCAGACCCGTCCCACGAGGTGGCATCCAAGCAGATGATGCATTATGGACCGATAGTGAGTTTCACTCTGGAGGGCCAGCAACAGGCAGAGGAATTCTTGAAGGCTTGCAAGATCATAGTGACGGCTACGAGCTTCGGCGGGATCCATTCAATGGCGGAGAGGAGGGCGCGCTGGGGAGGAGACGCAATCTCGCCAGGCTTCATACGGTTCAGCGCCGGGTGCGAGGACACGGAGGATGTTGTCGAGGACGTCCTCCAAGCCTTGGACACGATTTCAAAATAAGAGACCGAACAACCTTCGTCAGTCGCGCAGACTATCACTGCTCCTAACGCATTTAAGCGCCGACCTTGTCCGCAGGGTCGGACGATATCCTGACCGAACTCGAGCATGCGCCACAGAAACCGAGGCCTCGGATCGAGTCACTAGCCGACCTGATTTTCGGGCTCGCACTCTCGGTCGGGGCGATATCGCTCGTAAGCAGCCCTCCAACCAACGTCCAAGCGATATACACCGACCTGGAGACGTTCGGGTTCAGCTTCCTGCTCCTCATCACACTGTGGCTCCGCTACACCCGCATCATGTCGGTATTCCCCCTAGAGTCTCGGCGAGTGTTAAACCTGAACATCTTGCTCTTGCTCTGCGTCTCGGTAGAACCGTTCCTGTTCAACATAGTCAGGAACACGCCCGCTGCTGTGACCGACCCCAGGGCTTATGCAGACGCCAGCTCCACTCTCTATGCGCTGGACCTTGCTGCGCTCTTCGGGATCCTAGGCGGCTTCACGCTGACCCTCGCAAGCGATGAGCGAAAGCTAATCCCAAAGGAATTGATTCGTAGGTATAGGCTCGAGGGCGTCAGCCAAGTCGCGTGTGGTCTGATTTTCGTCGTATCTGCGCTACCCATTTTCTTCACCCTAGAAGGTGGGACGGGTGGGCCTATCAGATATTACATTTGGATCATTCCGCTTCTGCTGATTTGGGTTTCTAGGCGTTTCGAGAGGCGATTGGAAGACTCAGGAGGCGAGGCACCCGACGGAGTTCAGACGTCTAAGCTCTGAATCTTCTGTAGCAGGGCCCGACAGTTATCAAGGCCCTTTTCGGTTATCTCGACGGTTTGGCGCCATCCACCGAACGACCTGACATTCTTTGTCCTTACATACCCACTCGACTCGAGTTTCTCCAAATGGTTCTGCAGGCTCCCCCTGGCCAAGCCCGTTAGCGCGCGTAACTCCGCGGCGGTCGCTTTCTTGTTCATGGCGAGGAGGATCAGAATCAGTATCCTGCTGGACGACTTGAGGGTCGAGTTGCTCAGCTGCTCGCTTAGGGATTGAATGCTGTCGGCAGGTGAGGAGGCTGGCTTGTTGGGTTTCTCCGCGCTATCGCTCAAGCGGCGAGATCCACCTCATGCTTCGGGACCGGCTGTCTTCGGGCGTAGACAGCCGAAACGACCCAAACAAAGATTGTAGCTCCCCAGAGCAGGGCATAGACACCGGAGATTCTGAGGGAGAGATCATTCAAGATGGAACCGGCCGTGGCCACCCCGAACGAAGACAGAACAGCTATGCCTTCGGCGGGCATCTTCCTCTCGAAAGAAAGCCCGAGAGCGTAATACATGAACGCCCAGAACACAGCGTAGGCTACATGAACGAAGAGGGCAAGAACGAAGGGGTCTTCCTGCACCCTGAACAAGAGTATCAAGAAAAACAGGGTCACGTAAACTGCGACCCAGAGGGGCAAGAGCACTCGGTACCCGAGAACTCTCCTCCATTTTCCATCAGTCACGAGCCTGCGGATCTCGGCTGTGTCCCGTACGCGCCTGAAGGCACGGAGAGTGATGGTCAGGGCAGCGCCACTAGCCAGCGTGCTCACTGCGATGCGCTCGAGCACTGAGAGGCCAAGAAGCGCTTCGAATGGCCCGCCAAAATTCGTCAGAAATATGGCTACTGACCAAGTCGCGTAGAGTACTCCCCAAGCCCTCCTGAGGAGGTATCTCTGAAGCACTAGCGCCCGCTCAGCAACCTCTCTGATTTCAAGCGGAGAACCGGCGATCTCTTCAGGCAATCCCTGTAGCTCATCATCACCGGGGGCGCTAAATCTGTCTTCGGGTGCTGCGCGGCTACCGTCTTCTCTACCGCGGATTTATCTCACCTCCTGTGCTCCGCAGAGAATCATGTGTTCTGACAACACTACCTTCAATTGGAGGCGCTGTGTTCAAGTAAAATGACCTCCAGAGTCGAGGAAGCGAAGGCCCGACGACCCCGAGGTGGTGATACAGAATTGCTACGACAGACCGAAGACATCGAATGACCAGCTTTCCTCGAGATTCCTGAGGGCCTTTGCAGCGTGCCCGCATAAATGGGGTTCTACCCGTCAAAAATTTTTACGGGCCAAACCTCTTATATTTCCCGCGACCCCTTCGAAGCCTATGGGAAAATCCACATTCGAGGTGGGTGAGAGGGAGAAGCACTCGCTCACAGTCGATACCGACCGGATTATGAAGACAATCCGTATCGATGTGGATGGCCAGAAGGTCATTGACGAATCCCTCTTCTCGCCTGGTGCGAAGAAGTTCGCGTTCGATGTCGGGAGTTCAGAGGTCCACAAAGTCGAAGTCGACTTCGGAATGACGCGCTGGGCCTTTGGGAGAAAACTTACCGTGCTCGTGGATGGCAAGCCTGTACAGAGCTCAAGCGCGAGCAAATAGAGCAGGGCACTTGCCATCAGTGATGCCGCCGGATGATTGAAACTAAAGGTCTCACGAAGAGGTTCGGTGGCATCACAGCCGTCGACAACCTGACCCTCAAAGTCGAAGCTGGGGAGGTTTTCGGTTTCTTGGGGCCCAACGGGGCGGGGAAGACGACGACCGTAAGGATGCTCTGCTGTCTCATCTCGAAGACGAGCGGCGAAGCCAGGATCGGCGACTACGACACGGGGAGGA
>JAPCJR010000016.1 GCA_027886865.1 Nitrososphaerota archaeon
TATATTATCCGGCTGGATATTCCGTTGGGATTCGAATGGGAGAATCGGACGAGGAGATACTCAGGAAAATACGGGAGCTCAGACGCGACCCGGCGAAGTGGGACGCCTACATCGCTTCAAGAGCAGACAAGGTGTTGGACAATTGGCCGAGAAGAGCGACGAGGAAGCACAGTAAGAACTCTTCGAAATCCTCCTAAAGCTCAGGGGGACCGTAGTTCGGCGAGCGATAATCGCCTGGGGGAGAAGTCAGGAAACCTTCGGCGACGAAGTCCTCGCGTTGAACGACATAGATGAAGCGCTGCGCAACAACCGCGCCCCATAAAGCTCATCAACGAGGATTGGTTATCTGGAAGCCGGTGGACGCGAATATATCCACGCACCCATATCGGAGACCCCTCCCGCTTCAGAACTTTGCAGCTAACCAAGCATGAACGTCAGGGATTCTGTCAACGAAGAGGCCAAGGTGCCCTTCGTTCTTCTCCAGGTGAGCCTCGGCTCGGGGGATGCGGGAAGCAAACCACTGCCCATGCGAGAAGGGTACGAACTTGTCGTGTTCACCGTGCCAGACTTGGACAGGAATCCTAATCGAAACGGGGTCGAAGTCCCATTTGGGGATGGCGAGGCTATCATCGCACGCCCCCCGTATTCCGGTCTTGTAGGCTTCATGCATCGTGTCGTGCATCCACGACGCCAGTTCATCTGAGGAGAGCGCCATTCTGTCCTCTTCAGACAGCAGGGTTGCGAAGATCTGGGCGAGCTCAAGAGGAGTGGCCTTCAGCATCGAATCAGCGTCCTGTTGGCTCTTCAGTTCCCATTCAGCCTCGTTGGCCAGCATCAGCTTGAAATCTTCGACGTTGAGCTCGCCCATCCCGGCGAACCAATCGATGCCCTCGGCGGGATATGGTGCGCACCCCGCCAGGCTGGCGGCGGCTACGACTCGCTTGGGGAGGGCGGCGGCGCACGCCAGGGCGGGAGCTCCTCCGCCAGAGTGACCCCATACCGCGACCTTATCCAGCCCCAAGCTGTCCGCGATGGCCGCCACGTCGGCGGCATCGTCAACCATCCTTCGCCCCGGGACAGGGGTGGAATTTCCGTATCCGGGTCGGTTGTAACTGATTAGCCGAACGTGACGGCGCTCTGCATCGGCGACGTGTGGAGGATAGAAGAGCCTTGAGCTTGGGGTGCCGTACAGGACGAAAACGGGTAATCCACGCGGGTCTCCCGCTTCAGAGACCTCGAGCATCCGGCCAGACGACAGGCCGACGTCAAACTCCTTCACCATAGGACGAATCGAGATGCGAAGGCATTACATGAACTTTCCAGGCGCGAGTGATCAAGACATATCTTCCGTCGAGACAATCACCGGATGTCTCCAGTCAAGAGCGAGTCCTAGGCCGGGATGCCTACTTTGGCGCAAAACTCCTGAAAGCGAGGGTCCTTTCGCATCTCGGCGTAGAGAGGGTCGATTCTTATGGAGAATGGCCAGGAATGCGTCTCCGCCTCCCGCATCAGGGCCCTGAATGCCTCGTCGAGGTTACCCAGCGCGGCTTGAATGAACAGCTCGCCGCGGGATATGGAAGACTCGTTCCCGGTGGCGGCCACCTCCTTCAGCGAGTCTTCGGCCTGTCTCCTCTTTCCGGCAAGAGCAAACAGCAGACCCTGCGAAACAGCGACCATGGGCTCGCTGGGGTTGACGTCGCGGGCCGTATCGACCATCTTCTGAGCTTCCTCGAATTGCTTCCTCTCCATGTAATAGTCCGCGGTGGAGAGGTAGACTTTCGGGTCCTTCGGATTGAACTCCCTCATTCTGGCTAGCACGTCAAGGGCTAGTTCGTCATCGCCAGCCCACGTCGCGGCGTTTGCCAAGAATTCGCCTGTGCCGAAGGACAGAGGGTCGAGCTCGTAGCCCCTCCTGAACATGAGCAGGGCCTGGCCGGCGGTGCGCATGACGCTATCAAGGACCCCGAGGGACATGTACGCCTCGGACAGGTTCGGGTTGATTCGGATTGCAGCCTCGGCCTCGACGAGCGCCGCGTCGAACCGGTCGAACATGAAGTGGGCGCCAGCCATGGCCGCATGTGCCTCAGCGAGCCCCGGGTCCAGCTCTACAGCCTTTAGCGCCGCGGCCTCGCTCTTCTTAGCCGCCGCCGTGAAGTCCTCGTATCCCGTCACCCCCATCAACCCCCATCCGTCAGCGAGCCCGGCATATGCGCGGGCGAATTTGGGGTCCTTTGAGATCGCTCTTTGAAGAAGGGTCAGAGTTTCCCTCGCGCTGGCCTCGCTGGTGTCGTAGGAAAGCTGCATCGCCCTGAGGTACAGAGTGTACGCCTCGACGTCTTTGGTGTCCTTTCCCGTCTCATTGGAGAAGAACCCAGCCGAAAGCGACGCCGCGACCTTGGAAGCCACGTCGCTCTGTATGGCAAAGATGTCGTCCAGTTTGCTGTCATAGTTCGAGGACCACAGGTGCTCTTCGGTGCGTGGGTCAATCAGCTGGACCGAGATCCTGATCCTGTTGCCCGCCTTCCTGACGCTCCCCTCGATCACAGAACCGACTCCCAATTCTGCCGCAATCTCAGAGACCATCTTCTCCTTCCGCTTGTAGCTCATGACAGACGTCCTTGCGATGACCTTCAGGCCCTTGACCTCGGAGAGCTTTGCTATGAGCTCCTCGGTGAGTCCGTCGGCAAAGTATTCGTCGTTCGGGTCGGGGCTGATGTTGACGAATGGGAGGACCGCCAGCCGTTCCCTCGGCGCCGACCTT
Organism: Nitrososphaerota archaeon; assembly: GCA_027886865.1. The sequence goes on from JAPCJR010000016.1 coordinate 2,762, forward strand.
TCCTCAGTCGACCTCCTATTCCCCGTCATCTTGACCTTGTAGACGCCCAGAGGAAGGTCGACATTCTTCAGCTTCACGTCTCCCACCTTGTCTATCTCGAGCGCGGTCTTGTTCCTTATTTGGTCGAAGACCTGTTGCGATATGCAGATGCCTCCGGGCTCGGCGAGCGGCTCGACCCTCGATGCCACGTTGACGGCGTCGCCGAATATGTCATCCGGCCCGTGCACCACGTCGCCGACGTGGATCCCTATCCTCAGCTCGAGCCTGCGTGACGGAGCGGCATCTGCGTTACGTTCGGCCATCTTCTTCTGCATCTCGACGGCGCAGATTACGGCCTGGAGCGCGCTCTTGAACTCAACCAAGAAGGCGTCTCCCATAGTCTTCACCTCTGTTCCCCCGTGGGCAGCGAAAGTGGGACGGAGAAGACGCTGGTGCTCTTGCAGCAGCTCCAGCGCGAGGGATTCGTCGGTCTGTGAGAGGTGGGTATATCCCACGATGTCCGTGAACATGATCGCTGCGAGCCTCCTCTCACTGTCCGCCAAAACTGGTCTTTCTCGGCTCAGCGACGTTCAGATAAAATTCTTGCGGACGAACGAACGAGCCAACCGGTCAGGCGCACGAATCGCAATGATGGAGTAGGACTCAGCCAGAGTCTCGGAACCCAGCAGAGTTTATCGGCAAAGAGTAATAAGCCCACTCTTCGGCGGGTAGATTCGTCGCCGGCGGGAGGTCCTATCCTTATGGAATTTCGGAAGACCATCTCCGCAGGGACATTTTTCCTAGACGAGGAATCGAAGATGAAGATGAAATATTTCGAAGCGGGACATACGCAAGGACGGACGGAATCGACGGAGGAGGACGCACAGTGAGCAACGAAACAGCCCTGCTCGTCATCGGCGCGCAGGTGAACAAGTTCGCCACTGGGTCCACGGTCCATGATGGCGATACTGTTCTCAAGACCCTCGGCTGGCTGATAACGCGGGCACGGGCCGCTGGCGCCCTCGTGGTCTTTGTGCAGAACAACGGCGGAAAGGGCGACGCCGACCAGTTGGGGAGCGCTGGATGGCAGATCCATCCCAGCCTGGCGCCCCAGGCGGGCGATCTGGTACTCCAGAAGTCGACCTCCGACGCGTTCCATCTGACCCCGCTACAGAAGGAACTCACGCGACGCGGAATCAAGCGCCTTGTTCTCGTCGGTATGCAGTCCCAGGACGGCGTGGACGCCACCTGCCGCCGGGCTTCGGCACTCGATTACGATGTGACGCTGGTGAGCGACGGGCACAGCACCTACGACACCGACAAGCTCCCGGCCGCCGAAGTGATAGCGAGCCAGAACGCAAGCCTGAGCGCGGTCGCCAAGGTGGTCGCATCCAGCGCCGTCGATTTCAATCAGGGATTGAAGCAGCGGAGAAACTTCGCGTAACCGCCCCACAATCAACTGTCGAATTAACATCTTTCCCGTCCGTCTCCCTTAAATCCAAGCGAGGAGACGATGCGCATGAAAATATTGCAAGATTCTACCCCTACCTCTTCCTTGGAGGGCGACCTGCTCGAAGCCTTCGACAGGGAGATCTGGAGCAAGGTCCCTCATGAACAGGGCGGGAGAGTGGTAAACGGCTCTCCGCTGGTCGACCTTACGCAGTTGCTCAAGGACGGCGCGAAGGAGGTCTACGGGCTCGACTTCTCGGACGAGGGGTTAGTGGTCTTCGGGAAGCTCGAGGCCGGGCTGCCCGGAGGTTCGGTGAAGACGAGGCCAGCAGTGCAGATAGTGCGGGACGCGATGGTCTCGGGCAGGCTCAGAAGAGGGCAGGTAGTCTTCGAGGCCACCTCGGGGAACTTCGGCATAGCCCTCGGACAGCTTTCGAAGTTGGGCCTGAAGGTGGTTGCGCTCGTCTCCAGGAAGCTACAGGAGGGCGTGCTGGAGGAGCTGGAAAGGAGCGGCGTGAAGACGGTCGACCTCGACGTCGACATCTGCCCGGCGCCGGGTGTGCAGATGGACCCTAACCTGCTCGTGGCGAAGATAGTCGCCTCCAACATGCGCGAGAGGTTACAGGAGATTGGACTGGAACTCAAGCCGTTCGACGATTCAAGGTCTAAGGTCGAGGAGCTCCTTGCGAGGCAGAACGTCATCAACCTCGCCAAGGCGCTCGCTGAAGCATACGGAGGGTTCTGTCCTGCGCAGTACGAGAACGAGCTCAACCCCATGGCGCACGAGAGCGTCACCGGCCCGGAGATGGAGCAGCAGTTGCACGCGCTCGGGCGATCCCTCTCTGACTTCAACGTTATGTGCGCGTTCGGGACCGGCGGGACGTCCACGGGGCTCAGCAGATTCATGCAGAAGAGATATGGCAAGAAGGGTGTCCACGTAGTCTTTCCCCGGGAGGGACAGGACGTGGCGGGCATAAGGACCAGGGCCAAGGCCGAGGGGCTGGCATTCTACCAGCCTGACGCGTACGCGGGTCAACACGACGTCGACTTCGAGCAGGCCAAGAGGCTGCTCGTGTACCTGGCCAAGAAGAAGGGGCTAAACATCGGCGAGAGTAGCGCCCTAGCGCTCTACGCCGTCATCCAGATGATCAACTTCGGCGTCCGGGGTAACTACCTGGTGGTCCTGGCAGACGGAGTCGAGAAGTACGAGCGAACGTTGGGACCTGATGGCGAGGAGAGCATCGAAGGCAAGCTCGAAGTCACCCTCGAGCAGGCCAAGGCCCATCTGGGCGAGTATGGAGCGGTGGTCTGGACCCACCCGGGCTATGCGCCCAACGACGAAGGGGCGAAGCTCGTAGTATCGGCGCTAGGCGGCGGGAAGAACAGTGCGGCGCTCGAGGTCGCTAGTCCAACTGACGTGGCACGGGCTGTGACGAGTCGGCAGGTTCCTACAGGACTGATGCAAATAGTCGACAACCGGCCGGGCAGGGTCCTGCTCGTCTGCATGTCAGGAAACACCTCGCTGCGGGTGGCCCAGCTGCTCTCCGAGAAGGGGATCAAGAGCCAGAGCCTCATGGGCGGGATTACAGGCCTTGCCCAAGGCAGCGGCAGACCCGTCCTTGCGCTGGTAAAGCCTGCGGCCTAGCCGGCCACTTCGCGCAGTCGCCCGGTCTTCACATCGTACACGAAGCCCCGGATGTGGTCTTTTCGGCTGATGAAGGGGCTCGCTTTGATCCTGGCTATGCTCTGAAGGACATCACCCTCAACGTCGGGAAAGGCCTCCAAGGCGAACGACGGTCTGATCCCCGTCTCTGCCTGGATCTTCTTCTTCACGTCGTCGTCAGAGAATGTGACCATGCCGCAGTCCGTATGGTGGATGAGGACTATCTCCTCCGTCCCCAAGAGGCGCTGAGATATCAGGAGCGAGCGAATCGCGTCGTCGGTGGCGACTCCTCCAGCGTTTCTGATCACGTGTGCTTCTCCTTCTTCGAGGCCGAGAATCTTGTGCACATCGAGTCTGGCGTCCATGCATGCAAGGACGGCAAGCTTCTTGCTTGGCGGGAGCGCAAGGTTCCCTTTCTTGAAGCTCTTAGCGTGCGCAGCATTGTTCTTCAGTAGTTGGTCGGTCTGCGTCATGGGGAAAATCGACAACGACCGTTATATAATAATGCCTGAAAGTAATATTCTCTAGGGAATGAATATTCGTATCGGACTTATCCATTAGCGGCTCAGAAAGAGTACAAAGCTCAACGAGATTTGGGCTTAGTACGAATACGTCCACATCGTGCACCACCCGCCGGAGCACGTCGGTTTCGTGTTATAGTGGTAGGACAGGTTGTTACTTTCTCCGGTGCTCGCCCCTATCTCCCCTGCGACGAACGGGTTGCCAGGCTTGTAGACGCCGGTCAGTACGTTGACGTCCGGGGTTGAAGTCCCCTTAAAGATGGTAAGCTTAGAAGAGCTACCGTACCCCAGGGTCGTCCCCGTCACACTCTTCCAGTTGCTCGCCAGACCTAGGCTGTCAGACTCGCTGTTGTACCAGCAATCTGTCCGGGTGTTCAGACAGAACTGGACGCCCACGAGGCCTCCATATGCCCAGCCATTCATGTAGCCACTGCTTATGCTCGAGAGGGATATCAGCGGGAGGTTTTGGCAGTCGTTGTTGTAGCTCTGCGTCGTGACATCGTTGGTCCAGATGCACAGATAGTCGTTGCCTGAGCTTGGGTCGTTTTGCAGTGTGAACTGGACCGCATAGTTGTTCCCGCTGACGGAGAAGCCGTTGGTGTTGGCCTGGATGCTGTAAGCACCCGATCCCTGTCCCGAATCGCTGTCCCCGTAGGGGACGTACGGGAAGACGTCGACGTAGCCGTAGTTGATGTCCTTCTTGGAGCCTTCTCCCGTCACTACAGACGTCCCTCCCTCCGTGGGATGCGGTATGGTCGACGCGATGCTAGGGGGAGTGCATTGCTTCTGCACCCAAGAAGATTGAGACGCGACATACCTGAAACATCCTACGGCCGTGGGGGTGTTCGACGGATTAATCGGGTACTGCGAAGGCGAAGGATGTGTAGGCCTTGGCGACGACGGGGCGCCCGACACTGTTGGTGTCTGCATTGCCCCGGAGAAGAGTATCAGCGTCATGAGAGCGATTGCTGATATTGTCAAGCGATTTGCACGCGTCGTCAAAAAATTATTCCTCTGCTTGCTGAAAAACCCAGGCAACTGCTTCGTGCGATTCAGACGCCGATAAATATCATTCTGTCTTGTTCACCCAAACCGGGGGGCCATCCGGCCCCTTCTCGTCTTGGCCGACGTTGGTGGGCATATGCGTGCGGCCCCCAGTCCCAACTTGGGAGACATTTTGGCCAAGCCTTATACGATTCCAAAGAGCCTTTTTCCGACATGCTAAAGGAAGAGAAGGCAAAGCTCAAGCTCCGCCTGACGCCTAAGCAATACAACGTCTGCGTAAACAAAGGGACCGAGATGCCGTTCACAGGAGAGTATTGGGACAGCCACGAAGCGGGGGTCTATCAGTGCGTGGTCTGCGGGAACCCTCTCTTCGACTCGCATACCAAATTCGACTCCGGGACGGGCTGGCCGAGCTTCTGGGAACCCATCAAGAAAGAGGGCGTGAAGGAGGAGTCGGACGGTAGCTTCTTCATGCGCAGGACGGAGGCCCAGTGCGCGAATTGCGGCTCGCATCTTGGCCACGTCTTCAAAGACGGCCCGGCGCCAACCGGACTCAGATACTGCATAAACTCCGCATCCCTGAAAAGGGTCGAAAAGTAGCAGCGCCGGAGAGGGAACCCACCTCGCGCCGGGCCCGTTTTTTCATTCGAGTCTCAGTGTAAGAGTTCTCTTATTAGGAATGGGTCGATGGCCCCTTCTTCATCCTATGAGATTCGGCATTAAGACCGGCCAGAGCCAAAGCGCGTACACGTACGAAGAATTATCGTCAGTCTGGTCAAAATCCGAGGAACTGGGGTTCGATTCTGCATGGCTGCACGACCACCTCCTTGCCGTCTCGTTTACCGACAGTACTTCCGACCCGTGTCTGGAAGCCTACACGACCCTGGCAGCGCTCGCCAGGGACACCAAGCGCCTACGGCTCGGCGTGATGGTCACCTGTGTGAGCTATCGTAATCCGGCCTACCTCGCCAAGGTCGGCGCGACAATTGACTCAATCTCTAGGGGCCGCTTCATAATGGGAATCGGCGCCGGCTGGAACGAGGCTGAGTACAACGCATATGGATACAAGTTCCCCTCCGTTCCGGATAGGTTGGGGCAGCTGAGGGAGGCATTGAAGATCCTCAGGCTCATGTGGACCGAGACCAGTCCCTCTTTCGCTGGAAGGCATTTCAGCATCCTCGGTGCTTCTTGCAATCCCAAGCCGGTACAGAGGAATCTCCCAATCTGGGTCGGTATATCGACTGGGACGAGGACCCTTCCGAGGATGTCCGTAGAGCTAGCCGATGGTCTGAACGCGACCGCAAATCCGGCACTGTGCGGACAAATCATAGAGAGCGCTGAGGTAACTCGAAAGGATATGAAGCGCGAAAGAAGCGGGGTCACTTACTCAGCGCAGCCGACCCTGCTCGTGGGGACTGAGTCTGAAATCGAGAACATAGTCGAGAAGGAAGCAAGCAGAGTCGGCATGCTGTCTCGTCACTACTTGAGCAAGCTGAGAGACAAGCGCTGCATCATTGGAACGCCAGAGCGGTGCGCGCAAGAGCTCAGAGCCTACGCCGATGCGGGAGTAGATTATCTGATACCGATGATAATCGGCGACAGGCTCCTCTGGCCCTTGGAAAACATCAGGGACAGGCTCCTTCCTCTTCTCTGAACGGGGCGGGGTTTCGTGATTTGGGAAGACAGATTCATGCCGAGTGCGTCGGCGAGGATTGTGACGATAGCCCATAAATAGACGGGGTTCGTTCTTCACACCATCATGCCCCGGGACCTTCGGGACGTAGTCAACAAGATAATCGTCATGATCGGTGACGACGAAGCCACCGCAGAAGAGGTCGTGGGCTTGGCCTCCGACTTGGCAGCCTTCTTTGATGCCTCTATCGTCCTCGTCTATTTGGCAAAGCTACCCCTCATCATGCCTCAGAGCGAAGGTATGGTCGGGCAGTCGCAGGTCGCGGCGGCCCTGGGCGTGGTCGAGGAGAACGCGAGAAAGACACTAGACAGGATGGTTGAGATCATGGTAGCCCACGGAGTAGCGGCGAGCTCGCGGGTCGTCACAAGCGCAGGCTCCCACATAATTCGGGAGATTATCGAGGAGGAGAAGTGCGACCTTGTGATTCTTCCTCATTGGCAGTCGGGAGCGGCCCAAAGGCTTCTCAGGGTGTTCTCTCCGAGCATCGTAGAGGACGCGACCTGCCCCGTTCTGGTCCTCAAAGGCAACAGATGGCTGAGCGAATCGAAGTCGGTCCGTCCGAGCGTGTCGACAACGACGGGGACGAAGGAAGAGTAGGTGCACGGGTCAGACGACCCGTCCGACAAGGTCTTCGGTGCGAAACCGTGGATTCCGTCACAGCCACAGGGGGCGGGCGGGTAAAATCGGTCAGTGGAATCTCTCTCCTCTCTCGAACATCTTGACCATTTGGTCTATCTTCGCCTTTCTCGCCTGTTCGCTCTTGGCGTTCTCGAGCCTGAACACCACCGCGTAGACGTTGGCCCTATTGAGAGTCCTGAAGAAGGCCAGCGCCGCCTTGTTCTTCTTGAGCGCCGCAGTAAAATCCGCCGGCACCTCGGCCTTACTCGGAGGGCTGTAGGCTCGCGCCCACCGCCCGTCTCGCTTCGCCTCATCCACCTGCTTTAGACCGGCGGGTTTCATCCTTCCCTCCTTGGTGAGTCTCTCCACGTGGCTCACGTTTATCTTCGACCAGATGCTCTTGGGTCTGCGCGGAACGAACCTGCCCAGCCATGAAGTCCCGTCGTATGGACGAATCTGACCCGTGATCCACCCATAACACAGCGCCGCATCCAGTGCCTCGGGGTTGGTCACGGATGCGACCCCTGAGCCTTTCTTGAAGAGGCGAATCCACACCCCCTTGGAAGACGAGTGGTTCTCGGTCAGCCATTCCTCCCACTCAGCGGCTGACTTGAATTCGACTATCTCGTCCACGCCGGAAATGACTGAAAGTCGCAAATAAGCATCCTGCCAAATAAGCAACTAGCGAACTATCCTGAAACCCACGAGCTCAGCAGAGTTCGGGCGGCCGGCCCGCAAAAGAAAGCCTTTTCGTGTAGGTTGATAATGGAACGTGGGAGAAAACATGACGAAGGAGTTCAATGTAGGTGTCTCCGGCTTCAGCTACCCCGGCTGGAAGGGAAAATTCTATCCAAAAGACTTGAAGGGCGAGGAGTTTCTCGCATATTACTCTCAACATCTGAGGAGCGTGGAGATCAACAGTTCCTTCTACGCACCACCCAGGGCCTCGATGGTCAAGAGCTGGTCTGAGAGGACCAGTGAGAGCTTCAAGTTTTCCTTCAAAGCACCCAAGCAGATCACCCACGTTCTGAAGCTCGGGAAAGGGTCCGTGGAGGCGGCTGACCGATTTTCGAAGGTTCTCGACGGGTTGGGCCAGAGACGGGGTCCGATCTTGTTCCAGCTGCCTCCTTTCTCCAAAGTGGACCACGAGCTGCTGGGCGAATTCCTGTCCGGGACCACGGGCATCAAGGATCGGGTATTCGAGTTCAGGCATGAATCGTGGCTCGAGGACTCCACGTATCGATTGCTGGAAAGAAACGGAGCGGGCTTCTGCATCGCAGAGACCGAAGAACTCGGACCAACCTTCAAGGTTACTGGAGGGATAGCCTACTTTAGGCTGAGAAAGGAGTTCTACAATCCCAAGGTCATCGATCAGTGGGCTGAGAAAATCAGTGAGACCGCGAAGGGCTCAAAGGAAAGCTACGTCTACCTTCGGCACGACGAAACGGGGGAAAATGCCATCCTGGCTCAGAGGCTCTCTGAGAAACTGAAGAGCGCGGATGACTGAAAGACACGTAATGCTAGACCCCGTCACGCACTAACGCGTTTACCAGCTTTTCGGCAGTTCGCCTGGGAAGCACTAAATAGCTGAGAGCGACACCAAGAAAATTCCCTAATGATACTCGAGCTGCCGAAACGAACCGAGCACATAGGGTCTGTCAGATTACACGACATCCAAAAGGTCTACGAGCTGGACTCCGGCTCTAGTAGGTTCGACACAAAGGCCAGGGAGGCCGTAGCTACCATATCCCGAGACGATATCGACCTCGTCAACAGAAGGATGGCGATAGTGGTCCCGGTCAAGGATGAGAAGTCACGGCTCCTTGAGGGAGTCCTGAGCGGAATCCCGCACGACTGCAGCGTGATCGTCATCTCCAACAGCGCCAGGACCCCCGTGGACAGGTTCGAGACGGAGAAGCAGATCATAAGGGAGTTCAACCACTTCGTCCAAGACGACATCCTCCTCATACACCAACAGGATCCCGGACTGTCCGCCGCCTTCAGAGACACAGGGTTCAGCTCGATTCTCGACGAGAGCGGGTCGGTCAGGAACGGGAAGGCAGAGGGGATGTTCACGGGGATATTGCTTGCCAAGATGATGGGGAAGGAGTTCGTCGGCTTCATAGATTCGGACAATTACGTACCCGGAGCGGTCCACGAATACGTCGAGATCTACGGGGCCGGCTTCCTCATGTCGGAATCCCCCTATTCTATGGTGAGGGTTTCTTGGGTAAACAAGCCCAAGGTGGCTGAAGACAAGCTGCAATTTCCCAAGTGGGGGAGGGTGTCAGAGGTCTCCAATCAGTGGCTGAACCGCGTCGTGGAGGGCCTCACGGGATTCGGTACCGATGTGATCAAGACGGGCAACTCCGGAGAGCACGCGATGAGCATAAGGTTGGCTGAACTTCTGTACTACGCGACCGGTTTCGCCGTCGAGCCATTTGAAATCATCAACATACTGGAGCAGTTCGGAGGGATATCTCCTCCGGTCCATCCTGAGCCGATGACGTCAGGCGTCGACATCTTTCAGGTGGAGACCCGGAACCCGCATCTGCACGAGGAGAAGGGAGACGGGCACATAGAAGAGATGTTGCAGTCATCCGTTGGAGCGATCTACACGTCGCCGATATGCCCAAAGGCCGTCAGGGAGAGCATATTGTCTGCCGACATCGGAGGCACCGAGTCGGGAAAGCCACGGATAGAATACTCGACGCCTGTCAAGATCAAGCCTCCCATCGAGGTCAACCTCGAAAAGTTCACCGAGATTCTTAAGCGAGAGTCCCGGACAATGACCTGGTTTGATGAAAGCCGCTAAGGAAGGGAGGACCACTCCAAGGCTCATCGCCTTCGACATGGATGGAACGCTGTTCGCCGGAAGAGTGATCTACAATCTGGCCCAACGACTTGGATTCTCGCCGGAGCTCGAGAAGATTTCGCCGGCCGGGAGCCCCAAATATGTCAGGTCAAGGGAAATCGCGAAGCTGCTCGAGGGGCTACGCGTCAGCGAATTCACTGAAGTGGTCGAAGGAATGCAACTCATGGATGGCGCAGCCGAAGCGATAGAAATGTTGAGAGAACAGAAATACATCATCGGTATCATAAGCGACAGCTACACGCTCGCAACGGGGATCCTGGCGAGAAAGCTGAAGATGGACTTTCACTTCGCCAACACTCTGGCAGTGAGGGAAGGCGTCATAACAGGCGAGCTGAGCATGCCAATGGGTTGGGAAAAGATAGGTTGTCCATGCACTCAATCAGTCTGCAAACGCTACCATCTCATCAAGGCAGCGGAGAGATATAGAGTAGAGATGCGCGATACAGTAGCTGTCGGCGATTCTGAGGCAGATTCCTGCATGATCGGAAGCGCAGGGGTTGGAATATGGTTCAACGCCGCGGCGGACGGGCTCAGGCGAGAAGGCAGGCTCGTGGTTGAAGGAAGAGACCTCCGACTGGTCCCGGCCCATTTGAAGGGAGAGCCAATATGATTTCCTCACTCCCACGCAGAGAGCCAGGACCCCTGCCCGGTTCGAAGGGCCTGAACCGTTGGATCCGAGGAAGCCCTACCTCCAACTCTTCTGCGAAAGATAGAGGGGGTTCCCATCGGGGTCACTGAAGAAGGCCAGCTTTACCGGCCCATCGCTACTTATTTCTCCCCGGAATATGACCCCCTTCGCTTTCAGACTTGCGACCTCAGCGGCTATGTCGTCAACCTCGAAGCCGATTGAAAGATTTCCCGAATCATCGCGTTTGGGGACGTTTTGACCTGCAGGGTGCAGGGCAATGGTCGTCCCGGGCGCGTCCAGTTGGGCGAAATGCTCTCCGTATCGTGCCTTCAGCTTCAGGCCCAGCGCTTCCACATAGAATTGGACCGCCGGGTTCATGTCCGAGACCATCACGGTGACGTTACAGTCCTTAATCATCTTGGCAACGGAACGACATATCCTATTTAAGACGAGGTCATCGCGCTTCTTGAGACGGTCTCCCACATCACCGGAGACGTCGAGCCGGGCAAATCAACGGACCGGGAGAAATCCCAGATGGCGACAAGTCGAGCAAACCCCTCAAATACCTGTCGATAACGACGCGCACGGTATTGTCTCCGGAACCGCTGAACTCGAATGTCATGGGAGACACCAACTTGGCCTGGACCTCGATCGGTGAAAATTGACATTGTCCTCGAAGAAAATTGAGAATCCTCGTCCCCCGCAGCGTCTGGGCCTGATCCTGGGGTTGCTGGTTACCGCACAATTCGTGGTAATCCTCGATTTTTCCATCGTCCAGATCGCGCTGCCCACGATCCGCGGAGACCTCCACATGTCGCTCGCGGACCTGACGTGGATAGTCAGCGCATATGGCCTGACCTTCGCCGGTTTCTTGATGTTGAGCGGCCGCGCGTCCGACATCTACGGTCGCAAGAGGTTCTTCATGCTGGGGCTCGTGATCTTCTCCGTCGCCTCTCTCGCCGGGGGCCTTGCAACGTCTGAGCTGGTCCTGATAGCGGCGAGGGTGGTGCAGGGGATCGGGGCGGCGCTCGCCTCAGCGACGGCCCTCGCCCTGATAGTCAGGATCTTCGCGCCCTTGGGGAGGTTGAACCAGGCGCTGGGAATCTTCACCGCCGTCTCTTCTGCAGGTTTCTCGGCCGGTGTCATACTGGGCGGCGTCCTGACCGAGGCTTTGGGCTGGAGATGGATCTTCTTCGTCAACGTTCCCATCGGAATCCTGGCGTCGCTGCTCGCAGTCAAGTTCCTGCCCGACGCGGGCGGACCGCGGAAGGCCGGGGGGCACTTGGACATACCCGGCGCGGCCACTGTGACCGGCGGCCTCATGCTTCTCGTCTACGGGCTGACCGAAATCGGTAACGGAGACACATCGTATGGGACCTACCTAGTCCTGGCCCTCGCCGCCGCTGTGCTGGCCTCGTTCCTCGTAATAGAGTATCGTTCAGCCGCCCCGCTCATGCCGTTGAATTTCCTAGGCCGAAGGACGATCTTCTTCGCCAACGCGACGGCTCTCCTGACATTTGCCGCGAACGTCTCCATGATCTTCCTGTTGACCACGTATCTGCAGGCGCTGCTCTCATACCCTCCTCTCACCGCGGCCGCCGCCCTGCTTCCGGGAGCCCTGGTGTACTTCTTCCTAGGCGGTTTCGGCGCCCCCAGGCTGGTGAAGCGGTTCGGGGCCAGGTCTGTCCTCGTCGGGGCGATGGTTGCTCTCTCGGCCGGGTTGCTCCTCTTCACCAGGATTTCGTTGGACTCGAGCTACCTCACAATAGTACTGCCAGCGTTGCTCGTGGCATGCGTCGGAGGGTCGCTCGCACTGACTGCTTCCAACATCGCCGCGCTCGCCGGAGCAAAGCCCGGTGAAGAAGGAATCGCATCGGGTCTGATCAACACGTCCAGACAGGTCGGGGGTCCCGTCGGCCTAGCCGTGGCTGTGTCCGTAATCGGGCTGGTCACCCAGGGCCTTGGGATCTCCGCTCCGAGCGGCGAAGTCATCACGGCCTTCAGGTACGCATTTGTCGTGGGGGCGAGCTTCGGTGCCTTCGCCGTGGTCACTTCCCTCCTGATAAAAGGCGCGTCCGGACAGACAGAGCCGACCCGCCCTCCCGCGCAACAACCGGCGGCCCCCTAACGGCTGCTAGCCGAAGATGATGGTGGTGGCGCTGAGCCATAGCAGCAGTGTTCCGAAGATAAGCAGGAACGCAGCGCCGAGTACCAGCCTCCTCTTGTCACCCTGACCTCTTCGCAGGAGCGCTATGACCGACACTATCAGAGAGAACTCGATAACGAGCAGCTCCGCCTCCAGAAGCCCTTTCAGCAGGCTGCTTCTCGAAACGATGTCGACCGTCCCCAAGGTCGTGAGCAGGGTCAGCATCGTGGCGGCAGCGGTGGCGATGGCAGCCGCAATCAGATTGTAATTCGCCTCGTGGGCGGTAAGCTCGCTGCTGGCGGACATCGGGATAGGGCACGGCTCGCCGCACGCCATGTAAGCCATTCGGTCCCGACGTACTGGGTTCTACGCGTACTTTTCGGGGCGCCCGTCGCGGCAGCGTCACCAAGGGGGAGATGGCCGAATCGAAGCCCTGAACCCCCGGTCCAAAACTCGTTAATAGATGAACACCGGTTTCGCCGAAGATGACCGCTTCCGGAAGTCGCATCCCCGTCGTCGCAGGGGCGGTCATGATTCTGTGCTTGGTCTTCATCATCACCCCATTCGCGGCGCACGCCTTGCCTTCAAGGACTCCGGAGGTGAAGGTCGTCCCGACGGAGGTCTGTTCCTGCGCGGCAAGCGCGCCCGGCATGGCCCCGGGGGCGGCGCGGTTCCAGCCAGGCATCCCGCCCGGGTCCGCCTACTACGACGAACAGATCGGCCTGACCTTCACCCAGAACTTCAAGTCAATCGAGTACAACGTCACCGCAGTGGAACAGACAGACCCCGGCATCGGCGACGGACCCGCGTCACTTGTCAACGGTCTTTCCAGCAGCGGCTACTGGTACCAGGTGGGGGTGTCCTGGGATTGGTCGCCGGGACAGAACCCCGGGACCGGGTTCGACATGAACTACGAGGTCTTCGACGCCGCCGGGAATTCCATCTTCCCGAACAATGGACAGGGCGGCGTCGCGGCCTTCTCCGGCCCGGTCAACGCTGGGAACTTGATCCTCCTCGACCTCTATTTCTCCAACTCCTCCCAGAGCGTCGTGATGCTAGCCGAGGATACCGAGACCGGTGCAGTCGCATCGGAGAACTACTCGAACATGGGGTCTACGTACTTCATCGGACTTCCCGGCTCCGTTGCCAACTCCAACGGCTACTTCACCGGCCTGATGACGGAGTGGTACCATGGCGCGCCCTACTACGCTGATGAGGCGGAGGTCACCTACTCCGACCCACACTCTGCTCTCTCCTCCGCATGGATGTGGATGGACGAGTTCAACGGGAACACGCTTCAAGCAGTCTTCGCTGCTAACACCTCCGCGCCAATCTCCTACGGCGACCCGACGAAACTGCAGGAGTTCTCCTTCAACGGCACCACCGAGTACGCCGACGCCTACGAGTTCATCACCGGCTCGCTGACGAACGGGACCGGTCAGGCTTCACAGGGGGTCCCGCTCACGCTCTCATTCTCGGTTCTTGGCGGCGGCACCGGATACTCCTCGCCGACGCTGACCTACGTGTCAAACGGGACATTGTATACCGTCCCGCTTACAGAATCGGCGGCGGTCTACTATGCCGACCCGGGGACGAGCTGGAACGTCTCCGCCACCTTGGGTGGTTCGACGGTGAACGAGAGGTGGGAGACGGGCCAGCTGGCTTACGGCGTGGCCAACTCTTCGGAGACGGTGCAGTTCGTTTATTACAATCAGGAGTATGTGATGTTTGGATTCACTGTCCTGGGAGGGGGATCGGGGTATTCGCCGCCGACGGTCACCTACGAATCCTTCGGGTCTTCTGCGACGACGCCCTTGGGCGCGGGGGTGTGGGCCGATGCCGGTTCTAGATACCAGTACTCGAACCCGCTACCCGGCTCGACCGCTACCGAGAGATGGTTCGCGATATCTGAGGGTTCCATAGGTTCGTCTCATCAGATAATCGCCGTCTACTATCATCAGTATCTCGCCACCTTTGACGTATCCTTCAAGAACACCGAGATCTTCCCCGGACTCGCGCTCAAGTCGGAGTCGGCCGGGCAGCCGTACTCCGCGACGGTAATAAGCGGGACTGACAAGGAGTGGCTCGACTCAGGGGCTGCCTACTCGGTGGCGCAATCTTACTCGCTGGAGAGCGGTCAGAGGCTGATCACGAATGGGACCACCAGCGGGGAAGTACTCACCAGCTTCATGGTCGCTCTCGTGTACCAGCACCAGTTCTACATCGGCATCTTGCAGAACGTCGCAGGCGGAGGGACGGAGTCCCCACAGTCGGGGTGGTACGACTCGGGGTCGACCCTTCAGATAGAAGCGACGCCGGCTGCTGGGTGGCAGTTCGAGGGTTGGCAAGGCGTCGGTTCGGACTCTGAGTCGGGGTCTAACCAGGCGCTATCCCTGACGGTAGGACCGGGCGCGCCATCGAACGAAACCGCGGTATTCTACCCCGGGGTCGTGATTGATGCGGACGGCCCCGATTCCGTCTCATACAACGACGGTCCGAGCTCGGGAAGCTTGGCTGGTGGTAGCTCGACTGAGGTCTACGTCCCGCCGTCTTCGATACTGAGTCTGACAGCGTCCAACTCCGCACCCCTGACCACGTTCGACGGATGGAGCGGGGTGGGAAACTCCACCGGCACCACGGCTTCGCTTGTGGTAAACGGTCCCGCGACGATCACATCTGACTCAGGATATAACTTTGGGGGCATCATCCTGGCGTTGGGAATAGCCCTGGTTGCCATCGCGGCTACGCTTGCGCTCATAAGGAAAAGGTGGTCGACCAGCGTATCGGGGCACGCCAGCGATAGTACAGACGGCCGGGCCTCTCCGGAGCACCCTGACGTTGCCGATTCGTTTAATACGGGAAAAGTCGCATTCATAATCCACCGGCAAGGTCCACAACGAGACACCGGCGGTCGTGCATACCTTCAATAATTTCGCGTACGCGGGAAGCCTGTGTCATTCGCCGCGACGTCCTTCAGGGAGATCACCCGCGTCGACAGGTCAGCCTTCAGCCTGCCAGCTGGACTCAGAGGGGGAGCTTTTGTCTCCGCCCCGCTGCTCCTGGGAGTCGTCACCGGGCAGCAGGAACTCGTCTACGTGACGCTCGGGGCGCTCTTCCTCACCAACACTGAAGGGCCGCGTTCAGTGTCAGCCCCTCTGCGGGTTCTCTTTGTGGCGTGCTTCGTCGAGGCGCTTGCCTTTGGCCTCGGGACCCTCGCTGGGACGACAGGCCTGGTCGCCATCCCGCTGATGATGGTAGGCGTCTTTCTCCCGTTGATGTTTGGGGCGTATCCTAGATGGGCACTCGTGGCGATGTTCACCGCCATATTCTTCGCAGTGGGGGTGGGCCTTCCAGGAGGCTCGGTCGGAGCCTCAGGCAGCAGGCTGGTCTTCTCATTGGTTGGGTCCTTCTGGGGCTTCGCCGGCGTTGCGTTGCACCGGTTCATCGCGCGCCCAAGGGCGACGGGAGTTACCGTCGGGTCTGCTTCTGCGGGTTCAACCAATAGTGGCTCAGGCGCCCCTCACCTAGGCGGACCGTGGGCGCAGCCCGAGGCCTTCAAGCACGCCGTCATCGTCGGAGTCGCCTCTGGCGTCGGAATCTCCATAGGGTTGGCGCTGGGACTTCCGAGGGATTTCTGGGTAGTTGTCACGATAATCCTCGCGGTACGACCGAACATCAATGCGACGGTCAGCTTCACTTCGATGATCGTCTTGGGGACTGTGGTCGGGGCAACGATGGCGGCTTTCGTCACCCTTGGGATAACGAACGACTATCTGCTCTGGACGCTGCTGTTCCTGTTCTCGGTTGGGCAGTTCGCCACCAGGGGCATGAATCTCGGACTTACGCAGGTCTTCAACACTCCGTTCCTGATCATACTTCTCAATATCCTGTACCCAGGAGAGTGGCAACTAGCCGAAGTAAGGATTCTGGACGTCGTGATTGGAGGAGCTATAGCGGTGCTGACGGTCTATCTTCTCGGTATCAAACGCAAACAGCAACCGGCCGCGCCCCTCACTCAAGGAGTTCCACCGGCAACCCCAGGAACCGGCCGTAGCGTCGGGCGGCGGCTTCGACGGCGCTCATCCCGCTGCTTTTCACAGATGAAAACGGCCTGAAAGCAATGGAAACCCGGTTTTTCTTCAGGATGCGTCTCCAGGTACCCTGAACCAGCCCATCCACGACCACGGTGGGACCCAGGACCGTAAAGGGGTCTGGCGGCGTTTCCAGCTGAGCCGGGACAGCTGCACTTCTATCAGCGTAACCGACGAGGAATTCGTCGTACTCGGGTAGAAGGTGTGCAGTCTTGGTTGTGTCCAACTCCAGGACCTCGGGGGACATCCAATAAGTCGTGGCTCCGACTGACTCTCTTGACAGATGCGTGGACGCCATCTCCAGCCCGGACCTTGCGTCAGAGGCGCCTAATCCCGACCACCAGGAGAAATCCTGGAGAGTCGCCGGTCCGTGGCTCACGAAATACCGGTGCGCGAGCTCCTCCAGGGCCTTTTCCCGCCCCAGACGCTTCCCTCGGGGGACCCATTCATCTAGCAGCGCGAACGTCGGCTGTCTTCCTCTGCGAGCCCCGAGGCACAGCAATCCCTCGTGCGCGAGCCTCCACAGGATCTGGAGGCCTCGCTGGTTCGGAGTTGATATTCCGGCCGACTGCAGCACCCCGTACATCTCCGTGCGGGAGAGTTGCCTGCCTCCCCGCAGGGCGTCGGTGAGCAACTTCTCGCTGCGGGCGACGACTGAGTCGTCGATGCCGAATTGACGCATGCGATGCTTGGCGCCGGCGATTACACGCGGTGCGAGCAGGTCGAGCATCCAGTGAACGTCCGTGGCCGCGACTAGGTGCAGTGTACCACGCATGGGCCAGGTCCTGACAATCGTCCGGTCAGAGATGGCGCGCTCGACGCGCGACTGGGAGACGTCGGTCATCCGTAGTCCAACTGCCCAGAGCGCGCCAAGAAGCGCCTGAGCCTGGACGGCGCCGAGCGAGGCCACGACACCCTCGGGTGTATTGAACCTGGAGCGCGCAATCTGTTGTCGGATCAGCCTGTGGCGGGCGACGTCTCGCGGGTTCATGCAGGCGACACGCCGCAGCTAGCCTCCCGTATTTAGCACGGCGCGAACTCCCCACGCGACTGTCGGACGAGCGTCGCTTTGCGCTCGATCCTGGTCCTGGGTAACAAATGTTGAATAAGTTGGCCCGACCTATCCACGCCGGCGCCAATAATGGTATCAGACGATCGCGAGTTCCAGAAGCGGAAAGAAGAGCTTGAGGAGAGGGTGGGAAGGCTCGAGGCGGAGAGGATTACGCTGATATCAGAAGTCGAGTCTCTGCGCGAGAAGCGCACCCTGCTCGACCTTGACAAGAAGGCCCACGCTCTCCAGGACACTGTCGACATGCTGAGAAAGGAGAAGGAAGACCTCGAGGGTCAGATCTCCTCCCTCGAAAGCTCGCCTTAGAGAGCTATTTCTCTTCGAGCTCGGCCTGAAGGCCGTCCCTGTCGGTCTTGAGCTGCTTTACGTGCTTCTCCAGCTGGCGCACCTCGGCTTCAAGGCTCGCTATGACGCTGTCCCTAAGCTGCCTGCCTAAGGCCTCCTCTTTCTGGAATTTCTCCTTCTTCAGCGTCTCGATCGCCTCGTCAAGACCTTCTGCTTTGACCTTGTTGTCCTCCGCCTCCTTCTTCAGGCGAGTGTATTCCGCCTCAGGAACGAGAAGATAGTGCACCCTGCCGAGGACCCGAGGGAAGGTGGTGTCGCACCGGGGGCACCTGAACATCCCGACATCCCTCTTGATGATGCCGCGCTCTCCCTGCTCTGGCTCGACGACCACCTTGTACACTCTGTCGGGCGAAGAAACAGCGGCCTTACAGTTCGGGCATGCCGGCACAACCACGACAGTAGTAAGGGTTGCATTTATGCGCGCCGGCGACGGCCGCGGGTCAACCGACCCTACCGCGATACACCTTCGCCCAGACCAGTGCGCTCGCAATCAACCCGACCGCTCCCGTGCCGATAAGGACATAGGCGTAGGTGAGGCCCTGGCCTCCCGGTCCCGGAAAGCTCAGGGTGACCGCGGACACGTTGTTCAGCACCGTGAGGACGCCGGCTGTACGGGTCACGTTGTCGAAAGTACCGCCGATGTCGTAGCTCCCCTGGGGAAGATAGAACACCGCCGTCCCACCGAAACCCGACCTCGCCTGGCTTATCGTATTGTTGCCTGACGAGACGGTAAGGTTCGTGCCCAGAGTTGCAGCGCCCGCCACGACGGTAGTTACGACCACCTTGCTGGAGTTGACCTGCAGCGTAACGTACGAGTACGCCGAGGGTATCAGGACCGCCTGCGTCTCCCCACTGAGCAGGGAGAGACCGATTGTCAACGGGTACTGGGTCGCCGTGAGGAAGATCAGGCCCCCCGCTGAGGCAGACTCTTTGACGTCGGACCCTAGCTGGAAGGCGAGCTCGGAATCGGTGAAATGCGAACCCCAGGGCGCCGCAATTACGTCCACAGCCGCCGGTCCGACCTGCAGCTGGCTGGCCGAGTACATCTCTACCCCTTGCTCCAGATACATCAGGTAGACCTGCCGCGGCCACGTCTGCGTCGAACTTCCCAGCGTCGAGGAGAGGGTGAAACTCGACGAAGGAAGGCTCGAAGAAGCGCTGCAGTCCGCGAGCGATATCCAGCCGGTGCTGTTGCTCGGTATCAAAACAGGGGCCTCTGCAGCGGCCAGACCACCCGAGCTGTCGAAGAACGCCCTGAGCGTGAACCGTCCTGGGCGCATGTGGAGTAGCGTCGTGATAGGAGAGGAGGTGGCGTTTGAGCTGGAGATGGGAACGGCGGTCGAGCTCGCGACCTCCATGTCCCTCGAGATGACAGTGGAGGTGGCTCCACTGGTGTAGGAATAGTCCTGGTGCAGCTCAACCCAGAAGTTGAACGGGGTGTTCAGCTGGGCTTTCGCGACGATATCGACGTTGCTACCGTTCAACGCCACCTGCATATCCCCCGTGCCGAGAGAGGCCGGCAGCGGGATAGACACCGTACCGGGGGTCGCACTGCCTACGGCGCAGGCAAGAAGGTCGTAGGCGTCCGAGGACACGGTCGTGAAGTTCATCGAGAGCTGGCCGGCGCCGGAGAGTTGGTATTCGGTCATGTTGAGAGGCACCTGTGTGTGACCGACGACCAGCAGGGGTATGGATGCCACAGTCTGGCCTGTCTGCAAGAGTATCTCGGCGAGAGTCCAAGTCCCCCGACCATCCGAACCGGAGAAAGTGTACAGCACTATCGGAGCCCGAGGCTCAACGGGGGCGGATGCGACCATGGTGCCGTTGGGGTTTGAGAGCGCGATTACGTAAGGGGACTGGGAGTCTGACATGACCCAGAGCGCGTCTCCCGCGGTGTAGACCGGTACACCGGATGCGGTGGGGGCCAAGCTACCGGGACTGTATCCGAGCTCTATGGCAGACAATGGCGAGGGCTGGGCGGCCGCCGTGTACAGTGGCTGGGCACACAAGAACGCGCCGACGAGCAGCAGGAGGATTAGTTTACCGCGCACGCGCGACCCCCCAGATCACCCCCACCAGCGCTAGCGCCGGCGCCCCGAACACCCAGAGGTCGCTGCTGGTGAAAGAGTTGGCGGCCAGCTCCCAGCCGATCGCGGCTACGGTCCCCACGACGGCGAAGACGAGAACGCCGTTTCGATTAGGGGGGGCGTTGCTCCCCTGCGAGACGGCGTATACGATCATGACGAGGTAGAGCGCCACTCCTGCCGCAGACACTTCGTAGGGAATGGAAGGAGTGAGTATGCTACCGAAGACCGCTGCGAGCAGAAGCTTCGAGACACCCATCAGCCCGTCGAACTGGGTATAGGAGGTCGTCGCACTCGCCAGGAAGGTGAGCGACGCAAAGATGGCGGCGACGGAAGGAATCGTCGCTGAAAGCGTCGGTTGCTGGCGCATCTTGGACGCCAGCTTGTACACGGCGAAGGGAAGGAAGGCGATCATGAAGGCCGTCGGCCAGGCCCATATTATCTGCCCGGCGATGCCGAGGTAATACGTCCCGCCGTACGCTACGGAGAGGAGTATGAAGATCGGGAACGCTATTATCTCGAGGGTGAAGACGTCCAAGACCCAGAGGAAGCGAGCCCTCCTGAAGCGGGGAACCACCATCACGAGCAGCAACCTGGCCACTTGCGTGTTGAGGATTATCATCTCCACGGTCGTGTCAGGATAGAACCTGGGGTTCTGATAGAACCAGTGTAGGAAGGAGAGATAGATGTAGGAGAGAGGGACAATCGAGGCGAGCATGAAAGCCCACGTGACGCGCGAGGTCATCTTGTGAGGACCTCCGCCGCCAGGCCCCTCAGGTCTTCATTCCCGGTGAACGCCACAGCCCCCCTGGGGAACTGTGCTCCGCCGGGCAGGTCGCTGAGGACCAGCAGTCGGCCCGGCCTGAGGCGCGCTTGACGAGAGACCTCATCAGGGTCGTCTGGTCCCATGACGAGCAGGTCGATTCCTCTGCCAAAGGCGCCTGGGTCCACAACCCCCTCAGAGATGCTCCAGGTTCCGACGAGCGCGTCTGCGAGCCCTGCTAGGTTGGAGGCCGGAATAGAATGGGCGCGGCCCCCGAGGATGTAGTCGACCTCGACCGTCGTCCCGATCATCAGCATGTTCTTGCCGAGGCGAGCTATCGCCTCCGCGACCAAGTCCACTCTGGCCGCGCGCTCGTCATCAGAGCGCCACCCGACCGCCAGCCCCACCTTGACGACCTTCCTCACGTTGGCCTCCCGCACGCGCATCGGCAGGCGGTCGTCGCTCATCCTGGCCGCCCGCTTCCACATTATGTCCCTGGTGTCCAGGCCGGTCTGATACTCGGCGACCGCGAACAGCTCCTGGCCCGTGCCCACGACACCGGCCGGATTCTCGCCCACAGAAATCGGGGAGATCCTCAGCGGTTCAGCAGGCGTCTTGAGGGCGACCGGCAAAGACTCCACTACAAGACCGAGGCGCATCTCCTTCCGATACGCGAACAGCCCTAACAGGTCCGCTTCCTCGAAGACGGCGACCAGGTTGTCGAACCTGCCGGCCAGCCTGGGGGTGATCACAAGCTCGGTGGCCCCCTCGGCAGAGGACCTGAGGGTTCCGCCCACGCCCGACGCGGACCGGAACGAGACCGAGTTCAGACTGGTCCAGTTCGAAGAAGCAGACCGCACCACGATGGGAATCGCCTTGCTCTCTCCCTTGAAGAGCCTGATCCGTTTCACCTCTATGGTGACGCCTGCCCTTCTGGAGCCCAACCAGGAGAGGAGAAGCGAGACAGCGGCTACGCAGGCCAGAGAGAACGCGAGCGCCGCGGCGGCAGGCGGGCCCGCCACGCCCACTATCAGGGCCGTGACTGCTGCGGCCTTCAGGTAGTCCCGGCCCCTCCGGGTGAGGGTTACCGCGGCGGCTTCACCTTTTCGATTATTTCGTGTATCACCGCGCTGGTGCTGGTAGCTTCTCCGGTGATAGTGGAGGACTGTTTCAGTTTCACCCTGTGCGAAAGCGCGTCCACGGCGAGGTCCTTCACGTCGTCTGGGACGATGTAGTCGCGTCCCGAAAGGTACGCGCTCGCCTTGGCGCAAGCGGCGAGCTGGATGATCGCCCGCGGGCTCGCGCCGAGGAGGACCCTCACATCCGTCCGCGTCTCGGCGGCCAGTCTCGCGAGGTAATCGAGCATCTCCTCGCTGACCTTGACGTGTTTCACGACTGCGAATGCTTCGGCGAGCTCCCCCCTCGAGACGACGCCGGTTATCCCCGGAAAATCATCCCCCGATATGTTCCGCCGGATGACGGCGGACTCCGTCCCGACGGAGGGATAGCTCATCGTCACTTTGAGCATGAACCTGTCGAGCTGACCCTCGGGTAGCGGGTAGACCCCCTGGAACTCGATCGGGTTCTGGGTCGCTATCACCATGTTCGGCGAGGGCAGGGCTTCCGTCCGTCCCTCGATAGTGACCTGTCCCTCCTGCATCGCCTCGAGGAGTGCGCTCTGGACCTTGGGCGGAGCGCGGTTTATCTCGTCGGCCAGCAGTATGTTGGTGAAGGCAGGCCCCTTCCGGAACTCCAACTCCCTTTCCTTCATGTTGAAGATGAACCCGCCGACTATGTCCAGCGGGAGCATGTCGGGCGTGAACTGGACCCTGCCAAAGTCCAGCTCCATGCACTTCGCGAACGACTTTGTCAGCAGCGTCTTCGAGACTCCGGGCACCCCCTCCAGCAGCACATGACCTCCTGCGAGGAGCGCCGTGAGCAGCAGCCTCGCCTCTCTGTCTTTCTCGACGACGACCTTGCGAAGCTCGGCGAGGACCTTGTCCCGCATCTCGGGTCCCATCAGTGAACCCTCCGCAGGGACTTTAGCAGCATGAGAAACTCGTTTCCGGGAGTCGGCGGTACGGGGCCGTCCCCGTACCGGTAAGCTTCGTAGCCCTTCACGTCCCTCTCTATCTTGTCCCACTCAACGTCTGCCTTGAGGTTTCGAGCCCTCGAGATTCCCTCCCTCCAGGTGAACCCTTCGCTGATGTCGGGGAAGGCGCGCTTGAGGTTTACCTCCAAGAGACTAAAAGCTGCAACCGAGTCGGCGGGTAGCGTCAGCCGTTGTCTCCTCCACTGCACGAGCCCGATTGCAAGAGAGGCGTATGCGAACGCGTTCAGAGCGACTTCGTAGTCAATGTCCAACAATGGTCACCTTCATGCTGGCTGTATAACTCGCTATCGTCAGGTCGGATAGACCCGTGACGGAGATGAAGTGCTTAGGCTGTACGACGAACCACAATAGACCGGGCGCCGAGGCATTGGTCGGTTCGGAGATGACGACGGCGCGTGTCTCATTGGTTACGGTCGGGAGGTTGACCCCATTCGCCGCGACCGTGACGGGAAGCTCGTTAGTCGTCACTGTGGGCGAGTAGACCGCGTCGAGGAAGAGGACGCTGCTGCTCAGGACCAGCATGGCCGAGGACGAGTTGACCGCTATGGAAATCTGCTGCCAGGGACCGACGAAACCCGAACCGTCCTCGTCTGAGAGGTCGCTGAGGATGGGCTGCGTCTCTGACTTGTTCACGGAGACAGTGGCGACGGTCGTGTTTGATGCCAAGAGCGGGATGTCAGCGAACGTACTGAACTCGGTGTTGTACACCTCCAGAGTGTAGTTGCCCGGATAGAGTGAGGTTTCAGCTTCGCCGCTGGAATTGGTGGTCAGCAGCTGGGGAGGGGACCCAATGACGCCCGACCCTATGGAGACGGTCGCGCCGGCAACGCGCGAAGCTCCGCCGCCAGCTCCGTACAGCGAGACGTTGACGAGCAACTTGCCAGAAATTGGCGTCGGAGGAGGAGCGGGAGGAGCAGGATGCGGCAGCGTTACCGATAGCCCGAACAGTGGCGAGGACAAACCCGTGCTCGCCGTACCCAGCACGATAGCCAAGGCCGCGAGGGTGACCAATAGGAGCGCGGTACGCCCTCGGGCAGATCTCATCGTCGTTTTTCGTGGCGTGGTGAGCAGTAAAAGTCTTTTGAAGGCACACAGTCCACTTGATCGGAGGGTCGCTGGATGAGGCCGGCCCGGCGTTCGTTCGGCAGATTGCCATCGAGGACTCGAGCACGGCAAGCGTAAGAGGGCTTTTAATGCAGGAACCATAGACAGCGCTCATGGCAAAGGGCGTTTCACTGCGCGTTGCTGAGACCGCTTCGAGACTTGTCGGGCACGGAATTGCCGTGATCGACCCTAAGGTAATGGAGAAACTCGGTCTGAGCAGCGGAGATGTAATAGAGATCACCGGAAAGGGCAAGAAGAGCCATGCGCGGCTGTGGTCGGGCGACGGCGAAGATTACGGGCTCGGTCTGATAAGGGTGGACGGTTACACCAGGAACAACATCGGGGTCGGCATCGACGACACCGTCACGATAGTGCCGGTGCAGGGCCAGAGGGCAACGGCGATGGTGCTCGCGCCCACTGAAGAGATCAACATTCCGGGGCTCGAGGAGGCGTTCCCTGAGGCTCTGGAAGGAATGGTCCTCACGAAGGGCGACACGCTCCCGCTCGTCATAATGGGGAACAAGATCGACTTCCTCGTCGATGCGACGTCGCCCCCCGGCGCCGCGATAGTGGGGCCCGGCACACGGTTCAAGCTAGGCGCGGTGAAGAAGCCCCTGAACACGGGCGTCCCGAGGATAACCTACGAGGACATCGGCGGCCTGAGGAACGAGGTGCAGAAGATCAGAGAGATGATCGAGCTCCCGTTAAGGCACCCCGAGATCTTCGAGCGCGTCGGGGTCGAAGCGCCAAAGGGCGTGCTGCTCTACGGTCCGCCGGGTACGGGAAAGACGCTCCTGGCCAAGGCCGTCGCGAACGAGACGAACGCGAATTTCTTCTCGATCGGGGGGCCGGAGATAATGAGCAAATTCTACGGGGAGAGCGAAGAGAAGCTCAGGCAGATCTTCAAGGACGCGGAGGAGAAGGCGCCGAGCATAATATTCATCGACGAGATAGACTCGATCGCGCCCAAACGGGAGGAGGTATCCGGGGAGCTCGAGAAGAGGATAGTGTCGCAGCTGCTCACCCTCATGGACGGGCTGCACGGACGCGGTAAGGTCGTCGTCATCGGGGCGACTAATAGGCCCGACTCGCTCGACCCGGCCCTGCGCAGGCCCGGAAGGTTCGACAGAGAGATAGAGATCGGAGTTCCGGACGAATCGAGCCGTCTCGACATCCTCCACATCCACACGAGGGGGATGCCCATGGAGAGCGATGTAAAGCTCGAGAAGGTGGCGAGGGTCACCCACGGCTTCGTGGGGGCGGACCTGCAGGCCCTCGTCAAGGAAGCGGCCATCCGGGCGGTCAGGCGCGTGCTCCCGGAGATCAACATGGAAGAGACCACCATACCCGCGAAGACCCTCAACAAGATCAAGGTCAAGATGGCCGACTTCGACGATGCGCTCAGGGAGGTCCAGCCTTCGGCGATGCGCGAGGTCCTCGTACAGGTTCCCAACGTGAAGTGGGAAGACATCGGAGGGTTGACCGGGATCAAGGACGAGCTCACCGAGGCGGTCGAGTGGCCGCTCAAGTACGGGAAGCTGTTCGCCAAGGGCGACGTGAGCCCTCCCACCGGCATACTCCTCTACGGGCCGCCCGGTACCGGGAAGACGCTCATCGCCAAGGCCGTCGCGAACGAAAGCGAAGCCAATTTCATCAGTATCAAGGGACCTGAGCTGATCTCGAAATGGGTCGGTGAGTCCGAGAAGGGAGTGCGCGAGGTGTTCAGGAAGGCCCGCGCGTCTGCGCCGTGCGTGATCTTCTTCGACGAGATCGACGCCATCGCCCCCAGGAGGAGCGGATCGGAGGGTGACAACCAGGTCACGCAGCGCGTCGTGAGTCAGCTGCTCACTGAGATGGACGGCCTGGAGGAGCTCAAGGGGGTCGTGGTCCTCGGAGCGACGAACAGAGTCGACATCATCGACGAGGCTCTCTTGAGGCCGGGCAGGTTCGACAAGATACTCGAGGTACCGCCGCCGGACAAGCACGGGAGGATAGAGATCCTGAAGATACACACGAAGAAGAAGCCGCTTGGCAAGGACGTCGACCTCGAGAAGCTGGCGGACATGACCGAGGGATACACTGGCGCGCAGCTCTCTGCGGTCGCGAACTCGGCATCGGTCCGGGCGATCAAGCAGTATGTGAAAGTGCATCCGAAGGCCGCCGATGAAGAACCCGCCGACCTCTCGATCAACATGAAGGACTTTGAGGAGGCGGTCAAGGAAGTAAGGCGCGAAAAGAGCGCGATGTGAGAACCCCTCGGGGTCGGCTATTCCGCGAGCGAAGCTAGTCTCTTGGAGAGCTCTTTGAGTCTCTCGGCATAGGGCTTCGTGTCGGATGGCTCGGTCCTCTTCAGGTCTTCCATATACGAGACAAAGCCGCTGACCTCGCCGAACATCTCCTCGACGGACGGCTTCTTCCTGAAGGAGGGCCCGAATGACCATTCGAGCTCCTCGCCGGCCTTCTCTGTGAGCTCGTAGCGCCCGTCGTCCCTTTTCTTGATCATCCCATCATTCGTGAGCTGTTCCAGCAGCGGATAGACGGAGCCGGGAGACGGCCTCCACCACCCTTGGGTCATCTTCTCCATCTCGTCCATCAACTCGACACCGTTCTTAGGAGACGCAGACAGCATAGAGACGACGGCCATCCTCAGACCTCGCTTCCTGTGCATCATCCATCGGAAGGGCCACATAGTGATCATCAGAAATATCGGAATACCGAGTTATTATGCGTTCCATTGATATCGCTTTTCCAATATCGGTTTTCCAATATCTTTAAATTGGCGCCTGTTCCAGGCTTGATTGGCGAAAGAAATGGTCAGCATCCCGAGTCTCGCTGGATTAGGTCATGGCAGGAGGAGCGGCTTTGCAAGATGGGTTTTTGCTGGAATCCTGATTCTAGTGTTACTGGGAATCTTTGCCGCGTCCCTGGCCTTCACCGGATGGCTGAGCTACGTCGGGTCGGGTCCTTACTTCGGGCGCGGGTTCTTCTTCTTCCCGTTCGGCTTCTTCTTCGTGATACTGGTCGTATTCTTTGCGTTCAGGTTACTTTTCTGGGGGTGGGGCGGCCACTGGAACCGGGGATACTATCGCACGGGATACGGCGGAGGCAGCGCGCTGGAGATCCTGAACCAGAGGTATGCCCGAGGCGAGATCACCAAGGACCAGTACGAGCAGATGAAGCGCGACATTCAGCAGACGAGCTAGGTCTTCCACGACCGCATCTACGCTCCCTCTTCCGAAGGAAGGCGCAGTTCCGAACTATTGTGTTAGTCTTATAGGCTCCTGAACACGAAGGGTTCCGTCGTCCGTTGAAAGCCATGAGACTGGTCGAATACGGCACGCCGCTCAGGCTCGAGGAGGTAGACGCTCCGCGGGCCGGGAACGGAGTGCTGGTCAAAGTGGTGGCCGCCGGGGTCTGCCACACTGACCTGCATGTCATCTCAGGCTCGTACGACCTGGGGAATGGCAATCTGCTGAAGATGGCTGACAGGGGCATACGGCTTCCGATAACGCCAGGGCACGAGATCGCCGGGGAGGTCGCCGACCTCGGCGTCTACGGTGGAAAGACCGCCATACAGGAAGGTGAAAGGGTCGTCGTGTACCCATGGCTGGGGTGTGGAACCTGCAGGAAATGCATCGCTGGATATGAGAACCTTTGCGAAGACAAGCCTGCGAGCCTCGGCATATTCCGCGACGGCGGATATGCGGAGTACGTATTCGTCCCCCATCCGCGCTATCTGATACCCGCAGCTGGTCTCAGAGCGGAGGAGGCGGCGCCTCTCGCCTGCTCGGGCCTGACCTCATACAGTGCGCTGAACAAGTGCAGGCTCGAATCGGAGGAACTGCTCGTCATAATCGGCGCGGGGGGACTGGGGACCACCGCAATCCAGCTTGCAAACAGGACGACTGGGGCAAAGGTGGTCGTCCTCGACATCGACGATTCCAAGCTGGCGCTCGCTTCCAGCTTAGGCGCCAACCAGACGATAAACACCTCAGGGCTGGAGAGGAAGGCTGTGATCGAAGCCGTGAAGAAGGAGAACGGAGGCAGGGGAGCCGATGCCGTCATAGACTTCGTAGGGAATCCAGAGACGAGCGGTCTAGGGTTCGAGTTGCTCACCAAGCAGGGGCGCCTGGTCCTCGTCGGGCTCTTCGGGGGCGCGGGCACCTTCTCGCTGCCGCTGTTCCCGCTCAAGGGCGCTCAGGTGGTCGGAAGCTTCACTGGGACCCTCACCGAGCTCAGCGAACTCGTCCAGCTCGCCGCGAACGGGGTGGTGAAGCCGGTGATCTCGGCGAGGTACAAACTGGACGAGGCCAACGAAGTCCTGGGGAGGCTGGGCAGGGGCGAGATATCCGGTCGGGCTATCCTGAGGCCCTACTAAGCCTCAGCGACGATTATCGTATTGGTAGCAAGGACGCTCTTGAGCTTGCGCATCTCAGCGTTGACCGTATCTTTGAGCGCCTCCATCGTATCCGCCCTTACCTCGGCGATGATGTCGTAGACCCCGTATACCTCATACACCTTGTCGACCTGCTTCATCGCCTTCAGGTCGCTGACGACATCCCTGTCGGTGCCGACTTTGACGTTGATCATGACGAAGGCTCTTGGCATGTCTCCCCGCTTGACCGCCTCCGGCAGCGACCATGGATATATGCGATTCTAGAAGAGCGTCATCTCTATCACGCGCCGGTCGCACGACTAGCGCGCCTTCCTTTCGTCCCTGCCTCTGACCAGCGAGGTGAAGACTCCGATGGCGCTCAATACGGCAGCGATGAGGAACGCCTCATGCATCCCGGTCACGAAGAGCTGGGCGATGCCCGCTGACGCCGTAACTCCGCCGCTGAGCGCCGCAAAGGCACCTGCCGGCATGGCTGCAGCGACCACCCCGCCCATGACCGCGACCCCAATCGACTGAGCCGCAGACCTCACCGTGCCGAGCGTCCCGGAGGCCAGCCCGATCTCCTCGCGCGGGACGGAACTCATGACGGAGTTGGTGTTCGGTGAGGAGAAGAGCGCATGCCCAAGCCCGACCAGCATCAAGGGGAACCAGATGGCGGCGCCGGAGGAGGAGACACCAAGGAGCGAGAGCAGAAGGAAGGCGACCACCCTCGTCAGCATCCCGAAGGAGCTGAGGATGCGGGCGCTCACTCGATCCGAGAGCGCCCCTGAGATGGGCGCGGTGACGACCATGACCACGGGCTGCACAAGCAGGATGAGGCCCGCCGTGACCGGAGAGTACCCGAGGACCTCCTGGAGATAGAGCGACATGACGAGCAGCGTCCCCGAAGACGCGGTGTAGTTCATGAGCGCGGTAGCGTTCCCGGCGGCGAAGGGCCTGTTCTGCGTGAACAGCCGGAGGTCCACCAGAGGCATCGTCCCGGGCCTCCTCTCTAGGAAGACGAAACCGACGAAGGAAGTCAGGCACGTGAGGACCAGTGCCGCGGACTCCCACGGGGACAGCCCCAGCCCGCTAAGGGCCAGCAGCAGCGTCACCAGGAACAGCGTGAGCGCGACGGCGCCGGGGAAGTCGAACTTCGACTTGGGACGTTCCACCTTCTCCTCCTTCAGGTAGAGATATGCGAGGGCGACGGTGATGACGCCGATGGGTACGTTCACATAGAATATCGAACGCCAACCGAAGAGCACGACCAGGACACCGCCGACGACCGGTCCAGCGGTCAGGCCGGTATAGACGGCGCCGAGGTTTATCCCGAGGGCGCGCCCCCTCTCGGCGAGTGGGAAGGCCGCGACGACGATGGCGCCGGCTATGGCGCTCATCATCGCAGCGCCGACCCCCTGGAGGATGCGGAATGACAACAACTGCGCCACCCCTCCAGACAGGCCCGCTAGAAAGGACCCGGCCGTGAAGATCGCGACCCCCAGGACGAAGACGCGCTTCATCCCGCTGCGATCTCCAAGACGTCCGAACGACGTCTGAAAGGAGGCGATCACGACCAGATAGACGGTCGATATGAGAATGAGGTCGGCGAAGGTCGCGTTGAAAGACTGTTGAATCTTGGGGAGCGCCAGGTTGACTATGCTGCCGTCGAACGGGGCCATGAACGAAGCGACAGATGCGATGAGAAGTACCACCCATCGGTTCGAAGCGATTCCCAGCGACCAGTCTCGCGGGACGATATAATCATTGAAGCGACGTGCCGCACTACGGGAAGCATGGCAAGATTCTTACCGAACCGTCTGACGACCCCCCACAGGGAGAGTTGAGTTGACCGACGAAGACCCCTATGATAACGCGCTCGCGCAACTCGCGTCGATAACCGAGGTAGTGCCGATTGAACCGGAATATTATGAGATACTCAAACACCCGCGGAGAGAGGTGGTCGTCTATCTTCCCCTGAAACTAGCCGGAGGAGAGTCGACGACGTGCATGGGATACCGGGTCCAGCACAATAACGCGCGCGGCCCCTACAAGGGCGGTCTGAGATATCATCCGGGTGCGAGCCTGAACGACGTGCGCGCTCTCTCCATGTGGATGACCTGGAAGACCGCCATCATTGACGTGCCCTACGGAGGGGCGAAGGGTGGGATAACGATAGACCCGTCGAAGCTCACGCAGGACGACCTCGAGCGTCTGACCCGAAAGTACGTCGACGCCATCGAGCGCGACATCGGGCCCGAGGTCGACATCATGGCCCCGGACGTCAACACCAACCCCCAGACGATGGCCTGGATAATGAACGAGTACTCCAAGCTCAAGTCGCAGAACGTGCCCGCCGTAGTCACGGGCAAGCCCATCGAGATAGGAGGGTCTGAAGGGAGGGTGGCTGCCACAGGGCGGGGCGTCTCAATCTGCACGAGCGAGGCGGTCCAGACCTTCCTTCACAAGAGCATCAAAGACGTGACGGTAGCGGTCCAAGGATTCGGGAACGTCGGGAGCAACACCGTGGGGACCCTCATGGAGATGGGGGCCAAGGTGGTGGCCGTCAGCGATGTCGCCGGGGGGGCGCGCGCCACCGGCAGCGGAGGCTTCGGAGTATCGTTCGAGAAGATACTCGACGTGTCGAAGAACCTGGGGTCAGTCACCAAGCTCCCCGGCGCGCAGGTGATATCGAACGACGAGCTCCTGGAGATGGAAGTGGACGTGCTGATCCCCGCCGCGATGGAGAACCAGATAACCGAGGAGAACGCCGGCCGGGTCCGGGCGAAGCTCGTGGTCGAGGCCGCGAACGGCCCGACTACACAGCACGCAGACAAGATCCTGAACAGAAACGGGGTCACCGTCATCCCCGACGTCCTCGCGAACTCAGGAGGCGTGCTGGTTTCCTATTTCGAGTGGGTACAGAACCTGAACAGGGACCACTGGAGCGAGGAGGCGGTGAACACGCGGCTGGAGCAGAAGATGAAGAAGGCCTTCGGAGACGTGCTCAAGCTCTCGCAGAAGGAGAACGTGGACATGAGGAGAGGGGCGCTGGCCATCGCCGTCCAGAAAGTGACGGCGGCCATGAGGCTCAGCGGCTGGCACTAGTCGCTAGGCCAGAGACGAGGTAAGCTCTATCTCGACGTTGTTCCTCAGCGCGTTCGAGATGGGACAGGTTGCCTCTCCGGCCTTTGCCAGTTCCGCGAACTTGGCGCTGTCCAGCCCCGAGACCCAGCCCTTCACGCTGAGGTGCATCTTGGTGACCTTCCATGCGTCTCCGACCTTGTCAAAGGTGCAGACCGCAGAGACGTCGAGCCTGGTGGGCGGTGTCTTGTTGCGGGCGAGCGCGCCTGATAGCGCCATCGCGTAGCAGCTCGCATGCGCGGCGGCGAGCAGCTCCTCGGGGCTCGTCTTCCCGTTGGGCTGTTCCGTCCGCGATGCCCACGTGACCGACGTATCCTGCAGTGCCCTGCTGCCGAACCTGACCTTCCCGCTTCCGCTGAGGAGGTCTCTTTCCCACGTGACTTCTGCACTGCGCTGAGCTGCCATAACGTTTGGTCGCGTCAGAGTGCCACTATAAGTGCGCGGCGTGAGGCGCATGAGACGGAACGCAACGGCTAAAGGCAGCGCTCGGCGGCAAAAGGATATCTTGTCAGACGGTGTCCACACCGAGAGATACAGGGTCGAGCCCGGGAAGAAGGTGAATCGGGAGGAATGGGATCCTGACGATAGCTCTGGGTTCGCTGGTGGGGAGAAGGAGGCGCGTTCACTGTCCGTGGAGCTTGACAAGACACTGGACCAGCTTCAGGAAAAGCTGTACGCGGAGCACAAGCACAAGGTCCTGATCGTCCTTCAGGCTATGGATACCGGAGGCAAGGACGGGACCATAAGGCGCATCTTCCGAGGTGTCAACCCCTCGGGGGTCCGCGTGGCCCATTTCCGCGAGCCCACCCCGGATGAAGTCGACCACGATTTTCTCTGGAGGGTGCACCTCCAGGTGCCCGGTAAAGGAGAGATCACGATCTTCAACCGGTCCCACTATGAAGGGGTGCTCGTCGAGCGTGTTCTCGGGATAGTGCCGAAAAAGACCTGGCACTTGCGCTACCGACAGATCAACGATTTCGAAAGGATGCTCACAGAGGAGGGCACGATGGTGCTCAAATTCTACCTCCACATCGATTCCGCGGAGCAGAAGCGGCGCATCCAGGAGCGGCTCGACGACCCCAGCAAGCAGTGGAAGTTCAGCACCGACGACCTGGCCCAGAGGAAATTCTGGGAAGATTACATGAAGGCCTACGAGCGTGTGCTGGAAGAGACGAGCACCAAGTGGGCCCCCTGGTACGTCGTACCGGCCAACCGCAAGTGGTTCAGGGACTTGCTGGTGGCGAGCGTGATCGTCAAGGCACTCGAGAGGCTCGACCCGAAATATCCCCACCTCGACCGCGACCCGAAGTCGATAAACGTACCCTGACGCAGGGCGCCGCAACCCGGCGAACCCTTTTCCGTTTCTTCTGCGGTACAGGTCGACGGCGCCGATGAACTACGACAACCGAACTGTCCCGGTCGGAGCTGCCGAACTCGGGTACAGGACAGAAGGAGAAGGGGACCGAAAGATCCTTCTGCTTCACGGGCTGAACTCCCACTCAGGCACCTGGAGGAAGACGTTCCCCGCCTTCGCGAGCCGGTACTCGGTGTTCGCCCCGAGCCTGCCACCGCACATCGGCGAGGTCTCCGCTGCCCTGGTGGAGGAATATTCAGGATACGTGGGAGAGATGTCCAGGAAGCTCGGCATAACGGATGCCACGGTGATTGGTAACTCCATGGGGGGCTGGATTGGGATGCGGCTCGCCTCCCTTCACGCAGGTATCGTTTCGCGGCTCGTCCTTGAGGACACAGCGGGCTCGAGGTCCGAGGACGCGAAGGCCCTTGAGGACGCCGGGATTCCGACCCTTATCATCTGGGGCGAGGCAGACGACATCCTCCCGGTCAGCGAGGCACGCGGCCTCCATTCGAGACTCGCCGGGAGCCAGCTGAAGGTTGTTCATGGAGCCGGACACGTGCCTCATTGGGAGGAGCCCGACGTGTTCAACGGATTGGTGACAGATTTTCTGCAGCGAGGCTAGTCAGCATTCAAGCTCTTCAAGCTTCACCCATTCTCGCAGGGGCCCCTGGGAAGTGCGTAGCTGGAAGATGGAGACCTCGTCGTACTCTCCCGTCTCCTCGAGGAAGTCCTTGATATTGAAGGCGCTCTGGAGGGACTTTTGCTCGAACTTGTTGAGTGCCGAGCTGCTCCTTGCGACCACAAGTATCAACGGGTTCATCTGAGATAGCTCAGTATTCCTATTATATATAATTCGCTGATGGAAATATTCCCAATAGCATGGCCGTTCTGTTCAGTGGTCAGTCGTCCTTCTCGACCTTGTACGGATGCTCCGTGGGCGCGAGACCCCTTTCGCTCACCCGCTGCAGGAGCGGCCCCGCTATCGCCGTGACGAGGACAGTTATCCCCAGGATGGAGAAGATCGAGCCGTCTATCAGGCCCGAGGCCAGCGCCGCCTGGCCGATGATGAACGAGAACTCTCCCCTCGGGACCAGCCATGCGCCCACCATCTGCGGGTCCGTATCCTTCAGGGCGTTGTTTGCGCGCATGACCCGGCCGACCAGCGCTCCGCCGATGAACTTGGCGGAGACCAGGAGCACCAGCACGAGCACGAGCGACTCCCAGACGGCTAGCGCCGGGAAGGGGTCTATCTGGCTCCCCATGTATACGAAGAACACGAAGACGAGCAGGCCCTTCACCGGTGCGACCTTGCCAGAGAGGAACCTGGAGTGCTTCCCCCTCATCGCCAAGCCTATGATGAAAGCCCCCACGCCGGCCGAGTACCCCAGATAGGACCCGAGGACGCCGAAGCCGAAGCCGAGGCCGAGGGCGAAGAGGAAGGGCAGCTCCTCGAACTCACCCTCGAAGCTGCTCAGGTAGTTTATCGCTGGAGGCGCGAGATATCGGGCGACGATGAAACCAATAGTCAACAGGGCGAATCCCCCGAGGGCCGTCGTGACGATGGATACGACCCCAGCCTGCGGCGTTATCGTCCCGCCGGCAGGCAGCGACGATATCACAATCAGAAACGCCACGGCAGCGATGTCCTCGACCACCAGCATGCCGACCAGCAGCCTGGACATCTCTCCGGGCATCCCACGCGCGAGAATCAGCTGGCCCACGATCGCGGTGCTGGTCACGCTGCCCGCGAGCGCGAATATCAGCGTCTCCGCGAGGTTCATCCCGAGGACGTACGCACAGAATATGCCGACGAGGAACGTAAGTCCCATCTCCAGTAACGCGAGAGACCCGGCGCGCCCGATCATCTTCGCGAACTTTACGGGGTCCAGCTCGAGGCCTATCAGGAAGAGCAGGACTACGATCCCGACGTTTGCGATGTCGCCGATCACCGTCGTGTCAGCGACCCAGCCAAGGACATAGGGTCCCACGATCATTCCCGCAAGAATCTCGGCCGTGATTATCGGAAGCCTGAGGCGCGCGAGGAGGAGGCCCAAAGCGAGGGCGACAGCTGAAAGGATTCCGAGGCTGAGCAGGAAGCCGACGCCTTCTGCCATGGTGTGGTTGCAGATAATTGGGACCCCTTGCACAAAACTCTTTCGTCTCTCTGAGCGACCTGAGGGGCTTATCTATCGAGAAGACGCTCCCGAGGTCGTGCAGGACATAGACCCGCTGCTCTTGCTCGAACCCGTGCTCTTCATCGCCCTCGGCGCGGGACTCGTGGTCTACTGGAGGCTCAAGAGGAAGCTCTCAGGGATGGTGCTCCTGTTCTCTCTCATGGCATACGCCGGTGCCATCGCGCTAAAGGAGGTCGTGCAGGCCTACACCGCGAACGGGGTGGTCGCGCTGTTCGGGTACGTGAGCTGGCAGAACGGGCTGTACTACGGGCTCCAGACCTCCTTCTTTGAAGTCGGGCTGGCGTACCTCGTCGCAAGATATGCCGTGACGAGGAGACAGATGGACGCCTCGGACGCCGAGGGCTACGGCGTCTCGCTGGCCTTCTGGGAGAACGCCATACTCCTGGGTGCCCTCTCCTTCTTCAACCTCGCGGTCACGTACCTGATGATAGCCGGGGGACTCCTGCCGCAGTCGATCTACCAGACCCTAGTCACTTCGAGCCCGGCGCTCTTCTACCCCCCTCAGCAGTTGGTCCTGCCGATCGCCCTGGCGACGCTGGAGAGGGTCTCCTCGTTCCTAGCTCACTTCGCCTGGGGTTATCTCTCGGTCCTTGCGGTCTGCATGAAGAAGCCGGTCTATCTGGCGATCGCGCTCCCGATGGGCCTCCTCGACGCGCTCGTACCCTTTGCACAGGAACTTCCCGTCTGGGAGTTCGAGGCTATCATCTTCGCTCTGTCTCTGGGATTCGTCGTGGTCGCGCGCGTGGCCACAAGGTCAGCACCGCGGGGACTCCTTCAGCCGGCCGCTGTCAACGCGTGACTACGAGGAGGTCGCCTCAATCGGTCGGAGCCTTGTCCATCAAGGAATTAAGCGCCCGCTGCGCCGCATCCCGCATGAGAAAGGTCGATCCTTCCAAGGTCTACAGGCTGCTTTATCCGTCGGTCCCGGCCATCGTGGCCGCTTCATTGGGAGGCAAGACCTCGGCGATGCCGGTGGTCTCCATCGTCTCGCTGTCGAACGACCCTGCGCTCATCGCCCTCTCATCTTCTCCTTCCCATGCGACCTTCCGCGCCATAGCCGGAGCGCGGTGCTTCTCCGTCTCGTGGCTGGATAGAAAGTATCTGCCGGCGGTGGAATTTCTGGGGATGCGTTCGGGAACAGGCATCGTGGACAAACTGCTCACCGCTGGACTGCACCACCGGGCGACGGGTTCTCCTCCAGTCCCTGCGATATCCGAAGCCTCCGCGTCTCTGACATGCTCCGTAAAAGAAATCCGGACCTACGGAGACCACGAACTAGTCGTCGGGCGCGTCCTTGAGGCGAAGGCCGACGCGGACTTTCACGATTACTGGAAGTTCGAGGGTTACCGGCCGATACTCTACTCGGGCCTCGGGAGACCGACCGTGGACCGGCAATCCGCTGCTGTCAAACGACCTTGACCGACGGCGTCCTCAATTTGTTGAGCTTGCCGACGTTGAGGAGGGTGGGCGTCAGCAACTCCATGGTGCGCGAGCTCCGGAGAGGGCCGGCGTAAAGCGGGCGGAGCCTCGCTATGCTCGAGATGATCTCAGAAGCCTCGGCGAAGACGTCCTTGGTCTCCGCCGCCACGAGTACATCGTAATCGAGTACCTTATCCACCTCCATCAAGCGTGCGGCGGGGACGTTATGAAAGGCGCCCGCGACCCTGGTCTGCAGAATCGAGGCCACCTTCTCCGCAGCGGAACCCGAGGCCAGCATGGGGAAGAACAGGCCGTCGCGGAACTCCATCGGGACGATCGGCGAGATCACGAGCTTCCCAGCCAGGTTTGGCTTGAGCGAGAGAAGGGCTTCGTCCGAGGGGAGGTCCGGGATGGCCAGTATCGCCACGTCCGCGAGGGCCGTGGCCTCCGCGTTCGTCGTGCCTGCCACCGTTACCCCTGAGAGCACCGATACCTTCGATGCCGCCTCGGCCGCCTTCAAGGCGTCCCGCGAACCGATGATGACTTCGTAGGACCTCGCGAGCCTGGACCCCAGGCCCAAGCCGAGGTCCCCCGTCCCGCCGACGACGGCTATCTTCTTGGTCATTCTAGTAGCTTCTCCTGTTTCGGAGGGGTCCCCCCATGCGTGGTGTGCACGGTGTCCAGCATACGGGCGATCCTGGCCGCCCTCTTCCCACCAAGGCCCTGGACCAGCGCGAGCTGAGACTCGGTCAGGTTCATGATCTTCCTTGGCGTGCCGTACCTAGAGAGCATTCTTCTGGCGAGCTTCACGCCAACTCCAGGGAGCGCGGACACCAGAAAGAGCTGCTGCTGCGGCTCGTCGTTCCCCTTGGGGGCGGCGGTTATCGAGCCGGGAGGCAGCGGTCGCGCCCGGCTGTGCTGGATGAGGGCGGCGATGGCCGCTGCGGTCTGGGCGTGGTCCGCCGTATGGATTACCCTTAGGTCGTACGCGAGCGTCACCGAGGCTATGGCTCCGTAGTAGGAGTTGACGTTCTTCGTGAGGTTGTTGAGCTCTTTGATGTCTCCCTCCACTATCAGGTACGGCTTCCTGTACGAGCTCGACAGTTCGGACGCCTGCACGAAGAGTCTGCCATCATAGACCGACGAGACGAAGTCTGGGAGCGCCTTTCTCTCGACCGCGATCTCCGGGCTTATGACGTAGTCTGCGACGCGGAGCCTGCTGAAGTAGACCCTTACGTCGAGCTTCGAGAGCGCCTCAGGGACGCCGCTCGGCCTCTCCCTCTCGTCCACCACGACCCTTGGGGGAATCATCAGAACGGAAAGTGGAAGAAGTGGTAGATATAGAGTGCTATGACAAACCCCACCAGACTCAGAATCAGCAAGGTCCAATCGTACCACTTGAGCCTCATGCCGTAAAGCGATGTCGGCTTCGGGACCGCCCCGTAGGCCCTCGACTCCATCGCCTCCGCGAGCTCCCCGCTCCTTATCACGGAGTTCACCACCAGCGGGATCAGTATCGGTATCATGTTCCGGACCCGGACGAGTAGGCTCCCCTTCTCCAGCTCCAGTCCCCTGGACTTTTGGGCGTCCATGATCTGGAACGCGTCCAGCATGACCACGGGGATGAACCTGACGGCCGTGACGAACGCGAACACGATGTCCCGGGGGACCTTCATCCACTTCATGATCTGCTCGAGCTCGTCGGGCGAGGTCGTGACGAAGAACAGGCTGGTGGAGCTGATTATCGCAAGGAAGCGGAACGCGTAGACGAGAGCGTGAAGCAGCCCCAGCCCGAAGAAGACGTTGATCAGAAAGATGATGCCGGCGAAGAGAAGGGAGAAGACCATCGTCCTGCCCACCCGCTTCAGGACCTTTGCAAACGCGGCTATGGCGAGGATGGAAATCAGGACGGCGGCGACCGTAACTACGTAGGATGCGAGCAGGGACAGGATGAAGAACTCGATCGAGATGGTGAGCTTGACGCGCGGGTCCAGTTTGTGGAACGGAGAAATCACCCTCCGGAACAGGAAACCGTTGGCGATCCAGTACACGTTATCCAGTCCTCTTGGTGACCCATGTCCGGGCTTCCGCTACGTCAAGGAACGGCTTGTCGGGCCTCGAGCGCAGGTGCTCTTGCAGCCGGACGAGCTGCGGCTGTGTCACCCTCGCGGCGGAGAGCACCTCGCGGTCGCGCATCATATCTGCACACGGCCCGTCGCCGACGACCCTGCCCTGCCTCATCACGACCACCCGGGGCTGCAGCGACCACAGGAACTCGACGTCGTGGGAGACGATGATAACCGTCTTGCCGGTGGAGTGAAGCGACCTCGTTATCTCAGCGAGTTTCTCCTTCTGGATCGCGTCCTGTCCTACAGTCGGCTCGTCGAGGATGACCACGCCCGGGTCCCAGGCTAGAATAGACGCCAGCGTCAGGCGCTTCTTCTCTCCTCCGCTCAGGATAAGCGGCGAGGATTTGCGATATTGTTCGAGCCCGAAGAACTCTAGCGCCGACTTGACCCGCTCCTCTATGAGCGTCGGTTCGAACCCGAAATTGACGAGCGCGAAGGTCACCTCCTTCTCCACGCTGTCCGAGAACAGCTGGTGGTCCGGATTCTGGAAGGCTACGCCGACCTTTCTCGACAGACTGGCGGTGCTGACATCGCGGGTGTTCGCCCCGTCCACCACGACCGACCCGGTCAGGGGCTTCAGCAGGCCGTTAACGTGCCGGACCAGGGTGGTCTTTCCGGCGCCGTTCTCCCCGACGATCCCGACCAACTCGCCCCTGGCAATCGAAAGGCTCACGTCATCGAGAGCCTTCACCCCCGTTTGATGCACGAACGTTACATCCTTGAACTCTATGAGCGTCAAAGCGCGTTGACCTCGTCGGCCAACTCCTCTGGAGTGGTCGGATATCGGCGAAGCGAGAGGCCGTCGCCTGTGAGCTGGGAGTAGAGCTTCGAGATGGGCGGCACCGATATGCCATACTTCGGAGACCGGGGGTCTGCCAGGACCTCGGACGCGCTCCCCTCCAGGACTTTGCGGCCGCTGTCCATGACGATGATCCTGTCGGCGATTGGAGCGAGGAGCTCGAGCCGGTGCTCGACGACTACGAACGTAAGTCCTGCGTCCTTGTTGAGCGTGTGAATGAGGGCGACGAGCTCGGAGGCGGTCTGCGGGTCGAGCAGGGACGTAGGCTCGTCGAGGATGATAAGCCGGGGACGCATCGCCAGTACGCCGGCGAGCGCTACCCTCTGTTTCTGCCCGTCCGAGAGCTCGTGCGGGGCGCGGAGGGCGAGCGGCGCTATCCCGAGCAGGTTCATGACCTCGTCCACCCTGCGCCTCATCTCGGCTCGGGGCACTCCCAGGTTCTCCAGGCCGAACGCTATGTCCCTCTCGACGGAGAACATGAAGATCTGGTTCTCAGGGTTCTGGAACAGGAGGCCCACTTTCTGTGCCAGGGCGCGCATGGGGGTCTTGTCGACCCGGTCTCCGTCGATGGTGATTGAGCCGGTGTACTCCCCCGGATACATGTGAGGAATGAGGCCGTTGATGCATCTCAGCAGGGTAGACTTCCCGCACCCGCTCTGACCCGCCAGGACGACCACCTCACCCTCCTTTATCTCAAGACTGACGTGGTCGAGAGCCCATTTCTCCGAATCGAGGTATCTGAAGGAGAGATTGTCTACGCTGACGAGGGTCTTCATTTTTATGCTGCCCCTTAAGGTCCTACTGTGAACGCGGGCGTCCGGCGCGCCCGTCAGCGCAAGATAACCGTTTGGAGGAAGGCAACTGTCGAATGCGCAGCTTCGAAAGGGGGTTACTAAATATTTGGTTACTACCAAATTGTTATTAGACTCCATGGAAGGACGGTCGGGCGTGGATAACAGCACGCGGATAGGAAGGCTGGACAGCGTATCCCTTGCGGGAATAGCGATCTTTGGCGCTCTTGCGGTGGTGCTGACGACGGTGTCACAGAGTCTCGGGCTCAACTTCCCCCTCCTCCCCTACCTCCAGTTCGACCTGGGTGAGATCGCCATCTTCATGGCGTTTTTCATCTTTGGCCCCGTGCCAGCCGTGGTTGCCTCGTTCATCGAGTTCGGGACGCTGCTGGCCATAGGCGAGAACACTCCCATAGGTCCGCCGCTCAAGCTGGCCTCCATACTCTCGTCGCTCCTCGGCATATGGGTCGGAACATTGCTTGTCTCACGGATGAAGAAACCGACTTTGAGCAAAGCAGCAGGGCTGGGCGTCTTCCTTGGGATACTCGCCAGGATGGGTGCGATGACGTTGGCCAATTACTATCTCATAGTCTTCCTCAGCGCCTACTTCAGCTACTACTCGCTCACTGCGATACTCTCGTACTACGGCCACTACCTCCAGTCCGCGGGTTTCCCCGTGAGCGCGTCGAACGGCCTGGAGATCATACTCGCGGTGACTGCGGTCTTCAATGCCTTGCAGCTCCTCTTCGCCGCAGGGGTCTCCTTCGCCATAATCAGGCTGCCGCAGATACGCAGCACTCGGGCTGCTGGCAGGGGCCTCTGGATATCCAGGTACATCCAGAAGAAGGAATCAGTCAGGTTATCTCAGTCGGCTTCTCCTTGAGGAGCTCGCCGATCAGCACGAGGAAATCCGAGACCGTCCCAACCTCGTCCCCCGACGTCAGCGTGAACGACGCCGCGGTCGGGTGCCCGCCTCCGTATCCCCGACCCTTGGAGATGCCTTCGGCGATGTCGGTGCCCATGTGTATCTTGGTCTCCGTGTGAAACCGCTGGTGCGCGCGCAGGCTGCCCTTCACTTCCTTGCCCACCTCGCCCACCACGAGCGCGACGTCCGCCCCGAGCTGCGTGAAGCTCCTGGCGACGTTGGCCTGGAACGAGCCGACGGTGCTGACTGCGATGACCCATCCCTTCGCTCGGTAGATCTTTGCCCTCTTCGCTGCCTTGAGCTTCGCGATGACCTCGCCGTAGTCGGGAGGCGACCGGAGCGACGCCCTCGCCTCTTCGAGGTTAGCGCCCCGCTCGATCAGGTCCAGTACTACCCTCAGCGTGCGCGGACCTGCGATGGACAGGTACTGCGAATCGAAGAGAATCGCCAGAAGGAGCGCCTGGGCGACATTCGGCTCAAGTTCGACCCCGAGCTCGCGGGAGAGGCCGTAGACCAGCTCCGCTGCGGATGAGGACGTCGTGTCGATGATAGACTGGTCGTAAGGGGAATCCTGCTGGGGAGGATGGTGGTCGATGAGTATCTTCAACCCGCCGCTCCTGCGCAACTTCTCGCCCCAATCGCCAAGCAGCTCGATATGGCCGATGTCGACCGCGACCAGGAGGTCGTAGTCTGCGACTTCCGCCCTTCCCTCGTGGGGAAACGATGCGGCGAGCTTCTTCGTAAGCGTGCTCATGCCATCGGGTACGATTATCGAGACGGACGCTTCGGGCATCAACTTCTTGAGGATATAGGAAAGGGCGTACGCGGAGAGATATGTGTCGGCGTCGGCGTGCCTGTGACACAGGACGGCCACGTTTCTGACGTTCTTGGGGTCGGGTAGGGTCAGGCCCATTCTCTCACTGAGCGAGTCCGCCCTCGAGTGGTGCGGGTCTAATAACCTGCGGGTCGGGTAGGGTCGCGCGTCTCTACGACTGGGGTCCCTGTTGGGCGCCCTGCGTCCTTCCCTTGATCATGTCGTCTATCTTTACCTGGAGCTCCTTGATGTTGTCCTTCAGGCGCCCCTGCTGCTTGTTCAAGACCAGGTTGCGGGTGTTCGAGATGTCCTTCTTCTCCTCTAGCTCCTTTGTTATCTCCTCTTTCGAGACCTTCACCAGAAGGCTGCCAACGTACTTGTAAATCTGCTCGCCTTCCGCGACCTTGACCAACTCCTCTAGCGTCTTCTCGGCCTCTGCGAGCTCAGCCTCGATCTGCTGCTTCTGCATGGTCACCGATTGCAGGTTCTGCTGGAGGCTGTCAAGCCTCGTAAGCTGCTCGCGCAGCCATGGGGGTATCTCTTGGCTCAAACTATTTTCACCGGTGGCTTATGACTGCTTAAAGCCTTTCGGATTTTTCTCGGCCAACCTTAACGCGTCGCCTAGGGCGTGAAGTTCGTTCAGCGCCTCCGACGGGTCCTCGGTCTCGACCCGATGAGTCAGGGTATTGTTCGAAAGCTTGGCTCGCACCAACTTCTTCTGGAGCGAGGCGATCTCGGACCTCTCCCCTTCGACCTTGACCGTCAGGGTGATTCTCTCTATGGGCCTACGTGTTTCTCGACTGGGAGACGTCGTACGCCCCTCCGGCAACGGTGAACCCGCAGGTCTTGCAGCACCAGATTCCCGCGGAGGTCCTCCTCAGTTTCATGCTGGAGCATGAGGGACATTCCTTCTTCGCCTTCAGCACCCGATAGACGTTGGAATAGCGCTTCCTTACGGTCCCTCCGTACTTGGCCCCCAGCCCGCGTAACGATTTGGACCTAGGCACGTCCCGTAGCCTCCTTTATGGCGGCCCTGATCTCGTTACCCTTGGCGACGGCCCAGTCGGCGGCCGTGAGTATCTGCTCCGGGCTCAACGATCCTGGTTCTCCCTTTTGGCCAGCGCAGATGTTACCCTCTCCGTCGGTCGTCAGGGTTATCCTCGCATCCATCACTGCCTCCTCCTCGGAGGTCGGGTCGACAATCAAGGTGTTCCCTATGCTGGCCATCGTGAGGGACACGGGTATCTTCTTGACGGGGACCGGGTTCATTTCGCCGGTGTTCTTGACAGCGTCACCTTCCATCACGAACCTAGGCATCTTCGCGGTCAGGAGAGCGGCGACCACCGCGTAGCTCGTCGCGTCGAAGAGGTTGCCGTCCACGTTGAGCACGTTCACGTCCGCGAATATCGCGTACACGAACTTACCTTCCTTGATCACCATCGTGCTCATGTCTATCATCTCTGACTCTCTGACTCCTCTGTCCACGACTCTCGCGAGCTCGATGGCGCTCTCGTCAGGAGGTCCCGCTTCGAGATTGGCGGCGGCCAGCGGTAGCACTTCAGCCCCGCAGATGAGAAGTCCCTTGTCCGGCGTGTCCGGGAACGGTGTCCCCTTGTCAATCTTGACGCCGGCGATTACCTGGGTGTTCCCCAAGGTGACTCTTGCGGAGCCGTTGGCTTTTCCGATTACCCCTGTCTCTATCTCGAGCTTCCTGACCTGGTCGAGGCTTCTTCCGTCGAGCCGCGTCCCCTTCGAGAGCAGCTCAAGGAGCTGAGCCCTCCTGAGGGTCTCGACAACGTATGACTTGCTTGGCATATCTTACTCGCCCACCTCTTCAGCGGTCGTCTCGGCCGTGGCACCTGCAAAGTATTTCGTGAGCAGGGCCTCGCGCTGGAGAGCATAGACCTTCATCGCCCCGTCCTTCGCCATCTCGAGCGCCTGTTTGAACTCCTCTGGAGTGAAGAGGC
Organism: Nitrososphaerota archaeon; assembly: GCA_027886865.1. The sequence goes on from JAPCJR010000016.1 coordinate 46,823, forward strand.
CGTCGAGCTGGAGGAGGGTTACAGCGTTGTAGTTTGGCATGAACGCGAAGGGCATGTCTCCCGAGCCTTCCTTGTCTTCGGTGTCGTTCAGGTCCAGCACTATCTTGCCGTCGACCTTGCCGACTGCGCATCCAACGACTAGGTCACGCATGTTGATGCCCGCGTCTGCCACCGCGAGTGCAGCTGCCGTGATTCCCGCCACCCTGGAGCCGCCATCCGACTGGAGTACTTCAACGTAGATCTGGATGGCCGTGCGCGGATAGTCCTCAAGGATGAGGGCGGGTTGTATCGCTTCCCTGATCACCTTTGATATCTCGATCTCTCTCCTAGAAGGCGCAGGGTTCTTTCTCTCGTCCACGGAGAAAGGAGCCATGTGGTATCTGCACTTGAGCACGGCCCTGTCGGCGACGAGCATGTGCTTTGGGTGCATCTCCTTCGGCCCGTAGACCGCGGCGAGGATCTTGTTCTTCCCGAACTCGATGTAGGCCGAGCCATCTGCGTTCTTGAGCGTTCCCACCTCAATCTTGATGGGCCTCAGCTCGTCCCACTTGCGGCCATCGGTGCGAATGCCGTTTTCATCGATCAGTTTCCTTTTCTCTTCCAATTTCTATACACCACTAGTCAGGAACCCTTCGACCTTCTGTGTCAGGTCGGCCATGTGGGCCTCTTGTTCAATCAGCTCGACCGCCTTCACCGCCTTGAGCACTCCATCAGGCGGACCGGCGAGCACCACGAGGCCGTTCTGGCCCACGCGTATGTCGCAGTGGGTCAGGTTGCCGATCATCTTGATCATGTAGCCCTTCTTGCCTATGAGACGCGGGACCTTCGTCGGGGAGATCTTGACGAGCTCGCCGTATGGGATCTTGCCGAAGCCAGGGCCGCGGATAGACAGTTGAGGGTCTCTCGAGCGGTCGTACGCCTCAATCTTCGCGAGCAGCAGGTCTCCCATGCTGAAGCGTGAGTTTAGGTCGTGGGTCGCAGGCGAGAAGTCGCGTCCGAACACGAACTGTGCCGGAAGGTAACCCAAGAAACATGAGTTGATGTCTATCTCCCACCCATAACCGGTTACGTTCACGACCTTCCCGACGACCTGGTCTTCCACTCGCGGGATATAGATGCCCGATAGCGGAATGACCTTCACATCGCTCCGGATTACTTCGGCAAGCCCGACGCGGAGGGCGATGAGGTCGTTACCCCGGCGTTCAACGAAGCTGCCTGGTCTATAGTCCCCACTAGCGATTACGTCACCGGGGATTACCTGCTTCCTGATTATCTCTGGCATCTCATTTCACCAATGTCACCTGTGCCGATCCCTTTGTCACCGCGCCCAACCTGTCAAGGAGGCTGGGTTGGGAGGCGGCCGGTACTTCCAGCACTGCGGACAGTCCACCGTCCTGCCCCCACTCCTCTTTAAGTATCTCGCCGAACCCCTTGAGGACCCCGATAGCCTGTCCGGAGTATTGGGCCGGTGTCTTCACCATCAGCTTGACTCTCTCTGACTTGAGCGGGATGATGAGCCTTATCTTCTCGATGACAAGCTTCACCTGCTCGTTCACGTCTTGAAACGGGTCTATGGACACGCGCGCTTCCTCCATGGCCTGCTCGACCCTGACAGGAGGGTGCGGGAGGTGTGACTTGGGGTCCACATAGTTCTTCGATATTATCATGACGACCTGCTTCCGCTTCTCCTCGGTCAGCCGCATCCTCTGCTCCTGCGTGAGCTGAAGCTCGCCTCTCTTCAGCACCTCGAGTGCGGCCTTGGCATGGTCCTCGGTCTTGAAGTGCTTCTTCAGTTGCTCGTTGGTGGCCCTATCTCCCCTGGCTGAGTCCGAGAAGACCTCATCGATCGCCAGGACCTGGGCGGGGTCGACCTGTTTGCCCATCTTGTAGTTCAGAGCGGGGTCTGGGAACACGAGAATCTCGTACTTCTGCCCCTCTATGGTCATACGCACGCTTGTGGTTTTGGTGCTCATGACCTTACATCGCGCGACTACGCGCCTTTGGCAGGCGGCTTGTCGCTGCG
>JAPCJR010000048.1 GCA_027886865.1 Nitrososphaerota archaeon
GTTCTCCCAGATTATCCCTTCCTTGATGAGCTTCTGGATCATCTTGTCGACCTCGTCGTCGGTCTTGAACCTGCCCGTCTTGACGAGCTCGTCCCTGAAGAGCTTGAGCTCCACCGGCTTCTTCTCCGACCCTTCCAGCGTCCTGAATATCTCCATCGAGGTCGAGAGCTTCCCGCGCTCGCCGGCCGGCTGCCCGAGGAGGATGCCGAAGTCCGCCTTGGTCTTGGTCTCGGTGTCGGTGAGCACGTCCTCGACCATCCTGTTCATGAGCGCTATCGCTGCGAGTGCGTCCTCCTCCAGGACCTGCTCCCTCAGCATCAGCCTGGCCCTGGCGCTGGACAGCCTGATGAGCGACTCGAGCGTCCTGGGCGTCGCCCCTATCTGGCCCTCGGCCACGCTCCTCCTGAGCTGGAGGTAGAACTCCTTCAGCCTGTTCTCGGCCTCCGTGGTGAGCTTCGGGGAGATCTTCTTAGCGTAAGTGATGTACTTCTTCATCAGGTCGAACTGCACGGGCGGCGGCTCGGCGAACGTCCCCCTCCTGTGCACGTCGAGGATGTGGGTGGCGAGCCTTTCGTCCTGCGCCGGGGTGGGAGTGTCCTTGATCACGAATATCAGGTCGAAACGAGTATTGTGACATATTGCTGTGTCTGCAATGAAGTTCTCGGACCCCGGAACGGATAGGTCGTACACATATCTGGGCAGCTCAGCATTCTCGAGTCTTCTTATCTCATCGACCTTGACGAAAGCAATATCTCCTGCCACAACCTTATCCAGATACTCGACCGTCTCAAGCAGCATTTCTCCCTGCTTGGTAAGAGAGTACATGTAGTGGCGACCGGCTTGACCCACAATTCTCTCTCTTTGCAGGATTCCTTCATCGCTCATCTTCTTCACGAATCCCTGGCACCCGCCACCGCCCTTGATTCCGAATTTCTTCGCTAAAGACGCCGCTGTCATCGGTCCCTTCCGAACCTCCTCTAGCTTTTCGCGCTTGTTACGGACCCAAATTGCGTCTCTCAACTGTTCCCAATAAAGAGGCGTGAGGGCCTTTCGAACGCCATTTCTTGGTGAGAGCTCCCCGAGCAAGGGCTTCAACAGAGGGATTACCTCGGATAGAGGCGGGTAACACTGTCCGTCATTTGAGGTAGGCCCGACTCTCGGCGTTGGAACAAAGTACGAACCGCTCCCCTTCGCCTTATGACCCGCGATGATCTTCTCGCCTCCGGGGGTGCGAAACAGAGACGAGATGTGGCCTAGCTGGGCGAAGACCTGGAGCAATTGCGAAGAGAGCTCTACGCTCGCGGTTACTCCCGCATCGCCCGCGTAGTAGGCGTCTAAAAACTGCCACTTCAGTTCGGGCGGGGCGGCGAAGACCACATCAGGAATCTTCTTCGTCGTTGCTCCACTGACCAGGCCGAAACAATTGGAAAGGAACTCGGCGACCACTCTCGACCTGATGTCAACCTTGACACCATTCCCATCTGCTCGGGTCGTGGGCTCTACTCTGAACAGCTTCCGGCTGATCGAGATGATATCCGAGACTATCCGTCTATCCTTGGTGCGATGAAGTGAGAAGTCAACCGCGTAGACACCCTCTTTAGGCATGAACACGAGCGACCCCTCGGCGACAAAGTATCCCAGCAACCTCATCAGCCGAGCGTCGAGGGGGACAAAGGTGGGCACGTAGAACCCGCTGCCCTTCTTGCTGACCGTCGTGCGCCTGAGGGCCTTGTCTCCGACCTCACGGTATCTGGATGCGCTGAGCATATTCCTCCTTCTGTGATGATCTGCAATCCCAATCATTCCTCTAAGAGCCTTGTTGGGTACTTGGTGCAGGAGCAATTCGTCACAAGAGAGGTATTCTAGGACGTTGTATTCTCGCTTGAATTCACCTTTCGGGGGAAGTCTCTTTGCGATTACGATGTAGTCGCCAACTCGCAGTTGGTTGGTGGGCTTTAGCGCCAACCGGCCTTTCTCAAAAATGTAGACGCAGTGCCCGCCCGAAAGCACCAGGTCTCTTCCCTTGAACTGGATCCTGTATGTCTCGGATTCGGCGATGTGGCGGAAGACATACTTCAAAGGCTTCCATGCTATCTTGAAGTCCCCGTCCATTGAAGACACCTGTATGCCGCTCTCCTCTGTGTTTATCGGGTATCCTTGCTGCCCGGGTGAATAGAACGAGTCAACGAACCTCCCTATCTTGGTGCTCTCCACTTTGTCACCTCTCCTTATCAAAATCTGCTCTTCCGGGCCAACCGATAGAAGCGGTATAGGGAGCGTAATATTGTCGGTAAGGTTCTTGTACGGGTCGTACTTTCCAAAAATGGGGTTTGCCGCCGCAAGAATCGACGTGCGGGCATTTAGCGTCGCAAATATACCTCCTTTTGCTATTGTAACCGTTTGCTGCTCCATTTGTTCGTGCAGCGCACTTCTATCGTCTTCTTTCATCTTATCGAACTCATCTATGCACGCGATTCCTTGGTCGGCCAAGACTACGACTCCGGCTTCCAACATGAACGTGTTTTTCTCCCGGATTACCGCAGCGGACAGTCCTGCAGCCGTACTGCCCTTTCCGGACGCAAACATGCCTCTTGGAGCCACTTGCGCCGCAAATTTCAGCATTTCAGACTTGGCCACCCCCGGGTCTCCGACCACGAAGACGTTGATGTCTCCCCTCAGCTTCGTCCCGTCGGGCAGTATGGTCTGCGGCCCTCCCACGAGTAGGAGCAGTATCGCCTCCTTCACGGCATCGTGCCCCAGTATGGCGGGGGCGATGGATTTGATCAGCCTCTGGTACGCGTCCGGGTTCGATGCGACGCTCCTGATGAGGAACTCGTCCTCCTTGGTGATCTGGATCTGTCCCGGGTCCTTGCCCGCGACCTCTATCAGGTTGCTCTCGATCTTGGACCGGAACACCCTCGTCCTCGCCTGCCCCGGCGTGATGTCCTGCTCCGCCCGGACTATCCCGGTGAGGACCAGCCTGTCCCCCGGCCTCGCCGTGTTCACGATGTCCCCGACCACGTCGACGTCGAAGAAGCGTGGAAGCTGGCCAGGCGGGAGCTCCTCCGGCAGCTCCTGGACCCTTAGGAGCTGGCTGTCGATGAACGAGCTCTTCTTCTCGTCCAGCTCGAGGTTCCTGGTCTCTTCGCACCCGTCGCACTTGAGCGGGCGCTTGATTGCGACCCCCTCCTGCTTTATCATGGTGAGGTGACCGTTGGGACAGATGAAGGCAGCGTCGGTCAGGAGCGGCCTCAGCTCCGAGCTGCGGACCACCATCCCTGAGGCAGCTATCATCTTGTCGAGGTGAGACGTGTCGACCTTCCGGAGCGGGATCTTGTCTGTTATCCCCCTTATCCTGACGTTCAGCGAGGTCCTGATCTGGCTAGCGTAGGAGGGGTTCTCGGTGCTCAGGACCTCGAACGCGGCGGTCCTGAACTCCTTCAGGGACTCGTCCGGCTGGGAGAGCAGGTTCTGCCCCAGGTCCGTGTTGAACTGTATGATGTCCTCGTAGTCCACGACGATGGACTTTCCTCCCGTCGCCGCCAGCTGGGCCATCCTGTTGCGGTACTTGTGCTCCTCCCCCTTGTCCTCATAGGTCCTCAGGAACTCCTCGAAGAGCTCCGACATCTTCCT
>JAPCJR010000004.1 GCA_027886865.1 Nitrososphaerota archaeon
TGTTGGTGAAGGCGGTTATCACGAAGAGCTTGGTCTGGGGCATGCTCTGGGACTCGAGCCCGAGCAGCTCCACCCCGTGCTCCTTGAAGGCGTCGAGAAGCTTCCTGAGCGCCTCGAGCTGGTCCTTCCCGACGATGACCAGTTCGGTGACGGGGACCTTCGACGACTGGCCCGTGCCGAGTATCCTCGGCTGATAGTCGTCTGGGCTGAGTCCCTTGGGCATAAGCCCGGTATCGAGCGCCCGTTATTTATTAGCTATTTCATAGACCGACAGCGAGCTTGATAACGAGCTTGATAACGCAGCGCCTCCGGGATGCTGACTGGCTTCACGCGTCCTTGCTTACCTTGCCCAGCGGTGTCAGCGATTTCACGGAGAGGTAGACCGCATAGGTGGCCCCCGTAGTGAGAAAGTCCCCAAGGATCGTCGCAGCGTCCGAAGAGCTCACCGAATAGACGACGAGCGACAGGACGAACAGCATTAGCGCAGAGCCCAGCAGCCTGATGCTTCTCTTTAGCGTCATGTCAGGGGTCCTGCGCGAACCGACTATCGCCGCCACGGCCCCGAGGCCAAGTATACCCGCGGAGACCAAGATGAACTGTGTGAAGGCCACGTTGAGCCAGAAGGGCTCGCCCTGCGCAGACCCATAGTTCAGGAGCTGGAATCCGACCACCAGCACTGCGAGAAGAAAAAGGAAGCTCGCTGCGAGCACCGCCGACGCTGGAGTCCGTATCTGCGACCAGCGGAGGGTATCCCTGTGGAAGAAGTCTGAACTCATGGCAACTAGGACGGTCCTGTCTATGAAGGCGAATGACACCCCGATTATCGCGGCAAACGGGAGGAAGCCGACCAGGTTGCCAAGGAGGCCACCGGGAACGGGGACGAAACCCTCCGCGATGGTGATGGCGATGACGGTCATCAGCAGCGTCGACCAGAGGGCTCTGCTCCGATATGCGGCGTCCACGAACCCTTTTCGTAGTCCGAGCGCGCTGTAGATTCCTACGACCAGGATCACCACTTGGACCAGGTCGGTAACATCGGTGACTATGTAGGTCGGGTCACCTGACATGCGGCAGGACCTCCATGCCTGTGTTCGTCACCGAGAACCGGAAGTATCCATAGAGCGGGGCGAGCCCGAGCATCTTCCTCACGCGGAAGAGCGGGGTGATCGCCAGCCCCTCCTCGTAGAGCCGCATCTCCATCACCCCGTCGAAGAGCTGCTCCATGGTCGTCAGCACGTTCGGGGGGTGCATCCCCTCCTCCGCGAGCGCGAAGAGGACCGAGTCCTGCTTCTTCAGATCGCCCACCATCTGGGACCAGTAGCTGTACATCGCCTCGAGAGGGTTGAGCACGAGCAGGGGCGAGAGGACGTCGGTGACGACCTTGACCCTCCTTCCGGCGTTGCGGTGCGCTGCGTCCTTGATGTTGAACGATATCGCTGTGGAGTCTCTCAGGTCGCACTTCACGGGGGAGCCGGAGCTTGCGATCCAGTCGGGGACCCTGTCCACCGGTATCCCCACGCCCTTCATGTCCCTCAGCACATCGGAGACCGGGTGGTGGGTCGCGTAGAGGCAGTAGTCGCCCTGCACGAGGCCGGAGCGCATGAACCAGTACCCGAGGACCTCCTTGCCGATGCCTGGCGGGCCGACCACGAGAATGGCGGACCGGTCCGGGTAGCCGTCACCGCCCAGCAGGTGGTCGAGCGTCGGTACGCCAGTGGAGACCAAGTGGGATGCGAAGGCTGGGTTGCGGCCGGGATAAGCCTATTCGCGTGCGAGCTTCGAGAGGAACGTCACGGTGCAGTTTTGGAAAGTGTCGGAAGCTCATTTGCGAGCCTTGCTCGAAAGAGATTCGACAGAGGTCGGCTAAAGCAAGCCGAGGATGTTAACTGGAAAATAAAATCGGGGGGAAGGAGAGTGTTACTCTCCTAATTGGTTGTTGGTACTTTCAGGATGGACTTTCTCTTTACGAGGACAGCCATCAGTAGCATTCCGAACGCGGCTACCAATAGAGTTGGTGCGCCGAATTGGGGTGCGCCGATGGGTGTGATTGGTCCGACTGGGTTGTTCGGTACGGTGGTGGGTATGGCGATCACTTGCCCGCTCCAGGTGAGACAGTCGCCGTTACCGGTCACTTGTGCAGTCTCTGACGTCGAACCCAGGGTCACTGGTACCGAGTAGGTCTTTGTGTCCCAGAGGTTTCCTTGGCTCCAGGGCGTGGATGTTGCCTTGGGGTCGCTGCCAGGGAACGCGTTCGTATCGATCGTCGCGCCGTTCCAGCCTGCGGTGTTGCCGGCAAGCTGGCCGTCAGCTACGATGAACGTCGTTGTTGCGGTCGTCCCGTCGGCTGCTCCGTGGTTGAAGGTGCTGCTGAGTTGGGTCCCAATAGATGTGTAGGCTCCGGTGTAGATGTAGACCTGCTGTGCGGTGCTCCCGGTCTGTGAGATTACGATCAGGGTCGCGCCTTCATCAAGGGGAGCGATTGTGTTGAGATCCCATGGACTTTCGCCAGTTGTCAATCCAGATGGGAAGGCCGTTAGGCTGTTTGCCCCGTTGTTCACTATGGAAGTCACATCGGCGGCGTAGACGTAGATGTTTCCGTTGCCCCAGCATGGGCTCACGTCGCTGGCCTGCAGGATACCCGTTACCGTGTTCCCGTTCAGGCTACCTGTGTCTAGCGCCATGTTCGTTGGGTTGATGTAGTCCCAGATCAGGAACGCCTTCACTAGTGTTCCGGTCCAAGTCACGGTGATTGTGCCGTAGCCCTGGTCCCTCATCGCTGCGCCAGCGGCTGAGTACACCAGATCGCCTGAAGCGGCGTAGTACGGGGTCGAGTTGAGCGGTGGGTCCGGTGAGACGGGAATGCTCGGATTAGGTACGCCTTGCGGCGTGTAGGCTGCTGCGTTTGCGAAGGGCACTGCTAGGAGTAGGAGGGCTGCTGTGATTGAGATGATTGCTGTTTTTCTGCCTAATTTGCTGTTCATTGAGTATATCTTCGGCCCATTTACCCAAAAAAATGAATATAACGCTTAGGAAGCACAATCTCATGCGCATGAATCTCAAATTCATGTCGACCGCTATGCTGAGCGGCTCGCCCTATGCGACAGCCAAGTTTTTGAGTCACCCAGGCGGCCGCTTCTCGATGATAACGGTCGACTGTTCCGAGCTGTCGGCCGACGAGAAGCTAGCGCTCGCGTCGGAGATCTCCGACTCGCTCGAAGGGAAGGCTATCGCGCTGGTGAAGATGGACAGCATAGTCCTCGACCAGCTGACGGACGAGAAAGTGGACATCGAGGCGATGCGACCCATAGTCCGCGACTTTATATCGCGCAGGAAGGATTCGGCCCACTACTCCTTCGAAGCGAACGGCGACACGATCCTGGTCCATTCCGCCGACCCTATGGCGGCGTCGCACAGGAAGACGGAGAACACACTGCCGCCGAATCTCAAGCAATGTCCTTACTGCTCGTTCATCACGCAGTACGAAGTCGAGTACACCGTCCACATGAGGAGCCATCTGTTCGGAGTCTAAGCGGCCACAACGGTGGCCGTGCCGTTCTCGCCAGCAGGAGTGAGTTCGAAGTTGTATTTGTAGAACCCGGTCGAGTTGAGCTGCAGCGTCGCCATGCGACCCTGTATCAGGAATATGTCAAAGCCGACGGTGCCGTTAGGCCACACTAGCGACTCGATGATGTGCTCCGTCGTGTCCTGATTGTAGAAGAGTATCGTGCTGTTAACCCCGAGCACTAGGTTCAGCTTTAGAGGCTCGAAGCTCAGAGTTGAGTTTGTGTTCACTCCGGGTGGGATGATGACGAGGACGTCACCCTTTGGTACAGGAATCTGTGAAGTGCTCTTTGTCAGCGTCAGGGTGAACCCGATGTACGATGGGCCTCCGTCCGTCCTGGTCGCGAACGCCCAATACATTGACACGCCTCCTGTGACGACGAGCGCTATCAAAGCTAGGGCGGCCAAGGTTGTGCTTACTGCTCGTCGCGACCTACGCTTCAACTGAGGCTCGCCGCCCGAGGCTCCTGCCCCTCATTAAAGGGTTCGCCCGATATGCGCTTGCGCCGCCTCTTTCCGAGCGCCGAGCAGGGCCGAAATCTCGGCTCGGTTCCGGGATTGCGAAGGACCCGGCCGTCGCGCACACATGATACGCCACTCGTCTTACTTGTAAGACGACAGCGCTATCGTGTGTTTGTCGTGTAATGCCGTCGTCCGCGCCAAGAGCGGCTCGCAAAAGCGTTATAATCAATCTTCGGGAAGCGCATGCCGCAGCATGCCCGCGAAGATTCTGACCATGGACAATCTGGAGCTTGATGGGAAGAGGGTCTTCACCCGGGTTGACATCAACACCCCGATCAATCCTGAGACCGGAGAGCTCCTTGAGCTGAGCAGGATCGAAGAGGCAGCAATCACCATAAGGGACCTTTCCGCTTCCACCGTCATCATCGCCTCCCACCAGGGCCGGGTAGGGAGGTACGACTACATCTCGATGGAGAAGCACGCCAAGGCCTTGGGCAGGGTCCTGGGCAAGGAAGTCGGCTTTGTGGAGGATGTCTTCGGCGAGGCTGCCAAGTCTGCGATAGACCGTTCGAAGCCCGGTGACGTGCTCGTCTTGGACAACCTTCGCTTCACCGCGGAGGAGAACATGGAGTTCAGCGTTGCCGATGCCCAGAAGACGATCCTAGTGACGCGGCTGAGGCCTCACGTCGACGCATGCGTACTTGACGCGTTCCCGACCGGCCACAGAGCGCACCCTTCCATCGTAGGGTTCGCGGAGCTGGTGCCGACGTGCGCTGGGAGGGTCGTGGCGAGGGAGCTTATGAAGCTCGAGCGCATCGCCGCGATCGAGAAGGGCCCGTATGTCACCGTCCTAGGAGGCGCGAAGGTGAACGACCGTATCGAGGCGATCGACGCTTTGATCGCGAACCAGCGGGCGGACAAAGTCCTGCTCTCGGGTCTGGTCGCCCTCGTGTTCTTAAAATCCAAAGGGAAGTACCGCGGCGCTTTGCATGTCGAGAACGAGCAGAAGATGCTGCTCAAGGCCAGGCAGCTTCTCGACGACCACGCGGAAAATTTTGAGCTGCCCGTGGACGTGGCCATCCGCGTCGACGGGACGAGGAAGGAGATGGACATCGCTGACGTCCAGAGCAGCGCGGCGGTGTTGGACATCGGGACTAAGACCATCGACCGCTATTCAAGGTTCATCAAAGGCGCAGGTACGGTGTTCATGAGCGGACCGCCCGGCGCGTTCGAGTACGAAGAGTTCGGGCTCGGCACGGAGATGCTGCTAAAGGCGATGAAGAACTCCTTCGGGACCACGATAGTGAGCGGGGGCCACCTGACTGCGGCCCTCTACAGGTTCGGGATCCACGAATCTATCGACCACGTCAGCACGGCCGGCGGCGCGCTCGTGCAGTACCTTGCCGGGAAGCGGCTTCCTCTTATGGACGCTCTCGAGAGGTCGGCGGCGAAGTGGGGACAATGATCCGCGTAGGAATCAACGGCTACGGCACCATCGGTAGGCGCGTGGCTGATGCGGTCATGCTCCAGAAGGACATGACCCTGGTGGGCGCGACCAAGATGAAGCCCGATTATCGGGCAGTGATCGCAGCGCAGAAGGGGATTGCGCTGTATGTACCCAACCAGGAGGTCGCCAGCGCGTTCGACAAGGCCAGGATACCGTACAAGGGTGACGTCTCAAAGCTCCTCTCCGAGGTCGACGTGGTGGTGGACGCCACCCCTGAGCTCGGCGCCGAGTACAAGCCCGTGTTCGAGCGGCACGGCAAGAAAGCGATTTTCCAGGGCGGGGAGGAGCACAGCCTCACGGGCTTCTCTTTCGTGGCCCAGGTGAACTACACCGCAGCGAGAGGGAAGCAGATGGTGAGGGTGGTGAGCTGCAACACGACGGCGCTCTGCCGGGTGCTGCACGGGCTCGACTCGAACTTCTCCGTCTCGAGGGCCAGGGCGGTGCTCGTGAGGAGGGCGGCGGACCCCGACGAGGTCAGCAAGGGGCCGATCGACGCGATAGTGCCGGACCCGATCACGCTCCCGTCGCACCATGGCCCCGACGTGGAGTCGGTGATGACGGGCCTGAGGATCACCACGATGGCGATGAAGGTGCCCGTGACGCACATGCACCTGCACAGCGTCATCGCCTCGGTGAACGGCAACCCGACGAAGAACGACGTGATCACTGCGCTGGAGAGGACCCCGAGGCTCATGCTAGTCGACGCCAAGTCCGGTTTCAAGTCCACGGCTCAGGTGATCGACTGGGCCAGAGAGGTGGGACGGCCCAGGAACGACGTGTACGAGGCGGTGGTGTGGCGCGACTCGGTGACGGTGGTCGATGGGGAGGTCTATCTCTTCCTAGGCGTCCACCAGGAAGCGATAGTCACGCCCGAGAACGTCGACGCAATCAGGGCGGTCGCCACCGACGTCTCGGACGAGGTCTCGATGCGGGCGACGGACGAGTCGCTCGGGATCAGACACCCGGGCCTGAGCTAAACTGGGCTAGGCTAGGCGTGCCCTTCGATCGCGCGGGGCCTGTAGGGCTCTTCCAGTCGTTTCATCTCGCCCGGCGTCAGCTTGACGTCGAGCGCGGCCACCAGCTCCTCGAGCTGTTCTAAGCTCGACAGGCCGATGATCGGCGACGTCACGCCCGGTCTGTGCAGCACCCAAGCAAGAGCTAACTGCGCGGGCGTCACCTTCTTCTCCTTGGCGACCTCCAGGACGCGGTCGAGGACGTCGAAGTCGGCCGGGTGGAAGAACCTCTGCTTCAACAGGGGGTCGCTCGAGTAGCGCTTCCCCGCGGGCCTTTTGTCCCTCACGTACTTCCCGGTCAGGAATCCCCGCGCGAGCGGGCTCCACGGGATGAGGCCCACCCCGCGGCTCAGGCACAGGGGTATCATCTCCCTCTCCTCCTCACGGTACGCGAGGTTGTAGTGGTTCTGCATGCTGATGAACTTCTCGAGCCCCAGCCTGTCGCTCGTGTCCAGCGCTTCGGCGAACTGCCACGCCCACATGCTGGAGGCGCCCAGGTAGCTTACGGAGCCGCCCTTGACCAGCCCGTCGAGGGTCGTGAGCGTCTCCTCTATCGGGGCCTCGTAGTCCCAGCGGTGGATCTGGTAGAGGTCGACATAGTCCAGCCCGAGGCGGGCGAGGGAGCGCTTTATGCCGTCCCTGATGTGCTTCCTGGAGAGCCCCCTGTCGTTCGGGCCCGTCCCCATCGGGTTGTAGACCTTGGTCGCGATGACCAGGTCGTTCCGCCTGCCCTTGATGGCGCGCCCGAGGACCTCCTCAGAGCGGCCGTCGGAGTACATGTCCGCCGTGTCGAAGAAGTTGATCCCGAGGTCTATGGCGCGCTTGATGATGGGCGCGGCCTTCTCGTATCCCAGCGTCCAGGAAAAGGAACCTGATTTCACCCCGCCGAAGCTCATGCAACCGATGCAGAGCCGGGAGACCTTGAGACCGCTCTTGCCCAATCGTACGTATTCCATGCTGCGTCAGCCACAGCATAGAGACGGCCGGTGTGATTAACCCTTCTGGGCGCTCTCGGCGACGCTTCTCAGGACGTACCTGGGCACTCTGAAGTCCTTGGTGAGCGTCTTGACCCGCTTCTTTATGAAGTCCGCGGGCTTCTTCCCGTGGATTACCAGCCCCATGAGCTCGCCGACCTCCTCCATCTCCGTCGGGCCCATCCCCATCCTGGTAACCTCGGCGGTCCCTATCCGGCAGAGGTTGTCCACGATGATGTTCGACTCTTCCAGTCTCTTTGCGATGAACTCGCTCTTCGTCTTGTCGTAGCCCAGCAGGACCTGGTGCGACTTGGAATAACCCTTGGCGGCCCCGCGGACGACGACGTCGTTGTCGGCCAGCGCCTTCCCCAGCGCCTGCGAGTTCTTGATCACTGCCTGGGCGTAGGTCTTGCCGAACTGCAGCATCTCTATCAGCGTCAGCGCCAGCGACGCGACCCTGTTCCAGTGGATGTTGTCCACGACGGTCGGGTAGAGGTCTGAGGCGACCTTCTGGAAGACCTCGTCGTTGTTCCCGAGTATGATGCCGCCCTGGGGGCCGGGGAACGTCTTGTGCGTAGAGCCCATGAGCAGCGAGCATCCTTCCCTCAGCGGGTCCTGGAACTCTCCCCCTGCGAGCAGGCCCATGACGTGGGACCCGTCATAGACGCAGACGGAGCCGTCCGCCGCGCTGGAGATCTCCCTCACTGGGTGTGGGAACGGTATGAAGCTCGAGCCGAAGATGATGAGGTCAGGCTTCTCGGCCTCGATCAACCTCTTCGTCTCCTTGACGTCTATGTTGACGGCCAACTTGTCGTACGGGAAGTAGATGTTGTTGAGCCCCAGCACCTTGCCCAGCGCAAAGTGAGTGATGCCGTCGTACCCGCCGTCCTCGTGGTTGACGGAGAGGACCTTGTCTCCTCGCTTTGTGAGCCCGAAGAGCACCCCCATGTCCGCTATGTGGCCCGAGAGGGGGCGGACGTCGGCGAACCTTGCGTTGAAGACCTTCCTCGCCACGTCCTCGGCGAGGGCCTGCACCTCGTCAGTGAACCGGGAACCCCTGTAGTACTTGTCGATGGCGGTGTACCTGTTGCAAAAGTCGGTGGTGAGCATCTTCCTCGCATCCGGGCTGGCGAAGTTCTCTGAGGCTATCATGTTCAGGCACTCGGTGCCTCTCCATTGCTCGTGCTGCTTGACCGCGTTCTCTAGTCGCTCCAGGTAGTGATACGACAAACTGTTGCGCCCCCGCTCGTCATACAACCGTATTTATCTTTGAGACGGCGGTCATCAAACATTCTCGCCAGTGCTAATCCAGCGCGGAGGCCGCTGCAAGACCTCCAGGCAGGAGTCGTCGATCATCCGGGGCCTATCTGCTTACTACTTGGTCGGCCTGACTCCGCCTTCGGCCAGGTGGTGCATTCCACTCATGATGGCTGCTGATATCAGCTCGAGCCTATCGAGCCACCCAAGGCCGAGGTCCAGCTCGCTCTTCAGACGGAGGGGGACTATCGGGACCTTCCTGTCTACGATGTAAGAGTAGTCCGGCTCAAAGTCCAGCGCGTCTCCCCAGTCCCACTCGCCGACCTTGATCTGCTCGTCACCGTAGACCTCTACCTTGACCTTGTTGACAGTCAGTTCGGCGTAGCGACTCTTGACGTAGACGGGGAACATCTTTCCCTCGACGTCGGCCTCTCTCGGGAGCTTCTTCTCGGCGTCTGCTGCAGGCAGAGTCACGTACTGGGGAACCAGTTTACAGATTTCGTCGCAACCCTCCTTCGTGGTCAGAATCTCGATGTAGTCGGTTTTCAGGTGGACGCCCTTGATTATCTCGCCGGCATCCCCGCCGATCGCCCATTTGGCGCCCAGGTCCTTTAGCTCGAACCCCAGGATGATGACGGTCTTGAGCAGAGCCGGATTCAGAATCGTCACATCCTCCGGCTTCGGCACCTTACTGTCGTAGACCGGTATGTCGAGGTTCTGCCTTCCGGGTATGTTCACTAGTGTCTTCATAGAAGATGCCTCCGCCCGCTGCTTGAAGGCGGAGATATTACCTCTTCTATCAGGGTGCACCAGTGAGCAGGCCGGGGCTCGTGAGATACTGCTTGATGCCATCGACCGCGACGTAGGCCATCGGCCCTATCGCGTGCGTGCCCGCCGTTACGGTACAACCGGTCGTGTTCTGAAGCTCGCCCGCCGCGAACACGTTAGGTACGTCCCACGACTGGTGCCACGCGTTGTAGCAAGAGTATGCTGGACTTGCTCCCACTCGCCCGCCGCCCCTGATGTGGATGCTGTAGCTGCTGGGTTGAGAGTTGCCGTTTACCGCGGCTGCTCCCATGGTGATGTTGGTGGCCCCCATCTTCGTGAGTATGGGCTGCAACAGCGGAGTGATCAGGTTAGCGACCCCGACCGAGTTGTTGTTGTAGGTTTCAGTGAACCGTGTGAGCGGGTCACCGTAATAGTCGCTGTAGAATGGGTCCAGGTCCAGGAGTAGGTCAGTCGTTGGAATGGTGACTCCGCTGCCCGCGAGGCTGACCGTGGTCGAAGAGTGGATGTACTTGTTCTTCTGGGTCGCCTTCCAAGCGCTCCCTATTGTGCTCGCCGTCCCGCCGACCGCGGTCGAGACGTCGGAGGGGGCGTTCCCGGAGTATGTCCCGGCAGAGATCACCGGACCCCCGATCCCTGGCTGCGCCATTCCCGTGTGGTCGATGTTGTCGTCGGCAAAGTCATAGATGGAGAAACCTCCGCCTGCGCCGTTGCCAGCTTGGTAGCTCGCATAGCCGATCGGAAGAGTCCCAGAGACGCTTCGTCCCGTGCCCGAACTCCCGTTGTTGCAGGCGCCCCTCCCGAGCGCGCCCGTCACGGTCGTGGGGTTGTACTGTTTCCCGATTCCGGACTTGGCCAATATGTTGTACTGGTTCAGCACCCAAAGCCCGGTGAAGATGGTGGTCCCCGGCTGCACGTGGACATTGCCGGCTGCATCATAGTAGCTCACCGAGGTCGCGAGCCCGGTCGTCTCGTTGGTGTTGATCCTGAAGATGTAGCTGTTGAGGGCCAAGCTGAGCTTGCCGGTAGCAACCCCAGCGGTGACGGCGCGGGCCGCCGTATTAGCCTTCGCTCCTGTTTCGCAAGGATAGCAAGGAGTGCACGAACACCATCCATCGTAGACACACTCGTTGACCTGTACCCCGTAAGAGTTCATGTACGGTGCTGATGCCAGCGCCGAGACGACGGGATACGGTGTGTAGCCCAACCCTTCGGTCGCTGTCTGGAATGCTGTACCTAGCGGCGTTACCGGGTGAGGAGGTAATGGGTAGTTCTTGCTCATTGGAACGAGGGGTCCCTGGTTCATGCCAGACATTCCCCAGGCAGCTTCGTAGGCGACGTAGTAGGGGTCCATTTCGGTATACGTGTAGGGCCAGTCGAAGAGGTCCGCGTTCGGAACCGTCGTCGAGAGGAAATTCGGTCCGTACCGGCTCGCCGTCGAGGAGGCCTCTGTGTAGTTCCACGCTCCTGTGCGGCCCATACTGCCGCTGTAGTGGTGCGCGGCTCCGCCCACGCCGTGGCCGTTCGCCGGGAACTGGCTCACCGTATATCTCCGGATGGGAAGCGCGAACTGGGTGCTGTAGTTGCGCATGGTCGTCGTGAAGAGCGGAAGAGGGTGGTCGAACTTCTTCATGATCGTGGTCCCCCATTCGTCGTACTTTGTCTGGGCGAAGTCGTTCGAGTAGTCCCAGAACGGACCCTTGTCTATCCCCGCGACTTTGTAACCGTCGACCGCCAGTTGGGTCGCGACGAGCCCTCCCATGGTTCCGAGGCCCATCACTACGACGTCTACTGCCGGCTCAGTGATTACTGTTGACATCTCCATCAGCTCCTATGGGGAGCCCTTCTGGTACTGCCCGAGACTCGCAGGTTTCAAGGTCGGGGGCGACGACATGACCATTATCTGCTTGGTCGTGTAGCCTTCACCATAGAAGTTCCCCATGTTCACTCCGTTGTTGCCCGTGAGGATCCATCCGACCATGCCCTTGTTCCCGCCGTACATGGGGTCCATCGTGAACCCGCTGTAGACCATGAAGAACAATTCGTAGAAGAAGTCCGAGGGGACAATGTCGTTAAACGCTGCTTGGGTGGGCACGTTGTTGTACAGGTCCTGCAGGCATTTGATCTGGTTCGCCCCGGAGAGCGTCTCAAAGTTCCCTCCGTAGGTCTTGTTCGCGTAGGTCTCTATCGCTTCCAGACCGAGGTGCCAGTAGTACCTTAGGTTGAAGTTGTACTGGTACCTCATCCCGTTATCAGGGACGGTCTTCATCGTCCCGGCAGAGAAGGTGGTGTTCGTACCGACGGTGTACGTCTGCCCGTTCGCGGCCGCGAAGATGCGGGGCGTCTCGGAAGGCGTGACCGCCGTGGTCAGGTCGTGCTGTATGAACGGACCTTGCATGTACATGTGTCCGCTCGCGCCATATTTCCCGTTCAGCTGGGCGTCGATAAAGTAGACGACGCCTGCCTCGGTGGCACCGGGGCCGTTGCTGTCGGTTGGAATGAAAGTGGCAGCGATAGCCTCTACGAGAGCCGCCTCGTTGACTCCGAGAGTCTGGAACGCGGTGGTCGAATCGAGCGCCGCTTGCAGGTTGTTGGCCTGGCTCTGAGCCGAAGTAGCCGCGGAGTTCGCGCTCGTCACGGCAGTCTGTAATGAAGCGATCTGGCCGTTGGCACTTGTCACAGCGTCCTGCAGCGATGAAATCTGGCCCGTCGCGCTCGTCAGCGAGCTCTGCGTGGAAGTAAGCTGCGTGTTGAGCGCCGAGTTCTGAGAGTTCGCGCTCGTCAGCGAGCTCTGCGCCGCTGTGAGAGAGCTCTGGGCGCCGCTGAGCTGACCGTTCAGGTTAGTGATCGTGCTCTGCGCGGCGCTCAGCGAAGTCTGCGTGTCGCTGAGCTGCGACTGTGTAGAGTTCAACTGGTTTTGCAGCGACGACACCGTCGTGCTGCTACCGTTGTTGTTCCCTCCTATGATGCTGTTGTAGTAGGGTATCTCCACAACAGACGCCACTGCGGCACCGGCTACGACACCGACGCCAACTTTTAGAAATGTCCTTCTATCCGACGCGGCAGGTTTCTTACTGCTATCGGCCATGCTGGCGAGAGCCGTATGCAATTCGTATATAATGTCATTTGACAACCAATAGTTGTTTACAACTAACAGTTGTATATCGCGCGCCGCGACAAGCTAGACGAAACGGTAATGACGAGGGGACCCCGCCGCTCTGGGCTCGGCCCAAAGCATACGTTGTCGAACTCCCCGCCCACCTGAATTGTTTTGCCGCGCCTCCCCCGCGATTCGGCAGCCGCGAGAACAATGCCTGAACCCGACGACGGTCCAAAAGCCTCAAAAGGCCGGGAACGGTCGAGCCCCCGATGAGACTCGTCCTGGCTGGCTTCGGCGTGGTGGGACAGAGTTTCGCACAGCTGCTCAAGGAGAAGACGCCTGACCTAGCAGCAAGGTACGGCTTCGTACCTCGCGTCGTCGCGATAATCGACAGCTCGGGCGCCGTCATGGACGAGAAAGGGCTCGACATCACGCGGATGGTGGCCAAAAAGAGGAAGACGGGGAAGGTCGGTCCGTCGTCCGGACTAAGCGCGAGGGAGATAATCGCGCACACGGAGGCAGACGCGCTCATCGAGGCCACACCCACCGATTTCAAGAGCGGCGAGCCCGGCCTCGGACACATCAGGTCGGCTTTCATCTCGAAGAAGCACGTCGTCACTTGCAACAAGGGCCCGCTCGCTATCGCCTTCCAGGCCCTCCAGGAGCTCGCGCGGCACAACTCGGTGCAGTTCAGATACAGCGGCGCGGTGGGGGGAGGGACACCGATCCTGGATTTCGGGAAGACCTGCTCGACGGGGGATGACGTGACGCGGGTCACCGGGATCCTGAACGGCACCTGCAACTTCATACTCACCAAGATGGAGCGCGAACGGGCTAGCTTCGCGGATGCCCTGGCAGAGGCGCAGCGCGAAGGGTACGCGGAGAGGGACCCGACGCTGGACATAAACGGCTACGACAGCGCCGTCAAGCTCGTCATAATAGCGAACCATCTGGGGCTCAGCAAGGCCACCGTCAGGGAGGTCAGCGTGAGAGGGATACAGGATGTCTCGGCCGAAAAGGCGTGGGTCGCCGCAGAGAAGGGGGAGGCCATCCGGCTCATAGCCGTGGCTGACAAGGCCGGGCTCTCGGTGCAGCCATCGACCATAGCGAGGGACGACCCGCTCTGCGTCACCGGCACATACAACGCCGTCAAGTTCCATTGTAAGGACTCGGGCGACAAAGTGATTGTCGGAAAGGGCGCGGGAGGGCCGGAGACCGCGTCGTCCCTCCTGAGAGACCTGATTGAAATACGCGGCTCTATGAGCGAGGCGACCGGACAATGAAGATAGTGATGAAGTTCGGCGGCACCTCGGTCGCAAACGGGAGAAGGATCAAGAACGTGGCGAAACTGGTCGACAAGCTTGCAGACGGCAACAGCATAGTCGTCGTGTGTTCCGCGCTCGATGATGTCACGGACGAGCTCCTGGCCCTGACCGAGGACGCACGGAATGGGAACGAGAAGGTCGTCCAGCAGAGGCTGAAGGCTTTGAAGGAGCGGCACGCGGCGGCGCTGAAGGATGCGGTCCGCTCTCCCGCCGCGAGGGCGAAGGCCCAGCGCAGCATCGGCGAGACGTTCGGGCAGCTGGAGAAGCTTTCGCTCGGTAGCACGATACTCAAGGAGCTCACCCCGAGGTCCAGGGACAGCATGCTCTCCGCAGGCGAGAGGCTCTCCAACCCGATCGTGGCAGCCGCGTTGGCCGAGCGCGGGCGGGACGCGACATACATGACGGGAGGCGATGCTGGGATAATGACGGATGGGAGGTTCGGCGACGCCGCGCCCCTCATGGAGGTC
The DNA here is from genome assembly GCA_027886865.1 of Nitrososphaerota archaeon. Next base: position 14,453 of record JAPCJR010000004.1, read on the forward strand.
AGCGGTTATCAGGTCAGGGAGACGCTGGGTCCGTTGCTCGACGCGGGGAAGATCCCTGTGGTCACGGGCTACATAGGCGTCACGCAGGACGGTGAGCTGACCACGTTCGGCCGCGGAGGGTCCGACCTGAGCGCCACCGTGATCGCGTCGGCGATCGACGCGGATGAGGTCTGGATATGGAGCGACGTCGACGGCCTCATGACCGCCGACCCACGTACCGTGAAGGAGGCGCAGGTATTGAGCGAGGTCTCGTACGCGGAGGCCGGAGAGATGGCGGTGTTCGGCGCCAAGGCCCTGCACCCCCGCACCCTGGAGCCGGTGGCCGAGAAGCAGATACCTGTGCGCTTCAAGAACACCTTCAACCCCGACTACCCCGGCACGATGGTCGTCAGGACCCCTGCGGCGTATGCAGACAAGGTGGTGAAGTGCGTCGCGCTCGTAAACGACGTCGCCATCATAACGCTCACCGGCGCGAGCATGGTGGGGAGACCGGGGAGCGCGGCCAGGATATTCGATACCGTCGCGAAGAGCGGGACCAACGTATTGATGATCTCGCAGAGCGTCTCCGAGTCGAACATCAGCATGGTCGTGGGCAGGAGGTCGATGCAGCGCGCGGTCAACGCGCTCGAGCTGTCGATGATGGGTCAGGGCGGCCTGAAGGGGGTGAACTACGAGGACGACGTGAGCGCGATAGCCGTGGTCGGCGGGGGGATGAAGGGAGCGAAGGGCATAGCCGCGAAGGTGTTCTCCGCCATCGCGGCGAGGGGCATCAACGTCAGGATGATCGCGCAGGGCTCTTCCGAGCAGAACATCTCCTTCGTCGTGAGAGAAGGCGACGGAAAGGAAGCCGTGCGCGCGGTCCACTCGGCCTTCAGGCTGGAAAGGATCAATTCGAGATGAACACCGACAGTCTGCAAGCCGGCGGAAGACCCGCGGTAGAGTATCGCGTCTCCATGCAGGAACCGTCGACGCACTGCTTCGACGTCCGGATGACCGTGGGCAAGGCCGAGGGAAGGGCGAAGGGAGGCGAGCTCGCCTTCTCGATGCCCGTCTGGACCCCCGGCTCTTACCTCGTGAGGGACTTTGCCCGGAACGTGCTCTCCATCGAGGCATCTGACGGGGAGGGAAAGCCGCTGGCCATTAGGAAAGACACCAAGAGCCGGTGGATGGTGAAGACCGGCGGCGCGGACCGCGTGACCGTGAACTACCGCGTCTACGCGTTCTCGCTAAGCACGAACACCAGCTATATCGACAGCGACCACGCGATAATCAACGGCGCGAGCGTGTTCCTCTACGGGGATGCGCTCCAGAACGACCCGGTGGCTCTCGAGCTCGTCCCATATCGGCCTTGGACGGTCGCGGCGACCGGCCTCGAGAAGACCGGGCCCTGGAACTTCGTCGCCCCGAACTATGACGTCTTGGTCGACTCTCCCATTGAGGTGGGGAACCAGCACGTGCACTCGTTCGACGCGATGGGCGCGCCCCACGAGGTCTCCATCTTCGCCCAGAAGCCAATCGACGAGGAAAGGCTTGTCGCCGACCTGAAGAAGATAGTGGAGAACACGGTCCCCATATACGGCGACGTCCCTTACAAGAGGTACGTCTTCCTGATCGACGTAGTCGCAGAGGGCTATGGCGGCCTCGAGCACCTCAACAGCACGCACTGTATCGGCAGCTACTATGTCCTCGAGCCGCCGGAGGAATACAGGTCGTTCCTGAGCCTCTTCAGTCACGAGTTCTTCCACACGTGGAACGTGAAGCGTATGAGGCCGATCGCCCTCGGTCCCTTCGACTACTCCGTCGAGAACTACACGCGGTCCCTCTGGGTCGCCGAGGGGCTGACGAGCTACTATGAGAACCAGATACTCAGGAGGGCGGGGATCTTCTCCGTCCCGGAGTTCCTGGATGAGCTCGCCGACCCTATCAACCAAGTGAAGTCGCTCCCGTCGGGGAGGGTGCAGACACCCGAGGAGTCCAGCTTCGATTCCTGGATTCGCTTCTACAGGCCGGACGAGAACAGCCCCAACGTCTCGCCGTCATATTACAGACAGGGGACGGTGGTCGGCCTGTTGCTGGACCTCCAGATCCGTAGCAGCAGCAACAGCGCGGTCACTCTGGACGATGCGATGAGGGCGGTCTACAAGGAGACGTACCAGCGCCTGGGTCGCGGTTTCACAGACGAGGAGTTTCAGCGGGCGTGCGGGGCAGCCTCAAAGGGACAGACGGACGAGATATTCAGCAACTACGTTACGGGAAAGAGAGAGGTCGACTATGAGAGATACCTCGGCTACGCGGGGCTCCAGCTGACGCCCAAGACGCCGCCCGCTGCGAACGACGGGTTCCTGGGGGTTCGGGTGAAGGGGGGCCCGATGCTGACCATTCTCACCAGGCTGACCGGGAGTCCGGCTGAGGCGGCTGACCTCTCCGCGGGAGACGAGATACTTGCGACCGACGGGTTGAGGACGGACTCGCAGAAGCTGGCGTTCTACGTCGCCAACAGGAAACCGGGGACGGAGGTCGAACTCACCATCGCGCGCGGAGGCGTCCTGAAAGTTATCCGGACGCGCCTGGGGACAAAGCCGGTCTTCGAATACAGGATCACCAAGAAACAGTCCGCCACGGAAGAGGAGAAGCAGACCTTCGCCCGCTGGGCGCTAGGGGAGTGGGACGAGCCTCTCGTGTACAAGGAGCACCGGACCTCGCCCGTGACCGTCAGGAACTTCGACTATCTCTGAGCCGCTCAGGGGCCGTCTGCGGCCAGCGTCTCCTTGAGGAAGTCCCTGCGGATGGGCGTGAAGAACTCGATCAACTCGGTGTTCGCGCCGATCTTGAGCCCATGTGTCACTGATGGCGGGATGTAGTACGAGTCTCCCTTCTTCATGTTCCACTTCTTATCCCCCACCGTGAACACCCCGCTGCCTTCGAGACACACTCCGTACTGCGCCTGTGGGTGCGAGTGAAGCGGTACCTCGGCGCCCGCGTTGAGCTTGTAGAACGCCATCGTCGCCGCAGAGTTGTTCGCGAGTATCCTTCTCCTCACGCCGGGGATGAAGTCGTGCCACGCCTCGGTCTTGTCGCTCCAGAAGCCCGCGTTGTTGTAGTCGTTTTCCGCTCCTTTGGTTACGCCCGACAAATTCGAATCGGCGGTGCTCAAGCTAAATCGTATTTAAGCCTCTGGATTCCCGCCCGGAAAAAAGAGGAAGACGCCCCAACGATCGTTGCAGTTCGTTCACTACGGGAGGACCGCCAGGGAGAGAAACTTTTGGACCGCGCCGATTAGAGGCCCTTGCTCTAATTCGTCGCTGCCTTGCTCACAATCTCTGAGGAGATCTCGTCGCGTGTCTTGCCTTCGGTGCTGATACCCAGTTTCTTCGCTGTGTCCAGCAATGCATCTCCAGTGGACGGAGCCGCAGCTGCTGCGGGCGGAATAGTGGTCGTCGTCGAAGTTGAAGTGAGAGGAGTCTTGCCTGCGTCGTTGAACTCCTTTCTCGCTAGACCTATCGACCTGGCCAGCTCTGGAATCTTCTTTGGCCCGTACATCAAGAAGACGACCGCCACAACTGCAATCACTACCCATTGGAGTGGATCAGTCAGTGCCATAAGTAAAGTGCCGAACTGCGCACTTATTTAAGAGTTCCATCTCAACTGGCAACATCAAGTCACGCGCCTCCCCATTCGGGCGGTGTCCGTGGAACCCGGAACTCCTTGCCCTCGTACCCGCGAGAAGACCGCGCCTGAGTGAGACTTATAAATTACCTAGAAAGGCGGCAAAACATCATGTCATCAGCGAAGGCTTTTCGAAAGGAAGAGATCGCGGACAAGACTGTGATCGACTCCTCCGGAAAGGTTGCCGGCAAGGTAAAGGACATCACCTTCACGCTCGACAGCGCAGTCACCCTGGTCGTCGTGAAGCTTGACAACACGGAAGTGCAGGTCCCACTGAGCAAGGTCATGGGAGTGTCAGACCACGTGATAGTTAGGGAAGACGCGTTCATGGTGAAACCGATGCCTATGGCCGCGGTGTCTAGTACCACTGTCGTGTGCAGGTCCTGCGGGAGCCTGGCCCCCATCGGGACCACGTGGTGCCCTGGATGCGGAAAGTCGCTAAGCTAGAAGGCATCGAAGCCCCATCGTCGGTCCGGTAGACCTCACTCGTTGGAACTTGTGGCATGTCTCAAGACAAGTGGGCCGCAGTCGACCGCTACCTCACAGACCTGCTGGTCCAGCCAGACTCCGCGCTGGACGGGGCCCTGAAGGCCAGCGTCGACGCGGACCTTCCTCCCATCAACGTCTCTCCCCCGCAGGGAAAGTTCCTCCACATCCTTGCGAAGGTCAGCGGTGCCAAACGAATCCTGGAGATAGGGACCCTCGGCGGATACAGCACCATCTGGCTGGCTAGGGCGCTTCCCAGCGGAGGGCGCCTCATCTCCCTCGAGATAGACCCCGCGCACGCCGCCATCGCCGCGAAGAACATCGCGCGCGCCGGGCTCTCCAAGCGCGTCCACATCCGGCTGGGAAGCGCGATCGATACCCTGCCCAAACTGCTCTCTGAGGGACTCGGCCCCTTCGACCTCATCTTCATCGACGCCGACAAGCCGAGCAATCCTGAATACTTCGCGTGGGCGCTCAGGCTTTCCCGCAAGGGGAGCATCATAGTCATTGACAACGTCGTGCGCAACGGCGCGGTCGTCGACGCGAAGAGCCGGGACGCCAGCGTAATGGGAGTACGCAGGCTCAACCAGGCGATGGCCGTCGAGAAGCGGGTGATCGCGACGACGCTCCAGACGGTGGGAAGCAAAGGGTATGACGGCTTCGCTGTCGCGCTCGTGGTCTCGGACTAGCTGAAGTCCACTCCGCAGTTCAACTGCAGAATGTTTATGATGGCATCCCGGGTGCGGCCTTCAGATGCAGTTCCTTGAGAGCCTAAAGAACTACTGGGAACTTATCAAGCCGAAGATCGTCCTGCTGCTCGTCTTCACGGGCATCGCCGGGATGCTGGTGGCGTACAAGGAGGCAGGAGTGGCTCCTTCCGCTCTCCAGCTCTTGTTGGGCACCACGGCGATATTCCTCGGCTCGGCCGGTGCGGAGGTCCTTACCAACTATCACGACAGGGACATCGACAGCGTGATGAAGCGGACCAACAAGAGGCCGATCCCCAGCGGAAGGATAAGTCCCCGTAACGCCCTGGTCTTCGGTTTCGCGGCATCAATCCTTTCGGTCGTGATAGCATACTGGTTCAACTGGCTCGCCGCCGCCCTCATGGTCGGAGGACTGCTGGACAACGTGGTCGTCTATTCGCTTTGGCTCAAGCGGCGGTCGTGGCTGAACATCATTCTTGGCGGGATATCCGGGGGCGTGCCGGTGCTGGTAGGCTACGCCGCCATTGCGGGCACTCTCTCGCCCCTCGCCATCTTCATGTCGGCGCTGGTGGTGGTCTGGATACCGACCCACATCTGGTCACTCGCGATAAAGACGCGCGCAGACTATGAGGAGGCCAAGATACCCATGCTCCCTGTGGTCGTGAGCATCAGGGTCGCCACCGTTTGCATCGCGTTCACGAGCAGCCTCCTTGCGGTGTTCTCTCTGTCGATACTTTTCGTCGTCGCGGTCAGCCCGTTCTACATCGTCTCGGCGCTCGCCTGCGGCGCGGTGCTCCTGGGATACAGTGTGAAGCTCGCGGTGGACAAGACCGAGAAGACGGCATGGACCCTGTTCAAGATAACGAGCCCGTACCTGACCGTGATATTCACTGTCCTGATACTGAACTTCTGGGTGCTCTAGCTATTCCTTCTTGTGGACGAACGGGAGTTCCTTGACGTAGAAGTACTCGTCTATGCGGAGAAGCAGCGCGGCGACATCGTAGGCCCTCGCTATCACCGTCTTCGCGGTGTAGACGTTCTCCCTCACGTCGAGCGCGTCCATGTCGGCGCATCCCCCGTAGGAGACGCCCATGTTGTGCATCCCCTTGGCGTGATAGCTCCTCAGCATGGGCACCACCATGGACCAGCTCATGCCGTAGTTCCGGGTGAGGCAGATCGCGACCTGCTCCAGGGCGTTGGCGAATGAGTCTATTGCGACCTGCTCTTTTCCTTCATAGTCCAGCTCGAAGACCCTGAGACGCGCGGCGATCTGCATGTAGATGGCCGCCCCGCCGAGGACCGTGCGCGGGTCCTTCGCCGCGTTGCGCCTCAGCCTGATGACGTTCTTGACCACCCTTTCCGTCTCCTTGACATCCTCGAGAGAGCTGCCTCTGAGCATTATCGTCGAGCCCTTCGCCGCCTCCACCAGGAAGTAGTCTATGTTGTCCACCTTCTCCACCTTGACCAGGCTCGCGAAGCCCAGGTCCTTCGTCTCAAGGTTCTTGACGTCCCCGATGGTCGTGGCGCCCGTCGCCTCAGCGACATCGTCCATCCCCGTCTGGTCCACGATCTCGAACGCCAGGATACCCCGCCTTGCCATCTCGTCGCCGACCTGCGGGACTATCTTCGCCCTGCAGACGACCACCTTCGCCCCTGCTCTCTCGACGGCGTCGACAAGCTCGTCGTTCATGCGACGTTCCTCGTTCTTGAAGAGCTTCATCTTGTCCGCCGTGTCGATCTCCAGCATGATGTTGAACGGTCCTGCACCCTTCATCAGCAGTTCCATCGGCTTGTTGTCGAAGGTCTTGTTGACCACGGCGACCTTGACGTCCCGGAGCTCGTCCAGCATGGCGGGGTTGAGCTTTGTCTTCCTTACCATCACTCCGCGGACCAAACGGCTGTCGGAGACGGCACCGCCGCTCCTTGTAAGTATCCCTATCCGCTTCAGGTCCACCCCGCCCTGCGCGGCGGCGCGGTCGCACGCTTCCATCAGGTCTTTCCTGAGTTTCGGCGTGAGCAGGTCCCTCCCGCAGTCTGCGATGTCCATTATCTGCCTGTTGGCGTCCCCTTTGACCACGGCAGACTTCTCGATGATCGCAAGCCCCTCCTTCGCAGCCGCCCGATAGCCCTTCAGGATCACGTTCGGGTGTATCTTCTTGTTCATGAGCGCCTCCGATTCGCGGAGCAACGCAGCGAGGATGACCACCAAAGTTGAGACGCCGTCGCCCGCCTGGTCTCTCTGGACCCGGGCCGCCTCTGCCAGCGTCTTCACGGCGGGATATTGCACCTCAAGTTCCTGCAGCATCTCCACCGCGTCCTTCGTCACCTTGATGATCTTCTCCGGGCCCCTGTTGAAGGTGACCATCTTGTAGGCTCCCATCGGGCCGAGGACGCTCTCCACCTTCCCCGCCGAGATGGCCGCGAGGCCGAGGTTCTGCCTCCAGGCCCTCTTGCCTGTGAGCCTGCCCCAGTTAGGGGAATGAACGTGTTTTAATGAAGCTGCCATTGTTGTTACACCAATTCTCCAACCAGCCGGCTAATGCCGGTGCTGGCTGCGCATCATGGCATCGGATATGAGTTCCACCCTGTCGAGCCATCCCAACCCCAGGTCGAGCTCGCTCTTGAGCCTCAAGGGAATCGTGGGAACGTTCTTGCCTATTATGTTGACAAACTCGACCTCATAGTCGATCGGGTCTCCCCAATCCCATTCTGCGACCTTGAACTGGAGGTCTCCGTAGACTTCCACCCTGACCCCGTCCACTTTGAGCTCGGCATAATGGCTTCTGTTGTATATCGGTAGCATCTTCCCGCCGAAATCCGCGTCCCTGGAGAGCCTCTTCTCCGAAGCGGCGGGGGCCAGTGTCATATAGTCGGCGAGGAGCATGCAGATCTCCTCCGTCCCCTCCTTCGTAGTCACTATCTCAAGGTAGTAGGTCCGCACGTTCACACCCTTGATTATCTCGCCGGCATCTCCGCCCAAGGCCCACTTCGCCTGCGCATCCTTCAGCATCGTGCCTATCTTCACGGTGGCCCGGAGCAGCGGCGCCGGAAGTATGACGATCTCGTCCGGCCTTGGAACCCTGCTTCCCAGAACCGGTAGGTCGGACCTATGTCTCTCGCCCGGTATGTTCAGCATGTAGTAACGACGCGACCCTCCCCCGCAGCGAGATATTACCTCTTCTGTTGCGCGCCGCGAGGGCCAATCCTTGTGCACCGCTGACAATCGTGAGTGGGGACTGAGCGAACTCGGCCCCGGTGTGATGTTCTGGACGCGAAGTTCACAAATGCTTAAAAGAAGAACTCCGACGCCTCGTTTTGGCGAATTCAACGGAATGAAATTCGAAAATAAGCGGAGCGGAATCGGAACGGGTGCAGTAGCGGCAGCGGTAATCGTAGTGATACTGATCGCCGGCGCGGCTTACTTCATCTTCGTCCCAGGTTCTAGCTCTACCACTAGCACAACCACAACCACAACAACTAGCAGCGTACCAACCACCAGCACTACATCATCTACCACGTCGTCCACAACTTCAAGCTCAAGCTCAGGTTCATCCACAGGAGTGACGGTCGATATCGTCATTCCCAGCGGGATTGGTGCAAACACGAAGCTGAATTTCCAGCCTAACACGCTGACAGTCGCGCCGGGCACGACCATCGTCTTCATGAACCAGGACACCGCCAGTATCCACAACATAGACTTCGCTTCCACCCCTAGCGGGGTCACCATCGCGACAAGTCCGAACACCAACACTTGGACCAACAACGAGTACAGCGTGACGCTGACAGTTGCAGGGACTTACAACTTCAAGTGCGACTACCACTACTGGATGAACGGGACAATCACCGTATCCGGAAGCGGAAGCACGACCACAACCTCCTCGAGCAGCCTTACAACCACCAGTAGCACAACGAGCAGCACGACGACCACCAGCAGCACAGTAATCACTACCACGTCCTCCACTTCGAGCACGAACAGCAGCGGTGCGATGGCCACGGTAATCATCCCACAGGGCGCGGGCTCTGGATCCAACTTCTCACCAGCAATGATCACGGTAGCGTCTGGCACGACCATCACCTTCATGGACGAGGACGGGATCGCTACGCACAACGTAGCCTTCACCACAGTCCCGACAGGTGCCACGAACCCCGGAGTCTCTCCGGACCTGCTCAAAGGGAAGTCCTACCAAGTAACCCTCACAACGCCAGGCACCTATGATTACGAATGCCAGTACCATAGCAGCTGGATGCAAGGCGTAATCGTCGTGACGGGCTAGGATACGCAACCAATCCAATCCTTCAAACGAAGATGTACAGGCGAGGTGCACTCGCCTGTCTCCACATTTTTCTGTCAGATGTTTCTTGATATTTCGAACGCTTCCGCGACTACCTCACCGATCTCCCTGCGAGCGAGGTTGCAGTCTCCGACGGTCATCACCTCTCGTACCTTGCCCTGGAAGAAGGAGCAGGGCGCGTCGTTCGGCAGTCTGCCCGTGTTGAAGACGACCGTTCGTGCCCCGCTCCGGACGGATTCCTCTCCCGTGTATACGTTGTAGAGGACGACTGCATCCGTGCGTACCTCTTTCACGAACGCGTTCGAGGTGAACACGACGTGGGCGCGGAGCGCTCTCTCATAGAGGTACGGTAGCTGGAGCGACCACTGTAGGTCCATGCCGGGCGCAGGGTCTCTTGTGACCAGCTCCACGTTCGAGCCCCGGTCAGCGAGCATCTGGGAGAGCGAGAGGCCTTCCACGAATGCCGAGTCGTCAAGTATCATCACGTCCCTGCCCACAACGGCGCCCTGAAGGACGTCGTCCACGCTCATGGCAAGCTCGTGGCCGCGTATCGGGGCGTAGTTGTACGCCTGGACGCCATCCCTTATCGGTCCCGATCCCGTCGCAATCATGACCGTGTCGGGCCTCTCTTCGGCGATCAGGGCATCTGCCAGCGCTGGTGATGAGATATCCCTCCTCAGCTCTATCCTGACCCCGCTTAGCTTGAGCTGGGTCTGGTACCAGTCTACCAGCAAGCCGAGGTCTCCACGCGCAGGTAGCTTCATCGCAAGGTTCACCTGTCCTCCCAGGGCGGCCGTCTTCTCGTAGAGCACCACGGTATGACCCCGCAGGGCGGTCACGCGTGCAGCCTCGAGCCCGGCAACGCCGCCACCGATGACGAGGACCTTCTTTGAGACGGGCGCCCGGGCCACGTGCTCGAGCCCTTCCTCCGATTCCCTGCCCACGAGCGGGTTGACGGTGCACTTCATCGGCAGGTTCCTCATCATGTTCCCTATGCACTTCTGGTTGTCACCCAGGCAGGACCTGATCTGGTCGAGCAATCCGTCCCTTGTCTTGTTCGGGAGGTCGGGGTCGGCTATCAGAGCCCGGGTCATACCTATCAGGTCGGCGGTCCCGTCCTCCAGTATGGATTCGGCCATCACAGGGTCGACTATCCGGCCGGCCGCACCCACCACCACGTCTGGCAGGGCCCGCTTGAAAGCCCGGGTCGACTCGAGCTGATAACCGCGCCTCTGATACATCGGCGCGATCGCGATGTGCATCCATTGGTGTTCGAATCCCAGGTCCACGTTCAAGAAGTCGAGCTCAGCCCTTAGCGCCCTCGCGACCTCGATTTCGTCATCCAGAGAGTTCCCGCTAGGGAGCATGTCAGCTGCGTCGATCCTCATCCCCACGGCGAGCTCGCCCCTGGTCTCCTCGCGTATCCCCACCAGTATCTCCCTGAGAACCCTCACCCGGTTCTCCAGTGAGCCGCCGTACCCGTCCTGCCGTCTGTTGGTCGCCTTTGAATAGAACTCCTCAAGGAGCATCCCGTGCGTGGCGTGCAGGTCCACCCCATCGAACCCGCCTCGCTGGAGATACTTGGCGGCTGTGACATGGTCGTCTACCAGCGATGCGATCCCGCGCTCGTCGTACTCCCGTGGCGTCACCCGTTTCATCCCCGCTGGGAGCGCAGACACGCCCCTCGTCGCGCTCCTGTTTCCTCCGGCGGCGGAGAGCTCCATGAACACCTTCGCGCCGTGCCGGTGTATGGCGCGAGAGAGCTTCGAGTAGTGCTGCACGATCCCTTCGTCGTATCCCTTGTACGGCCACGCGTCTACAGCCCCCTCGGGAAACTCTCCCAGGTCGCGTATCGCCGTGGCCATAGAGACCTCGACGAGGCCCACGCCGCCCTTGGCCCTCCTCTCGAGGTAGCTCGTGAGCTTGTCAAAGTCGTAGAGGGTGTTGTGCGGGAGTAGCTGGAACCGGTTTTTCAGCGCGACGGGGCCCACCTGGATGGGCTCGAAAAGCTTGTCGAACAAGTCCATTCCGGGGATTCGGCGTTAGCTAAATAACGCTTGCAGGGTGCACATTTAGCCCCGAAGCAGGACGCGCCGATTTATTTCCCATACGACGGTTTGTTTCAGGTAGCATCGCGAGCGCTACCGTCGAGCTCTCGTTTTCGGTGGCTCCACGTTAAACCTCTTTGCGACTTTCATGATTGGGTCCCATATCGCATCGACGATCTCGATCCCGTTGAGCTCGCGCGAGCGCTCGGCCCTTCGCTCGGGGTCACCTGGAATGAGGACCTCGTCGTAGCCCTTCGCCGGCTTGCTGCCTCGCATCTTTCTGATGAGATTGTCGACGTTCCCTCTGAAGCCCCTCAGGGATGTGAAGTGCTCCACGCTAATCGCCTGCATGAAAGTCCCGTTGATTCCCTCGAACTCATCAGCGACGCCCTCGCCCGTCAGGGCCCCGCCCAGGGCCTCCACGACCAGGTTGAGCATGTAGCCCCTCGCGCCGAACGTCTGTACCACACCGCCGTCGTCGAGCACTGCGGGGTCGGTCGACTGGTCCCCGTTCTTGTCGAGCACCCAACCCGGCGGCAGGCTCATCCCCTTGGCCCTCATCACGTTGATCTTGCCTCTCGATGAGATTGATGTGGCAAAATCCGCGTTTATGGGGTCCTCCTCCCCAGCCGGGATCCCGAAACTCATCGGGTTCGTTCCCAGGAGTCTGTCCATTCCCTGCCACGGAGCGACGTCCGGACCAGACTTGGCGAAAGCCAACCCGATCATGCCCTTCTTTGTGGCGAGCTCAGTGTAGTCGGCGAGCCTTCCGACGTGATTGGTGTGGTGCGTGACAACGGTGCCCACCCCGTGCTTCCGCGCTTTCCTTATCGCGAGTTCCATCGCCATGATGGCGGTCGGTTGGCCGAAGCCCCATCCCCCGTCAACGACCCCGGTCGACGCCGTCTCCTTCGCGACCCTCGGCCGCCCTCCTGGCTTCAGACGTCCCGCGTCGATGAAGTCGACGTACGAGGGTATGCGAATCACACCGTGCGAATCGACCCCACAAAGATTCGACCTGACGAGGAGCTCCGCGACCGTGTCGGCTACATCTGTCGGAGCCCCGGTCGCGGCGAAGACCCTGCTCGTGAACTTCCGAAGAACTTCCGCGTCGACCGTGTGCACGCAACGGGTTACTAGGACCATGCAATAATAAGATTAGCAGGGTGGTGGAGGGCTGGAATCATCGCCAAGGTCCTAAAGCCCGAGTAGGTCAGTGATTTCCTCCTGAGTTTAGCGTTGGCGAATGGGCTTCGAGACCTTGCTTATACGAAACTGGTCCCCCTCAGAATGCATGCTACAAACAGCATTTTGGAGGAAGATTGTCTGGCCTGTTCTTGCGGCCGCGCTGCTGACGGGAGCTTTGGTGTTCACCGGATGGACTCTTGCGGGGGCACAACCCGAGGGCATATCGTTAGACTCTTCGGCAGTCAGCAGCTCGGGGAACACGCTTAGCACCATCAATCTGACCGTTAAGGCGAACGACGTCGTGGTGGTGGACGTCAACCTCTCGCCGCAGAGCGTCGCAGCCCGGAGCTGTCCGTCGACGCCCGTCTTTCCGACGTGCATAGTCAGGGCGGTCGTCAGCGGCGTCTCGTCACCGGGGATGACTTTTCAGCAGAGGTTCGCGTGGCTGCACACGAACCCCGACGCGACCTGGATGTGGAGGTACTGGGCGGTTGCATCGGCGACTGGCACAGCGGCCATAACGGTCTCGGTAAACAGCAGCGCGACATGGACCGTCATAGGCTACTCGATCAGCGGGGCGAACACCACGAGCCCCTGGGACGCCGGGCTCTCGTCCTCTTCCTACAGATACTCCCCCACGGTATGGAACTTCAACGACTGCAACCAGCAGGACGGTTGCTTCGTGGGATACTCCACGACAGGAACCAGTGACATGATCCTGGCGGAGATAGGCTCTGAAGGAAACCCATCGGCGACGGCACCTCCGGGACTTACCCTCATCAACCAAGTCGTCGGAAACGGCTACTTGACCGGGGCGGCGGCCTACGAGATAGTGTCCTCTCCCCAGTCGCATGCCGAGATAGGCAGCTGGGGCCTGAGCACAGGAGAGTCTGCTCTCTGGACCGCTGACGCTGTAGTTGCAGCGACGGTTGCCTCCTCCACCAGCACGACCACGACAACGTCGACATCCTCTTCAAGTTCGACGTCCTTCACCTCCAGCTCATCCTCGTCCAACTCTTCTTCATCCAGCTCATCTTCGACCTCGTCATCATCAACCACCTCAAGCACCTCGACCTCCATGATGACGTCGACGAGCGAGACATTGGTGACTTCTACCTGCACCGTGATCTTCACCGTGTCAGACGGCAACGTGACCGGCTGGTCGGGAGTCTGCTAGTGGCTTTTTGACTTCGACCATGCCTGTGTCTAAACCAATTCACAGAGACACGAACTGTTCTTGAGCCGCACCCTTCTAAGCGCCATGACCGAAATGCAGTCCATCTGCAATGGAGAGCCTGGCGACGACGGAGGTTAGGGGACTTTCTAAGCTGCTGAACCTAGCGGACTCGCCGCTGATGGCGATACTTCCTCACAACAACGATGAATACGCCAGCGCGGCGTACGAGGGCGGCGCCGACGCGATCGTGATCGGGATCGACAAGACAGAATCCATGTTCCCAGGACTTTTCGGCAGTTTCGACCTTCAGGAGGACTCGATAAACGAGATACTTTCGACCTCGTCCATCCCGGTGGGGATATCGATAGGCGACTCGAGGCCACTCACCCCCGAGAGCTGGGAGAGGATAGCGACCAAGCCCTTCAGCTTCGTCAACATGTACGCTCATCACATGCCGCCGTTCGTGCTCGAAGACCGCAGGATGGAGAAGCTCGTGACCATCGGTGCGGGGTACATGGTGGAACAGATCAAGAGCATGTCCGAGATGGACCAGGTCGTAGCCCTGGAGGCGGCGATCGTGTCTTCGCAGGGAAGGACCCAGGTCTTCAGCGTGCTCGACCTATCTACGCTGCGGATGATATCCAAGCTCTCGACAAAGCCCGTCATACTCAGGGCGCAGAAGAGGCTGGAACTCGGCGACATCAGAAGCCTCTCTGATGCGGGCCTGAAGGGCATCACCCTCGACCCTTCCGCGCTGGAACCCGGGGTTGAAGCATATAGGGATGCGATTACCACCTATAGGTCGAGAGCGACGAGAACTGCCCAGCCGATCTAACAGCATCAAAGCGGTCATCCTTGCGGGAGGCCTCGGTACGAGGCTCAGGCCCTATACCCTGTTCGCCCCCAAACCCATGCTCCCGGTGGGGCACATGCCCATCCTGGAACGCATCATGGCATGGCTGAAGGCGAACGATATCGGGGAGGTCGTGATAGCCACGGGATATCTCGGGCACATGATAGAGGATTATTTCAAAGACGGGAGAGATTTCGGCCTCAGCGTCGAGTACGCCAGCTCCAGGAAACCTCTAGGCATCGCGGGCCAACTCCGGAGCGCCGAGGGAAAGCTGGGGTCCCGGTTCGTCTGCCTGTACGGGGATGCGATACTCGACTTCGACCTGAGGAAGCTGATAGCGTTCCATGAGAAGAAGTCGGCCCTGCTGACGATGGCCCTGATGTCGCACAGCATCCAGGAGAAGTACGGCGTCATCGAGCTCGAGGGAGACGGCAGGATTGCGCGATGGAAGGAGAAACCCGTCGTCGAGACCGACATCAACGTCGGATGCTACGTGATGGAGAAAAGGTACCTGAGGTACATCCCGGGCGCCTCCGTCTACGGGATGAAGGAGGCCTTCGAGGACGCCATGGCCAAGCACGAGCCCCTCTACGGCCTCAAGGTGAAGGGAACCTTCCGCGACATCGGCGACAAACGAGCGTACCACGAAGCGAATGAATACTATTCCAAGGAAGACGGGAAGGTCCCTTAGGGAGCGTGCCCGCCCTGGAAGTCGCGCTCTTCGAGGACGACGCTTGGTCTGATTTCGCGCCGTTGTCCTCCACGCGCCACGTCGCTCAGCAGCTGCTTGGGACGGCGCCCATCTTCGAGCACGTGGCGAAGCAGACGGGAACCGACGACCTGCAGCTGCTGGGGCGGAAGCACCTCAAAGAGGTCGTCCAGCTCAGGACGAAACTCAAGTACAATGACGCCAAGGGACCGCTCCTCCTGATCAACGCCAGGGTCAACCCCCTGACAGGTTTGAAGAGATGGGTCAGCCTTGCGAGCGGCTCCGCCGTGATGGACAGGGGCGACGTGGTGGTGGCCGCAATCCGATCGCCCGACCTGGAGAAGGTGGTGACGGCCGATGGCACCCTCTCCAGGGCGAGGTTGGGCGCCCTCGCGAAGGGCTTCGAGAGGATCGAGTCTTCGGCCCCGTTGCTGTTCGGCTACCCGTGGGACCTGCTTGAGGCGAACGGAGAAGCGATATCCGCCGCAGCCAAGGGTGCCCCGAAGAAACTCGCACTGAGCACGGACGCAGAGGTTGAGAAGTTCGTCTCCTTCGACGTGCGAGGAGGTCCAGTCATCGTGGAGGGCGGGGCGAGGATCGAGGCTTTCTCGCGCATATCGGGCCCCTGCTACATCGGACGGGGAGCCACCGTGCTTTCGGCCCTCGTCCGTGGAGGGACCACGCTGGGGGAAGGGTCAAAGGTCGGCGGAGAGGTGGCCAACTCCATCATCTATCGCCGCTCGAACAAGGCCCACTTCGGCTACCTGGGTCACTCGATCGTGGGCGAGTGGGTCAACATCGGCGCGGGCGCGGTCACGAGCGACCTGAAGAACACCTACGGGAGCGTGAAGGTGATGAGGGGACGCGAGAAGGTCGATACGGGCCTTGTCAAGTTGGGGACGATGGTCGGCGACATGGCCAAGATATCCATCGGCTCCATGATCTACGGGGGAAGGACGCTGGGGGTCGCCGCATGGTGCGCAGGAGTGGTCGACACGGACGTCCCAGATTTCACGAATTACAAGGGAGGGGACACGGCCCCGACGAGGCTGAAGCTCGAGCCGCTGCTGCGCGCACAAGAGAGGATGATGGCACGGCGGGACGAGGTCCTGACGGCCCAAGAAAGGAAAGCCATCGAGCGCCTCTATTCTTCCGGATGATCGCGTCTCAGCCGTAGCGGTCTCTTTGGGTACTGGATGTTTAAAAGGAGGAATATCCTGCGAAGAGGGCATAAAGAAAAGACAGTTACCATGATGGCTGAAGAGAAACTTTTGCGCGATAACCTCGCAAAATCTGACCCGAAGAAAGTTTACGAACTTTTCGAGAGCTGGCCGGCGAGGGCCGAGGAGACACTGAAGAAGAGCCCAGAGATTACTCCGAAGAAGTATGAACGGGTCGTCTACCTTGCAGTCGGCGGTTCCGCCACCGGCGGCGATATCATCTCCGACTGGTTCCTGTCGTCTGGCGGAGTGGAAGTCTCCGTCTTCAGGGGGAGCCTGCCCAAGCTGAAGCTGGATAACACCTTGGTGATCATCTGCAGCACATCGGGGGACACGGTGGAGACCTTGAGGATGGCCGAGGTGGTCCGCAGACAAAACTCGGACGTCGTCACGATCTCACACAATGGCAAGCTGAGAGAGATGGCGGAGCGGGAGGGGATCGCTCACGTAGAGATAGACCTCGCCAAGGCCCCGCGCTTCAGCCTGCCCTACAGCCTCTTCGCCTCGATCACGGTCCTGAGGAGCGCGGGGCTCCTGGAGGGGATCGAGTGGGAGCTGGACGACACCATCTCCACGCTCAAGAAGGCGTGCAGCTCCATCGGGAGTTCCAGTCCCTTCTCGGACAACCCGTCGAAGCAGGTCGCCCAGGCGATCGGGACGAAGGAGCCTTGCATCTACGCCTCCTCGGTGACAAAGAGCGTCGCGCGCCGTTTCAAGAACAGCCTGAACGAGAACGCCAAGATGCACGCGGAGTTCGACTCCGCGCCCGACATATTCCACAACGAGGTGGAGGGGTGGAAGGGCGACAACTCGCGACATCAGGCGATACTGCTGAGAAGAGGAAAGGAGCCGGCGTTCGAATCGAGGGCGCTGGACGCTTTCACCGCCCTTCTCGCCTCCCGGAAAGCCGGGGTGAGCAGGGTCGACGCGACCGGCGAGGGTAACCTTTCCCAGCTGATGAGCCTGTGCTACACGCTGGACTTCGCCTCATATTATACGGCAATCCTCAACGGTGTCGAACCGTTCGAGATAGCCTTGATCGACGAACTGAAGAAGTCTAGGTGACACCGACCAGCTGCGCGAGCTCCTTCCTGCTCGCGGCGCCGAGCTGCGCGGCGGCGGTCTCGGGAGAGATCTCGCTCACAAATACCCCGGTGCCGAGCTCCAGCCCGGCCCAGCTCGAAGCCCTCGGGTACACTTCTATGTGCCAGTGGATCTGTTTGGTGGTCTTCTTCTCGGACGAGCTGTGGATGACCAGGTTGAAGCCAACGTTGGGCAGGACCTTCGACAGGCCCCCGAGGGTGCTGCGCAGCATCAGCGCCAGGTCCATGAGCTCCTTCTGCGAAAGCTTCAGCAAGCTCGTCTGGTGCCTCTTCGGGTAGATCCAGAACTCATACGAATGCGACGAGGCCCAGGGCGCGAACGCGATGTAGAACTCGGTCGAGATTATCTGCCGCGGCCCTCCGCTCTCCGACGCTACTATCTGGCACATCGGGCAGACGCCCAGCTCGTTGAGCGAGTTCTGGACTGTCACGGCCTCCATCTCGATGTTCGGCGGAAGTCGCGGGATAGTGATTATCTGAAGGTGGGGGTGCTCGATCGTCTCGCCCGAACCCTTTCCGTGGTTGATGAAAGTGACGACATAGCTGACGCCCCGCTGCGCGTAGAGCCACCTCACCTTGTCCTGGACGGTGGCGAGGACGTTCGTCCACTGGTCGATATCGATGCGCGCGAACGGCTCGTCGTGCTTCGGCGTGGCGACCACCACATAGTGGTACCCTATCGCCGGTTCGCTATAATGAGGGTACTCGCCGTACGAGGCTGGGGCATTCGGGGTGACTATGGGATACTTGTTGGGAAACGCCCGGACGACCCAACCGGTGACCAGCTCTCCCTCCTCGTCCGTCTGCTTGACCAGTGTCTCGCCCATCTTGACGAGCACCAGGTCCGCGGGCGGGGTCATCGATTCGTTGCCGGGACAGAATGGACACTTGCCGTGGTCGAGGTGTTTGCCAGGAATCCGCGAACTCCTCTCTCCCGTCACGATTGAAAGTTTCTCGGTGAAGTAATCCTTTCGAATCTCGACCATTGATGGCTGTCGGCTCAACGGGGTTGAGATATATCGTTTCTCCGCCGCGACCGAGCGGCGCCGGCCTCGCTGCTCCTCCCCCTGGGCCTTCCAACCCTGAGAAGCGCCGAGTAAGCTCCGAAGAACGCGAGGACAACCGCAGGCTGCCCGATAGCGACCACCCACCCCTCGACGAGGGAGAGCAGGTCCTCGCGATTCTTTCGCTCCATAGGGGCCGCCTCCCCTCAGGTGCTTATAGCGTCCAAGAACCGCAGGTCTGAACGCGCCGTCCATGCCGACGACCAGGCTAGATGGGGCCTAATCTCTCACAACGATAATAAACCATGGTGGAACCCCCCGACGAACACATGAAGTTTGGCTATGTGCTGCTCGATGGTTGCGGCGACAGGCCCACGCCTTCGCTCAACTTCACGACGCCGCTCGAGGCAGCGAACACCCCGAACCTCGACGCTCTCGCAAGAAGGAGCAGGATGGGGACGGTCGTCACGGTGGGAGAGCGGATCGCGCCGGAATCAGACATCGCCGTGTTCAACATGCTCGGATACTCGTTCGCGAGCGGATATCCCGGAAGGGGAGTGGTGGAATCGATAGGGGCGGGGCTTAAGTTCAAAGACGGCGAGCTGGCGCTGAGGGCCAACTTCGCGACGACGACGGACGGGCTCATCTCAGACAGGAGAGCGGGGAGAGACCTGACCCAGAAGGAGGCGAAGGAATTGGAGAAGGTCATCAACGACACCAAACTGAAGGGCGCGCAATTCGAGTTCAAGAGCACCGTCGGGTACAGGGCGGTAGTCGTGATAAGGGGCGACAGGCGCCTCTCGGCCGAGGTCTCCAACACCGACCCGGCGTACGTGCGGACGAGGGGGTTCGGGGCGGCCAAGGAGGTGAAGGGCGAAGAGAAGGTGCAGAAGTGCGTCCCGCTGAAGAAGACAGATGCCGCGAGGAGGGCCGCCGAGCTGGTCAACGAGTTCCTCGCTCAGGCGTCGAAGGCCCTGGAAACCGCGGACGTCAACGAGAAGCGCGAGAAGGAGGGGAAGAAGCCGGCCAACCTCCTGCTGCTCAGGGACGCCGGCGACCACTTGCCGGTCGTGACGCCGTTCAGGGAGAAGTACGGGATGAAGGGGGTCGCCCTGGTGGAGATGCCCGCCGAGATAGGCATAGCGAGGCTTCTCGGGATGAAAGAAGTGATGCTCTCGGACCACCGGGATCTTGCGAAGAAGGCCCTCCTCTTCAACCGGGAGCTTGCCGAGGACACGGTGGTCTATGCTCACATCAAGGGTCCGGACGAGTTCGGGCACGACGGCGACGCCGCTGGGAAGAAGAAGAACATCGAGTCCATCGACGAGGTCTTCTTTGGCAAGATCGCCGGAAAGGCGAAGGGGGCCAGGCTCGCGGTGTCGTGTGACCACTCCACGCCCTCCACCCTGAAGATGCACTCAAGCGACCCCGTCCCGCTGCTGATAACGACGAAACAGGGCGACGTAGACTGCTGCAGGTTCACAGAGAGGGACGCCGCGCTCGGCTCCCTAGGGAAGCTCCGCGGGGAGGACGTCCTCTCGACCGCCCTGTCGATCGCGTAGACCGACCATCAGAGCTCGATGGCCATGATAAGCTCGTCGAACACGGCACCCCTCCTCCTGATCTTCTTCGGTATGATGCCGACTCTGGCGAACCCGACCTGCTGGTAGAGACTGACCGCCCCCTCGTTATTGGCGAGCGCGCGAAGCTCGACCGTCTTCAACCCCTGCTTCCTGCTCTCGTCGAGCAGCGTGAGAAGCATCTGCTTCCCCAGGCCCATCCTCCTGTAGGGTTTGGCGACGGCTATCCCCAGGCTGCCGCTGGTCGAGACGTCCTCGTTCTTCTCGCGCCGGACCTCCGAGTTGGCCACCAGCTTCCCGTCGACCTCCGCGGCGACGCTCACGATCCCTCCTGTCTCGATGGCTATCAGGTTGGCGGACAGCCATGCGGCCTCCTCGTTGCGATTCGGCGCCCGCGACATCAGCGTCCCATGGTTT
Organism: Nitrososphaerota archaeon; assembly: GCA_027886865.1. The sequence continues at coordinate 34,903 of JAPCJR010000004.1, forward strand.
ATGTCGAGAGAGTGCTCTTCGGCTAGGCCGTGCGCGAACTCCAAACAATCGTCAAGGTCGTCCCACCTGAGGGAGCGGAGCGCGACGCGCTTTCCGGCGGCCGTCTCGAACGTCTTGTAGACCTCTCCGGGCTTAATGTTGATCTACCTCTACACCCTCGCTCGGCCATCCGCAGCACTAAAAGGTTCCCGAAGAAAGAAGGCGAAGGTCAGCTAGCTGGGAGGGTCGACACTTCGCCGCCCTCGTCGTCGAAGAGCTCCTCTACCGTCTGCCCCTTCCTCACGATGACGTACTTTCCCTGCTGGTCCCTCATGTGCACGTAGGGTCTCGGCTGGCAGTGGAACGGGGAGGAGAGGACGATCGAGTAGGCGCCGACGCCCCTGAACACCACGAGCTTGCCCACCTCGGCGCCGCCGAGCTTGGACCTGCTGGACGTCGTGAACACGTCGAGCGAGTCGCAGAGTCTGCCGACGAGTACGGTCTTCTGGTGCGTTGTGCCGCCGCCCGGTACCACCTCGACGGGATACTCGTGCCTTAGCAGCGCCGAGTCCGCGAGGTTGTTGTAGCCGGCGTCCAGATAGACGTACTTGTTTTCTCCGAATCTCTTGACGTTGACCACCCTGGAGACCAGGATGGTCGAGTCGGCGGAGAGGTACCTGCCGCTCTCGACTATCAAGGTGAACTTGCTGCCGAAGCTCTCAGCGAGGCTGCTCAGCTGCTCTAGTATGGTCGCGGAGAAGTCGGCCGGGACCGGGACGTTCTTCCCATAGGACGTGGGAAGGCCGCCGCCGATGTCGAGGGTGTTGATGGGGAAGTCGCCGATCGACCTCTTCGCGCTCAGGATGAAGCTCTCGAGCTTTTCGAGCGCCTCCGCGTAGCAGGACGGGTCCTCGATCTGGCTTCCCAGGTGGAAGTGGAACCCGTCGAATTTCAGGGAAGGCGTCTCTAGTATCTTCTTCAGCATGAACATCGCGCTGTCCTCACCCATAGAGTCGAGCGGGACGCCGAACTTCCCGTGACGTATGGAGAACCTCAGCTCCGCCTTGACGTGGACTTCGGGATTGACCCGGATGAGCACGTTGACGCTGCCGCCCACCTTCGACGCTGCATCGATCAGGTTCAGCAGGCCGTTGAAGCTTGAGACGACGATCTTCCTGACGCCGCCCTTGAGGACCGTCTCGTATTCGCTCGCGGTCTCGGTGATGCTCGTGTAGATCACATTCTCCGGCGACCCGCCGCACTTCCTCAGGAAGTACAGCTCGTTCGACGCAGTGAGGTCGAACATTATCCCCTCAGACACGAAGGTCTTGATGACCGCAGGATTGAAGTTAGCTTTGATCGAGTAAGCCACCCTGAAGGGTCCTTTGAACGTCTGATAGGCCTGCTCAATCTCGCTCACGTTCTTCCGCAGTACTCCCTCGTCTATGAGGAAGTATGGTGTGCCAAATTTCTCTGCCAGAGTAAATAGCTCCTGGTCGTTGAATTTTGGTGTAGTTAGATTCCGGACCTTAGTCACCGGATGCGCCCGAGTTTCAGGCAATTGTTTGTAGCGCAACCATCAAAACTTTCACTTAAAAATTTATCCCCGCGAAAAATATTTTTCGTCAACCCGAACTGCTCTTCATGATCCTCTCTTCGCTCGCTTCAAAGAAAACCCGAGTGCGACGGGTGCATTGGACACAGCGTCCACCCTTTGGGTGACGCGCGGCCAACTGGGGACGGACAAAACAGATAGAACAAAAATCAAGGTGAAGCTCCCACCACTTTGGCGGGAACTCCCTTCCCTTCTTAGGCCAGTCTCTGGTGGAGTGGAGGGTTACTTGCTGACTAAGATCTCGATTGAAGAGACGTTCCTCATCTCGCCAGTGTCAATGCTCTTGACCTGCTCGGTGGCGATGGCGATGTTCTTTACTGCGAACGCTCCATTGCCTAGTCTCTTAGTGACGATCTCTGCGACATCCACCGCTCTGCCGATTGCAAGACCTCTCGCCTTGATGACGACTTCGCCTGCCTGCGACAGCTGTATTAGTGCAGACATTGCGTAGCTCATGACCGGCTTCTTGCCGACGTAGATGTGGTTGTGTGGTGCTCCGCTCGGCTCTGCCATCCTTGGTTCTGCCATTTCTTCTGTGGCTGGTGTTGCGGACTCTGGTTTCCTTGCTGGTTTGTCTGGCATGATAAGTCGCGGGCAGTGCCAGCTTACTATTTATGGATGCCTAGATGAATCGTTCATCACGGAAAGTCTTCGACTAGAGCAGATAACGGACCGGGATGTCCTGGAACTCGCCATTGGGGAGCGACCTTCGTATCGAGAGCGGTAACGCGTCTGCCGCCAGCTCCACCATCGCTAGGACGATAGGATCCTTGGTCGTCTCATCTAAGGGGACGAAGAATGGCGCGCCCATGGCCAACTGAAGAGAGCGTGCGCCTATGATCCGGGCTTTCTCAAAGCGGGTCAGCTTCGGAGGGCCTATTCTGATCTCAAAGCCTTCCGCGACGGCGCGCCGTATTTTTTTCTTTTCTCTAGAAGCTGCAATGGGTGCCAAACAAATACCTCGGAAGATACGGGGGCTTTTTAAGTGGTTGTATAAAGGTTCTCCCCTCCGTGGCACCGTCGAGTTGTCGTTGGCAGCGATTGCGCGTCGCCCTACACTAAACGAAGACTGGATGGCATTCTGGACTGACTCTCTGCCCGCGCTTTGCATTGTCGCAATCCAACGAGGATCGCTACTGAGAAGACCCTGACCGTCTGAGTACTGGACCAGATACTCGTGAGTTCCCGGTGGGACTTGCGGAGCCACAGGACAAGAATGATGAAATAGTGGATTGGCAAGGCATCCTAATACTTGGCGTTTATACGACAGGCGAGGACAGCTTAACATGTCAGTTTCAAAGGTAGAATGCAAGGTCGCGGTCAGAGGGAAGGGAGATTTCACGATTGATCTTTACAAGCATTTGGCGCCCATCACCGTCAGCGCCATACTGAGGGCGCTCCCGCTCAACGCGAGAGTAACGATCTATCCGAAGGCGATGATCTGCATCCTGACGGGGCTCAAGACAGGAGTCGAGAAGCAGAGGCTCGAATACAGCAAGGGAGAGATCGCCTTCCTTGCGGCCAACGGGTCGCTTTGCTTCTTCACCAGCGCGGTCAAGAGTCAGAGTCCTCTGAACCCGATTGGAAAAGTAGTGTCTAACCCGGAGCTTCTTGAAAAGCTGTCGCCTGGGGACAGTATGGAGATAATTCAGGTGCGCGAGATCGAAGAGGGCGCCCAAACGTAGTGGCCGCTGAAGCCCCCGACCTTCGACACCATACCCTTTGATTCGAGTGAACCCAGTATCACCTTCGCTATCGAGGCGCTTACGTTCAGGCTTCTCGCCGCAGAATAGATCGTTATCGCCTTTTGAGAGGACAGGCTCTTCATGAAATCCTGGTCGCTCAGCTTGGGCATGAGTACCTCTACCCGCTTCCTCTCACCCATCGGTTTTGCTTCCTTGGTCGTCACCTTCTTGACTTTAGAGCCGTCCTGCTGCGTCTCGCCTTCTTCGTTCTGAGTCTTCTCCATCGACGCTAGAGTCTTCTTCTTGGTTCCGCCCAACTATATCACGCAAGCTCCCGCGCTTTGTGGTTGATAATTAAGCTTCTCCCTTGCCGAGCAATGGATAGGGCCCGTCTTCGCCCTTGTCTTCGCGCCTGTCCTCCCTGCTAAGCTCCTGAAGCAGTTTGAGGAGCGACATCCCCACGGGGGTGAGCTGGTACATCCTCACTCGCCCGTAGGCGACTTTGTCGTCGAGAAAGCCATACTTCTTCATCACGGCCACATGCCTGTCCACGGATTTCCAGTCCAGTCCGAGCTCCTCTGCCAGCTGCAGCCGGTCCTTGGGGACGGAGAGCGCGTCTAGAAGCCTGATCCTCGTCTTGGCACCCTTCATCCTGACGAACAGCGTAAAGACATCCGAATCGAAACCCAGGTCAGTCCACTTGGACCTCATCCTGCCCCTCCAGATCCACATCCCGCCAACCGCGATCCAGCTGCTGGGCGCGAGTACGAGCGAGTGGTCTTCGAAGAAGGCGACGAGCACTGCTGTGAAGGACGCGGCGCTGACCTTGGTGGTCGGAACTCCGAATGTGGCGTTCGCGGTCGAGCTGCTCGTCGTTGTCGACAGCGCGTTCAGTGAGGAAGAGAGCGTCGATGCAGAAGTAGTAGGAACGCCGCTCGAGGCGGATTGCGTGGCCGTCGTCGAGGTGCTGGCAGAATAGCCGGGGCTGGATGTCTGAGTCGCGGCGGTTGTCGTGGTCTCCGCGGCGGTCCCCGAGGATGCAGACTGGCTCTCCGTGACGGTCGAGCCTGGGACGGTTGCCGTCGTCGAGGGCTCGCTGGCGGTACTGGCGACTGTGTTCGTCGAGGTGATCGTCATCGTGACAGTACCGGTGCTTGCCTGACTTGTTGTCCCAAATGAAACGGTCGAGCTCTCTGTGACGGCCGCCCCCGCGCCCGTTACCCCGAACACTGCCGTATTGGAATAGACGTAGTATCCGAGGAAGGCCGTGTTGACGAGCGCGAAGCCCAATAGCGCCACGAAGGCTATGTTAGACCGCAATTGAGGGTCTAGACGAAAAACCTCCATTTCGTGTTAAATACTTTTGTCCGAGTCCTATGACAAAAGGTCATCACATCAGCGGCACGGAAACCGTCGCATGGGAAGTAGCAGGTTGTTCGCGCGCGTCATGCTGGTGATGGTTGCCATGATAATAGTAGGAGGAGTCGGGGTAGGAATCTTCGCGAACAAGGCGCCCGAGTTCGGCGCAGGTCAGGCCGTTGTGGAGTCTACAACGTCTATGGCCGGAGCCCAGTTCGGAGTCGTGTCGCCCTCTTCCGGCAGCGCGGTGCCTTCCACGGTCGTCCTCGGGATGCAACCGGCAGCTACCGAGACCGAGACTATCACGTCAACAGCCTCAACCACGGTCGCAGGGACCAGCACTCAGCTCTCCAGCTCTGTGAGCTCCCCGAACGGTACCGGCGCCAGCAGCTCCGGCCACTCGATAGAGTTCTTCGGCAATATCGCGATCGACGTGAAGGATCCGTCTGCCAGTCTTCAGCAGGTGAGCGCGATAGCTGCTGGCCTCGGCGGATACGTGGCTGCGACGAGTTACGATTCTGCGCAGAACGGCTCCGCATCGATGACGCTGATGGTACCGGCTCAGAATTTCCAGAACGCAATCGTGCAGCTCCAGGGGCTCGGGACGGTGGTCAACATTCAAAGCTCGAGTGATGACGTGACGGTCCAGTACCAGGACCTGAACGCCACGCTCTCCTCGCTCCTTACGGAGCAGGGCTCGCTCCTCAAGCTTCTCAATCAGTCGGACGCCATCAACTCAACGATACAGATCGAGTCGATCCTACAGCAGACGGACGCCCAGATCAACTCCATCGAGAGCCAGATCCTGCAGACGGCCCAGCTCGTCGATTATGCGACGGTCTCGGTCACCCTCGAGACTGCGGCGAAATCCACGACTCCCGCACCCCTGTCGATGAAGCTCTCCGCGACACCGCGCACAGGCCTTGGCCCGCTGAGCGTCACATTCGACGCCATCGTGGCCGGAGGCGTCGGACCCTACGTCGTGAACTACAACTTCGGCGACGGGACATCCTCTGAGGGACAGCAACTCATCCACCAGTTCGGCCAACCAGGCATCTACAACGTCACGGTGAGCGCGACGGACCAGACCGGCAACGTCACCCTCGCTTCGGTCATCGTGAACGTGATCGCGCCCCCTGCTACCTCAGGGCTCTCCACGTTCGCAGGCTCGGTGTGGGCTCTCTTCACCGGCGTCGTGGAAGGGATAGTCGAGGTGGCGGTGGTGGTGATACCCCTGGGTCTGGTCGCTCTCGGCGCGTACGTGACCGTCTGGCGACGGTATTCGAAGATGAAGGAACCGACTGGCGTGAAGGGCGAGTCGAAGGCTTAGAAGCCCACGCACCCGATCGATGGGTACACCCCCGTTCCAGCGCCTCAACACTTATCCGGCCTCGCTCAAATGGGTCGACATGACCTCGAAGGCGGTCGGATTCACCCGAGAGGCCACGGGCCTCGTGAAGAATGTCTCCCTCTTCGACGCCATCGCCCTGAACGTCAGCTACATGTCCACGGGAGCCGCCCTTTCGCTCATCGGTTTCACCATGATCCTCCTGCCCTCCGTCTCGGGAGTGAACCTGGTCTATGCGTCTCTGATAGGGTTCCTCATCTCGATACCTCAGGTCGTGGTTTACTCGATGATGTCTCGACGGACCTCGAGGACAGGAGGGGACTACGTCTGGATGTCGAGGTCTCTGGGAGGTTTCACCGGGAGCGCTGTAACGTTCATGGGGATGACGATGGAGACCTTGCCGTATCTGGCGCTCATCGCCCTCGCTGCGGTCTTCGCCATAGGGTCGGTAGGAGTTTCCTTGGGCGACAACGGGTTCAGCGGCCTGGCGGTCGCAGGAGCAGACCCACTCTCCCAGTTCTTGGTCGCGGCGGTTCTGTTCGCGGTCCTCATCGCTCTCAACATCTTCAGGCCGAGATTGGGATTCAAGCTCATCACGGTCCTCATGGTCGTCGGGCTGCTGTCGCTAGTCGCGTCGGTCGGTACGCTCCTCTCGGCAGGACAGGCAGGCGTCGCGGGCTACGTCAACGGCCTCGGGATAGCCGGCGTGACCTATAACTCGGTGGCGAGCTCGTACACCGGGTCCACCTTCGACCTTGGGGCGACGCTGTCCGTGCTGCCCTTCTTCGCCATCTTCGTCTACCCGTGGTTCAACGCTTCCGCCTCCGTCGGATCAGAGCTCAAGACGAAGAGCGCCGTCTACTGGAACGCGCCCATCTCGGCGCTGATGGCCTTCCTGGTAGTCACCATACCGCTCGCCACCATGTATTATGTGGGTGGCTTCGGGTTCACCAACGCTGCTCTCTCCAACGCCGACCTGGTCTACAACAACTCCTTCAACTTCTGGACCCTTGCGATGGGGGTCACGCAGCTGACCGCCCTGAGGTTCTTCATCGGCGCAGGATGGATACTATGGGAGGTGGCCATACTCGCGTTCGGGATCATCACGATCTCGAGGTACCTGCTCGCCCAGTCTTTCGACAGGTTCCTCCCGTCGAGGTTCGCGTACGTAAGTCCAAGATGGAGCTCGCCGGTCTTTGCCCACATCTTCGACCTGATAATCACGGTCGCGTTGATAGGGCTGGCGGCGTTCGTCTACGGCACGATCTCGTCGCTGTACGGAGCCGTCCTTGCGGCGATGGTCTACTTCCTGTTCGTCGGAGCAGGCGCTGCCGTCTACGGCCTCAAGAAGGAAAAGGGGCAGGCCAGGGCCACCCTCGTCGTGGCCGGGACGCTCATGGCGGCCGCCTTTCTGTACATCTCCTACGAGTTCTTGGCAGCTCCGGGAGTCTGGGGAGGGAACACCCTGGCCTATGGATACATCCTGACAACACTCGCAGCTGGGATAGTCATCTACCTAGTCTCCAACGCGTATCACAAGAAGAGCGGGCTCGACCTCTCGCTTCTGTTCAAAGAGATACCGCCGGAGTAAGCCGAAACCTGCAACAGCTTCGTACAGGTCTCGCGGTCAAACTGATGGAGCATCAGCGTTAGGCTCTGCCTTGTCAGGTTGACGAACTATGGGCAGGATATATAGAAGGATGGAGTCCTAACGGTGTCGTGAAGTTCAGCATCGTCGTAGACGCCTACGAGAGGCTCCAGGGGATCAGCGGCAGGATTGCGATCACGGAGGTCCTCGCTGGGCTTCTCAAAGAGACTCCGGCGTCGGAGCTCCCTATGCTGGTCTATCTGACGCAGGGGAAACTCCGCCCCGACTACGAAGGAGTCGAGCTCGGGATAGCAGAGAAGTACGCGCTCAGGGTGCTCCATGTGGCCTCTGGCAAATCTGTCGAGCAGGTCAAGAAGGTCTACATCGAGGCGGGAGATATCGGGACCGCGGCGGAGAAGCTCCTCGAAGAGAGCAAGCAGGGCGCCCTCTTCTCCGAACCCCTCACGCTCAAGAGGGTCTACGACACGCTGATGGACATCTCGCAGAGGAGCGGAGAGGGGTCCATTGAGTCGAAGCTCAAGGAGCTCGTGAACCTCATCGCCGACGCGACCGCCAAGGAGGCGAAGTACATCCTCAGGACCGCGACGGGCGTCCTCAGGCTCGGTGTCGCAGACTACACGATTCTCGATGCCTGCGCGCTGGCGCTGCTTGGAGAGAAGGGGCACAGGAAGGTGCTCGAGAGGGCCTACAACGTCACGTCCGACCTCGGCTACATCGTCCAATTAGCGGCCGACAAGGGGCTCAAGGGCGTCGAGAACGTCAGAGTCCAGATGGGCAAGCCCATCAGGCCGATGCTGGCGGAAAGGCTCCCCACCGCGAAGGAGATCCTCGAGAAGATGGGAGGTGACGTGGTGATGGAGTACAAGCTGGACGGCGAAAGGGCGCAGATCCACAAGAACGGCACGAAGGTCGAGATATTCTCTCGGAGGCTGGAGCTGATCACCCCGACATATCCGGATGTCGTCGAGTATGCGAGGAAGTTCGTCAAAGCCAAGCAGGCCATACTCGAGGGCGAGGTCGTCGCGGTCAACACAGAGACCGGCGAATACCTGCCCTTCCAGGAGCTCATGCACAGGAGGAGGAAGCACGGGATCGAAGAGATCATGAAACAGTACCCCGTGGCAGTGAACTTCTTCGACGTCATGTTCGTCGACGGTGAAGACTTCACGGGGAAGTCCTACACTGTCAGGCGGAAGGAGCTGGAGACGATCGTCCAACAGAACGAGTATGCTAGACTGGTACCGGCGAGCAGGACCAAGGACCCGGAGGAGATCGAGAGGTACATGGAAGAGGCCATCTCTCAGGGCGGCGAGGGGCTGATGATCAAGGACCCCCGGGCGACCTACAACGCCGGGGCGAGAGGCTTTGCATGGATCAAGCTCAAACGCGAGTACAGGAGCGAGCTCACCGATACGATAGACCTGGTCATTGTCGGCGCATTCCATGGCAAGGGAAGGCGCACAGGGGCTTACGGCACATACCTTCTGGCGGCATACGACAAGAAAAGAGGCGTATACCCAACGATCTCAAAGATAGGGACAGGGTTCTCCGACGAGGACCTAGCAAAGTTCCCGAAGATGCTGAAACCCTATGAAAGCGAGGTGAAACCACCCAACGTAGAGTCCATGATGGTCCCGGATATCTGGTATAGACCGAAGGTTGTGATAGAGACGATCGCCTCCGAGATAACCCTCTCGCCCATACATCCCGCCGGCCTCGACAGCGTGAGGAAGGGCAGCGGGCTAGCCCTGAGGTTTCCTAAGTTCACAGGGAAGGTAAGGGACGAGAAGGGGCCCGAGGACGCGACCACAGTGAAGGAGATCGTCGAGATGTATACTCAGCAGCTGAAGAAGATACAGGCGAAGCCCGCGGAGTAGAGCCCACAGCCCGGCGGCCGCTAAGACTCAGTCTGGAATCGACCAGCTTTAATAGCCTCAGAGTCGCGGTTTGCCGAAACTTGTCTAGCTCATCCGACGAACAAATCCTGGCACAAGAGGAGGCGGTCGTGAACAGGTCGGCCGGAATCAAGAGCGAGATCGAATCCTCGATGGATATCTCCGGGAGGGAGACCGAGGGCACCCTGGTCCTGACGAACACGAGGCTGCTATATGTCCACGGCGACGAGAAGAGGGAAGACATCCCGACGGGAATCCTGTCCAGGAAGCCCACGTATTTTACCGACGTCGAGGACCTCGACGACATAACTTCGGACTCGGCTAATCTCTCCATACGCCTGTCATCGATAACCAAGACCGCCGGGCATCACTCGCCGGCGATGGACCCCAAGCTCGAAGTGTGGTGGAACGACTCCGGCAACGTCAGGAAATCAGAGTTCATACAGCAGGTCACCGGCGCTTCAAGGCGGAAGAACCTCAACGACTGGGCGCCCGTCATAGAGCGCCTCAGGGCTGGGCAGCAGAAGGTGAGCGCGCTTCCACCGCCCCCCGACATGACGACCCTGGGGGGCAAGATTCTTCACGCGCTGGGCGATATGCAAGAGAAGGGGCTGCTTACGCTTGAGGGCGAGCTGGAGGATAGATACAAAGTCGAACTGGAGCCGGAGGATGTCGAAGAAGCCTGCAACGGCTTAGTGTCTCAGGGGCTCGTCCTGAACACCTCCGCCGCTGGCGAGCCTCCCTTCTATCAGAAAGTATCGCCCCTCGGCGCCGACAACCTCGAGACCTGACCGCCGAGGGAGGACGCGGCGCATCGCCCCACAACTATAATTACATCCTTCCGGGTCGAGGCCAATCGAATGCCGGACCTATACCTGGGCCCCGATTCCTTCAGGTTTGAGCAGGTGGTAGTCGAGCGCCTCATCGCCCCCGAACAGGCTGGGAATTACGCGCTCGGCGTCAAGGACGACGCCGGCGAATTCATCCCGAAGTACATCGGAAGGTCCGACACCGACCTCAGGATGGAGCTGATCAGCAAACTGGCGCCCACGGAATATCAGTACTTCAAGTTCAGCATCGGCAGCCCGAGGGGTGCGTTCCAGATAGAATGCGCCCAGTTCCACCTCTTCAAAGGCAAGATCGAAAGCATGCGAGACGCGGGAGGGACGCATCCGGTTGCACCTACGGGCACAGACTTCAAGTGTTTCCTGTGCGGTGCCTGAACGTTCCATCGACCGACCTCGATTCCATGGCGATCAGGCGCAAACGCCGGGACTCCCTGAGGGCGCGTAGCTCCACCTCCCTCTAGATCAATCTTCGCCGAACAGCTCCGGCAGGGCGAGGCGGGCCGCTGCTCCGATGCGAATCGCCTCGGCCTCGGTCGCGCCCTCATAGGGCCATCTCAGGCGGGTCGTCATCCCGGGCAGCCAGCCGCCGCCCACCGCCAACAGCTTGTCCGCGCCCATGTTCGGGAGCTTCTTGACATTGATGAGCGGCATGACCTCTTCTGAGATGAAACGGATTATCTTCTCCTCTAGTTTCAATCCTTCCGCCGAGTCGCTCAGGCAAAGCTCATACCATCTCTGAGCCCCGCGCGGGCTAAGGCAGGCGACGTTGGAATAGGCGCCCTGTGCCCCGCGGCTCAGTCCCGTCGCCAGGTGGTGACCTGGGATGAACACTGCCACCTTGTCGAGCACGGGCCGCATGGCTTCGTACCAGTCGGCGTCGCCGTCTGCCACCTTGATCCCGACTACTCCGGGATGCCTCTCCACTATCTCCACCCACTCTGAGGGCACGAGCCTGCGTTTGGCGTGGGGCGGGTTGTACACGACCAGCGGGATCGGGTCCGCGGAGGCCGCCATCAGTTCCAGGAAACGATGGATGTCCTCCATCGTCGGCGGGTACCAGTCCGGCAGGATGACCTGGAACCCGGAGGGCTGCCAAGCACGCGCCCGTCGCACGCGTTCCAGGGAAAGCTGAGGGCTCATCTGGGAGGCCCCGATCTGGAAGGGTATGCGCAGCCGTTCGCAGCCTTCGGCCAGCATTCGGTTTACTCTGTCGAACTCCTCCTCCGTCTGGGTGTAGAATTCTCCCGCCGTGCCGTTCGAGTAGATGCCGCTCGCACCCGCCGCACCGAAATGGCTGATCTCAGCTCCCAGAAGCTCATAATCGATGCTCTGGTCGGGCCGGATGGGAAGGAGAAGAGTCGCCCAGTTGCCGCGGAGCTCAGTGGGTCGAATAGGTTTCAAGCGGTCGGTGCCCGGGCTCTGCTTGGAGGGCTCCACTAAAAAAACGTCTGAGAAAGCGTGCCGGGGCGGAAGTGGACGACCTCTAAAGCCGAGAGGCATCCTCCTCTTGCGCAGACCGGAAGATTGCGTTTGGCCTGCCGTCAAGGAACCTTAATTACCGACTCGCCGGTTCGCGTTTCAGTGCAGTTTGATTGAAGAACGCGAGCAGGGTCGGTCTGGCATTGCTTGTCGCCGCGTTCGCGCTCTCGATGATGCCAGCGGTTGCGCACGCTCAGACCGGGTCCTCTTCGTACTACGTGGCCTCGCTTGACGCTTCGGTAGACCCGGGCGCGCAGGACTTCGTGACCGGCGCCATCAGCAACGCCCAGTCCATGGGCATCAGCCACTTCGTGCTTATCCTCAACACGTTCGGAGGCGACGGGACTAGCATGGACAACATCGTCCAGTCGATATCCAACTATGAGGCAGGCGGCGGGACGTTCATCACCCTCGTGGGACCCTACGGCGCGGAGGCGTTCAGCGCGGGCGCGTACATCGCCGAAGCGTCGACCCAGGTCTACATGTTGAACGGCACGGTCATAGGCTCCGCCACCCCGGTGCTGAGCACCTTCCCGACGGGCGACAGCAACACGACGGGTGCATTCACCGCCTACATGGAGGCGCTCGCCTCTCACTTCGGGAGGAACGCGACCGCCGCCGGGCTCATGGTGAGCGAAGGCGCGTCCTACCTCGACGAGCGGGCGCTGAGCCTGAACGTCATCAACGGAGTGATCGACGCTTCCTCGGTGTCGGGAGCCCTCGCACAGCTCGGAGCCCCGGCCAACACCCCGGTGCAGACCGAGGGAGTGAGGTCGCAGCTGATCAGCCTCCTCAGCGACCCGAACCTCTCTACGGTCCTGTTCCTGGCGGGCGTCCTCGCCATAATGGTGGACCTGTTCCACCCCACGTTCATACTCTCCGGCGCAGGAGCGGCGGCGATCGTCCTGGCGCTCATCGGCTTCGGCTACTTCGGCGCCTCACTCACGGCGATCCTGCTCATGTTCATCGGCGCCGCGTTCATATTCCTAGAGGTTAAGACGCACCACGGGGTGAGCGCTGTCGGCGGCATCGTGATATTCATCATCGGGGTTCTGCTTATCTTCCAGCTGCCATTCTCGACGACGCCCACGGGCGCGCCGGTCGCCAACTTCGTCGGTCCGAGCCCGGTCACTTACGGCATCATCGCTGTGCTCAGCCTAGCAGTGGTGGTCGGCAGCATCTACCTCTACCGTTTGAGGAAGGACCTGCTCAAGAGGAGCAAGGGAAGGTTCGACCTCAACAACATGATTGGCAAGGAAGGGGTGCTCACCTCCGACGTCAAGGCAGGGATGAACGGTTCCGCGAATATTGACTCAGAAGACTGGTCGGTCACGGCCGTCGTGGATCTTCAAAAGGGGACCCGCGTAAAGGTTAAAGAGGTACAAGGGTTCACGTTGAAAGTAGAAGGTATAGCTTCTTGAGCCTAATCTCGTCGCTTCCGCTTCAGGGAGTAGCCGATTTTGCGGCCTACGCGGTCATAATCATCGTCGTGATCATCGCCCTGGCGCTGGTGAGCTCGACCGTCAAGATCGTCCGGGAATACGAAAGGGTCGTCCTCTTCACGCTGGGCAGGCTCGTGGGCGCGAAGGGTCCCGGCATAGTGATCGTGCTCCCGTTCATCAACAGGGTCAACAAGGTCGACCTCAGGGAAAGGTTCATCGAAGTGCCGCACCAGACCTGCATCACCAAGGACAACGCGCCGACCGACATCGACTTCCTGATCTACTACAAGGTCGTGGACGCGGCCCAGAGCATCGTGCAGGTCCAGAACTTCGCCGGCGCCTCCGTGGGCATCGCTACCACGACGCTCAGGTCCGTCGTCGGTGACATCCCGCTGGACGAGCTCCTGGCAAAGAGGGACCAGATCAACAGCATCCTCCGTACCAAGCTTGACGAAGTGACAGAGAGGTGGGGCATCAAGGTAACCAACGTAGAGATCCGGGAGATCAAGCCTCCGAAGGACGTCCAGGAGTCGATGGTCAAACAGATGGCCGCAGAGAGGACAAGGCGAGCCATGGTCCTGGAGGCGGACGGCAAGAGAGAGTCGACCATACTCGTGGCGGAGGGAGACAAGAAGTCGGCGATCCTCAAGGCGGAGGGAGACAGACAGGCGGTCATCCTGCGCGCGCAGGGATACGCAGAGTCGCTCACCCAGATCTACGGCGCCGCCAAGGGCATAGACGCCAAGACGATGACGCTGCAATACCTCGACACCCTGAAGACGATCGGGAACAGTCCGTCTACCAAGTACATTATACCCGCTGAGTTCACGGACCTCCTCAAGCCCCTCAGGTCGCTGATGGGCGAAGAAGACACGAAGGGCTAGTCTTCTTTCCAGCGGTCGAGCCCATAGACCGCCATCAGGTTCCTCTCGATCACAGGCTCGGGCATCCCGGCAGCCTGGAGCCTTGCCTGGACCTTCGCGATCATCTGGTCGACCGTGAGCTCGGGCTCTGTGAACCTGCCGTCGCGGTAGCAGTCGGAACAGTACTCTATCGACTTGGTGCTCCCGTCCATCTCGGTCCCCCCGCCGTTCCGGTCCCTCGACATGGGCATACCGCAGCTCTGGCAGGACGGTCCGGGTGGTATCGGTATGGATTGCACGCCGCCGCCTCCCGCCGCCGCTTTTTATGCCTGTTTGATGTCGACTCCCTTGAAAGGAACGACCATACCACGGCCTTATATTCCATAATTTTCATACCCTTAGCGGGGAATATTACTGTCAGGTTCTGAAGCCGACCTCCAAGCGAGGAGGCGAACACTTCTCGTGCTGGAAGACATGGCGCGTAGAAACACTGATGCGAGCAGGGTGCTCAACGAGGAGTACCAGGCGCTGGTCGCCAACGACAAGGGCGCGCTGAAGGCGTCGCTCGAGAAGATCAAGAAGGCCGAGGAAGACGTGGTTTCGCTACGCAGGTCTCTCATACGGGAGCTCGCCCAGGTCGGCACTCTCCTCGTCAACAAGGAAGACCTTCTCAGGCTGGCGTTCTTGATCGAGGACATCGTTGGCCACATCAACGGCACCGCGTTCAAGCTTTCGCACCTCAGGCGGTCGATGGTCAAGACGAAGAAGTACCGCGAGCCGCTGACACAGCTGATCGACCTATTGATCGAGGAGGTCTCCAAGCAGGCCGAGTGTGTACGCGCGCTCTCGCTCAATCCGGACATCGCGATCGAGACCGCGTCCCAGATCCAGAAGATCGAGAACGAGATAGACAACAAGCACCGCGACCTGATGAACGAGGTCCTGAAGTCGGTCGCCGGCTATAGAGACCTCATCGCGATAAAGGACGTCATCCAAGCGATCGAGGACACCTCGGACGCAGCGCTCAGGGCCGCCGACTCCACGAGCATAGTAGCGCTCGGGGTCTGAGCACGCGGAGGTCTTCCGGCTCGACCAGCAAGGTGCCGACCGGCAGGCTCTTCGAGAACAGGATCGTCGTATGGGACATAGAGGCGTCACGGCGGCTCTTCAAGGAAGCGTACTATGGCAAGCCGTTGGGGATACCAAAGCCCAAGGACTTTGAGTTCGACGCTCCCCTCATCCTCGACCTGATGGAGGCGTACTACCTTGTCAGGAGGAAGAAGCTCAAGGTAGAGGACCAGGAGGGCAAGACCATACAGCCGGAGAAGCTCGAGAGGGTCTGCACCGATTCATATCCTGATTTCCAGGAGAAGTACAGGGTCTACAGCCTGCTCAAGGAGCCAGGCTACATAGTGGCCCCCGGGATAAAGTTCGGCACCGACTTCGCCGTCTATGAGCACGGGCCCGGGATAGACCACGCCCCGTTCATAATCCAGGTGGAGAAGGCCGGCAACGAGATCACAGCGACCGACATGGTCAGGTCTGGCAGGCTCGCGACCACCGTGAGGAAGCAGTTCATCGTCGCGGTGGTCGAAGCAAAGGGCGACAGGGTGGACTTCTTGTCGTTCGACTGGTGGCGAGCCTGAGAATCATACCAAATCCGCGCTACACCCGCGATCTTGGCCACCCGTCTTACGAACACACTGAGGGTCTCCACGGCGATCGGAGTCACCACGGCGATTATGACGGAGCCGCTGAGTATCTGCAGGTCAGAGAGCATCAAGTGTTCACCAGTACTATCTGGACAACGTTCGAGAAGCTCTGACCATTGGAATATCTCCCTTGAATGGACATGCTGTAGATGCCCCCTGTGATTACGGTCACTGGGACGCTCATCAGGTGCGTCTGGGATACTGTGCTACCCGGCTTGGCGGGCGTGGAAGGGGTGATACCGGTAAATGTAATTGTGTCGTTGGCGCCGGGCGTGATAAGCACGGCCGTAAGACTGGTTATCGCGGACGGAGAGGACGCAGTCCAGAGGGTGATGTTCAGTTCCTGCAGGGCCGGGACACTGATTATGACTATGTCGGCCGACACCACTCCTACTGGAGGCAGGTTGGGGCCGCATCCGTCGTAAACGTCGAGCATGGCGGTATCGTTGTCGAACTGGAAGGTCGAGCCTCTGGATGCGGTCCCGTTGCCTGGGACGGCTACCTGGACCTGGCTCGTCACCAGCTCCGCGGGGAAAGTCCCGCAGGGGTAGAACAGGGTCCCGTTGTAGTAGTTGAACGTGTACTCCGCGACACTGGACCCCTGGTCCCCTCCGTAGCTCGCTCCCATGTAGTTGTAGCAGTTGCCCTGGCTGAGCTGGACGAACTGGGAGCTGTTTTCGACCTGCTGCACCACGGCGGGTATTCTGGGGTCGCCACAGCTGTAACCGGGCGCAGAGATGGTGGAGACGCCCTGGGCAGCAGTGGGGCTCCCGTAGGATTCGCCTCCCTGGGCGTTAGCCGCGTAGATGAGGGCCGCGGCCGCGACTATCAATACGACCGCTCCGATTGTGATTTTCGTCCTCCTGCCCAGCTGAGCTTTCACTTTTCCTGCCTCGACCATAAGTTGCGTGCAGAGTTAAGCTTGGCCGCTTTTTGCCTTCCTGGCGCGTAGGCCAGTTGTTCGAGGTTACGAGCCCACACCAATCGGAGGTTTTACCGTGGGCTTTCGTACCAAGCATGGGCCGATGGAAAGGTCAACCTAGGCTATCCAGAGATTTACAGGATTGAGAAAGCATTCTCTGATGCGGCCATTCACATTCATCAAAGGTCGATTTCGGGAAAGAGGTTGGTGTCTTCGACACATGATACGGCCTATAAACCTAGGCGGCGAGGGGCGCCCGCGATGGAGACGATAAAGGAGGACTCCTTCATCCTGGTCTACAGAGACAGGAGAAGGAAATGGCTGGTGCGGCCGATGGATACCCCGAAACTGCATACGCACCTCGGGATACTCGACTGCAAGAGCCTCGTGGGCAAGCCCTACGGCATCTTGGCGGTCACGACGATGAACGACACGCTCTACATCCTGAAGCCCACGCTGGAGGACATTGTCATGAAGTTCGCGAGGAGGACGCAGGTCATCTACCCGAAGGACCTGGCGATGATAGTGATCAGGTGCGGAATCCACCCCGGCAGCAGGGTCTTCGAAGCGGGCACGGGTAGCGGCGCGGCGACCGCCACCTTCGCATCGCTGGTCGCGCCTAGCGGTCAGGTCTACAGCTACGACGTCAACCCCGAGTTCCAGAACATCGCCAGAAAGAACCTCGAGAAGTTCGGGTTGATGGGAGTGATAACGCTGAAGAACAAGGACGCGAAAGAGGGGATCGACGAGAGGGACCTCGACGCCGCCCTCATTGACATGGGCGACCCGTGGGAGCTCGTGGCAAATGTGAAGAAGGCGCTCGCCCCATCGGCGATGATGGCCGCCATCTGCCCAACGATGAACCAGGCCGAGAGGTTGACCGCGAAGATGAAGGAGGAAGGCTTCGTCAACGTGGAGTCTATGGAGGTCCTGGTGCGCAACCTGGAAGCAAGGACGGGGATGACGCGGCCTTCGCAGATCATGGTCGCCCACACCTGTTACCTGACCTTCGGGAGGAAGACAGAGGGCGTGGCCGCCACGCACGAAGAACCTCCCGAGGAGCCTGCGACGGAGGAGGAGAAGCCCGCGGCCGAGACGAGCTAGCTAGTGCCCCCGGTCAGCTTCCTCAACCGCTTCCGCCACGAAGGGAGGGCGTCCCCGAATTTCACGGTCATGGTCCCGGGGAGTGCGAAAACCCTTCCCCGCAAGAGTTTTAATCCGACTTGGAGACCGGACGCGCACCCGATGAACTCTGGTCAGAACAAGCAGGACATTCCATTCTTACTGTTCCTCGTGCCCTTCGCAGCGAGCGGCATCTACGCGATCTATCTCTGGGCGACCGTCGGCTTGTCCTCCACGCTTCCATCCACCGTGTTTCTGCAGGTCACCGAGAACCCGTACGTCTTTCTCGTGGGCTTCGTCGCGGTGATGGTGGGCGCGGCGTTAGACGTCCTGATCGAGGAGCCGGCAAAGAGGAGGATCAAGCTCGTCCAGGAGAGCAACACGCTTCAGAAGCTTGCAGTCGCAGCCTTGGTGCTTGGCGCGCTGTCCGCTTGGTACTCCGCCGGGTTCGACCCCGGTACCGCGGCGACCTACATCCTCGAGGGAAGGTACGTGGTGGTCTTCCCCGCCCTGGTGATACTATTCAGTTTCCTGTTCCTCCCCGCCGTCACGGTCAACCGGAGCCAGACGATGAATGTCGCGATCGTCCTGCTGCTCCTTGCCGTCCCTCTCGCGGTCGACGAGGTCGGGAAGAGGAACTTTTACGCGGGGATGGGCCTCGGGTTCGCGCTGCTCGTGGTCGCCCTCTACCTCTATCTGGTCACGCAAAGACGCGACAAAGAATCAGCCTGAGCGGCTCCTTACGAGGTCGCCCAGCTTCGCAAAGTCCTCCTCGAGCGTCACATCCAGGGCGCGGTTGTATATCACGGACGCAGGATGGTAGGTGGCGAAGAACCTCACCCCGCCCCGCACTACGGGCTTCCCGTGGAGTTCCTTGAGAGTCGAACCCGGGAAGAACTCCTTGAGGGCCGTGTCGCCGAGCAGGACAATCACGTACGGGCCGATCGCGTCCATCTGCCTCCTGAGGTATGGGTGGCACGCGTCGAGCTCGCCCTTCTTGGGGCGCCTGTTACCGGGAGGCCTGCACTTCACCACGTTGGTGATAAAGACGTCTTCTCGCTTGAGACCCGCCTTTGAGAGCAGCGCATCGAGGTTGCGGCCCGCCGCGCCGACGAACGGCCTGCCCTGTTCGTCTTCGTTGCTGCCCGGCCCCTCCCCCACCACGACGACGGGCGCCGCGTCGGGGCCTTCGCCCGGGACCGCGTTCTTCCTCCCCACGTGCAGCGGACACCTCTCGCAGGACCTCACCTCGGCCGCGACCTTCTCGAGCGCAGATGCGGAGGCGGACATCGTCAGACTAGCTCTTCCTTCGACCTGGGATACGACCCGAGGACCTTGAGGAAGACCGTCTTCGTCGCGACCTCTGCGAGCGCCTTGGAAATCAGCGCGTCTTTGTGGTGCCCCTCGATGTCGACGAAGAAGTAATACTCCCACGGCCTCTGCCTCGTCGGCCGCGATTCTATCTTGGTCAGGTTGATCTTGTGGCGGGCGAAGACCTCCAGGACGTTGTAGAGCGAACCCGGCGTGTGGGGGACCGAGAAGATCACCGAAGTCTTGCTGTCCGGCTGCTTCTTCCCTTCGGTCTTCGAGATGACCAGGAAGCGCGTGAAGTTGCGCCCGTAGTCCTCGATGCCCTTCTTGAGTATCTTCATCCCGTAGATCTCCGCGGCCCTCTGGCTGGCGATCGCCGCGGCGCCGGAGATGTTCTCTTCCTTGATCATCTTCACGCTCCCCGCGGTGTCGTAGGTCACGCGCGGCTCGGCGAGCATCGACGCGACGAAGTTCCTGCACTGCGCGAGCGCCTGGGGGTGCGAGTAGACGACCTTCACGTCCGAGAGCTTCGTGCTGGGGAGCGCGATGAGGCAGTGGACGACCTTCACCGCCTCCTCCCCGATCACCTTGACGCTCGAGGTCAGGAACATGTCGTACGACTCTGAGATGCTCCCCTCGATCGAGTTCTCTATGGGGACCACGCCGATGTCGACGGCTCCCACCTCGACGAGGTTGAACACCTCTCGGATGCTCTTTATCGGTACGGTCTCGACGTCCGGGCCGAAATGCTTGAAGACGGCCTGCTCGCTGAACGCTCCGTGTTCGCCCTGGAACCCGATCCTGCGCTTCTTCAAGTCTTGCGCCTGGCCAGCGCGGGCCGTGGTTATCACCCTTTCTGAGAGCCTCGCAAGAACGAAGTTCAACTTCATTAACCCTGCGTCCATCCTGCAGGACGCATGTCCGAGAGCAAGCAGGAAGGCATAACGGCGAAGAAGGCCCAGGACTTCGACGAGTGGTACACGCAGGCGATCCTGAAGTCAGAGCTCGCTGACTACAGCCCGGTCTCCGGGTGTTTGGTCTACCGGCCCGCGGGCTATGCGATATGGGAGAAGATACGCGACGCGGCGGACAAGGAGTTCAAGAAGGCCGGCATCCAGAACGCATACTTCCCCCTCTTCATACCGGAGCGGTTGCTGAAGAAGGAGCAGAAGCACGTAGAGGGCTTTGCCCCCGAGGTCGCGTGGGTGACGGAGGCGGGAAACTCGAAGCTCGAGGAGAGGCTGGCGATCAGGCCCACCTCCGAGACGATAATCTACGAAGTGGTGAGGAAGTGGATCAGGTCATGGAGGGACCTCCCCCTGCGCCTCAACCTGTGGAACAACGTGGTCCGATGGGAGTTCAAGCATCCCACGCCCTTCCTCCGGGGAAGGGAGTTCCTCTGGAACGAGGGGCACACGATGTTCGCGACCCGCGACGAGGCGGACGCGGAGAGGGACCAGATACTCGGCATATACAGGAGGGTGACGGAGGAGTTCCTCGCGCTGCCGGGCTTGGTGGGGAAGAAGACCGACAGCGAGAAGTTCGCAGGCGCCCTGGCGAGCTTCAGCATCGAGCACGTCATGCCCAACGGCAAGGCCATACAGGGACCCGACTTCCACTCTGACGGCCAGAACTTCGCAAAGGCCTTCGACCTCACCTTCGTCGACCAGACGGGGGAGAAGCAGTTCGTCTGGCAGAACACCTGGGCGATAACCACGCGCGAGATCGGGGTCATGGTCGCGACGCACGGGGACGACAAGGGCCTCATCATCCCGCCCAAGGTGGCGCCCATACAGGTGGTGATAGTCCCGATCGTCAACGACGAGACAAGGTCGAGGGTCCTCGAGGAGGCGAAGAGGATAAGGGACCTCCTCCAAGATTCATGCTCGGTGCGCCTCGACGACCGCGACTTTCTCACTCCCGGGAGGAAGTTCAACGAGTGGGAGCTCAGAGGCGTCCCGCTCAGGCTCGAGATAGGGCCGAGGGACATCAATCAGGGACAGGTGGTGCTAGTCAGGAGGGACACTTCGATGAAGCGCGCCGCGAAGATCATCGAGGTCGTGGCCGAGGTCGGGAGGGAGCTCGACGACATACAGAGGTCACTCTTCGCGCGCGCGTCGGAGACCCTCCGAGCCAGCGTGCGGACGGCGAAGAACTACGACGAGCTCAAGGCGCTGCTGGCAAAGGAGGGGGGCGTGGTCCAGGCGCCGTGGTGCGGGACGCCGGAGTGCGAAGACAAGGTGAAGGCCGAGACCGGCGCGAAGATCGTCAACATACCGTTCGACCAGCCCGCCGAGATCGGCGCGTGCGTGGCCTGCGGCAACCCGGGAAAGTCGATAGCCAACTTCGCAAAGTCGTACTGAGATCAGACTGGACCAGACTAGACAGTCCCGGCCGAGGCGGCCGCAGAGTACAGCTTGCGCGCCGTCTGGTCCACGCTCCGCGGGAGGTCGACCTTGCCGAGTGCGATCGACGTGAGCGAGAGCGACGACGCCGCAATCCCGAAACAGCACGACCACAAAAAGTCCCGTGACCGCAGGTAACAGGTGATCAGCGCGCCCGCGAATATGTCTCCGGCGCCCGTGCTGTCCACCACCTTGACGCCGGGGACCGTCACCTTCGATATCCGGTTCCCGTCCAGTATGAGAGCCGGTTCGGCGCCTCTCGTGATCACGGCCTTGCGGATGCCCTTCGAGGCGAGCTTCCCGAAAGCGTCCTTCGGCAGCTCCTTGCCCGTTATCGCCTCGCACTCGGCGAGGTCCATCTTCAGCGCGTCGACGTTCCCGAGGATCTTCTCGTCGCTCCAAGGCGTGATGTAGACCTTCCCCGAGGCGTCGAAGCTCCGGACGTATCCCTGGGGGTCGAGGAAGCAGAAATCGGACCGCCGCCTGACTTCCTCGAAGACCGGGTCGGGTATCTCGTTCGCTAGCGGGCTTATCAGCGCGGCGTTGAAGTGAGCGTCGGGCACCTGCTCGAGTCCGATGTCTTCGCAGCGCTCGAGGAGGTAGAGGGCTCTATCGTTGTCCTTGACGACGAGCTTGAAGCGGGTGGTCTTCTTCGTCTTGCTCCGGTCGATCGCCTTGAGCTGCAACCCGTTCCTGGCGAGCCAGACGAGCTGCTCGTCGGGAAAGTCGGTCCCGATCCTGGTGAGCGCCGTGACGTCAAAGCCGAAGCGGGAGCAGAGGAGGCCGGCGTACGAAGGAGGGCCGCCGACCGACGATATCGTCCTGATCGGCAACTCTATCCTGTCAATCGTCATGAAGCCGGCCACCAGGACGTTCATTTTTCGCAGACTCGCCGACCATCTGGTCGACGTTATCTAAAAGTTTGGGGTGCGCTTTGACGGAAGGCCGGCTAGGTGGGCAGAGGGGCGTCGAGCTCGGGAGGCCGCTCTATCCCCGTGCCTTCTGCAAACTGCCTGCGCCTCGCTGTGACCACGTTGTCGACGCGGAGGATCATCGAAGCCGCCTCCGTCGCCGCGCTGATCACCTGCTTCTTGACTATCATAGGTTCCATGACGCCCTCGGCGCGCATGTCCCTGACCTTGCCGTCGGCAGATATCCCGAACGAGTCGCCCCCCTCGGCGTGCTTGGCTCTCAGGTCGACCGCCGCGTTTACCATGTTCATCCCGGCGTTCTCTGCGAGTGTGATGGGGATCTGCTCGAGCGCCTCCCCGAACTTCTCCGCCGCTAGCTGCTCCCTTCCCTCCAGCCCTCTCGACCACACCTGGATGCGGTAGGCGAGCCCGGCCTCGCAGGCTCCTCCTCCGTAGACCAGCGAGGGGTGCTCCATTATGTCCTTGGCGACCATCAAGGCGTCGTGGACCGACCGCTCGGCTTCCTCGATGACCCTTCCCGAGCCGCCCCGGACGAGTATGGTGACCGCCTTGGGGTTCCGGCACCCTTCGATGAACAGAAGTTTCCCTCCGTGCACCTTCTTCTCCTCGACCACGTCCGCGTAGCCCAGGTCCTTCTCCGTCAGGTCGTCGAGGTTGTTGACTATCCGCGCCCCGGTCGCCATCGCGATCTTCGGCATCTCGTACTCGTAGGCCTTCTGCACCGCCAAGATCCCCGCCCGCGCCATGAACTGCTGCGCCGTGTCGTCTATCGCCTTCTGGCAGATCACGAAGTTCGCGCCAGCAGCGCGCACCTTCTCGACCATGGCCTTGAGCATGGACTTCTCCTCGTCGATGAACCTGGAGATCAGCTCCACGTCTCTGATAACGACCTTCTTCTGCAGGCTGTGGTCCTCTATCTTGAACGCCATGGTGAGGATAGCTATCTTGGCCTTCTCCAGCGTCCTTGGCATGTCGGGATGCACGAGGGTCTGGTCCAGCATGATCCCGCGGATGAAGCTCGTGTCGGACATCGAGCCGCCCTGCTTCTTCTCGACCTTGATGGACTTCATGTCGACAGTGTACTTGCCCTCCTTCTCCACAGCCACGAGTAGCACGGCGTCCGCGACCATCCCGGCCAGAGCTGCGGCATCCTTCGCCACGACCTTCGACTGCATGCTCGTCCTCGCTACCGTCATCAGCGTGTCCCGGTCGCGGTTCACCTTCGTCGCCGTCTCGCCCAGCAGCTCCAGCGTCCGCTTGGACGCTTTGTGGAAGCCGCTGACTATCTGGACCGGATGGATGCCCCTCTTCAGCAGATCCTCGGCCCTCTCGAGAAGGGCGCCCGTCAGCACGACCGCGCTCGTCGTCCCGTCGCCGACGGTCGTGTCCGTCGCCTTGGACACCTCGACCAGTATCTTGGCGGCTGGGTGGGCCACCACCATCTCCTTCAGCATCGTCGCCCCGTCGTTGGTGATTATCACGACCCCGAACTCGGTTATCATCATCTTGTCCATGCCACGCGGGCCCAGCGAAGTGCGCACGATCTCGCAGATGACCCTCGCCGCCGCCAGGTTGTTCGCCTGCGCATCCCTGCCGCGCGCCATAGCCTTGTCCGCACTGAGTATCTCGATGGGGTCGCCTCTGGACGTGGGCACGCTGGGACGGGACGAATTGGACAAACTATCTCCGCCTTTTGAGCGCTGTTATGCGTGCGTATTTAGAACTTTCCGGCTCGCGCAGACGTTTTCCATCCATCCCCAACCTTTTAAGCCACCCCGCTGGCCGGTCGTTTAGTATGACCAAGAAGAGGAAGAGTCGAGGACGTTCCAAGGGCGGCAAGGGGAGCTCCTCCGTCATCTCCTGCAGCAACTGCGGTTCTCACGTGCCCAGAGACAAGGCGAAGAAGGTGACCACTCGACTGAGCTTGGTTGAGCCACAGCTCGCAAGGGAGCTGAGGGCGGCGGGAGCGTATATCGCAAGCCCCACTACCGTGAAATATTATTGCGTCTCGTGTGCTGTGCACTACGGCATAGTCAACGTGAGGGCGAAAGCAGAGCGCAGGTTCAACTAACCTAACGTCTCGCTTGGCGAAAGGGACCAATCCGTCATCTATCTCGATGGCGGCCATTGGCGCTTATAGCCCTCAGCGAAATGTTAGGGATTGTGGAGGATGGATTACTCGGAATCTCCTAATGTTGCCGAGGCACCGCAAAATGACTCCAACGCGGTGTCGATTCCAACAGCGCAGCAAATACTGCATGCGTACCGTGAATTGGGGACGCAGACCTCTGTTGCGACGTTCTTTGGCGTCTCAAGAAGAACGATAATTAGGTGGACGGAGAGACTTGGTCTGCACCCAGAGCTGCACCCGGAGATTCCCATAAACCAACTCCTCTCAAGTTCGTTGTTTGACTCTGCAATCAAGGTTAGAATCGCGCAGTGGATAATGGACGAGGCTTCGATAACGGTCGCATACAGTATGCGGCATGACAACACATCTCTGATGGTGGCAGGCGCAATGAACGATAATGTGGCCATGACAATCATATCAAAAGCGCTCGGGGTCGCCGTCGTCTCCGGTGCAGCGCCTCTGATAGGGAGGCTCCCGATGCATATTGTGAGAGTTCAAGGAGCTAAAGCCTATGGTCTCCTCAAACTTGTTTCACAGGAGTTGAGCGGTCTGAAGGCGCTCGAGGCGGACGCAGCATTATCATACTTCCCGCCGTCGGGAATCATGAACGGCAAACGGACTACTGATATCTACATGACTACAGTCTGGCGACGATTCGCCGAAAACTCGGTTCAAGTCTGGAACGCGAAAAGAAGAAACAAACTTTCCCGTAACCAGTTAGATGACATGGCCGAAGCGTGGGTTCTTAACAGAACTGCTCGGGCGAGACGAGGTCTCAGCCGGCAAGATATTCCCTCAGCCGGCAAGATATTCCCTCAGCCGGAGGCAGGCCCGAGGGTTCTGTCCTTCAGCGATGACGTAACCCTCACGACGCGGGCCGCGAACGTCACGGCCGCCAGCCCCGCCACGACGAGCACCCCCAGCGGCAGGATACCGAGCAACGAAGAGATCACCAGAACGCTCAGCCTCTCGCTCCTCTCGCCTATCCCTACGCCGGCCAGGTTGATCGAGAGAGAGTCCGCCTTGGCTCGAGCGTAGCTCACGAGAAGGCTGCAGGAGAGCGCCAGAAAGACTATCACCGGGGATGTGTAGTTCCCTATCAGGATTCCCAGGTAGATGGATGTCTCCCCCACGCGGTCCAGCGTGGAGTCGAGGAACGAGCCGCGCTTGCTGATCCGGTTCGTGGCCCTCGCGACGGCTCCGTCGAGGATATCGAAGAAGCCCGAGACCAGCACGAAGAATCCGCCCGTCAGCTCAGCCCTGTAGCCTCCCGTCGCGAAATAAGCGGCGGCAAGGATCGAGAAGAGGGCCCCTATCACCGTCCAGGACGTAGGCGACGGCATGACGCGCGAGGCGGCGCGCCCCACGCGGAGGGTAGCGCCGTTGACCCTTCCCCGGAGCTTGTCGAGCACCTGTCAGCCCCCGTTCCGTCTTTCTTATTAGCGCTCTCGCGGCCGTATGAAGGTCCTGCCGGTCCTCCTGCGGTGCGGCAGAGGAACAAGCCCGGTATCGAGCTACGTGCTGGCAACATTCTATAAATAGAGCCGGAGGGCATCCGGCACGAAATTGGGCAAGATAGAGAAGGGCGTCTCGTGTTCAGTCTCGGGTTGCAAGAACCCGGCCGTGAAGTCGATAAGCAGGAGCCAGCTCGCGGGGAGCGGCCTGTCGGCCGGCGGCGACGGCCGCAGGGTCTACCTCTGCCACGACCACTCCAAGGCCTGGAAGAAGGGCACGAAAAAAGACAGGGACGCCGAAAGGGCGAGATGGGGCTAGGCCCCGGTCGAGCTAGATGAGAATACTCCAGCAGCACCTAGACTTCATCGAATACGAGCCGAAGGAGAAGGAGATCTCGGCCGCGGAGGAGGCCGAGAAGAAGCTGTATCGCTACGAGGAGATAGTCGTCCTCTTCACCTCCGTCGAGAAGGGGGACGACGACGAGGTCGCGAAGAAGGCGGTCGAGGGGACGAAGGACTATCTCGGCAAGCTCAAGGTCAACAGGATAATCATTTACCCGTACGCGCACCTGAGCCAGAACTTGGCGCGTCCGAAGGACGCCCTGGAGGTGCTCAAGGCTATGGAAAAGTACGCCAGGGAGGCCGGGATAGAGACGTACAGGTCGCCGTTCGGCTGGAACAAGGCCTTCCAGATAAAGGTCAAGGGGCATCCGCTCGCCGAGCAATCGCGGGTATACTCCCAGGAAGGAATGGCAACTGTGGCGGCGCAGGCCCCCCCGAAGGAGGTGGAGAAGGTCTCGAACGAGAGGAAAGAGATGACGGAGGACCAGCTGTTCGCCAGGATAAAGAGGAGCGACTTCTCCGGGCTTCCGGATACCGACCACCGAATAATCGGCGAGAAACTGGACCTGTTTAGCTTCCAAGAACCATCTCCCGGGATGGTCTACTGGCACGACAAGGGATGGACGCTGAGGAACATCCTGGTAGACTTCATACGAAAGGAACTCAGGGAGAGAGGTTACATGGAGATAAGCAACCCGGCTCTGGCGAACACGGTGCTCTGGCGCGTGAGCGGCCACTCCGAACACTATAGGGACAACATGTTCCTCACCGAGTTGGGAGATGAGGAGATGGGCCTGAAACCTATGAACTGTCCGTCCAGCTTCCTAGTCTACAGGTCGAGGAAATGGAGCTTCCGTGACCTTCCCGTGAGATATGCGATATTCGACCCGCTCTATCGGAACGAGCTGAGCGGCGTCGCGTCGGGGCTGTTCAGGGTGAAGATACTGACGCAAGACGATGCCCACATAATCGCCACCGAGGACCAGGCGGAGAAGGAGGTGTCGGACCTCATCGACCTGCTCGCCAAGATGTACGGGGCGTTCAAGCTCGAGTTCAAGGTGAAGATCTCCACAAAGCCCGACGAGCACATGGGCAGCGACGAGGAGTGGGAGAGGGCCACTGACACTCTCATCAGGGTGGTCAAGGCAAAGGGATTACCCTACGAGATCAAGGAGAAGGAGGGTAACTTCTATGCTCCCAAGATCGACGTGGACATCAAAGATTCGCTCGGCAGGGAGTGGCAATGCGGGACGATCCAGCTGGACCTGCAGATGCCGAAGCGGTTTAGGCTCGCGTACACAGGTTCCGACGGAAAGGACCACCTGCCAGTCGTGATCCACAGGACCATCTACGGGTCGCTTGAACGCTTCATCGGGATACTGATCGAGCACTACCAGGGAAAGTTCCCTCTATGGATCGCGCCCGTCCAGGTCCGTGTGCTCTCGGTCTCCGACGAGAGCAGGAGCTACGCTCAACAGGTGCTGGACGGGTTGAAGCGCGCCGGCATAAGAGCGGAAGGCGACCTTGAGAGCGGTACCATCGGAGGAAAGATCAGGAACGCCCAGCTGCAGAAAATACCATTCGCAATAGTCGCGGGGAAGAAGGAAGTAGATAGTCAAACCATATCGGTAAGGAGTAGAGACGGTAACGTAACGTATGGTGTGAAAGCGGAGGAATTCATCAGTCAACTCAAGAACTTAACGGAGCAGTATCAATAAACCCGCGAAGCGCGCGTTCTCCCTTCACAGTAAGGCGGTACACTCCGCAGCCTCCACGATTCGTCCAAATGAGGGTTGGCTTCGCGACCAAGTGCTGTTTTCTCAATTTGTACAATTGATTACCCACCCGAGAGTTAGCGAGTCCTAGGCTTGCGGCGATTTGCCTTCTAGTGCAGTTGCCATTGCTGATTGAACGCAGCACCGGGATTCGAAGGCTCAGCTCCGATATTCTATCTTTACGATATGACCGAAGAACGCTGGTGAGCCGCGCCATTCTTTTGGGATGATAGGGTTTGATTATGTCTGCGAAACGCCTCAGGTTATCTTGATGGTAAATCGCTAGGCGGAAAATGTTACGGGTGGGTTTCTCCTCGCAGTAAATTCGCGACGCAATGGAGAACGACCGCAAAGCCCTACGGATAGACTTCAAGTAATCCTCTGAGATGTTAGTTATGGTTATCCGGCGCGTAGTAATGCTGACGCCGCTTCTCTTTCTCCCCGACACGCTACCCTCCGCATCGAACGCCGCCCTGACCGCGGCTGCGGCGAGGCTTGGCGACTCGAGGACGAAAGCTGGCACGTTCATCTTGGTTTTCTTCCCCAAGGGAATCTTAAAAATTCTGTGCAAGGTTACGGCCAATAAACGTCAGCGCACCGTAAGGGAATACACACCTTTCTTCCGATACAAGT
Source organism: Nitrososphaerota archaeon (assembly GCA_027886865.1). The sequence continues at coordinate 63,764 of JAPCJR010000004.1, forward strand.
ACATATTCTTCCTGCCAAGTTCCAAACGTCGAAAGAACCGGATGACCCGCGAAATTAGCACCTGTTCTTTGTTCACGAACACAATGCACCAAAGGTTTCGTGGTAGGTGGCCATCAAATCGAATCAATTCTGACACATAGACAATCTCCTCGTCGATCGGCAGGCTCGGGCCGATCAGGACACGATTTCCGCTGTTTCCTATCCTCATCCTTACCTTGCCCTGAAGCTCAGAGGGGATTAGCCAACCGAAGTCGATTAGCACCCTGAAAACCTCGAGCGGCATGGAGCGTTCTCCCCGCCAATACCTGTCGAGATTCCTGCGGCTTTCGTTCGAGCAGCGCGCGAAAGCCGTTGGATTCAGTCGAAGACGAGGACTAAACTTGACCAAGCTGTCAGCTGGAATGTCTACGAACACGCGCTCTCCGTGCAACTTATCAAGAAAACCCAGCTTCAGAGGTGAGCTGTCGAGTTGGGCCGAAGAATAGCCCGCGTGATATTCGGATGGCTCGACTTCAGACATGCACAAACTAGCTAAATCGAATTATTAATGACCACTACCTTGGTGTGTGACCCCTAACTAGTCACAGAGAGGACGCGTGGGAATTTTAGGCAGCGGACATCCTCATGGCAAAACTGAGTTGGAAGGTTGCCATCATTCCGCCCAGAAGGATGCGAAACAGCTTCTCCTCGCCGGTCCTCAAACGGAAGGTTGGTTATTTCTTGAGATATTCCGCTAGAGGGTCCCAGTACGAGGAATGCCAGCCGCTGGTGTAGTCCTCCACCTGCTCTGCGGGGACCTTGGAGTGGACCATCCTGAGCTCCGTCCCACCCTTCTTCGGCGTCAGCGTAAGCTCCAGCCTCGAACGGGGATAGCCCTTCGGCCACGCGGTGGTCTCCCACTCCTGCACGATCTTCTTGTCCTTGACGAGCTCCAGGTTCTTCCCCGAGATGTATCCATCCCAGGCGTTGAACTCGGCGCCCACCTTCGCGTTGGTGGTGGCGGGGGAACCGGTGAACTTGGAGTGCTTCTTCGGGTCCAGCAGGGCATCGTAGACCTCGGCGGGCGAGGCCTTGAAGAAGACCGTCTGCTCTATCGTACCGAATTTCTGAGCCAAGTCGAAGGTGAGCGTCACGCCGCCGTCTATTTATCTTTCGGGCGTGAAGAGATTAGATCGTCGGCTCGACGGTCTCGACCCAGTAGCGCGCGATCTCCTCCCTCGTCGCTATCCAGACGTCGTCGAAACTCCTCACGTACTCGAGGAATTTGCGGAGCGCGACTATCCTCCCGGGCCGCCCCGTCACCCTCGTGTGCAGGCCGACCGACATCATCTTGGAGCTCGACTTGGCCTCCTCCCGCAGGACGTCGAAGGAGTCCTTCATGTAGACGAAAAAGTCCGAGGAGTTGCTGAACCTGTGCATCGGCGACTGGAAGTGGAAGTCGTTGACGTCCGGGGTGTATGGGACGATGAGTATCCCTCCGGGGGCGGCCCTGTAGGGCACGTCGTCGCTGTAGGAGTCGGAGTCGTAGATGAAGTTCCCCAGCTCCTGGACGATCTTCAGAGTGTTGGTGCTGGGCTCCCGCGCGTAGAACCCCACCGGCTTCTTCCCCGTGAGCTCCTCTATGATGGCCACCGACTTTGCTATGGCGGCCTTCTCCTCGTCGTAGGTGTAACGGAAGTGCTCGGTCCACGTCAGGCCGTGGTCGCAGATCTCGTGGCCCGCCTTGACGATGGCATCGGCGGCGGCCTTGTTCGCCTGCAGCGATACGGCCGTAGCGCAGAACGTCGCCCTGGCGTCGAACTTCTTGAACGTGCTCAGGAGCCTCCAGACCCCGACGCGCGAGCCGTACTCGTAGCTGCTCTCGTTGCCGACGTCCCTGACCTTGATGTCGACCGGGAGGAACTCGCCGACCCCCTCCACGAGCCCGTCCGTCGCCACCGAGTGCTCCGACCCCTCCTCGAAGTTCACCACCAGCGAGAGGGCCAGCCGCTTCCCCCCGGGCCACGAGAAGTGCATGCGCTTGTTCCCATACCCAAAGAGGTCGCGTCCAGGTTCTGACAAGTTGCCACCGCTCCGAGTGGGGGATGTGATAAGACTTCTGTCCGGGCTCAGCTCGGTTGGGCTCAGGACCAGAACGCGTCGAGCGTCGTGCTGCCCATTATCTCGTCGAAGCTGAAGCCCAGCGCGTCGAGCATCTGGTCGAACATCGCGCTGGCGTACTCTAGGTACTTGTCGGCGTCTATCTCGTCCACCCTCGCGAGGCTGACCGGCTTCACGTTGGGGGGCGTCTTGGTCTTCACGTACGAGATAATCTCCCCCGCCTTGACCTCCTTCCCGGTGTCCTGGAGAAGCTTCGCGGCGCGGACGTGCTGCGGCGTCGTCCCGGAGTAGCCCGTGATGGCCTTGCCGATCATCACGTTGAAGGCGAGCTCGTTCATGGGTATCTCCTTGTTCCTCAGCCTAGAGACGGTCTGCGTGAGCAGCGTCTTGATCTCCTTGCGTGCGCGTTCGAAGTCCTCGGTGGCGTAGACCGTCCCCAGGATGTCCAGAGACTGGTAGAAGGCCTTCTTGAGGAACTCGGGTGTCTGGCTCTTTTTGCCAGTCAAACCTTTGATGTCCGCGGTCCCGTCCTGGAGCACACCGAAGTAGTTCTTCTTCCTCTCGCTGAAGGCCACGTAGCGGTACGACTTGTCGATCTCGAGCTCCACGCCTAGCTCCCCTTCGGCCCAGGTGATGACCCGGGATATCTTTTCGCGGTCGGGGTTCTCGATAAAAAGCGAATCTGTGTTCTTCAGGACTATGCTTCCGCATGAATCAACAAAAGTGTGGAAGTCCTCGACAGAGAGGTCGTACACGTATCCATCGTATGGCTCGTTCTCCACTTTGGGATGTCTCTTCGTTTCGTTATAGGCGGCGCAGGTCGCGATAGAATAGGTCTGCTTGCTCGGCCTATACCCGATGGAATGGTTGATCCGAAGCTGAAGGAGGAGAGTTGAAAGGCCGCTGATCAATCCGAGCGACTTGCTTTCGTACCTGAAGTTCCGCGTCCTGTATTCATCACTGTAAGCGTCGCCAAACACCCTCGACCCATCCCCCTTGATCATGTTCTCCAACAGGAGGAACTTGTACTCATCCGGAACATGGAAGATGAACTCAGGTAGCAGCTTGCCGCTGCTCTTCTGTCCGCAGAAGGCTTTGAAGAAGACGGCAGAGACGCGGTTCATCATCTGCAGCTTGTGCGTCCGGTCTTGGTAGCTGATATTCAGAACTTGTCCCGACGATGACCGATAACTGAGGTCCCTTATCCCAGGATTGGATTGCACGATAGAGGCAGTCGCGCTGCTGAAGAGTTGATAGTAGTCTTCTTGCAGCTTCTTGAGCCACGCGGTATCTGAGTTTGCGATCGACGCGCCCAAGCGAGACGAGGTCGTCTCAGGGGTACTCGAACTCCCTTCGGCGATATAGGCACCAAGAAGTTCTACAAGGGCCTTGAACTCAGGTGACCCGACCGAGACGAACCTCCTGAGCTTGACAGGTCGCTTTCTGTTTGTCCAGAGGAACCACACGGAGTCGTCGTCGCAATGGGCTTCCATCGTCTTCCACCTTCCCTTGTAACGTGTCTTGTAGCTGACGCGGCGAAGCACATCGAAGAGGTCGATCGTCTCAATGGGTCGAACCTCAGGAATGGAGGCAACTCGCAGCAGATGTTTGTCGCCTAGCTCATTTGGCTTCGCAAGGACTGGGCCTGCGCTCCCAGCTGCGACCAAGGAATGGTCCTCCGTAACCCTCGTCGCTCCGAATTTGTCCCTCACTCGGTAGATCGTCTTGTCGGCCTTGTGCCTGATCACGGCTTTGACCTCCTTCCACTGCACGTCGCCATCCGCTGGATTGAAGCTCAGCGCCTTCCACCCTGTCGGATGAGCCTCCTCTTTTCCGTCGTTCCTGTGATGCACTTCGTCGAAGCGGAGAAAGAAATTCTCGATAGGCTCTATTCTGACCATCCCGTCTGGGTCAAGGAGGGTTATGTAACGCTCGCCCGTAACGCTGTCGGAGTAGATTACGGAGATGCCTTCCTGCCCGCACTTCTCAATGGTCTTCGTGATTGCATATCTCCCGAGGGCCGCAGTGGCCTCCGCGACCGGAAGGCAGTACAACGCGAACGTCTCGAACCCCATCACTCCATAGGACTGGCCAACCGGCACAAATCGGCCGTCTCGGCCCGCCAGGACTGTGTGGTTGCGCTCAGTCGTAACGCAGTATACATTTCCTTCGTATGGGACTTTCTTTACGTATCGATGTTTGGCGCTGCCCGACCACGTCAGCTTTGAGCTTGCATTAGTGAAGACAACCCTGTAGATACGGTCCTTCTTGTCATACTTGATCTTGGTCCTTGCTCCGAGAAGGCTGAGCAGGACGACCATCTCCTTGGCGAGCTCCAGGCTCGTGGTGGAATACCTCTTTTCTCTCTTGGAACCGTCGCCCTTGTAACATGACGTGACGAACGATTCGATTAGGTCCCTCGAACCAAAGACAAATTCGGGCACACGCTTGGACGCTGCGACGTGTTCCGACGTCTCTTCCGAGTAGCAGTTCTTGAGCATCCAACGATGAATTATTCTGTTAGAGACCCTGTAGTACTTCTTGCCTCCAGAGTCAGAGCCGTAGCGCAGCCCGAGCCGGTCGAGGAGCAGCTGTATCTCGGCCCTATATGACATCCCCAGCGAGTTACCTTTGCCGAAGCTCTGCGTGATCACGACGCCCGTACTCCGACCGCGATAATGGCCGGTGGAGTAGTGCCTTGACTCGGTCGCAATCAGGTTACCTTCTGAGACGAACCATCCGCACAGGGAGGCGAAATCGGGGGCAGAGTACCTGACGGGGACCTTGGAGGACTTGTTGACACCCACGAGCACTGACCCTCCACTCCGCTCGATCGAGTCCACGTCGTCTTCGGTCAGCCTTGAAGTGGGCAGGCGATAATGCGAACCGATGGAAGGGTCGATCTTGCTCCGATTCTTATTGACGTCGCCGAACTCCCTGACCTTCCGTCTTATGTCCTGAGGGAGTCTTCCGAATAGAGCGGAGAGCCGCTCTCCACGTCCTGGGAAGATGTCGGCCACTGCGTCCAGTTCCTTAGCGGTATCCAGCAGAGAAATTCGAGCCGGCGAGGAGGACCTGCTGACCCCATCCTTTACCCTCGGGATAGCCATGTTCGTCCTGCTGAAAACCTCCTCCGCGGTTCTGAATATCGTGCCGGTCTTGGATCCCACTCTGTTATCCTTCACGAGGAACCTGTGGTTGGGGGTGACCATCAGGTCTACGAACCTCCGATCCTTGAAATGATACAACTCCCCTGAATAGGGAAATTGCTGGACCTCCACGACGGTATCGATCTCAGTCACCATGGTCTCTGGGTTTACGTTTACGACCTTGTCTCCGACGCGGAGATCCCGTACGTTCCGGATTCCTTCGGGCGTGACCACGCTCGTGTCAGGTGTAAAGCATGCGTTTAGAATCACCTTTAGGCCCTGAGATACAACTGCGGAAAGTTCGGCCTCTTCCCTGGATATCGATTTGTCCTTCGCCAGCTGCTTGTAATGGCTCACTCTGAGGTCGCGGAGTGAGCCGACCACGAGGCTCTCGATCCCGCTGCGCTTGCTGCACCTCCAGCTTTCTGTGTCCGGGATCTTGTTCACCCGGCACTCCTCGTGAGGGCAGTTGACCGTCTCGTAGGAGAGGTTGTAGACCTTGATGATGCTGGGGTACAGACTGGCAAAGTCCAGCACGGAGACGCCGAAGTGTATCCCGGGCTTGGGCTCGATTACGAGCCCCCCTTTGTACTTCTTGCCCTTGATGATGGCCTCCGAGGACGCCCCGCCCTTGAGCGCGAGCTCGTTCTGCCTCGGGATTATCGCGTTCATCTGCCGGTGCTCGTAGAAGAGCATGCTCCTGATCCAGTTGGAGACGCCGAGGCGGGCGGCGTCGTTCATCGGCATCTTGGCGATGCGGGCGATGATGAGGAGGATCTTCATCATCATGGACGAGTTGATGCTGGTGAGCTCGTAGGTGAGCTGGGAGTCGTTCAGGCAGTAGTTCGAGAGCTCCAGGAGGGGGAGGTCCGCCACGTTCCCCTCGAACTCTATCTTCGACTTGCCGAGGATGGCCTCCGAGATGCCGTTGAGCGTGTGCTCGGTGTACTTGTTGCTGTACACGTACACCTGGATGGACCGGTTGTTGAAGAACCGGTATAGGTCGATGTGCACGCCGTGCTTGAGCGAGGCCTCCTGGCGCATCAGGTAGATCGGTATCTCGTCGTCGGTGATGCCGAGCCTCTCCGCTCTATGGACGAGGTATCTGAGGTCGAAGTCGTCGCCGTTGAAGGTTATCAGGAACGGGTACTCCATCATCTTCGAGAAGACACCCCTAAGCATGGACACCTCGTCGGCGAAGACCACTGGCTTGTAGCTGGTGACTGCGCCGTGCAGCGACGTGTCACCCTCTTTCGCCACGACATAGGACAGGGACTCGACATCGTTGTGGAAGGACACGGCGATGACCTCGCGGTCCGCCTTCTCCGGGTCCGGGATCCTGCCCTCCTCGTTGGCGACCTCGATGTCCGTCGCGATCCGCTTGAACGAGCAGAGAGGCTGACCGAGCAGGTCGGCCCACTCCCGGATGAACTTGGACTGCTCGCCGGAGTTCTTGGAGAGTATCTGGTTGAGCGACCGGGTTACCGTCTCCGCGACCTCCTTCTCTACTGGCACGACGTTCCCCTGCCTTATCGAGTAGTACGTGCCTACCCTGAGGCCCCGGTCGTAGACGTAATTCTCATAATACTTGATGTCGGCCTCCCACGCGTCTATCTGGTCGCGGATACTGTTGCCCGAGGGGCCACCGCCGATCGCGAGCGGGTCGGTGGTTGTTATCTTCCTGACCATCATGCGCGAATCCGAGAGGAGGTCGAACTTCTGCACCTCCTCTATCGCGATCACGTCCTTCCTTGACCTGATCGGCCCGAGTCTGTCCATCGGCAGTTTTGTGTAACAGTACGGTTTATGGCCGGTGTTGTCCTCCCACCTTACCACTCTGTCTCGCTTCGGGTCGTAGAACTTGAGCACGGCCACGCGCTTGTCTCCGTCGTAGGTCGCGGAGACGAGGAGGCCCTCCTCGAGGTCCGTGGCGGGGACGAGAAGCTCGGCCAGCTTCTCACGCAGGTTGTCGGTGGACTCTGTGCTCTGTGACAAGATGATATCTCCCTGAGGACTTTATCCGAGCCCCCTCATGGGGATTTATACGTTCGCGGCCTCGAAGCGACGCGCGGCCGCCCGGAACCACATTTATATCCGCTGGGATTTTCGGCTGACGTCGTGAAGTCCGAGCAAGGAATCGCCGGCATGGCCCCGACCATCCTCTACTTCGTGGCCGGGGTCTTCTGGGTGGGAGTCATCGTCGTAGGCGGAGGCTTTCTGCTCTTCTGGGCGGCCCTCGCCTGCTTTCTGAGCGGGATATTCCTGTTCAACTGGGCCTCTAGCTGGGTCACCCGACCGCTTACGAGGGCGACAGCGCTCTTCGGTCTGGCGCTCACACTCTACCAGCTCTACGTCGCCCTGACGCTGATAGGGACTGGGCTGGACTCTGTCGCGCTGATATCCGCGGGCCTGTTCGGCCTGCTGACCGTTGTGTATCTCTATCTTCTCTTCTTCGGCGGCCGGAAGAAGCAAGCCTAGGGGTCAGTACCGAAGCTGCTCTTCTTGTGGATCTTCCTGAGGAAGTAGGTCGCGTATCCGCTGACGATGAACAGCGAGAAGAATATCTTGGTCGCGAAGACAAGGTTCCATGGGACGGGACCAGGGCTCGTGACCGTGTTCACGTTGATGATGGTTATCACGCTCGAGGTGATGAGTTCCTTGCTCAGGAACGCGCCCCAGAGCATGAAGTTGTAGAGCACCTCGTACGCCGAAGAGAGCGCGACCACTATCGTGAACAGCTCGATCGCCGACAGGCGGGGCAGCGACCACCGGGCTATGTGGTTCTGGTAGAGCTGCATGCCGCTGTAGAAGAAGGTCACGCTGGCCACGCTGAGGTAGGTGACCGGCTTCGCCATGAAAGTAAACGGGAACTCGACGTCGACCAGACTGGTGCCCACGGCGCTGAGACCGCTCAGCAGGGCCGTGACCAGACCGTACGCGAGCACTGCGGTGATGGTGATTCCGGAGACCCACGCGACGGCCTCGTACATTGTGCGAGTCCGCTGCTCCGCTTTTCGCAGCTCACCCATCTGCTCCATGGTTGAAATGCTATGCCCTCCAGAGTTTTAAGTCTTCGGTCTCATCAATCCCGCTTGACAAAGGCGAGGTCTTTGGGGGCAGAGAGCCAGAAGAGCGCGAGCATGAACGGCAGCTCGAGGTACACCCAGAAGAAGTCGTTAGGTAGGACGAAGACGGAGACGATGATGAACAAGGTGGAGTTCCTGTTGAGGTTCGAAAGGTCGGTGACCCTGATGAGGAAGGCCAGAAGGACCACCTCGACCGCGGCCTTCACATACACCGGAGCGGCGAACCCGAAGAGAGACACCGACAGGGCAGCGAGGGTCGGATTGAGGAGCACGCCCACCGGGCCCCCGGAGGCGAAGAGCGGGGCGACCGGCCTCTGGAACTGGAACAGGAAGGTCTCGTTCAGGAACGATGGAGATACTAGGAGGAACGGCAAGATGACCGCGCCAGCGACTACGACGGCCGTGGCGAGCTCGACCCACCGCTTCTTCTCCGCGTAGTAAAAGAGCGCAAAGGGGGCGATCAGCAAGGCGAACTGGACGGTCGCGAGGGCGAGCCCCAAGGAGACCGCGCCCAGCCTCCCCATGCCCTTCGACTCGAGGAGGAGGAAGACCGCGACGAAGGCCATCGCGATGAGGGCCGCGTTGACGTAGAATGTCGAGAAGAGAACGGTGAACGGTACGAAGAGATAGAGCAGCGTCGCGCCGAGACGCCAGCGACCACCGTAGAGGTAGAGGCAGGCGCCTATCGCGAGGTCCGCGGCGATGAGACCAAGCCTGATGTCGCCCGCGAGATAGAACGGTACGAGGTAAAGCATGGTGAAGGGGAGGTAAGCGAAGACCTGCTGCGCTCCAGGCGTGATGAGGCTCGCCGGTATGCCGGTGTAGGCGTGTTGGTACGGGTTCGCCCCCGAGAGGAGGACCTGGACGGCCTGTGAGAGGTAGTAGTAGACGTCGCTCGCCGGTGACAACCTGACCGCCGCTGCTACCCTTACCGCCAGGGCGACGACGAGGATGACGGGCAACAGGTAACGCCCCGGGGGGCCCTTGGTGCGGCCCGGACCAGGACCAGGCCCGGGTTCGGTTGTCTGTTCGCGTGTGATGGCTCGGTGCCTCCGGGTAGTCCCGGCCGCAGTTTGCCTAACTCCCTCCTGAAATACGTTCGCCGGGCCTATGGAAGAGGTGTCGGGCCCCGGCGTCCTTCCGTCAGGACCGCGCATGTCAGTCCACGAAGTGACCCGATTCGAGGCGGCTCCGGGCCCATTCATACGTCCTCTCCAAACCTTGGGCGAAGCCGGTCGTGGGGTGCCAGTCCAGGACCTTCTTCACCCTCTCAAGGTCGGGCATCCTGTTCAGGGCCCCGGTCGGCTTGGAGACGTCGAATTTCAGCGGGATCTCTTTCTTGGAGAGGTCGATGGTCATCTTGGCGAGCTCGCGCACGGTGACCTCCTCGTTGGACCCCACGTTGACCGTGGTGCTCCCATTCCGTCCGACGTGCTCATACAGTCTGAAGAGGGCGTCGACTGCGTCGTCGACGTATACGAAGCACCGCCTCTGGCTCCCGTCGCCCCACACCACGAAATCCTCTTTCGGGTAACGGACGGACTTCCTGATCAGCGAACCGATGACCTGGCTCCTGTCGGGCCTGAGGTAGATGTTCTCCCCGTACGCGTGGAAGATTCGCGCGACCCCAGCCGAGACCCCGGGCATCATCGCAAGCTGTTTCTCCGCGATGTACTTCGACCACCCGTACCCGCCTTCGGGATTGACCTTCCTTTCGGAGTCCTCCTCCTTGAACTTCACGTTGGAACCCATCTGCTCGTCGAACGGGTAGACGGACACGCTCGAAGCGTAGATCACTCGGCCGACGCGGTTCTCCAGGCACGCCTTGAAGACGTTGACGTCGATCGCGAGGTTGGACTGGAGGGTCGCGATCTCTCTCGCCTCCGACCCGTGCAGGTATGCGACGCTACCCACCTCCGCTGCGAAGTGAAAGACCGCCTCCGCGCCCTCGAGCGAGCGCCTGGCGAAGTCGTAGTTCTTGAGGTCTCCGACGACGCAGCCCTGGCCGACGCCTAGGCCAGTCAGGTTATCGACCGAACCCGACGAGAGGTCATCGACGATGGAGACCGCATGGCCATCCATCAGGAGCCTCTTGACCACGTGGCTGCCGAGGAATCCGGCGCCGCCGGTCACGACGACCTTTGACACTTGGACGGACCACCTCACTGCGCCGCTCGCGCGCCCAGCTCATCGATCGTCCACCTCGCGGTCAATCTTATCGTGTCCCCTGCCGACATCTTCGGACTCCAACCGAGCTCCTGGATCTTCTTGATGGATAGATAGACGACCGGGTTATCCCCGACCCATCCCCTCGCTCCGCCGCCGTATCGTTTCTTCACGCTTCGGAGCCCCATCTCCTCGATCACAATGTCAGCAAGCTCGTCGACGGAGGTCTGCTCTTGCAGTCCCAAGTTGAAGATGTTCGTGGGCTTCGAGCTCTTCCCATATCCCGTCATGACCCCCTCGATGCAGTCCTCGACGTAGAGGTAGTCCTTCCTTTGCTTCCCGTCCCCCAATATCTCCAGCTCGGCGGGGTTTTTCATCAGCTTGTGCTCGAAATCCCATATCGCCCCCCTCCTGCACCGCTCTCCCAGGACCGTCCCGAACCTGAACATCCAAGACTTGATCGGCGAAAACTGGGTGAACGCCGAGGCATAAGCTTCCCCCGCGAGCTTGGCGGCGCCGTAGAGCGAAGTCTGGACCCCAGAGTAAGTCTCAGGGGTAGGTATCACCTCTGCCTCTCCGTAGAGCGCCGAGGTCGAAGCGAAGATAAAGTCCGGGACGTTGTTCTTGGCCATGCTCTCCAGCACGTTGAGCGTCCCGATCACGTTGTGCTCGAGGTCGGCCCTGTGGTCGCCGACGCTCACCCTCATCAGGGCGTGCGCCGCGAAATGAAAGACCGCGTCGCAGCCAGCCGAGGACTTGGAGACCGTCTCGAGGTCGCGAATGTCCCCTTCCACGATGGTCAGGTCAGGGTCGCCCTTGTGATGGGCGAGGTTGGATGCATGACCGGTAAGGAGATTGTCTAGGACCGTGACTCGCCATCCGTCTTCGAGCAACCGGTCGACGAGGTGGCTACCGATGAAACCTAGACCACCGGTTACGAGAGCCCTCTTCATCGGGGCGAATCGCGCTCCGGTTGGTTGTTATAAACGAATCACCGGTCTCGGCCGTCGCCGAAAGGTGAACCCCAGGCAAGTCTCAGTAGACCGGTTGTGTTCTACTTCCTGATGGCGAGGAACTCCTGCCAGGCCTTGTCGAACTCCGCGATCGTCTCCTCGCTCCTCTTGTTCGACGGCATCTGCCGGAGTATCTTGGAGGGTATCGTCATGATGTGCGCGCCGGCGGCCATGGCGACGGAGACATCTTCAGGCGTCCTGATGCTGCCCACGATGAGCCTGCCCGCCAGTCCGGACTCCTTCGCGGTAGCGACATAGTCCCTGATGATCTGCACCGGGTTCTCACCGGCCTCCTTCGACCTGTTGTAGAAGAGCGACACGAAGCTGGCCCCCGCCTTCGCTGCCAGCACGAGCTGGTTGTAGGTCATCATGACGGTCATGTTCGTCCTGATGCCCGCCTTCGCTAGCTGGCTGACTACCTGCAGTCCGCGGCCGTCTCCGTGCATTGCCACCTTGACGACGACGTTCCTGTGCCATGAGGCGTACTCCCTGGCCTCCTCTAGCAGCTCAGCGACCGTACCCTTGGTCGTCTCGACGCTGATCGGCCCGTTGACCAGGTCGCAGATGTCCAGCACCCGCTGCTTGAAGTCGACTCCCCCCTCTGAGAGGAATATCTTCTGGTTCGTGGTCACCCCGTCGACGATGCCCCACCTGGTGAACTCCTCGATCTCGGTAAGAGAAGCGGTGTCAAGAAAGATTTGAGCCACGCTTAGTGCACTTGCGGGTAGGTTTTTGCGGCGAGACTATAAGAATTTCCAAAGTCTCCTCCCCGCTGCTCCGCCCCCGCCGTATGCGAAAGACATAGAAGAGTTCAAGCGGGAGACACGCCCCTGCGCCCGCGGAGGGTGCGGACCGTGAGACAAAACAAAGCGATATTCGTCGATAGGGACGGGGTACTGAACGACCTGGTCTACGACGAAGAAGAAGGGAGGGTCGGGAGCCCCTTCTCTGCCAGGGAGCTACGGGTCTTCCCCTACGTGGCTGGAGCGGTCAAGAGGTTCAAGGAACTCGGCTTCAAGGTGATAGTGATATCGAACCAGCCCGGGGTAGCGAAGGGACAGTTCACCCATTCAGAGCTCGAGAAGATGAACCGGAAGGTGAGGAAGGAGCTCGCCAAATCAGGGACGTCGTTCGACGGAGAGTACTACTGCCGGCACCACCCGAGCGCCGTCATCTCAAAATTCAGGGTCGAATGCGACTGCAGGAAACCGAAACCCGGGATGATACTCAAGGCGGCGGAGGAGAATGACATCGACCTAGGCAGGTCGTTCTTCGTAGGCGACGCGCTGGTCGACGTGAAGGCCGGGAGGCGCGCGGGGTGCAAGACGATACTGGTGGGGCACCTCACGACCTTCCTGACCCGCGTGATGGCGCTCGAGGAGGCCACTCCGGACTACATGATCCCCTCCCTCAAAGATGCACCCGACCTTCTCATCACGCTGGCCCCAAGCAGCAAGACTGCGGGGGAGACGCGGAGAGAGTAGCAGGCAGACAGGCCTGGTTAGTACTTCGACCGTTTCGGACGCTTGGCTTTCGAAGATATCATTGCTCTGAGTTGCTCGCACATCAGGTGCGTGACGACGAGGTGCATCCCTTCGACGTGGGGGGTCGAGTCGGCCGGGACCACTATGCAGGCATCGGCCGCGGTCTTCAGGACGCCGCCGTCGAACCCCGCCAGCCCGACCACCTTGGCGCCGTTGTCCTTGGCGTACTTGACTGCCTTGAGCAGATTCTGGGACCAGGGCCCCGCTTTGTCGCTCCCGGACCCTCCGTGGACGCTTATGGCGACCACGACGTCGCCCTTCCTCAAGAAGTTGCGGAGCTGCTCGTAGTAGACGTCGCCCCAGCCGTTGTCGTTCGTGAGCGCGCTCACCAGCGGGATGTTATCGACCAGCGAGAACGCCCTGAACTTCCTCTCCGCCTCGTCGGAGACCCATTTGTTAAGATCGCAAGCGAAGTGGGTGGCGGTGGAAGCCGAGCCACCGTTTCCTACCATGAATATCTGCTGGTCGTTCTTCCAGGCATCGTAGAGGATGCCAATGGCCGCATCGACCGACTCTCTGTCGATGTTCTTGGCAATCTCGGAGACCTCTTTCAGGTAACCGTCGGAGCGGGACAAGCCAGCGAGCGACCCTGCCGGCGGTTAATTAATCAATCCGGAGCGTCACTACATCGGTTAAATAATCTCGGGGGCGGGCGACAGGTCGGAGCCAGAGCAGCCTCACTTGATCGTCTCGAGGACCCCCTTCAGACTGCCGCTCGGAGGAGGAGGCACGGACCTCCCTGCCTACTATACGGAGCACGGGGGTTTCTTCATCGCCGGAGCCGTCGACAAGTACATGCACATAGTGCTCAACGACCGGTTCGAGAGCGGGATAAGGGTGAGCTACAGCCAGACAGAGATCGTCGACTCCCCCGACTCGATCCGCCATCCGTCTGTCAGGGAGGCGCTGAAGCTCCTGAACTTCAAGGACAAGATCGAGATAGTCTCTCTCGCTGACGTCCCGGCGGCCACCGGTCTGGGTTCCTCCGGGAGCTTCGCTGTCGGGCTCCTCAACGCGCTGCACGCGCACCAGAAGGTGGTCAAGACCCCCGAAGAGATCGCGGAGGAAGCCTGCGACATCGCGCAGAACAAGCTGCACGAACCCTCGGGGAAGCAGGACGAGTACGCAGCGAGTCTGGGCGGGCTGAGGTCGTACGAGATCGACAGGGACGGCAGGGTAACGGCTACGCCGCTCAAGATAGCAGACGACACCGTCGCGGAGCTAGAGTACGGGATAATGATGTTCTACACGGGGATCAAGAGGAGCGCGAGCGAGATCCTGGGGAAGCAGCAGGAGAGAGTCTCCAAGAACGACGACGGCGTCGTCGAGAAGATGCACAAGATCAAGTCGATCGGGCTCGAGAGCAAGAAGGCGCTCGAGGGTGGCGACCTGAAGAGGTTCGGGGAGCTTCTCCAGGAGCACTGGAGTGTCAAGCGCGGGGTGACCGACGGCATGACGACCGACGCCATCGACTCATGGTACGCCATCGCCAGGAACAACGGCGCGCTGGGCGGCAAGGTCGTAGGGGCTGGCGGAGGAGGGTTCCTCATGCTATACTGCGACCAAGGGAGGCAAAAAGTCAGGGCAGCCCTGGCGAAGGAGGGCCTCGTCGAGCACAGGTTCAGGTTCGTGTTCGAGGGCAGCAAGGTAATCTACAACGTCTGACGCTCGCTCGCTCGCTCGCTCGCTCGCTCAGCTCCCGCGCTAGCGGGAAAGAGGGAAGAGCCCTGTCGACGCTAGTTGTAAGATTTGATTATCTCGGCGCAGTTGTCGATGCCGTCGTACTTCTTCGAGATGACCCTGAGAGACTCCACGCTCGTCTTGTACTTCGGGTCGTTTAGGCAAGCGTCGATGGCCTCGGTGAGCCGCTCTGCTGTCAGGTCCTGCGACCTGATTGTTATCCCGAGCCCCAGCCTGCTGAACTTCTCGGCGTTTCCAAGCTGCTCTGAGTGATTCTGTATCGGGATCAGGACAGCGGGCTTTCCAGCGTCGATGCATTGGCCGATGGTCCGGTGGCCCGACCTCGCCACGACCAGGCTCGAGAGAGCGAACAGCTCGTCCTTGACCGGGCACCATTCGTAGAGCCACGTCCCATCGGCGAGCTTTGTGGGCTCGCCCGACCCGTTGAGGTGTCCGAGCGAGACCACGATGTTGTACCGGCCGGCCAGCGCCCGGGTGGACCTCAAGACCGTGTCCACAAATCGCTGCTTGGTCGCGTCCGGGCCGCTTATCTGGATGAAGACGAGCGGCCTACCGTCGATCTCCAACCGCTTCTTTGCCCTGGACACCTGCTCGTCGCTCACGTCCACACGAGGAGAGGTGAAACCCACGAAGCGGACGATGTTCGATACGTCCGTCCCCTCGAGGTTGGCCTGTCCTATGGTATATGGCGGCGGCAGGTCGGTCATCAGCACCTGGTCGCTCAGGGACCAGAGCAGGCCGAGCCCGTCGCCCGCGATCCTCTCGTAGAACCTCCCCACCCGGCCCCCGCGGAACCTCGGGGGCATAGTGACCTTGAACTGGTTCAGCATGGTGATGACCGGGTATGACTTCTGCCGAGCTGCGAGCACGCTCGACAGCCTGGAGTCGGAGACCACCACCCGCGGGTCGAACTTGGGTATCTGTTCGGCCTCGAACGCCACCTGCTTCAGGAACGAGTTGAACATGTACGGAAAGTGGGGGATGAAGTTCTTCGACGAGAAGCTGCCGCCCTCCGTCCACTCGACGTCGAGCGAGGGGCTCTCGAGGACGTTCCCGCTGGCCTCGCGCGTCCGGAGATAGCTCAACGCCTGCAGAGAGCAAGAGAATCGGAACTCGTCCCCGCCGCCGCGAAGCCGGTCCGCTATCTCGAGGACGCGGGTGACGTGACCCAACCCCGAGCCAAACACGGCGAAGTATATTCTGCGCAATCCGAGTTCCGTTACCCTTCTGGAATGCGCTTCCCCCGCATGGCTATATGTTTTCAGAGCAGGAAAAAGAGCGTTTTTCGAGCGGTCCAGAAAAACACTTACATATTGGAGATGAGCGACCGCAAAAAGTAACCCGGGGACCAGAGTGGCAATACAAATCTGGCAGGTGGTAGAGGTGATAACTATCATCCTCACAATCCCCGTCCTCGCGCTCGAATACTACTGGATGGTCCTTCTCGGCACCTCGACGAGGTATCCGAGGGACATGGCCAGTCAGGCCGTGACGCTGGAGACCCATCCGACCGTCTCCGTGCTCATCGCCACGTTCAACGAGAAGTTCGTGATAGGCCGGACGCTGGATGCGATCAGCCAGATAGACTATCCGAAGGATAAGCTCCAGATCATCGTCGCGGACGATTCCAATGACCAGACCGTCGAGGTTATCGATGAGAAGATACGGGAGCTCAACAGCGCCGGGATATCGGCGATGGTGTCCAGGAGGCCGAACCGGGAGAACTTCAAGTGCGGCGCGCTGAACAAGGCCATGGAGGTCGTGTCGGGGCATTTCGTGCTCCTGCTCGACGCCGACTCCATCGTGCCGCCCGATGTGCTTAGCAAGGGCATCGACGCCGTGGAGAGACACCCGCGGGCCTCTTTTGCTGCTTTCCGGTACGGCCACTACAATAGGAACGACAACATGATAACGCGGCTCTTCGCGCTGTCCCAGGACATCGGAGACACGCTCTCGAAGATGGGCGCATACCTCATCGACGCCCCGTTCTCATTCCAGGGAGGCTTCGCGCTGGTGAAGACCCAGGACATCAGGGACGTGGGGGGCTGGTCCAACGAGAGGATAGCCGACGACGGGGACGTCTCAATCAAGCTCTACCTGGCGGGCAAGCGGGGCATCTATCTCAGCAGCGTCCAGATAATGAGCGAGGACCCGGCGACGCTGGAGGCCTGGAAGAAGCAGGTCGCGAGGACCGCGCAGGGATGGTGGAGATGCATCGCGAAATATGCAGGCACCATCATCACCGCCCCGGGCGTCAGCCTGCGCAAGAAGGCGGGGCTGCTGCTGATGCTGCTGGGACCGTTCTCAGGCTTCAGCTGGATACTCGTCACGTTCCTTTCGGCCATAGCGGTCATCACGGGGGCCGTCCAGCCCGCCTACTCGATCTTCAACAACCCGCTTTACATCGCCATAGTCGCTGTCCCGTTTGCCGTCTCGATGGCCTCGGGAGCCTGGGCGCTGTGGGTACAGGGGTTGATGACAGCCCGCAACCTGATACTGATACCCATGCTGGGCTACGTGACCGGGGCCATGCTGAGCCTGGGGTCCATCGCGTTCTTCTACGGGGTGTTCGACCGTACCGGCTTCTTCCTCTACAGGACGCCCCATTCGGGCTCGGGGGAGACGAGGACGAAGACATACTTCAGGCACCTGACGAACGACAGGAACGCCATCGTGGAGGGAGTGCTCGCCGTGGGCGCGCTCGCCATGGCGGTGCCGGTGTTCTTCCACGGTGTGTGGTTCCTCTCCTTATCGCTGGTCGGGTTCGGTCTCTTCACGCTAAAGTCGATGAGCCTGACCCGGCATCTTCAACCCGGCAAGCACGGGGTCAGCGCACCCGAAGCGGCGGCAGAGAGCGCCGTTCCCAGCCCTGGCGAGATCGGGCTGGCGCCACGCGCGAACGCCCAGAAGAACTCGGTCTGAGCAAACCGTCTCCCGGGGAGGGCCCCTCAGGACTGAATGTGGGGCTGCAATACCTTAAATCGGGAACCGGAGAGGACGGCTTTGAGAATGGAAATCGAGGAGAAGATGAAGCTCGTCCTGAAGCCCCCCACCGAGGAGGTCGTGACGGAGCAGGACCTGCGGGCGCTCTTTGAGCGAGAGCCTCATCCGAAGCACTACATCGGCATGGAGGTGTCGGGTGTCCTTCACCTGGGCTATATCATCAACGGCTTCAAGGTAAACGATTTCATCAAGGCCGGCATGAGATGCACGGTCTTTCTCGCAGACTGGCACAGCTACATCAACAACAAGTGGGGCGGAGATTGGGACAAGATCAAGATGATGGGTCGCGAGTACTACGCTGACGCGTTCGCTTTCTTCTGCCCCGGTGTCGAGATAAGATACGGAAGCGAGCTCTACAAAGAAGACGAGGACTACTGGGCGGATGTGATGCGATTCTCCAAGCAGATCAGCCTGGAGCGGGACGTAAGGTGCCTCACTATAATGGGCAGGACGACCAAGGAGAAGCTCGACGTCGCCCAGTACCTGTATCCCCCCATGCAGGCTACCGACATGCACGCCATGGACCTGGACGTGGTCCATGCAGGGATGGACCAGCGGAAGGTGCACATGCTAGCGCGGGAAGTGTTCCCCTCGCTGCACTGGAAGAAGCCCGTCGCGATACACCACCACATACTGGCAGGACTCCAGGAGCCGAAGGCGAGCGGCATCGACGAGGACACGAAGGTGGACAAGGTCGTATCGAGCAAGATGAGCAAGTCCAAGCCGGACTCGGCGATATTCATACACGACAGCGAGTCCGAGATAACCAGAAAGCTCGGGAAGGCCTGGTGCCCCGAGAGGGTCGTCGAAGGGAACCCCATCCTCGACTACGCCAAGTACATCATATTCCACGAGAAGAGCTCGCTCACGATAGAGAGACCCGAGAAGTATGGGGGGAACGTGACGTTCGCAAGCTACCTGGAGCTGGAGAGGGCGTATGCGGAGGGAAAGCTCCACCCCAACGACCTGAAAATGTCGGTCGCGCGTGAGCTGGGCGATATCCTGGCGCCCGTGAGGAAGCACTTCGAGGGGCGAAAGATAATTCAGGAGATAACGGCAGAAACGCACGTATGACTCGTGTACCGGTCGTATTTTTTACGGTCATTTCGGCATGAGCTATCTCTTACCTCGTTGCCGCGATAGGCATTCTCGCGCCGAGATTTACTGAACTCGGACCGTGAAAGGATAATATGAACGACAGAGAGGCGCAGTCGAAATGAAGGCGAAGATAGCCATCACCGGCGCAAACGGGACGATCGGGACGGTGATGAGGAAGGCTCTGACGGACTATGATATTGTACCCTTGGACCTCCCTCAGGTCGATGTTAGGGACTACAATGTTGTGCTCCAGGCGATCAAGGGATGCAGGGCTGTTATCCACCTCGCATGGAACGTGAAAGACGATAACTGGGAAACGGGCAGGATCAGTCCGGACAACGACGTGATGACCTTCAACGTTTACGAGGCCTGCTTCAGAGGCGGCGTGCCTCGAGCTATAATGGCAAGTTCTGTTCACGCTGATAACTTCATGAAATGGAATGGGAAGGCGCTGATGAACACCACCACCGTTCCGATACCGACGAGCCCCTACGGGGCGAACAAGGTATTCATGGAGGCGCTGGGACGGTTCTACGCACAGGTGGGTCTGGAGGTCGTATGCATCAGATTCGGCTCTGTCAGCAAGGAGGACGTCCCTGGAACCAAGGGATGGGATTGGAGGAAGGTCTGGCTGAGCCACAGAGACCTCGCGAGCATGGTAAGGCGTTGCCTCGAGGTCGAGAAGATCCCAAACAATTATGCGGTGTTCTACGCGGTGTCGAACAATGCTTTGCGAGTCCACGATTGGGATAACCCACTCAACTGGGCTCCGGTGGACGACGCGTTTGCCTCAAAAAATAACTGCTGACTCCGTCTTGGGGCAGGAGCAAAAGGGGGTGGTGGTCGCCCCACCCAGTTCGCGAATCGAGGCAGGGTGTGCACCAACGAGACGATAGAAGTTGGATGAATGAACTTGGAGTTGAGTTCTTCCGCGGACACGTGGAACTTGGTTTGTGATCGAACTTGCAAGTGCAGGTCCTTGAAGCTATAAAGCAGGAGATACTTGCGGGGTAGGAGCCTGAAGACCATGAATTTCATTCCCATAAACAAGCCCGCACTCGGCGACAAGGAGAGGAAGGCGGCACTCTCGGTGCTCGAGACGGGGATGCTGACCGACGCTAGCTACGCAGGAGGCAAGAACGTCCAGGACTTTGAGAAGAAGCTGGCCGCGCACATCGGCGTCAAGCACGCGATAGCCGTCAACTCGGGCACGGCAGCGCTGCAGACGTCGCTCATGGCCTTCAACGTCAAGGCGGGCGACGAGGTGATAATCCCGGCCTTCACCTTCGAGGCCACGGCCAACGTCGTCCTGGCGTGCAACGCCAAGCCCGTCTTCGCGGACATCCAGTCGGACTACACTATAGACCCCAAGGACATCAAGAAGAAGATCACCAAAAGGACCAAGGCGATAATCCCGGTCCACCTCTACGGCTACCCCGTCGACCTGGACGAGATCAGGGAGATCGCTGCGGCGCACTCGGTCAGGGTGATCGAGGACGCTGCCGAGTCCCTGGGCGCCGAGTACAAGGGGACTCAGATAGGGAGGACCAAGGACGTCGGCTGCTTCAGCCTCTATGCGACCAAGGTGATAACGTCGGGTGAGGGCGGCGCGATCACGACGGACGACGACGACCTCGCGGACAAGCTTCGCATGATGAGGAACCACGGGATGAGGGACGGCTATGACACGCGGATACTTGGTTACAACTTCAGGCTGCCCGAGATGGCGGCCGCCATCGCCAGCGTCCAGATGGACAGGCTGTCGGAGTTCATCAAGGCCAGGAGGAAGAACGCAAAGGCGCTGGACGACCTCGTCTCCGGGCTCAAGGGCGTGAGCATGCGCCAGACCAAGACGGACAGGAAGAACATCTGGTACCTCTACACGCTCCACATAGCGAAGGACAGGGACAAGGTCAACGACTCGCTGAGGGCCAACGCCGTGGGCTCCGCCGTCTACTGGAAGACGCCGGTCAACAAGATGCCCCTCTATCAGGAGCTGGGCCACGGCGACCTCAAGCTCCCGATGGTCTATGACGCTGCGGACCACGTGCTCTCCCTTCCGGTCCATCCGCTCGTGACCGAGGAAGAGGTCGTCTATATCGCGGACCAGCTGAAGACGGCCTTGAAGGGCCGCTGAGCGGGGCCGCGTCCTGCGTGAGCGTCGTCGTCGTCCTGCCGACGTACAACGAAAGGGAGAACATCGCGCCGATGGTCGACAGGCTCTCCCAGGTGAGGAGCAGCCTTGGGTCCGAGATGCATATTCTCTTCGTCGATGACGGCAGCCCCGACGGCACCGCCGACGAGATAGGGACGGTAATGAAGGGGCGCGACTACGTCCACCTCCTGGAGAGAGGGGGCAAGAAGGGGCTGGGCACGGCATATCTCGACGGCTTCAGGTACGCGAGGGAGACGTTCCGCCCCTCGGTCTTCGTCCAGATGGACGCGGACCTGCAGCACCCGCCCGAGACCGTGAAACCTTTGGTCGAGGCGGTGCGGGAAGGAGCAGACGTCGCGGTCGGTTCGAGATACGTTGAGGGAGGGAGCGTGAAGGGCCTGAATAGACGTAGGAGGACGATAAGCTGGGGTGCAAACTGGCTGGCGAGGCACGTCCTGGGGCTTAAGGTGCACGACGCCACGACGGGGTTCAAGGCCCTCAGCGCGCGGGCGGTGGATACGCTTCTGCAGGTTCACCTGTACTCGTCTGGTTTCATCTACCAGGTGGAGTCGCTGTTCGTCTTCAAGCAGAACGGGTTGAAGATGGTCGAGGTGCCATTCGTTTTCGAGGTGAGGGAGAAGGGTTCTTCGAAGATGAGCGGAGGCGAGGTCGGGGAATATTTCAAGAGCGTACTTGAGATGAGGTTCAGGGACTACAGGGTAACCGAGAAGAAGCCCTGAAGCGCTTGCCTTACGGTTCCTTCTTCTCAGCGGCGGCGGGAGCAGCGGGTTGCGGCTGGGCCGCCTCTGTTATCGGCTCCGGCGCCGGAGTTGTGGCCATCGTCCAGCCGATCCAGCCCAGGATTCCGAGAAGGACCACCACGGCCAGGAATGCGGTCACCTCGAGGACCAAGAGTGGCCGCAGATAGAGAAGGACGCCGTAGACTATTATTCCGATGATGCTGCCAGCAAGTATTGCGCCGCCCAGGGTCCGGTCGTTGGCCATTTCGGTAGAGCCTGTCCTCCAGGAGCGGGATTTAACGTTTTGTTCGAAAGCAGCCCCTTCGAGGCCGCGCCGCAGCAAGACAGAAATAGAAGACGGCAGAACGCCTCATGAAACATGTCAGGTACACCAGAGGAACCAGCGAAGGTTTTTGCGGGCTCCGTCTACGAGTGTGTCAGGTGCGGCACCAAGACGAGCCAAGAAGAGCTCAACAACCTCCCCGAGGTGAAGTGTATCTGCGGCTACAGGGTCTTCAGAAAGGTAAGGCCTTCAGTGGTCAAGCAGATCAAGGCCGTCTGAGCCTCCGCTCGCTGAGAGAACAGCTTTAAGACCAGTCCCGGGGCCGTTTCGTCGCTTCCGATGGCTGACAACGCTAATGTGAACAAGGTCCCCGAGCCTCAGGCCAAGGCACCAGGATACGAAGACGTGATGAACCTGGCCTCCAGGCGAGGCTATTTCTTCAGGTCCGCTGATTCTTACCCGAACACCCCGGCGGGGTTCTGGGACTACGGCCCGCTGGGGACGCTCTTCAAGAATCGATACGTCAACCTCTGGCGGAGGCTGATGGTGAAGAGGGACGAGATGATGGAGATTGACACGGCACAGATACTCCCCAGGGCTGTGTTCGTGGCCTCGGGGCACGTGGGAAACTTCGCCGACCCCATAGTGGAGTGCTCGAACTGCCACGCGATATACAGGGTTGACAAGCTCATCGAGGAGAAGGTCAAGCGCGCCGTCCCGGAGGGGCTCCCCGACGTCGAGTACGACGCTCTGCTGGCGGAGAACAGGATAGTCTGCTCCAACTGCAAGAACGAGCTCAAGGGGACGAGGAGGTTCAACATGATGTTCAAGGTGGGGATAGGGCCCCTCGGCGAGGAGGCGTACCTGCGGCCCGAGACGTGCCAGGGGATTTTCGTGGACGCGCCGTTCCTATTCAAGACCCAGCGCATCAAGATGCCCAAGGGGTTCGCCCAGCTGGGGAAGAGCTTCCGCAACGAGATCGCACCGAGGCAGGGGATACTCCGGCAGAGGGAGTTCTACCAGGCGGAGATAGAGGTGCTGTTCAACCCCGAGAGGGTGGACTTCCCGAAGTTCGACATAGCCCTCGACTACAGCCTGAACATCTCGTCGGACGACGTCGAGCCGTCACCGGTCAAGGTCTCCGAGGCGATAGCCCAGGGGATGGTGCCGAACAAGCTGATCGGGTATTACCTCTACCTAGTCCAGAGCTTCTACGAGTCGCTCGGGCTCAAGACTGGGAACATCAGGCTCAGGCGGCTCTCCAACCTGGAGAAGGCATTCTACTCGGCGGTGGCGTTCGACCTCGAGGTCAGGACCTCGGTGGGGTGGCTGGAGCTCGTCGCGTGCAACTACCGCTCGGACTATGACCTCAAGCAGCACGCCGAGATGAGCAAGACGGACTTCACCGTGGACGACGACGGGAAGAAGGTGCTCCCGCACGTCTTCGAGCTTTCGATGGGCATCGACAGGAGCCTGTACGCGCTGCTGGACGACGCGTACAGGGTCGAGGACACGCGGACCTACCTGGCGCTCCGGCCCAAGGTCGCCCCTATCCAGGTGGGCGTGTTCCCGCTCATGTCGAAGGACGGACTGCCCGAGAAGGCGAGGACGATCTACGACGAGCTGAGGTTCGACCTGGATGCAACGTACGACGAAGGAGGGTCGATCGGGAGGAGGTACGCCCGTTCGGACGAGGCCGGCATCCCGTTCTGCGTCACCATCGACCAGAACACGCTGACCCAGGGGACAGTCACGGTAAGAGAGAGAGATTCAAAGGCCCAACCGGTGGTGCCGGTCCCCGAGCTCCTCGCCTGGTTGAAGGCGCGCCTCGACTAGAGAAAAGCAGCCGCGAGGGCGAGCGACGCGCCCGCTCCCACCATCGTAGCCAGGAGGTTGACGATATTGTTGTCCACGAAGGGGACGCCCGACTGCCGTTTCGTGGGCTGGCCGCAGTGCACGAGGTGCTCGCTGGGCCTTCCGCAGACCGTACACACCCCTTTGCGTTGGACCGTCGCCCCTATCACGCTGTCCGCGACCGAGCCTGAGATGCCTCCGAAGACGGCGATCGATACGACCAGCGCCGGAGAGAGGTTCCTCAGCATTCCGAGGGTCGCGGCGATAATCCCGATGGCGAGGGATGCCAGGACGCTGCCCAGGAACCCGAACCCGGTCACGCCGCCGGAGGTACCGGGCGAGACCCTCGTTTTCAGGCGCGTTATCAGGCGCGGCGCCGACTTGTTCAGCAGTCCCAGCTCGGTGGCGACCGTGTCGGAAGCGGCGGCAGACATGGCCCCGAGGTAGAGGACCGCGAAGACGGCCCCGCCGAAGAGCAGCTCCGCGAGGCCGAAAATGGCAGCGATGCCGCCGTTCGCCAGGATGTTCGGCCAGCTGCGAGCGCCTCCCTTCTCCTGGGCGCCTCCGAGGCTCTTCTTGTAGTCGTACTTGTACCACGTGAAGCCCACTCCCAGGATGAAGAATGAGGCGATTATCACGAACCATGTCCAGCCGCCTCCAAGGAAGATGGCGTATCCCACCGCCACGCTGGCGAGGAAGCCTCCCCTGTCGAGGGCTTTGGCCCGGATCGCCACCAGCGCGAAGACGATGACTATCATAAGCTCGCCCAACGCGAGCAATAAGTTGACAGGGAGCAATTCGCTCTTACGAGCGCCCTCTCCGGTCCGCCTAAAAGGGTTCCCCGGGGAGCCCATTCAGGCGGCGGCGCATGGATTCGAAGAAAGAGACCGATAGTTCTCCGGATGCCGCGGGTCGGGTCTCTTCTGTGATAGGACTAGCCGACCAGTGCCTTCAAAGACGAGATTATCTCTTCCTCGTTGCGAGCCTGGGAGAGCGCGAAGATCAGGCCCTCCTTCTTTGCGAGCTCGATCGCGAGAGGGTCCGTCTGTGTGGGGCCGTGGATCACCACCATCCTCGGCTTGAGCTGTGACACCCTTACCGCCACGAGCGGACTTCTGCCCGCGCCGACCTTGGTGAATATTATCGCTCTCTCCGTCGTCGCGCCGAAGATACGGTAAAAATCGTAACCCGAGAGCGCGTAGATCGTCTTTATGCTGTCGACCACCGTGTACCCGTACAGGCTGGTCTTGTCGGGGTCCCCGCTCAGGACGGTCCCCTTCACCGCGGCGAGCAGGGCGGACGCCGAGATGGGCTTTGTGAATTCGCTTATCGCGAGTATGGCAGAGCTCTTCTCGGGAGAGAGCAGACGCGACGCGACCCTTCCCTGGGATTCATCGAGCGACACGAGTGCCTCGATGTACTTCTTGACGAAGACGACACCCGGGGAAGGACGCCTGCCGCTTTCGTAGTCGCTGAGGACGGAAGGAGAGAGCTTCAGGGTGCGCGCGAGCTGTACCTGTTTTATCGCCAGCTTCTCGCGCCATACCTTGAGGGCCTTTCCCGGGTCCGGGCTTGCCACGACCTCCCCTGCTATCTTTATGACCGAGTCCTGGCGACTGCTTTCCAAGCTTTATGGGCTTTTAGCGAATCTGCTTTAAACATTTGCCGAAGGCGCTATTTGACCTGTTCGAGCAAGGCCTTCAGCTGCTGGAGCTGGTCGACGGGGAGGGAGACTCCTTTGCGGGTCGGGCCCGTATACTTGGCCCCCGTGAGGAACAGTCGAAGGTCCACTCGCTTCTTGCCGTCTCTGCCATCGAACGTAGACACGCGGACCGTAGACGCATCCGTAAGTTTGATCTCGCCGATCATGGTGGACTTGAACCCGGTCGATTCTGATTCTTCGTCGCTCAAGAGAAACGAGCGGGGGAGGCCGGGGCTCCCGATATAGTTTGCTAAGCCCGGATCACCTTGTCAGCGTGGCGAGCTCGACCATCGTGTCGAAGAACTTCCGGGTTATCCCGCTCGGCGGCGCGTCGAACTCGTCCACGTTGACCAGCACAGGGAGGTTGTTCACCACGTGACCGAGGACTAGGCACATCCTCGGCGGGAGGGTCCTCACTATCGACCTGACAGTGTCGCTGTCGACCATGGACGCCTGGCTCACGAGGTTCAGGTCGGCGTCGTTCGAGAAGTTGTAGAGGAAGATGTTGTCAGCCTGACGGTATATCTCCGGCTTGATCGCGTCGGGCTGGTTCGTGACGAAGGTCGTGAAGACGCCAAAGTGCCGCATCCTGGTTATCAGGTCCTCCCAGTACGTGTCGCGCAGGTAGAGATGAGCCTCCTCCGAGAGAAGGAAGATCGGCGGGATGACCTTGTGCTCGAGGAGCTCCACCAGCTTGGAGAGGATGAGCTCGACCGTCATCTTCCTGTTCAGCGGCGACACCCTGCTGAGTGAGATGACCAGCGCGCCACCGTCGGGATGGCTCTTGAAGAAATCATCGAGCCGGAAAGCCTGGTCGGAGTCGGTGAAGAGGCCAGAGTTGGAGAGCGTGTAGTACCGGGCGTATAGCGCGTCCCTGACGAACTCGTTGCACCTCCATTGCTGGATGTATGTGCCGAGCGCCTCCATCGAGAGCTCGTGCTTGCTCTCCATGCTCTCCCAGATCCTTGTGAACTCGCGCATCGAGGTACCGGGCATCTCGAGCGAGTGCTGGAGCAGCGACGTGAGCACCCGAATCCCGGCGCCCCCGAGGCTGAACTTCAGGTCGCGGGCCGGCTTCCTGACCACGACCCTGTCCGCGATCGACGTCTTTGTCCCGTCCGCCCTCAGGCCGATGGTGCCGTACTCGTCGTTGAGGTCGAAGATTATGCAGTAGGCGCCGTGTTCGAGCAGTCCCCGGACCATCATCTTGGCGAGGTGCGACTTGCCGGACTCCTTGCGCCCGGTGATTATGCTTATCCTTCCGTCGAGACACTCCGCGGTCACTGAGAAGGAGGAGGCCCTGCCCGACCTGCCTATCTTGATCTTCCTATGCCCCCGGTTGCCCGCGGAATCGAGGATCTCGTTCACGTTTTGCCTCGTTATTTTCGAGGTGGTCCTGGACGGGATCCAGTCGATTCGCGGGCTGTGCCGGCCGTGCTCTATGCTCCCCCTCGCCTTGCACTGCAGGAGCCTCATGTCGCGTATCTCCTTCGAGATGCTGTTCACGTCGGCAGGGTCCTCCGTCACGCCCTGGACTGACGAGAGGAGCACCTCCTCCCTCGCGACCTCCTCCTCGATGCCGTCGATGTCCAGGTAATTCTCGTCTATCACCTGGAGCACTAGGCTTCTCTCCTTCTCAGTGACCATAAGGTAGTCTCCCAGCCTGACGTCCTCAGTGTGCGACGCCACGACCAGGATGTTCGGGCCTTCTTTCTTCAGGATCTTCATCTCTTCACCCTGAATTGCTCAGCCCGCCTAGCGCGATCCTGCGAAGCCCAAAGGAGCTCAGGTTCTTCAACTTGTACCTGTTCGTGATGTACGACTTGAGGGCCATGTCCTCCGACCTGGCGAATACGGAGAGGTGGTGGGCGATACGGAGAGACTCCGGATAACCGGCGCAGAAGTTGTCGTTGGATAGTATCGAGCCAAGGACGTGGGGGACCTTTCCCCGGCTCCGCGCGACGTCGACCCTGAAGACCAGCCCGTCCCTGGAGAACTTCGCCAGTAGCGTGTCTATCAGTCCTTCCTCCACCGAGGCGTACGAGGGCACCTTCGCCCTGGAGACGACCCCCGAGAGCTTGTTGGACGAGATGAGCGCGCTCGTCTTGGAGATGCCGATGAGGGACGAGCCGGAGTCGCCGTTTCGGAAGAGCAGGTCAGGGTAAGAGTCAAGGGGATGCTTGAGCGAGCCGTCGGCCATCACGAGCATCTTCTGGGGGAAAGAGAGCAGGGAGGCGAGGATTCGCTTCTCCACCGTGTTCCGGATTATCCGTTCCGCGATCAGGTGGTCCGAGAGCGCCACGCGGAGCTCGTACCCCTCGAGTTCCGTCGGGAGTCCGCACGAACCCTTTGAGGAGAGGTGTATGACCATTGGGCCTATGCGGAAGTAGCCCTGCATCATCCCCTGGCGGGCAAAGCAGACGGCGGCGCGGACCGCATAGACGGAGCTGTCGGACGTCTCCCCGAGCAGGATGCAGGATGAATCGGTCGAGGCTATCGTTATCATCTCCCCGGAAGGCACCATCGCGACCGCTTCGCCCTCACCAGCCTCCCAGCCGTCAAAGGGGTAGGTGTCCTTGCCGTCCCGGTTGAACACGAACCTCCTTCCGGACAGCCGCTCGTGTATCACTTCGGAAGAGAGGTCGAACTGCTGCCTGAATTCTTTCGCGAGGAGGTTCAGTGACTCCATGTTTACGGTGGCAGCGACATTCAACTGAGTGTTCATGTTGCGCAACATGTGTATGGTAAGCTCAGTTAATAAGTATTGCGCATCATGGTCTTGCGCAATAGGCTCGAGGACGCTACGAGAGGCAAGTCTTCAAATAATGGAGGCAAGATGCGCAACAAGAGCACTAAGGAGACCGCTTGTTGTCCACCGAACCGCAGCCCCAGAACGTAACGGTCAAGCTGAAAAGGGGCAGCTGGGAGATAGAGATCACATCGCCGGCAGACAAGGTGCAGCAGGCGGTCGAGAGCGTTATAGCGGGCATGGCGTCTAAAGAAGAGGCGACGCTCTCTTCGCCAGAGGACCAGGCCGAGGGAGCGAGCGAGAAGAGATTCGAGACCTGCAGGGGAGTCCTGCAGAAGATGTGGAAGGAGGGCTGGTTCGTCAGCGAAAGGTCGCTCTCCGAGGTGGATGAAGAGATGGCCCGGCGCGGATATCATTACGACCGGACTGCGGTCTCGCACGCTCTCGTCGACCTCGTGCGCGAGGGTACCTTGTTCAGGGACGGCGCGATGAGGAACTACAGATACGTGCAGAAGTTTCCGTCAAAGCCTCAGGCCGGGACCTGAGCGGACTTTGGGAATTTCTTTTGAAGCTGAGTGTGCAGCCAGTGGACACCGGTCGTCGTGACCTTGTACCTTCCCGTACCCTCTGAATCTCTCCTCTCCACGGCGCCGACCTTGTTGAGCTCCGAGAGTCGCGAACCAATAGTCTTGGCATAGAGCGATGTGGCCACCTCGAGCTCGGAGACGCTCATGTCCTCCTTTCCGCCCTTGCCGGAGAGGTTGGCTGCTTTCGCGGCCACGAGCTGAAGCAGGACGACGTCCTTGTCGCTAAGCTTACGGTCCTGGACCCACACACGCGGCCCCTCCTCTGTGAATCGGATGTAGTCCTTGAACATCTGCACAAGGTCGTTGAGAGAGTAGTTGACCGAGATGCTCTTGGCCAGGTCGATGTTGGGTATCTCCTTCGCTATGAACTCGTGCAGTGAACGGAAGACGACGTCCGGAGATCCTGAGAATTCTACCTTCACGTCGCCATAGGAGACCGAGACAGAGAGCTGTCTTTCGCTGGACAATTGCTAGAGGACCTCCTTCGAACTCTTCCGGAGACCGCTTAAATGTTTGCCGAGCTCTCGGTCTCTGCGAGCGGCGCGTCAGTATCAGCCAGGATTAGCACCTGCGAGGGCATCATCGAAGTGGAGGTCGTGTACACGTACTCTCCGCCTTCGCTCTTGAACCTGCGGATCTTGGAGGTCTTCGCCAGCCTGAGGAGCGCGACGGCCACAGACTGCTTCGGATAGTTGAGCCCGTACGATTGCAGCGCTTCCCTGACGTCGGAGAGCTTGCGCGGCACCTTGCCCCACTGGTCGCCGAAGCACTTTGAGATGATGTCGCTGAGAGAGTCGCCCTTCACGACGGTTATCGTCGGGAGCTGCGAAGGCCCATGGACGTCCACCGGCGGCTGTGCCGAGGTCGGCTCGTTCGGTGTCATCATGTGCCTCACCTCGTTCCTGCTCTCAGGGAACTTGGAGGCGATCTCTGGGATGAGCGCGATGATTTCCCTGATTTGGTCCAGGGTGGCCTCGATCTCCGCCTCGTTCTGGCCTGACCTGACCCTAATCTTTATCCTATCCGAAGACGACAACGGGACAAAGTTTCTGGGTGAGTTTCTAAACTTTTGCCCGCCCTTTTCCGGGTCGCAGACACCTCAGGCGACGATACGGAGCTGCCCGTACTGCAGAAAGACGTGGAGGTCACACGGGATGGCGCAGTATATCCCGTATGTCCCCTCTTGGTTCGCTGTGAACGTGAAGTTTTGCTCCTCACCGGGTCTTATGGTATTCACGGTGCCCTGGACGTATGTGGCCACTTGGAACCCGTGTGACTCGATGTCCGTGTTACAGACGGCGATTCTGACTAGCTGGCCCTGCGACACGGTAACTATCGGCCATGGCTTCCCAGGTCCTGCCCCCTGGAGAATGCTGTCATTGTACCCGTACTTGCTGACGACTATCAGAAATCCTCCTAGAGGCCTCACGCAGTACGGAGGAATCGAGGTCGCGCTGGTGGTGCCGGCCGGCCCCGAGTTTCCCAGCACGGGACCGAGCCCCAGAGTCGTGACGACCGCCGCGACCGCCAGTATGGTCGCGATGCTCAGCAACAGGTTCGTCCTCTTCAACGTCGCCACGGTTCTCCGGCCGCAGCCCCTGCCGGATAAGCAGTTCTACGTCCATGCGGAGTTTGAGCCAACAAATACTTATGCATCTTCGGCGCGACGAATTTTTGCATGGGAGCCACGGTCGGGACGAGGACGCGACCAAGCCTCGCAGTGCCCATCCACGGGCTCTCCGTAGTCGCGTTGGCGGTAGTATCGTCATACTTTGCCTACCTCTGGGGCTCGGTGACGGTGAACCCGGCCGAAGTCCTGGCGCCGTTCCTGTTCTGGTATGGAATAGCCTTCATCCTGCTGGCCTACCCGCTGCGCCCGGCACTGAGCATTTTCACACGTCAGGTCAGGACGGTCTTTGGGGCGAGCGTCTTCGCCGTCTATCTTGTCATACACGTCTTCCTGTACGGCTTCCTCCTTGAAGGTATCTTGGGGTCGTTCGCGGGTCGAGCCCTGCTATCGTCGGGCGCAGGGGTCTCTCTCACGACCACAGTCTTCGCGCCTCCGTCGGCGACGAACGCGCTCCTTGCGCTTTGGTACAACCCGTGGATCACTCTCACCATCCCTCCCCTGCTCAGCGCCGCCCTTAGTCTTTACAGCCTGATGATCGCCCTAGTCATCGACATCCTGATAATCGCGAACATCGGCAAGACGCGGGAGCTTGGGAAGGTATGTTCGACGGGTACGCGTTCGAGGTCGATGGTCCTCTTCCCGGCTCTCGGCATCGCTCTCGGCGCATCGTGCTGCCTCAGCGTCCCGCTTCTCGTCACTGTGGCAGTACCCACGGCAGCGGCTCTCTCTTCTCTTCTCTGGGTCTACGACGCGACGTACTTTTTGTTTCCGCCATTCGCTGTCGTGCTCCTCTATCTCAACCTCTATTCGGTCAACAGGATAACCGCCAACCTGAAGATTGGAGCGGGCGACGGCGACGCGCTGTCGGCGATAGCGAACCCCGGATCCGTCAGCCCTGACCTGAAGTAGGCGGTGCAGGAGAGGCCGATACAGGCGGCTCATGGCCCGTGGTCAGCACCGAAGCGCCCCTGAATGTCTCACCCAAGCCCGCTCCGGTCAGCACCGCGTCAAAGTAGATGACCGTCTCGACAACAAGAGATAGCGCGAGTAGCAGCGTCTCGCCTGTAGCGAGCCAGAGAAGGAACCCTCCCATCATGATTGCGTTCGCGATTATGAAGAGCCCGAAGTAGTCCAGAAGAGGCCTGTCCCTTTCCGCGCTCCTCCGAAGATACACTATGGCGAAGACCACAACTCCCGTCATGACAACCGCTTCGAGGTAGACGGTGTATGTCTCCCAGGACTGCAGGGAGAGCGCCGTGGGAGTGAGGAACATCACGACCGCTTGGAGACCCAGGACTGCGAGAAGGTTCCGGCGAATCGTATTGCGGAAGGCGAAGAGCGTCAGTGCCATCTCCCCGACCATGGTGAATACGAACCAGTAGGTGGTGAGGCTGTAGCTTATCTCGCGTTCTACGGCGGCTATCGTGTAGCCATCAGAGAGGGCGATGAGACCAGACGCTAGGTTGAATGTCCATCCCATCAGAAGCTCGCTAAAGAAGAGGAGGATTATGTACGAGAGTCTTAGCCCAGAGACATGCTTGAGCAGGCCCGAGAGAGGAAGCGGGCCTTTTCTATCCGTGTCTCCTTGAATCCAAAACTTTGCGAATAGCAGGATGCCGATAGGCATCATGCCGACGCTCATGAATACGGCAATCTCCCAGATTGCGACGTCGCCTATCGTGAAGTCGAGCGTAACGAGATACAGGTAGGCGGGACCGATTAGCATTGCTACCATCATAGCGAGGAGGAAGAGCACAATCGAGACATCGATTCCGGTCTTCGCAGTCACTGACTTCGTGAGGACCCAGGTGATGAACGCGACCATCAAGAAGGCGGTCGGGACAAGATAATAGATCAGGTAATCCATTCGGATTGGCGCTCTCGCATTAGGCGCGCGTGCTGGTCCTCATAGCTTTAGCCCCAGATTGAAGATGCAGCTTACTCAGCCTTCGACAGGGTTCCGAAGTCTATCGGAGTCTCCATCGGCTCCGTCCTCACGGGTTTGGCGAGGGGTGGAAGCGGCCTGTTGAGCTTCGTCCGGACCCAATTCCTGACGTCGAAGAAGTAGATATTCTCGTAGGGGCACGCTGAGACGCAGTCCCCGACTCCGACGCACTTGAACGACCTGAACTCCCCCTTGTCGATGAAGGCCCCCGGCATGTTCGTGAGACCGACGGGGCAGACCTTCGCACAGTCCTTGGTCTTGCAGTCGATGCAGGTGTTGCTGTCCTTGACCTTCAGCCTGAACACCCCCAGCCGCGAGACGAGCTGGTTGAACGACCCCCAGCCGCACATCCCGGTCGTTGCGCATCCGTACGTCCCGACGAGCGGGATCATTATCCAGACTAGGTACCAGAGGAACGAGAAGTAGAAGGCGAAGAAGAAGTAACTCGGGTCAGTACCGAATATCGAGACGTTGATGTAGCCTATCGAGGTGAGGTACGAGACGGCCGCGGCCCCGACGAGCGAGATCCAGACGAGTGAGGTCACTATCTTGTAAGCGCCCGAAATATGGCTCGTAAGCAGGTGGCGGCCTATCTTGGACGTCCTGTTGAACGAGCTCATCGCGTCGTAGGTCGTCCCTTGATACATCACGGCGGCGGTGCAGAACAGGGAGCAGACGTTCCTCGAGCCGAATAGGAAGGAGAGGCTGCCTGAAATCAAGTAAGTCGCTACGACGACGAGGATCACGTCGGGGGCCAGTGCTCCCGCTGTGCCGAGGCCCATACTCCAGCCGATCCACGGGACGCTCGGCATCGCCCCGATGATTACGAAGGTGGGCAGGAGGAGAGTGTATAGGGCGTACGCCACTAGCACCAGGACCAGCCTGATCTTCGTCTCCAACTCCCTCGCGTACTTGATCTTGAAGACCACGAGAGCTCCCATCTCGATCCCCATCATCACGAGGAACCAGAACGAGGCGGTGATGCTAGCCACTCCGATGATGAAATCGTAGAACGCGGCGCCCACCACCGTCAGCGCCCCTCCGGTCAACGGGGCGAAAGAGATGTTGGTGAAGTAGCCGTTGCCGAGCGCGAGCGCGTCCAGGACACCTCCCATGAAGAACTCGGACACAAACACGCCCCCCAGGAGGGCGAGGGTCCAAATCGGCCTCGACTGCCAACTTACCAGAGGAGGAGCGACGAGGCTCTTCTCATCGAGGACGATGCCGAAGTAGATTACCATCTCTGCGACAATCGATAGGACGAAGAGCGTCACGTCGCTGTACAGGACCCATACAAAGAGGCCAGCCATCATGAGGCCGTAGGCCCCCATCAGACGAAGGAGATAGCGTGACGCGCCATCGGTAAGAGCACGGTTCCTAAAGATGTACTCGAACATCAAGATTATCGCAAGGATCATCACGGAGCTGTTGGCCGCAAGCGCGAAGTTCGACCATTCGGTGCTCGCTATCGCAGTCGGTGACAGCACCATTATTGCGATCTGGAGGCCTACGAGCCAGCGGAAGGTCCTCGGGAAGTTCTTACCGACGAGGAATAGGGTGACCACCATCTCCGAGGCCATCGTGAAGATGAACCAGTAGGTGCTCATCGAATCCACGAGCGCCGAGAAGACGCTCTGGGTGGAGACGGACGCCGCCCCCGAGAGTATTGCGAAGGTCCACCCCATGAATATTTCAGAGAATATCGCAAGGGTGATGATCGTCGCGATGATGAGGTGCTTAGTCGAGATGGCGCTGCTCTTGCGCGTCTCTTCGAGCTGCCTGTCTCCTCTGAACAGTGCCGTGAGTATCGGGATAAGCCCAACGCTCATCGATATCATGTTCAGCGCGACCAGTTCGAAAATGGTCACGAAGGTCGGGATGTACAGATAAATGACGGCGCTGGCGAACATGGACGCCATCATGACGAGCAAGAAGAGGACGATTCCTGCGTCCGTGAGGGTCTTCATTGTCGACCCCCGCTTCAGCAGCCACGCCGTGAAAGCCGCCATGGCCCCGGCGATTATCCACAGGATTGGTAGGTCCACGATTTCTATCTCGCGCTGTTACAACACGAGAATGCTCAAAACGATATTAACGCTTGTGGCTCAAAGCCAAAACGAATTATTAGAGGTTGTGGCTCAAAGCCTAGAAGCCAGCACAGGGAGAGAAAGATCTTCGCCCTAGGCCGGCGGCCGGACTTTGGCCATCTGCCTCTTTATCGTCGCGCTTACCTTTCCCCCGTCCACTTTGCCCCTCGCGACCTTCATCACCTCACCCATGAGGACGCTGAATGCGCGGTCGCCTCGCTCTGCGATTAGCGCGTGGTTGCGACCCACGACGTCAGCGACGAGGCCTTCGAGCTCAGCGTCGGTGATCGTCTTGATATCCAGCATCTGGAGCGCATCCCCGACCGTCGCGGCATCGCCCGAAGCGAGGAGCCTGAGCACATCGTACGCTGCCTCCTTGGCGAACAACCCGGAATCGAGGGAGCGCGCCACGGCCTCGAGGATTTCGGAGGTGATCTTCTCTTCCGACACGCCCTCTCGGGAGACCCTTGCGGGGCTCTCGACGAGGATGCTTGCCAGAACGGAGCGGTCCAGTTTCAGCTCACGCGCGAGCTTCTCGAACAATTGCGCCTGGCCCGAGTCATACAGCTGCAGCGCGAGTTCTCTGCTGAGGCCGTAATCCTTGGTGTAGGTGGCGACCTTCTCCTCCCACGGGACCGGGACCATCTCGTCCACCTCCCGCATCTTCTCCTTGGTTATCACGATCTCAGGTATGTCGGTCTCGGGGTACATCCTCGCCGCGCCCGGGCGCGGCCTCATGTATCTGGTCTCGCCCTCGTCAGTCGCCGCACGGGTCTCGCGCGGGACGCCTCCCGTCGCCGCCCTCAGCCTCTCCGTGAGCAGCTCTGCGACCACGGTGATGCGGCTCTCCGGACCGGCGACCAGCACGAGGGCGGCGTCGCCCCCCACCGACATCCTCGCCCGCAACTCTGATTCTTCCGCGTCCGTGACCTTCTGCTTCCTGAACTCGTCCGAGTGTATCACCCCACCGAGAGAGTTTGTCCTCGCTATCTCGGCCAGTTCCTTGCCCAGCCTTATCCCGGGATAGGGCTCGAACCCGAGCAATCCCCCCAGGCCGTCGGCTGAGACACAGACTACCCGTCCGCCGCCGTCGATTACCTTCTTGATTATCCCCGACGAGGGAGAGCCGAACACCGACGTGACGTCAAGTGTCCTGCATCTCACATCGCTGACGCCGCGTTTCTCGATCTCCTGGGCCACCTTCAGGAGCCCCATCTGTCTACATGCCTCGTATCGTACGACCTTCGCCACCAGGTTGAGCTTCTGGACGCCCTTGACCTCCACCACATCTCCGCCCATGACCGAAACGTTCAGGTCCTGCCTTATCGTCCCCAGCCCCCGGGCCACTCTTCCCGTCGAGCGCATCGCCCTTCCGAGATGAAGCGCGGCGCTCTCCACGTCCTCGGGGTTCCCCACGAGCGGGTCGAGTGCCACCTCGACGAGCGGCACTCCCAGCCTGTCCAGAGCGAAGCGCCTGTAACTTTCATCTTCGCCGAGGACGCGCGACGAGTCCTCCTCTACTGTGATGCTCTGCACCCCCACGGACTTCCCATCGAAGTCGAGCGAGCCGCCCAGCCCGACCACCGAGGTCCGCTGATATCCCGAAGTGTTGGAACCGTCTATGACGATCTTCCTCATGACGTGCACCTCGTCGATGATGTGCGCACCCAGCATGCGCGAGATCAACAGGGTGGTGTCCAACGCGTGCGAGTTCATCGGGTGCGGAGGCTCCTCGTCAGCGTCCACGAGGCAGGCGGACTCGGGGTTCCATCTGTACTGGTTGACCTTGCCCTTGTTGAACTCGAAGACAGCAGCCGGGTCGATCCGCCCGAGCTCGCTCTGGCTGGGCCTCAGCCTTCGCTCAAAGGACAGCGGGAGCTCCTCAGACTTTACCGTCGGGCAAGGGCAGAAGAGCTTCGTGGGCGCCGCCAGCTGCTGGTGGACCTCTATCCCGACCTTGACCTTGCACTCCTCCGGGTCGAAGGGCAGGCTCATGCTGGTCTGCTCGGTTGCGAACGCTCGGTCATCTCGCCGACGAGGCTGGTGGTCATCAGCGTCTTCGCCTCCTCAGGCGATTTCGAGTTGGCGAGCACCCACATCAGTTTCGCCAGGGCCGTCTCCCCCAGCATGTCCTCGAGAGGGATCACGCCGGCCGCGAGCAGGTCCCGCCCATTGTCATAGACGTTCATGTCCACCCTGCCCCAAACGCACTGCGAGGTCATGAAGACCACCCCGCCGGAGCCTATGAACTTCCGGACGACGGGGATGTTCCTGCTGTTGATGTGGCCGAGCCCCGTCCCCTCGATCACCAGCCCTCTGAGACCGTTCCCGACGACCGATTCGAGGAGGCCGGTGGGCATCGATGGATAGAACTTGAGCAGCGCGACCTCGGGCTGGAATCTCGGCTTCGCAACGAACCTTCCCGTTCCACGCTTGGGCACGTCCTTCGAGAGGTTCCGCATGCCTTCTCTCGTCCAGTGGGCGACGGGGTCGACCCCGATGGACTCGAACGCGTCCCGGGCGCTCGTATGGTCCTTGCGGACCCTGGTCCCGCGGTGGACGGCCAGCCTGTCGTCGCTGGTATCTGCGTGCATGACGACAAAGACCCCGGAGATGTCGGCTGAGACCGCCATAGACACGGCGCCGAAGAGGTTGAGATAAGCGTCGGAGGACGGCCGGTCCGAAGACCGCTGGGAACCTACGACGATAACGGGGACTGGTATCCCGCGTAGGGCGAAACTGAGCGCTGCGGCAGTGTAGCCCATCGTGTCTGTGCCAGATGTGATGACCACGCCGCGCACTCCCTTGCTCGCGACCTCCTCAACCTTCTTTGCCATCTTCTCCCAATCACTGGGCTCGAGGTTCTCGCTCGAGACGGTGAGGACGATCTCGGGCTTTATCCGGGCGACGTCGGAGAGCTCGGGCATCAACGAGTATAGGTCCTCCGAGGAGATGGCCGGGCGTACAGCGCCGGTCCTGTAGTCGACCCTGCTGGCTATCGTCCCGCCCGTCCCGAGGATGGCGACCTCTGGGAGGTCCGCACGCGGCTTCGGCGCGGGGGATGTGAATGCGGGTTTCTCCCCGGCCGAGACCTTCCTGATCGAGGAGACCCTCGTGACGCTGATCCCGACGTTGTAACCGTTCTTCAGCTTGATGACAAGATGGGAATCGTCGTTGTACTGGTATCGCGGCACGACCGTGCCCTTTACGGCCTCGCCGCCCAGGTCCAGCTCGACGACGTCGCCGATTTCGACGCCGGCGGACTGCAGGATCTTGAGCGACGGCCCGCGGTAACCGCCCATGTCACCCATAAACACTGACCGTCTCGCGCTCCCGAAATAAAACCTTGGTATGGAGCAGGTTCTTCACCTTCGAGCGACGCAGGGGACTCTACCCTGCGCCCAACAAGAACGAGAGGACGTGGTCATCCGCCGCCACGAAGACTTGCCCGTCCCCGGCCGACGGCGTGCAGAAGTGCACGACATTGCCGAGAGAGAAGGAGTATGACTCGTGCCCCGTCGCTGCGCTGAAGCCGTACAGCGTGGAAGAGGCGAGGTCGATGCTCCAGACGACGCCGCCCGTCACTATCGGGGGACCTGCATCGAAGCTGCTGGTGTGCCAGGCCGATCTAAAGGACCCGCTCCCTATGCTGAGGGCGAAGAGGCCGTTCGAGCACGGGACATAGAGGGTGGGCTGGACGTATGCCGTCCCTCCGTAGCTGCCGTTGCAGACGCTGGCCGAAAATTGCTGCCCTCCGATCCCGCCTAGTTGATTCGCGTCGAGTAGATACCCAACCCCGGCCTTGCCAATCTGAAAGAGGGTCCCCGGACCGACGATCGATGGGCCCACCGAACCGAGGTCGGTATCGTCCTGGTTCAGTTGCACCCAGTTGCTCGGCGCGAAGAACCCTTCCTCCGAGAGGGAGGGCGACAGGCTGATAACGGCGTCCCCGTGGTCGAAGGTCGTGTCCGAGGCACCGTTTCCATCGGATACATAGATCGTTCCGGAGGAGTCGATCGCCGCCCCCGAGGGCGCCCAGATTCCCCCTTCTCTCCCCGTCGGCACCTGGTAGACGTCCGTGCTCCCAGTTCCGTTCGCCGCGAGCCCGACCATCCACCCGTGATAAGGACCGCAGTCACCCGCGAGCCCTCCGTATGGTATGTACACCATGCCGTTCGCCAGCGATAGCGCGGACCTTTCTTGCTGGGCCGTGTCGATGAATCCGGGCGGGTCCGCCGAGCGGTTCGATACGACCACCCCTGTCTCGATGTTGAGGCCGTACAGGAAATGGTGAAGGTCGCTGAAGGTCACCACAAAGATCGTCTGCGCCGGGGCGTCGATCACCGGCGTCCCCGTTATCCCGCTGGGGTCGATATTGCCGCACTGCAGCGCGTCACCCGGGACCGGCGTACCA
This sequence comes from Nitrososphaerota archaeon, assembly GCA_027886865.1. The sequence continues at coordinate 102,770 of JAPCJR010000004.1, forward strand.
AGATTGGTGCGCCACAATACAGCGCCAGTCTGCGCGTCCAGAGAGTAGACGGAATCGTTCTCGGTCGCCACGTAGACGGAGTTGCCCAACACCAAGGGCTCCGCGTACACATCGCCGTCAAGGGTGACTGACGTCCAGCCGGCGGACACCGATGTGAAGTTCGAGACGGCTTCGTATCCGGTCCTCGCATTGTCGGCGTGGTAGGTGGTCCAGTTTCCATCCTGACCCGAGGTCGTGGAGAGGGTGCTGCTCTCTGAGCTCGTAACATCGGTGACGACGGTCGACGAGGTGAGGAGGCTGGAGGACGAGACACCGTTCGATGACGACTGAGAAGATGTCGAAGGTGTTGCCCCGGGGCGCAGAGAGACCGCATAGTAAGCGGATCCGAGAAGCAGTAGGATCACGACTGCAGCGACGATGGCCCCATTCCTCTTCTTCATGATAATGAGATGGCAGGCAGCTGGAGTTAGGCTTTGGGGAAGAACTTCGGCTGGCCAGGGATGGGTTCGAGTCTAGGATTGTGTATCGATGAATGTTTTAGAACTTAGGTCGAGACGGCCAGACATGTAGCTTCTTGGACCCGCTCCTCCTTCGGCTCTCTCTTTCGTTCCTCATCGGAGGCACGTGGGTCAGCATGATCACGCTGGCCACCATCAGGTACGGTGCGAAGCTCGGAGGCCTGCTGGCGGGTTTCCCCTCGACCGTGGCCTTCTCCCTGGCTTTCATAGGCTGGACGCAGTCCACGCAGGCGGCCGTCGAGGCCACCACCGCCCTCCCGCTCGCGCTCAGCTTCACCGCGACCTTCCCCCTGATCTATGCCTACCTTGCGGGCCGGGTCAGGTTCGGCCTTAGCCTTCTCGGCGCCCTAGCGTTTTGGGGGACGGCGAGCTTCATCCTGTCGGAGATTGTCTTGAGAGTGAGCCTGGACTTTTGGTTCTCCTTCGCCGGGTTCTATGCCATCGCTGCGGTCGCCTATTACCTCCTTGCGGAGAAGAAGGAGAAGCAGGTGCCCACTCACGGGGTCAGGCCGACAGCCTTTCAGTGGACGTGGCGGTTCGTCCTTGCTGGCGGAGTGATAGTCGCGGCGGTCTTCTTCAGTGAGACGCTCGGGCCTCTCGTGGGAGGCGTCTTCTCGTCGTTCCCGGCCATAATCACTTCTACCATCTACATTATCGCGCGCGTCGAGGGGGTGGAAGCGTCGCGAGGGATCGCAAAATCTGTGATGGTGGCAACGGTCTTCACGATAGTCCCTTATCTGGCGGTCGTGAGATTCACCTTCCCCGCGTTTGGGATCCTCTTGGGAACGCTGATCGGGTACGGTGTCGCGATCCCGCTTTCCATCGTCGCGTTCTACTTCGTGAGTCGGATGACAGAGTAAGATTCCCGGACTTCGGTCGAGACTCATTCACTCATATTCGCCCGAGGAATCGGGGCAAGAGCTTTGATTCCCCCGTTTCTCGATTAACCAGGCGGAGTATCATGGCATGACGGTCGATATGAATGAAGCATGTTGGCGCATCATCACCTACCTAGACTAAATGGCCAAGATTCTGATTCGTTCTCTTTGTCGGGAATCAGCATATAGACTACGACACTCTTGCGAAGGCTCTTGCCAACAGGATGATACAAGAGCTCGCGTCGGGGAGGGTGAGGTACAGGGACTGCTTGTCAGTCGACGGGGTCTAAAGGCGGTCGTGCGTTCAGATACTTTACTAGGTTGACGAAATCGACGTTCTTGTCCATCTTTACCATTTTGATCACGTAGGGCCTACCTTGTGCATGAGAACGCTTCTCAGGCTCAAAGCGGTTCTGGTGAACTGGACCGTTAGGTAATGAAGAATCCCATCCATCTTGTCGGAAAGCACTCTCTCTGTTTCGGGCATCCCCTGATTCACGAACGCTACGCCATCTACCCAGAAGACAAGTGGAGAGGCACCTTGCTTCTGAGCCTCAGCGGCATTGGCAAGGCCCTCGAAGAAGGTTTGGGGTGCCAGCTCGGTGATCTCATGAATTATGATCTTCTTCCAAGGCCGGTACTCGATTTCCGCCAAGATTTTCGTAGCTGATTAAGTCGTTCTCCTCTAATAAGTCTTGAACTCTCCCTTGCTAGAGTTAGGAGTCTCAAAGCATCTGAGCGGCTCATCTTTTCGAATATGCTACGTTGTGGTCGCAAACTCGGTCGAATAACAGAGTGTGATTGTCCCAGTCCAGAGAGTACAAGAGCCTACAGCTTCTGCCAATCTCGTAGGCCCAGACTCCCGCTAGCTGGCCGTGCTTGCCGTCGCCAAGCGCACGAGGGTCCTTTTCTTCGACGAGCCTTGTTATGGCCGCCTTGATTCGGTTCTGCACCTCGGAACTCGCGTTCTTGTAGCATCTTTTGAACTGGTTCGTGCGGTCTGTATCCCAGGTCAATCGAAAAGGTCCTAAGGTTAGGAATCTAAATCGGCAAAGAGCTCGCCTACGGTGGAGAACCTCTTGCTTTCGCCTCTGGCTCTCTCTCGTCTGCTTTCGGTCACGTCTTCAAGTTCAGAGAACGTTAGAGGAGCAGGGCCCAGCGGCTTGGCCGCAAGGTTGATCGGGACGAATCTCTGGAACGCCCCTATCTCGACTCCCGTGGGAAGAGAAATCCCCGAGGAGACTAACCTAGAGAAGTCAGTCCAAACCTCGCCAATGACAATCACCATGTTCGTCTTTGGAGTTCTGCTGTCCCAAGTCGCTACCCCTGCACTAGGGCCTAGATGATCCATGTAACCCTGAATTTGGGTTCTTCCAGGGCTGTTCATGGCTTGATCTCCTTCATCGAAACGGAACCGTCCTCAGACACAGCTAAATTCCAGGACGAGCCAACCCTGTATGGAACTACCTTCCCGAACGAATAAAACAACTGGACGACAGTTACGCCAAGTTGCCGGGACCCTTCAATTAATGGGGTACCTCCGGTCCTTGCCCTCTTGGCGACAGCTTCTGTAACCTTTACGATGCGGCCGAAAGAGACGGCTGTTACCGGCTTACCGTCTTCGAGGTCGACGACTGTGTTGATGGACAATACCTCTACTTTCAACGCGATGGACCAGTGCGCTTCAGGCTGCTTATAATGTTAAACGTTTCGACCGGGATTAGGTGACGAGCTAAGCTTGGCAGAGTGCTTGTTGTGATGAAAGCGCCCGTCGTGCCCTAGAACCTACGTGACTGGATTAGAGACATTGCAGAGTCGGAATAGGAACCGTACGGGGACTATTCGCCCGAGAATAATATGAGCAAAATCATTAATATAGCGAATAATTATGAATGGCTTTTATGAGTACCACTCAACAGTACGCTCATCCCGAGGTCCTGGTAGACACCAACTGGGTGCTCCAGCACCACAAAGACGCCAATGTCAGGGTCGCCGAAGTCGACTACGACTCAGCGGCGAACTACTCCGTCGGACACATTTCCGGCGCTGTCCTGTTCGACTGGAAGAAGGACATCAATGACCCGGTGCGGAGGGACCTTCTCAGCAAGGAGCAGCTCGAGTCGCTATTCGGCAACGCGGGCATAACCAAGGACACCTGGGTGGTACTGTATGGGGATTTCAACAACTGGTTCGCGGCCTTCGCCTTCTGGGTCTTCAAGTACTACGGCGTCGAGAACGTCAAGATCCTCAACGGAGGCAGGAAGAAGTGGCTGCTCGAGGACAAGCCTGTCACAAAGGACGTTCCGACCTATCCGAAGACCGACTTCAAGGCGTCGAACGCAAACCAGAAGCTCAGGGCCTACAAGGATGAAGTGCACAAGGTGCTTGGGAAGGGTGACAAGGTCTTGGTCGACGTTAGGGGCCCCAAGGAGTTCAGCGGCGAGATACTCGCTCCACCGGAATACCCGACGGAGCACGCGCAGAGAGGAGGGCACATCCCTGGGGCGAAGAACATCCCGTGGGGCCAGACGGTGAACGATGCGGACGGCACCTTCAAGACGCGCGAAGAGATAGCTGCGTTGTACCTCCCGAAGGGAGTGACCGCAGACAAAGAGGTGATCACCTACTGCAGGATCGGCGAGAGGTCGTCGCACAGCTGGTTCGTCCTCACCTACCTCCTTGGCTATCCGCACGTCAGGAACTACGACGGTTCCTGGACCGAGTGGGGCAACTCGATAGGCGCACCCATAGAGAAGTGAGGAGACACTCACCTCTATCTGCGCTAGGCGTCCCTCGTCTCGCTAAGACGGGCGAGGCGGGGATTACTTGTTTTCAGGCTCAGGACGTGACGCCAACATCAAGGCGCCCCCGATTATTGCGATTCCGAACCCAAGTTCCACCACGTATTCTGTCGACATTGTCAGCTCTATCAATGCGATTGCGATGATGAAGATGCCAGCAGGTTGGCGCCAACTGGGCCGGGACTTCAGCATGAGCGTCAGATAGATGATGAGCGCGGCTAGGACGACACCTTCGAGTTCCTTTATTCCCCCTATGTTGAATGTCTGGGAGGACAGCCAATCCAATCCCATCAAGTAGAGGGAGCCGAGGATCAGGAGGAATCCGCCGACCAAAGAGAAGGCGATGGCTGGCTCGCGCTCGATGTTCTCCGCGGTGATCGGCTTGGTACTTCTCTGGATGACGCTGCGTATCGCTGCGCCAATGCCGGGGACAGACGCGGGATTCGGCGAAGCCGCTGCGCTTCTACGATAGACGTCCCTCGCCAGGAAGAGCCCGAGGATTATACCGGGGATTATCAGGGCTACGAGCTCCAGTTCCTTGATCTGAAGGTTCGGGAACGGATTGTATCCTGCGATAGAGATGGAGGTCGTCGAGTTCCCGATAGGGACGGTCGTGGTAGTAATCGATTCGCCCGCAAGGAGCGAAGTGAACGCCAGGACCTGTCCTACGAACGCGTAGATGATGTAGATGATCGGCCATATGAGCCAGGACCTCCCGAAGGGTCGTTTTATCCCGGCGTTGTAGTAACCGACGCCCCAGAACAGCAAGTTCAGCACCGCCGACGTAAGGTTCCGGTCTCCCGCTGCAATCTGCTCTTCGGTCAGGGGGACCTCAGGCTTCGCCGCCTCGGCGGGAGCTGGAGAAACCTCAACCGGCGAGTCAGAGGGCGATGTTTGGCCCGAAGGCGGAGCCGCGGCCTGCGAGGGCTGTTGCCCCAAGTTGTAGCCACAAGATGGACAGAAAGTTGCTCCTGCTTCGACGCTCTTCCCGCATGAAGGGCAAAACTGCAAAAATTCCCGACAATGTCGGTGATGAATGAAGTTTTTAAAAGTTTAGGGGGCTGGGACGTTCAGACTCGCCGCAAAAGCTCAAATTCGCGCAGGGCCAAACACGGAAGCGAAAGACTTGGACGAGATCATCTGGCCTGACGGGATAAGGTGCGCGGCCGTCTTCACATTCGACAATGACGACGAGTCCGGAATCATCGATGCCTATGGAGCTGAGAAGATGTTCTATCTCAGCCAAGGATACTACGACATGAACGCCGGTACGCAGCGCGTCCTGAGGATTCTGGCGAGGCAGCAGATCAAGGCTACCTTCTGCATGGTCGGAAAAACTGCGGAGAAGCGGCCCGACGTCGTGAAGCTGATCCAGTCAGAGGGGCACGAACTCGCGGTCCACGGCTGGGATCACCGTCCATACTACAACATGAAGGTCGAAGACGAGAAGGAGGACATCCGCAAAACGATAGAGATCGTCCAAAAGATAACCGGTAGGCGCCCGGTAGGTCACAGGACGCCGGACTGGAACCCGAGCAGGGACACGGTCCGTCTCCTCCACGAACTCGGCGGTTTCATTTGGAGAGGTGACAGTCTCGACAACGACCTGCCGTACATCCACGGATTCAGCGACGGGAGTATCGTCGAGCTCCCCAGCGCCGTCACGCTCGACGACTTTGACAATTATGTGGAAAGAGGATATTCCCCGCAGGAGGTCTACGAGCTCTGGAGGGACGAGTTCGACGTCCTCTATGAGGAGGGCAAGTTCTACTGCCTCACGATGCATCCGCTCGTCACTGGAAGACCCGCGGCGAGTAAGTCTCTCGAGAAGATAATCACCCACGTGAAGTCCCACGAGGGCGTATGGGTCGCGACCGCTGAGGAGGTCGCGCGATGGTGGCTCAAGAACCAGAAGTGACCGTCATCTGCCCGCTGCCGAATTCATGAAGCGGTCGAGGGTACGCATGTACTTTCCCCGCTCCTCCCACATAGCCAGATGAGAGCTCTTCTCGAAGATCACGAGCTTTGACCCCCGGATGTGGTCGTGGATGCTCCTGGCGACCTTCGGGGTCACCTCGTCGTATTTTCCTCCCGTTACGAGAGTCGGGACCCTGATGTTGTGCAGCTCTTCGGTGATGTCCCAATACCTGATGTTCCCGATGATGGTGAACTCGTTCGGCCCGTTCATGGTCCCGTAGACGGGCTTGCTCATGTGGGTCATCGTGTAGAGCTGATCCTTCGGCCAGTTCTTCCTTCTTAGCAGGTGCTTCTTGTAGAAGACCATGACGGCCTTTTCATAGTTCGGGTTCTCGTAGTCGCCCTTCGCCTCGTACCTGTCCATGACGCGCACGACGGCCGGCGGCAGCTCGGACTTGAGGCGCTGCATCTCCGCGATCGTCAGGGGCACGTTCGCAAGCCCACCGGTGGTGATCAAACTCTTCAGGTTCTTCTGATACTTTAGGGCGTAGGCGAGAGCCAACATGCCGCCGTAGCTCGACCCCATGAGGTGCACCTTCCCGAGCTTCATCTCACTCCTGAAGGCCTCGAGCTCGTCCACCGCACGTTCGACCGTGAACAGCGCGTAGTTCTTCGGCATCTCCGACCTCCCGCAGCCCAACTGGTCGTAGAAGACGACCCTCCACCCGGATTTAGCCAGGTCTCTCAAGGGCAGGAGATAATCATGCGTGGCGCCGGGACCCCCGTGCAGGCAGACGATCGTCCCCCTGGGAACGGCAGGAGCGAAGACTCGGTAGAACAGGTCGAAACCTAGGACATTGACCTTCCCTTCTGTCCTGACAATGCGCTTCGACCCCACGGCGCGCAAATCATTACTCCGGCGGGATTTCCTTGAACGCGGCGCCGAGGGTTATCCCTTGGCCTCGACGGATGTAATATGAGATGCCGTATATGACGAAGCCCGCCACGATCGTGAGCGGCACAGTGGCGTAGGAGAGATACTGCACCAATATCGTCCCGCTCGGGGGAGTGCTGATCAAGGGATTGGTGGTGGCATAGCCGAAGTACACATTGACTATCACGCCGATGATTCCGAGGATAGTGATCGCCGGCACGCTGCCTATCTTCTTCTTCACTATCGCCGGCGAGTTCTCGAAGACGTTCTTCAGCTTGTACGGGAAGACTATCGCGGCGATGGAAACCATCGTGAACACTATGAAGAGGTTGAGGGTGGCGAAGACGTAGTAGGTGAAGAAGGACGTATAGTAGTAGACCGCCTCCAGCAGGATTCCCACCACTAGGATCACGACGACAGCGTACGTCGGACTACCTCTCTTCGAGTCGAGGCGGGTCAGCGCAGTCGGCAAGACCCTGTCGAAGGACCACGCGAACAGGTTCCGGACGCAGACGAACGCGAAGAGCGTGGCTCCTCCGAGGCCGGTTGCGAGAAGCGCTATCCCCGATAGCATGATCACCGCCGGATTCGGGCTCGCGAACGCGACGAGGAAGTTCAGCGTCGGGACGGCGGGAAGGGTATAGCCCGTTCCTGTGACGTAGAGTAGCGAGATGGCGTTTAGGAAGTCGGAACCCGCGGAATAGTACGCCGACCCGTAGATCAAGAAGGCTATGACCATCAGGAAGAGAAGGGACCCGAACATCGCGAAGATCTGGGATCTCTGGACGCGCTTGACCTCGCCCGAGAAGTACGCCGAGCTGAAGAATCCCAGGAAGTTGGTCATGGTGAAGATGGAGCCGATCACGGTGGCCGAGGCCACGAAGCCTAGAGGCAGCGCCGCCGTGGTGATCGCTGTCTGGTAGTTCATCCCCGAGTAGTGATTGAAGTTGGCCATGAAGGTCGCATTGGGCGCGGAGAAGAACGCGCCCACCGTCACGAGAGCGCCTATGAGCGATATGAGGAACATTGCCAACATTACGCGGAAGGCCACCCTCGTCCCGAACATTATCGGGATGATGAATAGCACTATCAGTGCTGATGAAATCAGGAATGCAGTGTCAGGCTTGGCAAGAGAGTTGGCGAGGCTGATGAGCCCGGAGTTGCTCTGCACCATCCCGACAGCCGCCACGCTCGGGATGACACCGTAGCTGATGCCCCAGGCGACCGCCGTGGCAAGGCTTGCCAGCCAGGTGAACGTGAGGACCAGGTTGGTCATGAATCCTAGAGGCGCGCCGAGCGTCCTGCTCGTCCAGACGTAGTCGCCTCCTGTCCTCGGCATCGCGACCGTGAAGAGATAGTAGAGCAGCGCTACCACCACACCAGGTATCAGCGTCACCAGGATGGTGATGGGCAGGTCGACCCCGGGGAAGAGCAGGGTCGCGAAGAACTCGAAGACGAAGAAATACGCGATGCCCATCGCGAGGATATTTCCGATGAAGGCGTCAAACACGCCAATCTGCCGCGTAAGGCCCGTTGCCTCGCGTACGAAAGCTCCCTTTTCGGAAGTCGTCATACTTTCTGGCAGCATTGCTGTAACGCCCGATGTTATTTATTCCTTTAGGAATCAGGCGCCCAGGTCTTGAAAGCGCTCCGCGGGGCTCTTCGAGGTCGCCGCAGGGAAGCTAGAGCTGCAACCTTGCCCTGAAGACGATAATCGCTACCGCCCCGATTATGAGGAGTCCTCCGAGATATTGGAACGGAGTCAGCACCACGTGAAGCACGAGGAAGGAGACGACCGCCGCGGTGATAGGCTCCATGGCGGCCGAGATCCCCGCCTCGGTCGGCGTTATCTTCTCGAGCGCCTTGAAGTAGAGCAGGAAGCTCAAGAGGGTCCCGCAGACAACCATGAATAGCACCAGGGCGAGGAGTTCAAGTGGTCCCCCTGGCGCCTTCGGAATCGCGTAACCCGAGAGAGGCAGATAGCCGGCCGGTAGCGCGACGGCGCTCCCGAAGAGGAACCCCCATGTCGTGACCGTCACAGACCCGTACCTCTTCAGCAGCGACTTGGATGCGATGGTGTAGTACGCGGCCGAGCCGGCTGTGAGCAGTCCCGCTGCGAGGGCCACCGGCGTGATCAGCAGCGCAAGCGACCCGTTCGGTCTGCCCGCGACCAGCTCCGCCGTGCCGATCGTTGCAACTGCGACTGCCGCGAGCACCACCGCCGTGGCGCGGGTCTTCGAGGCGAGGATCTCATACGCCGCTATCATGGGCAGCGCGAGGAACTGGAGCAGGGTGGCAGTCGCCGCGTTAGAGGAGGCGATCGTCAGGAAGTACGAGTACTGGACCACCCAGAGGCCGACCACGGAGAAGATGAGGAACACCCCCAGCAGGGCCCTCGGACGGGCGGGTCTGAAGACAACGTAGAGTATCAGGCCCGCGAGCGGCATCCTGATCGCGACCAGCGCGAAAGGAGGGAACGAGTAGGCCTCGAAGATGAACTGCGCGGCCACGGCGGAGACGCCCCAGAGCGAGCAGGCTGTGAGCGCCGATGCGAGGGCCCAGCCCCTGGAGGTCTTCTCGGAGGTGGCTTGCTGGGACGACGCGCCTTGCTCACTCCAACCTAGTGGGACTTCTTTATGATAAAGTGGAAGAGGTTGCCCTCGCGGCGGGTCTCGAGTATCTCCTGGTGAGTCCTGTCGCTCCACGCGATGAGCTCTATCTCCGCGGTGACGTCGTCAGAGACCAGATGCACGACGGTACCCTTGCGCGAGTGCGAGATGAGGTCGTCGAGCTTTACCAGGACGCCTGCGCACTCGGAACCGATCTCGAACATCTCATAGTCCGGGAACGCGGCAAAGCACCTCACCTTGAACTCGTCTATCTTTCCCTCCAGCGCGCTCTTCGCCGGGCCAATCGCCAGCAGCGCCTTCTTCTCGTCCGGCTTCAGCGGCTCGAGCTTGACGAACCACCCACTTCCGTAGGGGTCCTGGTTGAGGAGCTTCGGGTTCTCCTTCAAGAGCGAATTGACCTCGGTTATCCTGCCCGTGAGGGGTGACCTGACCGTGTCGAAGTGGCGCGGGCCCTCCGTCGAACCCAGACTCTTCCCCTTTTCGACCACCGTCCCGACATCCTTGAAGGAGACAGACGTCAGCGGTCCACTGAGCCAAGCGAGGACCGTGTCGACGCCGAGCACCGCCTCGTCGCCCTCGAAGCGCGCCCAGACGTTCCTCTCCGGGTCGTAGAGCACGTCGTCAGCGAAGAGGCAGTTCTTGATCTTCTGCAAGGGACGACGGTCCAGTGGCCCCGATTCTTAAGCGAGCGGCTTGGCGACGTACGGCCCAAGGCGCGTGTAGCCGAACTTCTTGTAGTACTCCCTCGTCCCGACGGCGCTGGTCACGAGCATGCACTTCGCCCCGAAACGCTCCCTCGCGTCCTTTTCCATCTCCCCGAGCAATGCCGCGCCCAGCCCCCGGTGCTGCCAGGCCGACTCGTTCTTCGCGTCTACCGGGACTACGGTCCCGTAAACCTTGAGCTCACGCACTACGCACGAGCCCTCCATCTCCTTCCGGTAGGCGCCCTCCGAAGGCTGCCGCATTCTGATGAACCCGGCGATCTTCCCAGACTTGGGGTACTCGAATGAGGCGAAGACCTCCTTGCCGCCAGATGCCATGTACTCCTCCTTCGTCAGCGTCAGCTCGTCCCCCTCGAGGTCGGCGGGGGACTCGAGCGCGACCTCTCTGCACCTGATGCAGTTGCACCGGGAGCCCTTCTCCGCGACCCTCCTGAGGACGAGCTCCCGGAGGTTTCCGGCGTTGGCTCCCGCCACGATGTCCTTCTCGGGGATCTCGCGCATTATCCTCATTATGCGATGCCAGCGAGGTATGTGGGCCTTCATCTCGGCCAGCAGCTCGACCACAGACTCGAGGTCGTATGGCTTGTACGCGCCGGCCTGATAGAGTCTCGAGAGGACGGTGTCGCGGACGACCAGCGTCGGATAGAGCTTCATCATGTCCGGGCGGAAGGACTCGTCGGCGAAGAGCCGCTTGAGGTCTTCGAGGTCCCATTCGGGGTTCGAGCCAGGCAGGCCGGGCATCATGTGCGCGCATATCTTCAGTCCCGCATCCCTCGCGACCTGGAACGCCTTCACGGTGTCCTCGACGGTGTGCCCTCTGTTGCTCTGCTTTAGCGGTCCGTCGTGAAGGCTCTGGACGCCTATCTCCAAGCGCGTGACCCCGTACGTGAGCATCAGGTCGATGTGCTCCGGTTCGCACCAATCGGGCTTTGACTCGATGGTCAGGCCCACACACCTGCTCGCGGCCGTCTCGTTCGCCCGCTGCGCCTCCTCGAGCGAGGGAGACTTGAAACCGTTCAAGCCGTCGTAGACGTTCGTGACGAACGGGAGCTGATATTCCATGGGAAGAGCGATGAAGGTCCCGCCTTCGATGATGGTCTCGGCCTTTGAGGTGCTGTGCCCCTTCTCGTAGTACTTCCTGAGCGACCGGCGGGCCTGCAGGTACGGGTCGTAATTGAGGCCCTTGGCGATCCGCTGGCTCGGCCCATCGGGCATGTAACTCTGGGGGGTGCCGATTCGGGGGCCACCAGGGCAGAACGTGCAGGTGCCGTGGGGGCAGGTGAAGGGTGCCGAGAACACGGTGACGATGATTATCCCCGACGCGCTCCGCCTCGGGTGGATGCGGAGGAGCTCGCCGTAGCGATCTCGCTCGCCCTCGGGGAGCGTCATCAAGATGGAGGAGTTGGAGATGAACTTGTCGAGATGGTATTTCACCGCGATTATTTTCTTCCTCTTCTCCAACTGGGACCGCTCGTCCACCTCGCCGGAGAGGATGAGCTCCGCTAGTTCGTGAAGCGCTTGCTGTTCAGAAACTGAGTCTGTTTGCTTCAGACTCGCTGCCAATTCTGTCCGGGCTTTCTCTTGAGGGTGAATCTCTTGACGTAGGTCATCTTGTTCCTGACCTTTGGAATCTTACTCTTGTGGACCTTACCTTCAATTTTCGGAGTCTGGCCTCTTACCTTCCCCGCTTTAGTGAGACTTCCGTGAGTTGGCAACCAAATGCACCGATTTGATTCTCTCGTCCACTGAGAGGTATATAGTCTTAGCGTATCACTTGATGCGCGCCGAACGACCCGAGACGCGCCGCGTCCGACCAACGCTTATTATTACCGGGCGGGCTGCTTCGCGTGATGCAATCCTTCAACAATAATTTTGAGGACAAGAGCACCGAGCAAGGTTTCCAGTTCATCTTCAAGTGCGAGATCTGCGGCAGCCCATATGAGCCTCCATTCGTGGCCTCGGAAGAGGCGAGGGAGAAGGCGGTGTTTAACAAGGTTGCACAGTTCGGCGGGATGTTCTCGAACAAGGCTTCGCTGGCCGGCGCGTTGGGGGGCCAGGCGTACCAGACCCCCCAATGGAACAAGGAGCACGATGCGGCGCTCCAGAAGGCCAATGCCCAGGCGATCAGCCACTTCCACCAGTGTCCCAAGTGCCAGAAATACGTCTGTGACAACGACTGGAAGGCGGACGTCTCGCTCTGCACGGTCGATGCCGCCGCGGCGACCAAGACGCCAGCGGTCCCGCAGCCCGAATTCGCGATCCCGGCTGTCTGCCCAAAGTGCGGCCAGCCCTCGGGAGGCGGGAAGTTCTGCAACAACTGCGGGGCGCCGCTCGGACCGGTCAAGTGCGCCGCGTGCGGGACGGAGAACGTCCCAGGAGCGAAGTTCTGCAGCGGCTGCGGCGCGAAGCTCTAAGGCGGCCTTGCGCTAGCCTTAATTCGCAACGTCGTGGCGAGCTGCGGCAGCGATCGATGCATTGGTCGAGATAGAATACCTGCCGTACCAGAAGATCATAATTCACGAGGTCAGGAAGCTCGAGGTCCAGGAGTTTCTGAACTGGGTGGCCTCCCAGGTCGAGGCCCAGAAACAGGGAGGGACCCCGAGCGTCAACTGGGTGGACGGGGTCGCGTTCCTCACCGGCGAGTTCATGGCCACTCCCGAGCTCGTCTCGGAGAACCTGAAGGGGCGCATCCACTACGCGGTGGTATTCTTCACGGAGACCAGCTACACTCCCGAGAAGAGGGTCACTTTGAACGGAAGGGACTCGACGGTGCGCTTCTCCAAGGGTGAGACCAACCCCAACTTCGTGGAACTCGCGAAGTTCCTGAAGACCCTCAAGATGTAGCGGCCTCGAGCGCGCCATCCCACAGGCCTCGGAAACGCTTAAAGCGCATCGGGGGCACTTGATGCCAGTTGCAGCGTTCCGAGATCAGGCGGGCAATCAAGGAGCACAACGTCAGCATGCTCGGCGTCAGTTACGTCGATTTCACCGGCATCGCTCGTATGAAGCCGACGACGAGCGGAGAGCTGGACTCCCTTCTTGATGTCGGGGTCAAGACCTCGCGCGCCAACTTCGCATACAGCCACAACGACCAGCCGGTCCGGGGAGCATCGATGAACATCTCGCAGGGAGACTTTGCGATAGTGGCGGACCCGGACACCTTCGTGATTCCAAGCTACACGAGCGGGGTCGGCCGCTTCCTCGGCGACCTCCACGAGAAGGACGGGAGCATCTCCAAGCTCTGCACACGGAGCTTCTACCGGCGCGTCCTCGAGCGCGCGGCTGCCAAGGGGTATCGTTTCGAAGTCGGCTTCGAGGGCGAGTTCCACCTCTTGAGGCGCGAGGAGGGGAGGCCGGTAAAAGCGGACAACTACTTCACGCACAGTCAGGACGGGTTCAACGTCCACCACCAGTTCATCACAGACCTGGTCGCTGCGCTGCGCTCGGTCAACGTGGAGACGACCAAGGGTCACGTGGAGGGTGGGCGCGGACAACTCGAGTTCGATATCAAACATCACGAGGGGATGAAGGCGGCGGACGACATCGTCTACTTCAAGGACGCTACCAAGGCGGTGGCCCGGAAACACGGCTACATCGCGTCTTTCATGCCGAAGATAGGCCACGACTGGTGGGGGAACGGGATGCACCTCCACATGAGCATGTGGAACGCGACCGGGAAGAACCTATTCGCGGACGAGAAGGACGAGAAGATGGGACTCAGCCCCCTGGCGTACCACTTCATCGGCGGCCTCCTCGACCACCTGCCGGCCCTGTCCGCCGTGGCCGCTTCCATGCCCAACTCGTACAAGCGGCTGCTACCGGGCAAGTGGAACGCAGACGCCGCTGTCTACGGCGCGGGGGCGAGGGGCGCGGCGGTCAGGATACCAGACGAGAGGGGCAAGTCGACGAGGCTGGAGTGCAGGTTCCCGGACGGCGCGATGAACCCGTACCTGGCCCTCGGCTGCATCCTGGCTTGCGGTCTGGAGGGAGTGGAGAAGAAGACGGACCCCGGCGCCCCGCTGTCGGTAGACCTGTCATCGTTGACGGACAGGGAGATCAAAAGCAAGGGGCTAGCGCTAATGCCGAGGTCCCTCACCGAGGCGATCTCGGAGTTCGAGAAGGACGACTGCCTGAGGAAGGCCATGGGGGACGTGATGTTCGAGGAATACGCGAAGAACAAGGAGCAGGAGGCCGCGCAGATGGCCGACAAGGTGACCCAGTACGAGGTCGACAACCTCCTCGACCTTTACTGAGCCGGCTGAGAAGGCGGCCGTCGGGAACGCATATTAGACCGCCGCAGGCCGATGGATGAAGCGTTGAAGCTAGACTTCTCGTCCTATCCGATAATAGACAATCACTGCCATCCCTGGTCGGACGATACCAAGGAGATTACGAAGGAGCTGTTCATCAACCTGATGAACATGGGAGGCCTGTCTGCGGACGAAGCGAAGGACCCGGAGAACGTCATACATTCAGAGTTCACCCCGATGGGCAGGCAGATCATCCACCACATGGCCAGGTTCCTGGGCTGCAGCCCCCATCTTACGGACGTGATCGAGGCGCGGAACAAGAGGACCCGGTCCGACTACTGGCTGTACAGCTCGGAGCTGCTCCTCGACGCTCGGATCGAGGGCCTGATTGTCGATGACGGTTACTCGGAGGTCTCTGTGGGGAGCGGGCTAGCGAGGAACAACTTCGAGGAGTTTGAGGACAAGGTCTCCGTACCGATAAGGCGCGTGGCAAGGATCGAGCCCAGGTTCCAGACCGCCGTCGACGAGTCGAAGGACTTCGACGATTTCGTCGCCAGATTCGACCAGTCGATAACCGACGCCGCCAAGAAGCAAGGCGCCGTCGCGTTCAAGTCTGTCATCGCCTACAGGACGGGGCTTCACATTGACCACACCACCGACCCGCAGGTCTTCGAGGACTACAAGCGCTCAAAGGCGACGCGGGCGCGGGACGTCAAGCACATACGGGACTGGTACGTGAGGCGGGTGATCGCGATGTGCAGGGACTTGGGTACGGCCTTCCATGTCCACGCCGGCATGGGGGACATCGACGTCGTCTTCGACAAGTCCAACCCCATGCAGCTTTATGGGCTGCTCAAGGACCCCGAGACGTGGAAGACCAAGGTCTTCCTGATCCATGGAGGGTATCCGTTCTCCCAGGAGGCGGCGTTCTACGCGAACGCACTGAAGAACGTCTACGTCGACCTCTCCGAGATGATACCGTTCGCCAGCGTCCCCGGCGCGATAGAGAAGACGACGCAGATACTGGACATGGCCCCGCCCGCGAGGGTGGTCTTTGGCTCCGACGGGGTGGTGATACCGGAGATACATTGGGCCGGCGCCAAGATCGGAAGACAGGTGCTGGAGGAGTCGCTGGGCACGTTCGTGCGCACTGGGGTCTATGACGAGGAGGAAGCGCACCAGGCCGCCAAGATGATCCTCGCCGAGAACGCGAGGCGCGTCTACAAGCCCTGGTGACCCGCTACATCCCGGTGTACCCGCGGACTGCGGAGTCCGGGACCCGGCCCTTCTCAACGTCCCCTATTGCGCGGTCAAGTATCTCGGCACCCGCGTCGAGCTCCTCCTGTGTGATGACGAGGGGCGGAGTGAGCTCAATGACGTTGCCGTCGTCACCCACGAACACCGTCAGGAGGCCCAGCTCCCAGGCACGATAGACTATCTTCGCCGTCTCGACCCGCGCAGGGGTCTTCTTCTTCCGGTCCTTGACGAACTCTATCCCGAGCAGCAACCCCTCGCCCCGGACGTCCCCGATCAGCGGGTGGTCTTGTTTCATCTCCTCCAGCCTCTTCTTGAAGGACCTCCCCAGCTTCGCCGCTCTCTCGGGCAGCCTGTCTCGCTCGATGATGTTGATCGTCGCTATCCCGGCCGCCGTCCCTATCGCGTTCCCCACGAGAGTAGAGTATGCGAAGCCCTGGGGGAAGAGCTCCTCTCTGGCCACCAGCGCCCCCACGGGTATCCCTGAAGCGATCGACTTCCCAAGCGCCACAGCGTCGGGCACCACCCCCGTGTGGTCGACGCCGAACATCTTGCCCGTCCTGCCGAACCCTATCTTGACCTCGTCGGCGACGAGCGCGATCCCGAATTTGTCGGCGGTCTTCCTCAGTTTCGGGAGATACTCTTTGGGCGGGATGACGTCGCCGGAGTCGCTCTGCATCGCCTCCACGAGCATGAAGGCGGTGTCGTCGGGCGGGCAGACGTGCTTGAAGAGCTGTTCCTCGATGAAGCCGCTGGCGCAGTATACGCCGCAGCTCGGATACTCGAGGCCGTAGGGGCACCTGTAGCAGTACGCGTATGGGACCTTGGAGACCATGCTCGGGACGCGATATCTGGACGTGGACATGATCCCGCCCATCGCTAGCCCCGCCAGGTCGACCCCGTGCATGCCCCCGAAGAACGTGACGGCCCGCTCTCGGTTGGTGGACACGGGGAAGAGCTTGTAGGCCGCCGCGCAAGCGTCGGTCCCAGAGTGGCCGAACCAGACGCGCTTGTCGAAACCCCCCGGAGTCATCGAGATGAGCTTCTCGGCGAACCGTACCGTGGTCTCGCTTGGGAAGGTGCCGCCCGGAAGTCCGGCGGAGCGGGCCAGCTCCTGCTCGACGGCGTCGACCACCTCCGGATTGGAGAATCCCACTCCCGCGACCGTCCATCCGGCGTTGAAGTCGATGTAGTCCCTGCCATCTATGTCGGTCACGGTGGACCCGTGGGCCTCCCTCACGATGAGCGGATAGTACATCACTTTGCTGGGGGCGGCGATCGCCCGGTTCAGCCTCTCGATGACCTTGTCGGCCTTCTTCACGCCGTCTGGTTTAGTCCGGTCGAAATAATAAACGGTTCTCAGTACGACGCGACCGAGCCCTGCCTCCTCGAGTCGGCCCCGCCGCTGAGCTCGCCGCGCTCACCGACGAGCACGGCGCTCACCCCTCCGAAGTAGACATCGAAACCGGGCTTCATCTGCACGTAGTTCGGCGTCTCTAAGTCGAAGCCCATCTCGTGGAGCTGCTGCCTGACCGTGGGCTTGATCCTGCTCTCGACCTTGAGCGACCCCGAGCCCTGATAGTGGAAGCGCGGCGCGTCGACGGCCTTCTGTATCTCCAGCGAGTGGTCGATGACGTTGAGGATCGTCTGGAGGATGGCGGTGACTATCCTCGGGCCGCCGGCGCTGCCCGCCACGAGGTAGGGTGCCCCGTCCTTGAGTAACAGCGTGGGCGTCATGTTGCTGACGGGCCTCCTGCCTGCGCCGATGGCGTTCGGGCCGCCCCGCCCCACGTCGAAATCGTGCATCGTGTCGTTGAGGAAGAAGCCGGTGCCCGGGGCGACGACCCCGGAGCCGAAGTAACACTCCAGCGACTCGGTGACGGCGGCGACGTTCCGGTCCTTGTCGACGATGCTAAGGTGCGTGGTCCAGTTCTTCGCGGCCGTGTCGGAGCCCGCGCCCCTCTCTCCCCGTCCGAACCACAGCTTCGCCGCGTACTCCTTGGAGACGAGCCTGTCTGTGTCCGCCTTCACGAAGGCCGGGTCCCCGACCTGCCTCTTGAGGTCGGGCCAGACCACCGCAAGGGCCTTCGCCACCGTCGCTATCGTCTCCGCTGAGTTGAGCCCCATACCGCCCAGGTCGAGGTCCTCGAAGATGTTCAGGAGCTGGATTATCGCGGTCCCTCCCATGCTTGGCGGAGGCATAGCATGCACCTCGAACCCCCGGTAGGTCCCCTTCACGGGTTTCCTAACCCTGATGGAATAGTCAGCAAGGTCCTCCTCGTCGACGACGCCGCCGTTCCGCGACATCTCGCCTGCTATAGCTCTGGCCACCTCGCCGGCGTAGAAGGCGTCGAGTCCTCCTTTCACCACGGCATCTAGCGTCTTTGCGAAGTTCGGGCTGAGTTTGGTCTCCCCCTTTCTGTATGGCCGGCCGTCTCGCAGCCATTCCTTTCCGGATTCTGGGAATCTCCTGAACTTCTGCATGGTGTTGTCGGTGTTGTTCGACATTATCGCCGCAAGGTACGGGCTGACCTCGAAGCCCTTGCGGGCGAACGAGATGGCCTGCGAAGCGACGTCCGCGAACTTCAGGCGCCCGTAGTTCTCGAGCGCGTACGAGAGGCCAGCTATGGTGCCCGGGACACCGACCGAGCGATGACCCATGCTGTTCGCAAAATCCTTCGGGGAGCCGTCGGCGTCCAGTTCGAACATGTTTGCCTTGGCCCGACGCGGCGCAGTCTCGCGATAGTCGATGTAGAGGGTCTCTTCGTCCTTGAGGCGGACCATCATGAACCCTCCCCCTCCTATGCCCGAGAATGCGGGCGCGACCACCCCGAGGACCAGGCTGGTAGCTACCGCCGCGTCCACTGCGTTGCCTCCGGCCTTCATGGCCTTCACCCCGGCCGCTGAGGCGAGAGGATGGGCGGATGCCACGAGGCCGCTGGACCGAGGACTCACGCACCGACGGGAGCAGCCGCGTTAAAAAATATGCGGCGCGGTAGATGAACGGGTACCCGACTACCCCGTTCACTCCTTCGAAGTCTAGGCATCCAGATGAAAGGTCGAGGATGAATGTACTTTCAAATCGCCGCTCATATCGCGGCAATATCTTCATATATCGCGGCGGCGTTGGATTGATGTTAAGTTGCAGAATCCGACGAAGTATTTTGCAAGAGATGCAACTGGGCTCGTGAGGGAGTTCGGTGCACTAGATACAGTTCTGTTCGCTTCGGTCATGGTCTTCGCGCTCGTCTTCACGACGACGCAGTTCGCGTGGTTCTACGGGAACACGCTGGGCGCGAACCTCCCGCTGACACTTCTCGTCGCGGCTATACCGTTCGTCTTCCTCATGCTAGCCTACTGGGCGATAGGGATTACGATGCCCAGGTCGGGCAACGACTACGTGTGGATAGGGAGGATATTCCACCCCTCGATAGGGTTTGCGTGGGCTCTCTTCTATATGGTGATCATCTTCCTGGTCGCGTACGTCGGTGAGATAGGCCCGTTTTCGTATGCTATCTCAGCTGCCCTGACTCTTCTGGGTCTGCAATCCAGCTCTGCAAGCCTCACAAGCCTGGGTACTTTTCTCGGCGGCCCTCTCGGGACCCTGGAGCTTGCGAGTCTCTTTACCATAGTCTTCGGGTTCTTCGCACTTTTCGGGACGCGCTTCATCAAGGGTATCCTCTACGTCACGTGGGTCGCAGCGATCATCGGGATCGGGCTGATGTGGTATATCCTCGCCTCGACGAGTACGGCGACCTTCATCGGCAACTGGAATACGTTCCTCGCAGCTGGAAACCCGAGCTTGACGTACAGCGCACTTCAGACGGCCGGCTCGGCCAGCATGCCGGCCTTCTCCACAGGCTTCAGCGGCGTCGTCCTCGCCCTGCCCCTAGCCTTCCTCTTCCTGTTCGGGGGCAACTACGCGAACGGGTTCGCCGGAGAGATCAAGAACGTAAGGAAGGCGATACCGATAGCCCTGTTCCTCTCCCTCATCTTTGGTATCCTCTATTGGTCGATCACCTCCACGCTCACGCTCGACACCGTAGGAAGCAACTGGATGACGATCATCGGGCACGCCTGGGACAACAGTGGGACCGGCAGCACCGCCTACCCGCTCGCGTATGCGCCTTCCCAGCCCCTGATGCTCGCTGTGGCCGCGTATCCCAACAACGCGCTCATAACGGTGATGTTCGTGACCTACATCCTCGGGTCGATCGGGGCGCTCTTCACGTACTTCTGGATCCCGAGCAAGTACTTCTTCGCGTGGTCCTTCGATAGAGTGCTGCCGACCAAGTTCGCTGATATTAGCTCCCGTTTCCACACGGCCTATCTCTCGGTGGTGGTCATAGTGATAATGGGCGTCGGTCTGTCGTACCTCTACGCATACCTTGGGTACTCGGTGTACTTCACGCTTGGGAGCGTCCTTTGGGGCGCGGCCTATGTGATACCCGGCCTCGCTCTTGCGGCGTTCCCGTTCATCAAGAAAGACCTCTTCGCGCAGGCGCCGGGATGGGTGGCCAAGAAGGTCGCCGGTATACCCATTGTGACCATCATCGGGATCGCAGTTGCGGTCGGCTTCGCGTACGTGGCAGCCATAGCCTACAATAACCCTGCGATCGGCGCGGCGGACTCGTTCAGTGAAGTGTTGGCGGTGGGACTGGTCGCTGTAGGATTCGCCATATACTTCGTGAGCGCGCAGTATCACAAGGGCAAGGGGATGAACCTGGGGATGGCGCTGAAGGAAATCCCGCCAGAGTAGAAGACGGCTCAGCTCTCTACATTACAAGGGCCACGGGGCGCGTTATGCCGGCTGTACCGCCCGCTAATGCGATGGGCGTTCCGACGAACAGAAAGTCCTTGCCCAAAAGCTTGTCCAGGTTGTTCAGGTTCTCGAATATCACGACGTGCTTCGGGAGCAGGGTCTTGTGGGCCTCGAAAGGCGGATGGTCGGGCCCGGGCGCGTCTATGCCGACCGCCTCGATGCCCAGACTGATGAGGTATTCTGCGGCTTCTTTGGTGATGTCGGGGTGCTCCATCCAGTCAGGGGTCGTGTTCTTCGAGGTGTAGTTGAGGTGAAACAGCACTATCCAGCCCTTGCCGACCTCTCCGGCGTGGCCCGCTGCTTTGATCGCCTTCTCGACGTCGGCCTTTCTGATCTGGAACCTCTTTGGCTTCTTGGAGAAGTCGAGGACGATTCCGTGCCCGATATAGTGCGAAAGCGGCATCTTGTCCACCGTCGTCCCACCCTCGACCATGTGGAACGGCGCATCGACGTGAGTGGAGACGTGCTCTACGAAGGTCCAGACGTATGACGCATATCCGTCGTCGCGGATGTTTGAGAAGGTCGTCCTCAGGGGCTGAGGGTAGCCGGGATACACAGGCGTGTTCATGTGGGTCATAGGTACTGCCAGGTCGACTATCTTCTTGAAGGGCATGCTCAAGTTGGTGTCGTCTTGGAGAGGGTGCGAGCTCGTAAAAAGCTTTCGAGGAATCAAGGAGTGCCGGAGGCAATCCTGGTCAGGCCTTCGTCAAAGTCCTGCCTGTGCGCGCGCTGTCAGACCTTGATGTAGCGCCCCGAGGCGTCTCTCTGGAGCAGCCCGAACTCGCCGAGCGAGTCTTTTAGAGCATCTCCGCTGAGTATGGCCCCATCTCGGCAGAGCAGCCGCTTCCCGATGGTGCAGCTCCCGCAGATGCCCATCCCGCACTTCATGCTCCTCTCGAGGCTGGCCTCATACTCCACGCCCGCCTTCGCCGCGATGTCGTACAGCTTGCGCATCATCATCTCTGGACCGCACGTATAGACACGGTTTATCCTACGCTCGCCGATCAGCTCCTCAGCGAGGTCGGTCGGGAACCCATGCCTGCCGTAGCTCCCGTCGTCGGTGGTCACGAACAGGTTCTTCCTCTTCGCTATCCGCTTGAGCTGCTTCTCGAAGAGTATGTCGGGCTTCGACCGGCCCCCGATTATCACCGAGACCCTGCTCCCGGCCTTTGTCAACGCCCTTGCGAGCGGAAGGAGCGGCGCCAGTCCCGTCCCTCCTCCCACCAATAGCGCGTTGCACTTCTCCACCGTGTACGGGCGCCCGTATGGACCCCTCACCCCTATCAGGTCACCGCGTCTCGCCCCGACCAGCTCGCTGCTGCCCGGCCCCCACGGCTTGACTGTGACTGAACAGACCCCCTTGGCGTCGTAGTTGGAGAGGCTCATCGGGAACTCGTCGTATCCGGGTTCCCAGACCATCACGAACTGCCCGGCCTTAGCGGACGCGCACGCCTCGTCCGTGAAGAAGACGGAGTTGATGTTCCTGGTCTCCCTGACGTTCTTCAGGATCTTCCTCATCCTTATCTTCTCAGAACCTATGTCCAAGTCCAACCATCTCCTCCACCTTCTTGAACTTCTTCCGCTTCATGTAGCTCTCGACCCCGCGGTTGATCTCCTGGAAGACCCCGTATCCTTGGTAGAGGGCGGTCCCTATCTCGACGGCGCCCGCCCCCGCCAGCATCATCTCGACCGCGTGCTCCCACGTGGAGACGCCGCCGCACCCGATTATCGGTACCTTGAAGGCCTGATAGAGCTCGTATATCCTCGCTACGGCGATCGGTCGGATCGCCGCCCCGGATAGGCCGCCGAACTTGTGCGAGAGGGTCGGCCTTCTGGTCTCGACCTCTATCGTCATGGCCCTCATCGTGTTTATAGCCGTCAGCCCGTCGGACCCCGAGTCGACCGCCGCCTTTGCGACCTCGACTATCTTGTGGGTGTTGGCTGAGAGCTTCGCGAAGATTGGTTTCTTGGTCCTCGCTCGCACGGCCTTGACGACGGATGCGACCACCTCCGGGTCGTGCCCTATCTCCGTCCCGACGCCTTCGACGTGTGGGCAGCTCAGGTTCAGCTCGTAGGCGAGGAATTCGTTCCCGTCGAGCAGCTCCACGACCCGGCCGAACTCGACCGGGCCTCCGCCGAATATCGAGACGATCAAGGGCAGGCGCCTCCCCTTCACCGCTGAGAGCTCCTCCGAGAATATGCGAGCTCCGGGATTGGAGAGCCCGACAGCGTTTACAAGACCGCTGTCGGTGGCAACGAGCGTCGGATTCCTGTAGCCCTCGCGCGGCTCGAGGCCTATAGACTTGGAGACGGCCGCGCCCGCTCCGGACTCGATCGCCCGGATGAGGCTGTCGACGGTCACCCCGACGACCCCCGAGGCGAGCAACAGCGGATTCTCGAGCCTCATACCCGCCATCGAGACCTTCAGCGATCGTTCCACCAAGCTCCAGCCGCGCGGAAACAAACCAAGATAACCTTTAAGCATAATACGGCATGGCGGGGAGCGAATATCGTTGACCGAAGAGCCCGTCCTGTTCGAGACGGAAGGAGGACTCGTAGTCTTGCGCGGGAATCAAGTCCTCTTCTCCGAGAAGAAGGGGAGCGTTTCCAGAAGTGAAAACCTAGTGATAATCGCGGAGAAGGCCAAGCAAGCCGGAGTCAGCTACATCGGGACGATGGATGCGGGCTCTGCCGAGGAGCTCGTGAAGCTCGGGGTCGCCTCGTCCCAGCTCTCGGAGACGGAGAGGGACGAGCTGAACTCGCGCAAGCTAGCGATAATGGTACTGGCGGGCTTCGCACCCGATGAGGCGGCCGCCTTCGCCATGATTAGGGAGCTTGCGGTCGCAGCCGCGGAGGAGAGCATAACCGCGACGTCGTCGAGGGAGGACCTCCAGCTCGTGCACGGGATACAGGGGCTCGACGAGCTCGACAAGTTCCTCAACGTCACCTCCGAGCGGGTCACCGAGTGGTACGGACTGCACTTCCCTGAGCTGCAGGGCCTACTGGGAGACAACGTCCTTCTGTGCAAACTGGTCGTAGAGCTGGGCGCGAGAGAGAACTTCAGCGAAGAGAGGCTGCAGGGGAAGGGCTTCAGCGACAAGAAGGTCGAGGCGATAGCGGTCGCGGCCGCCGAATCGAAGGGCGGCACCGTGACCGAGCGGGACGTCAACAGGGTCGTCGGGCTCGCCCACATAGCGATCACCGCCTCCGCGGAGAGGGAGAAGCTGGCGGACTACGTGGAGTCGACGATGAAGAGGATCGCGCCGAACACCACAGACGTGGCGGGGGCCACGATAGGGGCGCGGCTGATAGCCAAGGCGGGCGGGCTCGACAGGTTGGCGCGCCTACCCGCGAGCACCATCCAGGTCCTCGGCGCCGAGAAGGCGCTGTTCAGGGCGCTCCGCACGGGCGCCAGGCCTCCGAAGCACGGCATCCTGTTCCAGCACGACGCGGTCCACACGGCACCAAAGTGGCAGCGCGGGAAGATAGCGCGTGCGCTCGCGAACAAGATAGCGATAGCCGCGAGGATCGACTACTACCGCGGGGAGAAGGAGGGAGGGCTCACCGCGACGCTGGAGAAGAGGCTCGACGAAATCAGGGTAAAGTATAAGGAGCCAAAAGAGGGGTTCGTCGCAGACAGATCGTTCAGAGATGACAAACGTCCTCGTTTTGGAAAAGGCCGGAAGGAGAGAGGTCCTTACAAGAAACCTCGTCCCGGGCGCGAGAACGTATGGCGAAGACCTCGTCAGGATAGAAGGGAAAGAGTATAGGGCCTGGGACCCCTTCAGGTCCA
>JAPCJR010000049.1 GCA_027886865.1 Nitrososphaerota archaeon
CGGCCGACGGTCTCAGTCCCAAACTAGTTGTCAGAGGGGAGCCAAGATATTAAAGCGTTCAGAAAGTCGGTTCCGGTGCGTCTTCGGGTCTTTGCAAAAAAAGTGGGTGCAATTATAGCTGAATTGATTTCTACACCCGTTGAGAGCGACTAAGTGCGTCAGCCAGCCATTTGACGGCGAGGGCCTGCGGAACATGCTCAGCGAATGCCTCGTTCTTACCTATAACGCCATAGCATACGCTCAGGAGCATGCGATCTGCAACAGGAAGGGAATGAAAGGATTCTACAGGGCGCTCAAGGATGTGAAACTACCTTCTTGCTACAAGACGGCGGCGATCGGGAGGGCCTGCGGGGTGGTCGCGAGCAGGAAGAACAGCGAAAAGCGCGAGATTGAGACGAAGCATCCGAAGTCTCTCAGGCCGGCCGTCTGTATAGTCTCAGGTTTCTTCATCAGCATGAAGGGACGGCTTTTCGTGCCGTTGAGGCGTGACAGGTATTTCGACGTCCAGCTCAACCCGCACACGATCAAGGCTCTTGAAGGGAAGAAGATGAGGAGCCTGACGATAACTCCCGACCGACTCTCGTTCTGCTATTCCGACGAGGTCGAGGCCCTCCCCGTCAGGAGGGTATACGGCGTGGATCGCAACGAGAAGAACCTCACCTTTGGAGACGCGGGAGCCGTAATCCGGGTCGATATGACGAAAGCCGTGAAGGTCAGGCAGATGACGAGGGAGGTCGTCGGCTCATTCAAGAGGAATGATGTGAGGGTCAGAAGACGGCTCGCTGGCAAATACTGGAAGCGATGCAAAGACAGGACGGACAACTTGCTCCACGAGGCCACCAACTTCATCGTCGACACCGCCGCGAGAAACGGCGCGGCGCTCGCCCTCGAAGACCTGACCGGCATCAGGAGGATGTACCGGAGAGGCAACGGTCAAGGGAACGACCATCGGTTCAGACTAAACTCGTGGCCGCACTGGAAGGCGAAGCAGATGCTCGAATACAAGGCGGCATGGAAGGGCGTGACCACGATTCCGCTTACAAGGTCTGACACTTACGGGTCCTCATCGGAGTGCTCGGCGTGTGGGGAGAGGACTCACAGTCCCAAAAGGGATGATGCCGCGCGCGCGAGGATGCTGTGGTGCCAAGACTGTAAGAAGTGGATGGACAGGGACGCCAACGCGGCCCTGAACCTCTCCATGAGAGGGCGGTTGAGGTTCGACCGTTCTCTTCCGGGGCCGAAGAGTCGCTCTCAACAAACGACCGAGGCCGAGGAGAAAGGGCTGGCAGGTGAAGCGGTGAAGGGGAACGGGACAACGACCCTAATCCTCAGAGTCGATGCCAGCAAGATGCGCGATCGTGGATAAGACCCGAGAACGCAGCAGAACCAGAAAGTCTGATGTTGGTCTCTTCGCCGTTCTCGCCTACAGCGCCTTTCCGCACTTGGGGCAGAAAGCTGTGCCCGGTTCCACAGGGGCGCCGCAGCTCTGGCAGAACCGGGCCGCGGATGCCGGAGCGGCTGAGGCCGCCTGCATAGCAGCGACCGGGCCCTTCTTCCTCTTCCACCAAATGAAGAGAATCAGTAGCAGGAGGATGATCACGACCACAGCGATAATCCAGTCGTAGTTGCTCCCGGAAGGGGCCGCGATCGGGTTGCCCGAGGCGTTGACGGCCTGGGCGAAAAAGCTGTTTATGCTCACTCCGGTCCCGTCGGTCGTGCACTCAGCCAGGCTGTTGGACACGGCGATAGAGCCATAGGTCTCGGCCCCGCTGGTATCGGTGCAGCTCGCAAGGACCGTGCCGCCCGCAGAGGCGGTAACCGTGATGGTGCCGCTGGGGAGCGAGCTGGTGCATGGGGACGCGCCGACGCCGGCCCCCCAGTCCCAGGTCGCCCCGGCCCCGAACCCGCTGAAGGACCCGCAGTCATCGGTGTTGGTCCAGGTGACGTTCACGTTCTGGGGCGTGTAGCCGCTCGCCGTCGAGTACTCGATGACCAGCGTGTACTGGGTGTACGAGCCGGCGGGCTGGGCGTGAACGGGAGCGACGGGAAAGGCAAGAGCCAGTACGGCTAGTCCTATGATGATGAAAATCGGAGAGACAGCAAGGCGAGCAATCAGTGTTCGTGTCTACCTCTCAGGGTTCCTAAGCGCTAATTTGGAGCAGCCCGCGACCCGAAAATGCCGCTCTTTCTGGTAGCGACGAGGGCGAGCAACGAGATTGCGACCATTAGGCCCAGTCCGCCGGATGCTCCGAGCGACGGGAATTGGGGCACGCCGTTTGCCGTGCATACCTGTGTCGTGACGATTCCATACACCACAGCGGGTGGCGGATTGTTGAACACGCCCCCGCAGAACACGGTGAACGACGCGCCTGTCCCTATGTGGATGGCCGAGAAGCCGTCGACGTTGTTCTCGTTCACCGTCCCATAGTCGTTGAGCGCACCGGGGAATTCGATGAAGATGACGCCGTCATTGTCGTTGATCGTGCCGTGGTTGTTGACGACTCCACTTATGTCGAACCCGTTGGCGTTATTGATCGTCCCTGTGCTGCTCACTGTTATCACGCCGCCGGAGTCGAGGATTACCAACTGGACTATGCTGAGAATCCCGTTGACGGTGAGCGACCCGGTTCCTGAGATGGTCAAAATGACCCCTGTGTCGACCGTCAGCGTATTGCCGCTGCTTATCGTGTAGCTGCCGCTGATTGTGCACGTGTCCGTGCCGGAGTTCCACGTCCCCCCGATGGTCGTCGGACAGACCGTGGCACCATTCGCCGTTGTGAGGTCGGTGATTGTCCCTGCGGAAGCGCTTGGAATCAGTGTGATAAACGGAAGAACGCCGGTGACGAGGAGGACTGCGAGGACCTTACTTCCCTGCATGCCAAGACTGGAAAACGCCCGTCTGAATATTTAGGCGTTATGACTTCCAAAGAGACGCGTATGAAGCCGGAACTCATGTGCTGTCCCTGCAGGAGGATGAGCGT
This sequence comes from Nitrososphaerota archaeon, assembly GCA_027886865.1. The sequence goes on from JAPCJR010000049.1 coordinate 2,982, forward strand.
GCAGGTCGCGACGAGCGTGGGGCCGTTTCTCGCCATCGGCACGAGACCAGTGACGCGAATCCAAGGTGGGCGAGTAGTCAGCAATGCTGACTTGCTAAGGCGAAAAAAGGATCGGAGGGTTCTACCTACTTTTGCAGGTAGAACTTGGCGTGGGACTCGCCCTTGGCGTCGTCCGCATCGCCTTCACCCCAGACCTTGGCGCCGGTGAGCCACGCCAGCTTGGGTGATTGGCTCATGAAATTCATTGATCCTTCCCAGTGGGTACTGGTCGCGCCGGTGCGCTTTCCCGTCCCGTTTCCCCAACCGACTACCATGTCCCCGTCATTGGTCGTGAGTATGTTCTTCCCCTGCCACGTGGACGACCCGTCCATGGCCTGCGTCACCGTCACCGTTCCAAACCCCTTGGCGTGGAACCTGCCCTTCGCCTCTCCTGAGGAGTTCATCTCCAGGACGATTCCGGTTTGTGTTATGTCCTTGATTGTCATGCCTGTCGTCTTCTGATGTAGTTCGAGGATTTCTTCGCCCTTGGCGCTTTGCATCAT
>JAPCJR010000017.1:0-37891 GCA_027886865.1 Nitrososphaerota archaeon
GCGCTCTTCGCGGGAAACCTTCTAGCGGGCTCCCGCGAACCCATGGGTTATCAGACCTCGTATACTTCGCCGACTCTTGGGGCGAAGGCCTCTACGCCCAGCTCCGTGTGCAGCTCGTCGGCGAGACTCACGCAGCTCTCCTCCTCGCCGTGGACCGTCATGAACCTGGGCGAACCCTTGATTCCCTTTAGGTCCGAGAGCAGCGTGCTCTTCCCGCTGTGCGAGGAGAAGTCGAACTTCTTCACTTCTGCCTTGACCTGGACGGGCTTGCCGTTGAGGAGCGTGAGACCCCTGTCGAGGAGCGTCCTGCCCGCCGTGCCGGGCACCTGGAAGCTCACGAGCGCAATGGAGTTCTTCTCCTTCTGGGACAGCCTTTCGTTGTAGAAGACGGACGCGCCTCCGACCAGCATCCCAGCGGGCGCGATGATCACACCCGGCCTCTGGATGAACTTCCGCCTCTGGGACCAGCCGGAGATCTGTTCGGTGCGCTCCAGCGTCCTGCGGAACAGCTCCGGGTCCTTGAGGTACTCCTGGTGGCGGAACAAGACCTCGTTCACCTTGAGGGCCATCCCGTCCATCCCTATCTGGTGCTTGAACCCGTTCTTGTGGAGCGTCATGGCGAGCTCCTGCGCCCTCCCTACTGAGAATGCGGGCGCCAGCAGGACCCCTCCCCTCTCGACGACTGCGTTAGCGTGGTCGACGAATGCCTTCTCGACCTCCGCCCTGTGCGGGTGGTCTGCGGTCGCGTACGTGCTCTCTGTGATTACCATGTCTGCCTCGCCGACGTCCTTTGTGGATGGGTTGAGCAGCTGGGTCTCGGCACCGTTGATGTCGCCGGTGTAGACGAGCCTCTTCGAGCCAGCCTCGACAGATATCATGCAGGATCCGGGGATGTGTCCCGCGTCATAGAAGTTGATCGTCATCTCGCCTACCTGGAAGGTCTGCTTGTAGTCGTGGAGCACGGTGCTCTTCTCCATGGCGAGCAGGTCAAGATATTCGAAGGGCAGGTACGGCCCCGATATCTTGATGAAGTCGTTTATGAGAAGGTTCGAGAGCTCCTGCGTCACAGGCGTGGAGTGCATCTTCACCTTGTCCCCGCCTATGAAGAACACTGGGGACGCGCCCGAGTGGTCGAGGTGCGCGTGGCTGAGGACCAGCGCCTGGACGCTCTTCGGCTGGACGTGCACGGGAAACCCCGGCTCCTTAGTCGTCATCGCTCCGTAGTCTAGTAGGATGTTGGTGCTTCCGTGGGAGACCAAGAAGCCCGACCTTCCAACTTGGCGGGCAGCTCCGAGTACTTTAACTTGCATAACAATAAGCTGTTTTTTCGACCTCGCCGGCCATTCTTTAAGGGTTTGGTAGGCGCAGGCGACTCTCGGAGAGCCTTATGAGGGGAGAGAATGATTTCCGGTCATCGGATACACCTGCTGGTAATCAACGCCAGCGTCGCAAGGGCTGTCGGACCGACGCATGCTCGAAGGGCGGCCGTTCGCCGTACCGCTCCTCCGATAGCTCTGCTGCAGGTTCTTCCTCAAGAGCTCGAGCGTGAGCTCCCACGCGTCCTTTGCTGCTACCTCCCTGTATGAGTGCGGGTCGGCGTCGTTGAAGAACGCGTGCGGAGACAGATGAGTTTAAGGAGAGGGACGGGAGCGGCAGGGCACAATTGTCATCCATCCGGATATTGCCCGAGGGAAAGAAGCTGAAGGCGAGCACCCTCATCGCAGGCTTCCACGGGATAGGCGCCACCGGCTACTGGTCAGTCAAGTTCCTGATAGAGGAGCTCAAGGCCAGGCGTGCGTTCTACGTGGACTCCGAGTACGCCCCGGCAGTCTCCTCCACCCTGAACGGCGCTATCTCCACCCCCTATGAGATATACGTGTGCGGCGAGCTGGCATTCCTGAAGGCCGAGGTCCCTCCTCTGAGGGAGAACGAGAACAGGTTCTTCCGCGAGCTCGGCCAGTGGATAGTCGAGACAGGAGTCAACGAGGTCGCCCTCATCGGCGGACTGGACGAATCGCTGCGCACCGAAGGGCCCGACTACAGGCTGGTTCTCACCGATGCGATGGTGAAGCGGGCCCAGTTCGACGACGAGCCGATCCTCGAGGAAGGGAAGATGATAGTGGGGCCCGTGGCGATACTGCTCAACACGCTCCAGATACACGACGCGGCAGCATACGCAATCCTGGCCTATTCCAACACCGAAAGGGTCGACCCGCGAGCTGCGGCGACAGCGGTCGAGTTCCTCGCTGAGCGATATGACTTCAAGGTCTCGACGGCACCCCTGATCAAGGGTGCGGAGGAGCTAGAGCGGGAACTGAGTGGTCTTGCGCAGAAGGAGAAGGACCGCGGTTCGTCTAGTGCCATTTACTCTTAGCCAGGCCTCACGTCGTCTCTCGGCCTAGGCTTCCTGCATATGGTCACCGACTTGTAGCCCATCCCGCGCAGGCGGGAGACGGCTTCCCTGACCTCCTTCCTCCCTGGCATCGCGTCGGTCACGGTCTGTGTGAACGGGTATACGAACTCCAGCTCCGCCGGATAAGGGCCAAGAAGCGAGTGCAGCCTGTAGACGTCGTACGGACCGTCCTTCATCAGCTTGATCAGCTTCTGGTAGGCAGCGGTCCTCATGATTGGCTTGTCGTTGTCCTCGGGGACCAGTATTGCGCGCTCAGCCCTCCTCTTCATTATGGGATCAAGGTGGGTCCTGACGAGCCCGAGCTCCGGTCTCTTGCTGTCGGCTTCGCTCCTGACGAGCAGCCCACGGTCTTTCATGAACGGCGTCCCTGTGGCCAGCCAGTCGCTGTTGGCGACGAATTCCTTGAACGAGGTGGCGACGCGCGGGTGCGCAGAGGCCCTCTCCTCCACGAGGTCCCAGAGCCTACCCTCGGATATCGCCTGCTTGCAGCGCAGCACGTCCTGCCTCAGGAGGTACAGGTTGTGAAGGGCCAGCTTCGTCACGCGCTCCTGCCTCTCCATCAGTACGAGGTCGCTACGCGTCGTAGAATTGCAGACGGGGCAGCTGCAGGGAAGGTAGGCCATCTCCTCGAGCAGGAGCGTCCCCCTCTCGGTCATGTACCTGCCTTGCTTTGCGAAGAGGACGTAGCTCGCCGAGTCGAAGGTGTCACAGCCCAGCGCCACAGAGAGCGGGAGCGTCAGCGGGTGCCCTGCGCCGAAGAGGTGCATGGGTACCGAGAAGGGCATTGCCTTCTTCGCCGCTATTATCATCCTCACCAGGTCGGAGAAGAGGTAGTTGTCCATCATCTCGACCGGGCTGCCCAGCGCCAGAATCTCGAACCCCGCTTTCAGGAGGCCCCTGGCCGACTCGTCGACCAGGTCGTGGAACAGGCCTCCCTGTATGGGCCCCACCCAGGTGGTCGCGCTGCTCCGGAACTTCTTGATCGTCTCGCGGGCGCCCTTCAGGCTCACCTTCATCGTCTCCTCCGCGTAATCCCGAGAGAGGGAGTAACCCGTCGGCTGGTCGAGGGTCACCGCGAGGTCGGAGCCGATGGCGGACTGGAATTCCCCAATGACGCTGGGCGTGATGTCGACCGCCCCGTATTGGAGGACCTGGTAGCCTCCCGAATCCGTCATTATCACGCCATCGAAACCGAGCATCCTGTGGAGCCCTTGCTCGATGGCTTCCTCCCGTCTTCGCCTGTACGTTATGAGGGAGTTGGTCATCAGCGCCCCGAACCCGAGCTCCGAATACTTGTCGATAGGTATGTCCTGCATTACCGGGTGGATGACCGGGACGAGACACGGGGTCTCGATACTCTTCCCTCCCACCTTCAACACGCCCACGCGTCCCATCAGGTCTGTCTCCTTGACCTCGAACGAGATCGGCATGGTTTGGGACGCACACCGCCGGGTCGGTTTGTAAGTCTTCTGACCTGAACGCTACTCACAGCGCACCGTTTTGCATCCCCGTTCCGTACCGACGAGCGAGGCTCTTCCTCCTCGTTCGTCTTAAGTAGTCGCCCGCTTCGCGATAAGGAAGAGCTTGCTTGGCTGAACCCTACCACGTGGAGATTCAGAGGGATGTCCCAGCAGGTGCGGTCTCGGGGCTGGCGAGCTTCGTCGAGACTCATTATCTCACTCCCAACATTCGGTTCATGCAGGGAGGCGGGTTCAGCGCCGGAGGAGGACCTACCGGGCGGCACTTCCAATGGACGATTGACCCCATGAAGTGGAGCGAGATGATTCTGCCCATCGGCTTCCCGTCCCTGACCGTGACCCTGACCATCACGCCGGCCGTGGTGAGCGCTGACTTTTCGGGGTTTGACCCTCAAGACGCGAGGGTTCCCCCGGTCTGCGACCGGATCGCCGATGACATAGAGGTCCTGGTGACCTCCTTCCTCAACCATGCGAAGACGACCAGCCTCAACTTCGTATTCTCCGTGGGCCACAAGGCCGCAGAGGCGCCGATACAGGCGTCAGGGAACGTCAGGCGCGAGGTCATGAAGCGCGTCTTCGCCGGCAACACCGCGAACCTCTTCCTGATCCTCATGGCGATGAGCTTCATCTTCATAATCTTCTTGGGAGACAATGCCATCATAGCGATTCTCGCCGTCCAGGGGCTTGCTCTCATCTTCGCGGACCGCCTCATGATGGGGGCTGGCGCTGTACGCGTTACCCAGGAGCATCCTGAGGTTGCGGTCGTCCGGGTCAACTGTTCGCCGGAAGTCCTCCAATCGCTCTCGCTACAGGGGAAGAAGGTAGTCGGCGTGATCAAGGAGGCCATAGACCGAGCCATCTCGGCCGGGAACTTCTCTTCGCCTGAGACCAAGCTCGCTATACACGAAGTGCTCACCAAGGCGATGGTGAACGTCTCAGTAGAAGACATACAGGTCACCACGAGGAACCCCTATGCCCTCGTCAAGGACGTCTCGGAGAAGTTCCACCTCCCCATCCCCAAGATAACCATGGTGAACTCTCCCACTGACAACGCAGCCGCCACTGGAATATCCCCCGGACACGCTTCCATCACCATAACCGCCGGCGCACTCGAGGACCTAAACGACGAGCAGCTGGAGTCCGTCATCGGCCACGAATTCGGACACATAAAGGGGCGCGACCCGATAATCCTGTTCGCTGTCACGTCAGTACTGTACCTCGGAGGGCTTTACCTCTGGCTCCCGGTCCTCCTTGCCCTCGGGCTCTTCTATTTCGTCATCGCCTTCTCTATCGTCTATCTCGTGGGCAAGTTCCTTGAGACGCGAGCGGATACCGAGTCGGCGGTCGTCCTCGGAGGGCCGAGCTTTCTAGCCTCTGCGCTCACGAGAATAGGCTTCACGCAACTCTACTACGAGAGATACTCACCGCGGATGAGGTTCCTCGACTGGCTGAGGTTCGACCCTCATCCGCCGATATATTTCCGGATCCAGAGGCTCTCGCGCATGGCACGAAGCGGAGGCAAGATAACCCACACCCTGCTGACCTCGATACGGGACTGCATCTCAGGGTTCTTTGGGGCGCTCGTCGGGGTCAGTTGAGCGCTGATTCTCAGACCGTACCGAAGGCCCGGCGCGCAACTGGCTTGTAGCCGTCGCCCTTGAACCTCTCCTCTGTGTCGACGTCGCCCCTCTCATGATAGCCGTACATCTCCCAGTAACCGTCTTCGTATTCAGGGATGAACTCGATCTCCTTCAGCCACTTGGCGCTCTTCCAGCCGTACAGGTGAGGCATGAAGGGCCGCGCCGGGAATCCCTGCTCCGGAAGAAGCGGGCTGCCGTTCATCTTGAGTGCGACAATGGAATCCTCCCGCAGGGCGTCGTCGAGCGGGATCGGAGCCGTATAACCATCGTAGCAGTGAAACATCACCCAGGTCGCCTCAGGCTTGACACCGGCCGTGTCGGCGAGGTACTTGATCGGGACGCCCTCCCATAGGGGCCTCTCAATCGACCAGCGGGTAACACAGTCCTTCGTCGCAAAAGGGGACAACATCGTATAACCCGGGGCCTGGAAATCATGGACCGTCCCCTTGTAATGCTCCTTCCAGATCTTTGTGATTGGAAAATAGAACCCTTCTTGCATCTTTTTGTAATGGGATCTATCTACCCTTTCGCGTATTGGGAAGTCCGGAAGGAGTCCGCGTACAGCTTCGCTGCGAACTCTGATGCTGTAGCCTATTTTGACCGACCCTTGATGATTCACCATCTCCGCGGCCACGCCTATTTTGGAGAAGGCGAGCACTAACTGGTACGCCAGCTTGGTTGAGCTAGTCGTTATGTCGAAGAAGTCAGTTCCGACTCCGGTTCTGCCTTTGAAAACGGGCGAATGGCCATCACCGTAGAGAACGCTTCGAAGAAATGGCTTCAATATGTTCTCGGAGGAGTTGAGGATGAAGTCCGGTATCTTCTTTGTTTCTGCCTGTAGTCCACACCAAGCCTTGAAGGTCGCCGCTAGCTTACCAAAGTCGCTCATCGTTGCGACTATCTTCAACAGCGTACCTCTCTCATTCGTATAAGCGTGGGGATTCGAACCGAAGATTTCTCTTAGAAGCTGCATTATCCTCTCACCCTCTTGAACCTCATCCGCATTAAGGGAGAATCCGATGCCGCTTAGAGTGCTGTCCGCGCCTGAGCCCTCTGCTACATACCATCCGATGAGTTCCGACAGTCGTTCGTCCAAAGGGATGGTATGCCCGTTGAACTTCACCGTCTTTCTGTTAGAGATTTGACGATATCGCGGAAGGAATACGTAGTCCCCTCGCTTCAGCTCATCAGCCCTCAACCAACTGGCGTTCACTCCATGTTCGAAGGTTTTTTGCCTGCGCTTGCTTCTGCTCTTCCCAACTCCAGGATGACCTCTGACCGTCCAAACCGGATGATCTGGAGTCATGAGCGCGGGAGGAAGATAGCCTGCCTTTACACCAATCACGTCTCCGTCATGTTGTTTGGAAATCAGCCGACTCACACTATGTCTTTTGCCGTCCATTCCAATGATCTTCGTCCCAACCCTCACGTCAGCAATCCTCATTGGCTCAGGGTTTGCATAGACGATACTATCTGGAAGAAGACAATGGAAGCTCTTGATGTAGCTCTCCATGGGGAGCTTGTTGAACTCTTCGTAGGTGTACTCCAACGGCTTCTCGACCAGGCCCGTCACCTTCAGCCTCCACTCTGCCGCCGTCACCTTGGGAATGCCGTTGAACGCGTAGATTACCCACTTCTTGCCCCAGACCTGTCCCGGGGGGAGCTGCTCTCGCTGGAGCTTTTCCATGGTTCTCTGACTGCAGCATCAGATAAAACCATTGTCCCAAATCGGATGACGCCCCTACCGCCCTTGAGGTCTCGCCGGCAACTGTAAACGGCCCGAAGATGAATATGATTGCAAAGGGGCCGCGAGAAAAAAGCTCGGAGGCGAGCTTGCGCCCGCCGTATATCCTATGCGTATGGATCTCCCGCTACGTCGTTGAAGTAGAGGAAGAGGTTCGAGTTTGCTGGCGAGTTTGCTGCCACCATGGTCAATCCCGGGATGAGGACCTGCGTGGACACTCCGCCGAAGGTGTCGTAAATCGGGTTGTTCTGTGTGGAGTTGGCCGCCGCGGTCGCTGTGGTGTGAGTGGTGAGCGCTGCCGATATCGCGCTGACGCTGTTGAGGCAGTTCTGGATTGGGTCCGTCAGGTTGGAGTTGACTATCTGCTGGCACTGGCCGGTTATCGCGTTCGGCATCACGTTCGGGTCGAATACGAGGACGGCGACCATGTACCACGGGATGGAGGTGCTGTCAAGGAAGGTCACGACGTGGTCGTGGGCCGGCGTCGGGAGGACTCCCTCAGGGAGCCCGAAGACACCGTTGGTCACTCCGATGTGCTGTTCTACCGCAGTGAAATCTGGCGAGTAGAGATATGTCGGGTGGTCTGGACACGATGCATTGGTGCCGCCTGCGCCGCACTGCGTCACGACGACCTGGTTGTCGAAGACCGGGTATCCTTGGCTGGATGCGCCGAGCTTGACGACTCCGAAGACTGAGAGGCCCGCGTATGCAGGCACCAGCACGAAGACCGGCACAGCGCCGGATACGGCGGTTCCGTTGCCCGCTCCGACCTCACATTGGGTAACCCCCGCCGCCGCCGTCGCCTGGGTGGAGTTGAATCCGAAGGAGATCACGGACGGTGTGCACACCTGCGCCTGCGTGTACCCGAACTTGATGGTCTGGGAGTTGAGGAAGCCGCCGCTCTGGAGCTCCTGCATCAGCGTAGAGGTGATTGTGGTAGTGGATGTCGAAGCTGATGTCGTTGTCTTGCCTGAGTTGGTCGCGTAGAGGCCGAAGGCCACCGCGGCCACTATGATCAGGACGATTGCCGTTGCTGCAAATACCATTGTGGATATCGCTGTTCTTTCAGTTGCTGCTTTCATCATTCGACCGCGACTTTTTTCTTATTTAGAGAAATTCCCACTTTGCACCCAAATCAGGCCCACATCTGGTAGAGGATGTATCCTCACGACGCTGATCACAGGAAGGTTAGTCTCGAAAAAAGAGAGTCAGGGGACGTCTTGGCTCGTCCCCCTTCGTTCCTACATGCTTGGCCGGATTGCTGCCTTGAGCTTCTGGGCTATCTCGGGGGGAACTTCCTTCATGTGGTGGGCGTCGCCTGCGTGCTTCACCGTCTTCTGCACGACCTCTTCGGGCGAGGATCCCGTCACTCCCCACTGACAACCACAGACACCAGCCAGGTCGGCTATGTACTGAGTCATGGAATCAATCGACGGCCTATCGCATTTATCGATTGGCCAGATTCATTCCCAAATCTGGCCCCAATGGATGCTACTTCCAGGTCGACCGGGTCAGCATGGCGAGCCCGATGGCCTCCGCTGCGTTCACGGCGGTCAGGTACGGAGCAGCGGCCTGCACTATCGGCTCGGAGACCGTCGTGTATAGCACGTACCAGAAAACGACTATCACGAGGTTCTGCACGAGAAAGAAGATGGCAAATACGACGAGGCTAGCCGTGAAACTGGAGTGGAACTGTCTCCAGCTCTGGGTGTATGCGTAGATGAGCGCCCCGACGAAGCCGACGTTGACCAGCGCAAAGACGGCCGCGACGTTCATCCAGAATACGTCGAACATCAGAGAGTGAAACCTCGTTTCATCGTATTTCTACCTTTTCCCGAATCGCGCCCATATCTCCTCGAGGACGCCGATGTTCTTTTCGAGGTACGGAGTGAGGAAGTACATCGCGCCGTAGGCCCCCGCCGAGCTCGTCACCACCATGTTGTTCTCCTGCAGTATCTTCAGGTGGTGCTGGATGGTCTTGTAATCCAGGCCGAGCCGCTCCCCCATCTTGTTCGCGTTCATGGGCTCGTCCTTGAGAAGCTTGATCATCTGTACCCTGTTGTGACCGCCCTTCGAGCCGACAAGGAGGTACATCAGGACGCGCTTGTACGCCGGGTCGATCCCGGAGGAGGCCGCCGCTGGGGCCCTGCCGTCGGGGGTGTCTCTGCTGAACGCGGAGAAGAACACGTGGGTGCCCGACCCGAAGACGGCGTTGATGCTCGGAGCTGCCCACAGGCGGATCAATCGTCACCCTTCCTACCCAGTTCTACCGCGGAGTCTTAATAAGTCCTCGGAATAATTACTTCTTCGTTTCGCGCATGTATTCGTCGTAGATCGTCCTGACTTTGTCGGCAGCCAGGCCGGTACCTTCGACGCCCTTGTCCGTGACCTTGATCTTGTCCATCACCATTATCACGCCGATATCCTCTCGCACCGCAACGAGACCCGGGAAGGTCCTGTTCATCCTCTCTCCGAGGGCCTTGAAGTCGTATGGCTTTGCCGTCAGCCTGATCTCCCTGACGTTGTTGCCGTTGAGCGCAATCTTGAACACGTTCTCTCCAGCGCCGGTCACCCTGTCCAGAATCATGCTGAGGTTCTCGTCGACGCCGACGAGTATCCCTCCGTATTCCTTGCCGTCCGTGGTGGTTACCGAGACGGACTTACCGACAAACGCGTTTAGCTCTTCACCAAATCTTCGGAAAGTTAGAGTAGACAAGTCTCTTTGAGCGCGGCTAACAGCGCCCTTTTAGAGCTTTTCCACCTTTAGCCATTGGGGCAAACGATAATATCGGAACCGGAATCGAGTCGCGGCCATGGGAGGGGAACGGTCCTACTCAGGTCTGAGATTCTGGGTGATGTTCCTCGCCGGTCTTTCGTTCCTCGACCTCGCCTTCCTCCTCGTGGTGATCGTCCTCCACGCCGCCAACCCCTTGAACATAGAGGTGGTGGTCATGTTCCCTCTCCTCTACATCTTCGCGGGCGCTCTGGTCTCGTCGCTGGTCCTGGCCCTCTTCTGGTTCATGCTGCGCTATCCCACCCATCGGAAGACCCTGATGGTGGTCATGCTGATCACCACCGGGGTGTTGGTAGCCCACTTCTACACGATAAACGAGCCCCCGACCTCGTCCTGTTTCGACAGCGGAAAGGCCGTCGACGGGTGCGTGATGGACGAGATCTACTACATTCCTGCAGCGCAGGCCCTCCTCACCGGCGAAAAGTGCGGCCCATACGCGGACAACTGCAACTACGAACATCCGTTCCTCTCGAAGGCGTTCATCGCGGCCGGGATAGTCCTCTTCGGTGACAACGACTTCGGCTGGAGGTTCTTCGTGGTCCTGCTCGGCACGGCCAGCATCCCCGTTCTCTTTGCGATATGCTGGCGGGTGACGCGCGACTCGACGCTATCGCTCTTCGCCACCTTCCTGCTGGCGTTCGAGACGCTGTTTTTTGCCCATTCGAGCATAGCCGTGATCGATGTCCAAGCGATATTCTTCGCGCTCCTTGCGTTCCTGGTCTACCTCGGCAATTTCCGCATCTGGAGGCTGAACAGATTCGCCCTCTCCGGGATACTCCTCGGTCTGGCCGCTCTCTCGAAGGAGACCGCGATTTTCATGGTGATTTTCCTAGTTGTCTACAACCTCCTCTACGGTGATGGGGGCAGGCGGTTCAGGTTCCTGTCATCCGTCCAGGTGTTCGTGGTCGCCGCCCTGGTCTTCATCGCCGGACTGCAGCTCTACGCCACCCTCTTCGGGAACAGCAGCGCTACCACCTTCCTCGACGAGATAAGGTACATACTCAGCTACGGCGCGTCGCTCAAGGGTCAGGGATGGATCGACCAGGTGCTTCACGCTCCGATCACGCCGCTCAACTGGATGACCTATTATTCGGCCGTGGGGTACTTCGTGACCAGGGTCACCGTCAACGGGACCTACTCGTACGTGTCCCTCGGCTACTGGGGTGTGCCCAACTTCTTCGAGATCTGGCTTACTTTCCTGTGGGCCCCCTACGTCGTCTACCTCGCCTACAAGAAGTGGCGTGGAACACGGGTGAGCGTGCCCGCCACCGAGGGTCTCCCCGAGGTCCCTGCCGTCTCCGCCGACCTTTCGATGGACGACGCGCCTGTGATCGCCGCATCACCTCCTGAACCGGCCGAGCCCGTCGTCGAGGCTCCGACGTCCGACCCTGCGTTCAAGCTCGCCCGTTTCGCCCTCCTCTGGTTCTCGATCACCTATTTCCCGTACTTCGTGATCTACTACTTCGGCAGGGTGACCTACCCATTCTACCTCCTCCCGGCCATCCCGGCCATCGCCATCGGGTGCGCATACATCTTGACCAGGCGCTGGTTCCCGCGCGAGGTCGCTTACGTAATCCTGGGCGGCGTCTTCCTCTGGTTCTTCCTCTACTATCCTGACAAGTCCTTCCTCCCGACGTGGATACGCATGATACTCGGCCACTGATGATGCACGAAAGCCTCAATCTCCGTAGTTCGAGAGAATGTTTTTCTACACCTATGTGCAAAATACTGCGCGTGGAGCCATGAGCAGAGTCGCCGACGTGAAGGCCCGCATCTCCTCGGTAGAGCTGCTGGCCACGCTGAAGAAGAATTACAGTTACAAGGAACTCTCGGCGATCCTCGGGCTCTCCGCTCCCATCCTGAGCCGCTACGTTAGAGGCCACGTCCTTCCGAGCGCCGCGAGGTCGGAGAAGTTCGTGGCCGTCTTCCGCGAGAAGCTCCTGCGGAAGGTCGTAGCAGACCAGATCAAGATAAGCCCGGACGGTTCCTACGACATGACCCGGGCCGTGATCGATGTCGGTCTTCTGAAGCAGATAGCGAAGGTCGTCTACAGCGAGTTCAGCCCCTCGAGGGTCCAGAAGATACTAACGATGGAGGTGGACGGGGTCCCTCTTGCCGTCGAGGTCGCCAACGAGTTCAACGTCAACGTTGCCATAGCAAAGGGTGAGAGAGACCTCGGCGCTGAGGAGTTCTACGAGCAGAGGATAGTCTACTCTCCGGACTCTGTGAAGTACCTCTACCTGCAGAAGGGCCTGATCAAGAGAGGGGAGCACATCCTGATCGTCGACGACTTTGTCAGGTCAGGCATAACCATCGACGCGCTGGTCAAGCTCACCGAGAAGGCCCGGGCGAGGGTAGTAGGGATCTTCACGATAGCTTCTATGGAACAGTCCCTCCCCAAGCTCAAGGAGAAGCTCAATCTGAACTGCCCGGTGGAGTCGCTCGTCTCCCTGCCCCCCGTGCAGAGGCACTACAACTTCTAGGTCGTGCCGTCGATGGACTCTTTCACCATCACGAAGGAGTTCGTGGCTGAGCGGATACCTCCGAGGTCGAGGGACTCGCACAAGGGGATGAACGGGACCGCCTGCATAGTAGGAGGAGGCAGAATCTACCACGGCGCTCCCTACCTGGCCGCGATGGGCGCGCTCCGAACCGGGCTCGACCTGGTCTACGCGGCCGTCCCTGCTCTCATCGCTCCCTCGATACGGGCGCTGTCGCCGGACATCATCGTCTATCCGATGCCCGACAGCAAGCTCACCCGGGGGAACGCCAACAGGCTCGCGGGGTGGCTACCCGAGCTCGGCTGCATAGCGGTGGGCCCCGGTCTGGGTCCTCAGAACCCCGCCGAACTGACCCACGCTCTCACGAAGCTGGCGTCCAAGTCCAAGACGCTCGTTGTGGATGCCGACGCCCTGAGACCGTCGATCCTTCCCGTCGCTTCCGTCGCCAAGATGGTCGTAACCCCCCACGCAGGGGAGTTCGAGCGCCTCTTCGGCGTCAAGCTTGAGCTCGAGACAGGAGTGAGGGCGGTTAGGGTCATGAAAACTGCCGGTGAGCACAGATTAACGATACTCGCCAAGGGCACGGTCGATGTCGTGAGCGACGGGGAGCGGGTCGCGCTCAACGGCGTCCACTCACCAGCGATGACAGTAGGGGGGACCGGCGACGTTCTGACGGGCGTGACGGCCGGTCTCGTGGCAAAGGGGCTTGAGCCATTCGACGCAGCATGCTGTGCGGCGTTCATCAACGGACTAGCAGGTGTCGGCGCTGCTCTTGAGCTGGGCCTCCACATCACGGCATCCGACGTGCTGAGGCACATCCCGTCCGCCATGAAACAGTTCGACCGCCTGATCTGACACCGGCGACGCTGGCCGCAGTATCATTTTGTGAATCGCCTCGAGGGAGTCTTCGAAGCCATATCCCGCGAAGTCGAGCTGGACGAGGCAGCAGCCCAGCCCGAAGGCCATCTAGCGCTTTCTCTTGATGTACTTTCTGACTATCTTGAAGGATTCCTTGGCCGCCCCTTCGGGGTCGTCGGGCGAGAAAGGCACGCAGCTGATTATGCCGTCGAACCCTACGCTCTTGAGTCCCTTGAAGACGCTGTCGAATGGGACCTCGCCGTGGCCAGGGGTTAGGTGCTCGTGAGCCTTGAGCCCTTCAAACTCCGGGACTCCTGCCAGTGAAGCGAAGCCGCGGGGAGCCAGCGACACGATAATCCTCTCCATTTTATGGGTGTCCGCGACGTGGACGAAGTTCAGCAAGGTTCCGACGTACTTTATCATCTCCTCCGGGTCCTCCCCTAGTACGAACGTGTGGGGGCAGCAGTAAAGATATCCTATGCGCTTGCTCTTGATGCTCCTGAGGACATCCGCGCCCATGTTGGACTCTTCGATGAAGTCGCCCGGGTGCGGCTCGAACGACATCGAGATGTCCGCCTTCTCGAGTGCGGGGAGGAGCTCGCGGACTGATTCCTTGAAGGATCCGATGCACTTATCTCGCTCCTTGGATGTCCCTCCGCTCATCTCGGCTGTGATCATCCTGCAGTCGAAGATTTGAGCTATCTCTATCTGTCTCCTTACAGTGCCTACCGCCTGCGCCCTAATCTTGGCGTCAAGTGACGCGAGGGCTCCGCCTCCGAGAAGGGCCGAGACCTTCAAGTCGTGCTTGCGGACTGCCTTCTTGAGTTCTCTTATCTGGTCGTCTGTACTCCCAGCATCGTACCTCGTGCCCCAAAGGAGTTCCACCGAGTCGAACCCAATCTTGGAGATCTTCTTCAGCGATTTTTCGAACGGCACTTCCCTGAACATGAATCCCTCGCCTAATGCCAGGTCCATCGTCGTTGAATCCCACGCTCAACATATTTTAGCTCTTCTCAGGCCCGAACGTGCGTCGAATCGACCTGTCCCGTCGCGGGATATGCGATCCGCCCTCTACCCGTACACTTTGGTGTTGGGTTTTGTCTTCGGCGGAGACTTTGCTCCGGCCATTGCCTGCCTCGACTCGGAGAGCGATTTGGTGGCTCCGCCGATGAGGAGCCCTAAATCCCCTGTCTTGTTCAGCAGAGTGAATCCCTGCTTCGCGCGTTTTCCTATGTCGTCGACCGCCAGCATCCCGGCTACGACGTGGTGCCTCTTGCACGCCTTCACTATCTTTTCCATCGCGTTGACGAACTTCTTGTCCTCGTACTTGTAGAGGACCCCCAGGTTGAGCGAGAGGTCTGCGGGCCCGACGATCGCTGCGTCTATCCCTTCCACGGACAATATCTCGTCGATGTTGTCGACCGCCTTCTGGGTCTCTATCTGCACTCCGAGGAAGAGCTCCTTGTTCGCTGTTTTGATGTAGTCAGGGTCCAGCATCCCGGCCCTTCTCGGGCCGAACCCCCTCACCCCCAGCGGAGGGTACCTGATCGCCCTGACCGCGTACTCGGCCTCTTCTTTCGTGTTGACCCACGGGACTACTATCCCATAGGCACCGATGTCGAGTATCCGTTTTATCAGCACCATGTCGTTCCAAGGGACGCGCACCACCGGCACGGATTTCGAAGCGCTCATCGCTTGGAGCAGGTTCTGGACTGTGTCGGGCTCGAGAGGCGCATGCTCCGTGTCTATCATAATCCAGTCGTATCCGACCCTCCCGAGCACCTCTGCGACGTACGGATGACCGATGGTGATCGTCGCGCCTAGCGCGACCTTCCCTTCCTTTAGCATCTTCTTGAGGTGGTTCTTCATCGGCTGCTCGCCACCGCCTTTCTCGACTCTGCCAGGGAGAGCTCCGCCTCCCCTTTGATGAACCCGAGGTCGTTTAGCCTGCAGAACATCCTGAACCCCATACGCGCCCTCTTTCCGACATCGTCGGTCCCGAGCATACCCGGCGTGACTCCGTGGGCGTTGCACGAATCGATCACCTTGTTGAGGGCGGCGACGAACCGGCTGTCATCGAACTTCCCCAGCATGCCCATGGACAACGAGAGGTCAGCTGGCCCCACCAAGGCTGCGTCGACCCCTTCAACTGACAATATCTCGTCGATGTTGTCGACCGCCTTCTGGGTCTCTATCTGGACCCCCAGGAACAGCTCCTTGTCGGCCGTCTTAACATAGTCAGGGTCCAGCATCCCGGCCCTTCTCGGGCCGAACCCCCTGACGCCGTGCGGCGGATAACGCATGGAGCGCACTGCGTAGATAGCCTCTTCCTTCGTATTGACCCACGGAACGATGATTCCGTACAATCCGACATCCAACAGTCTCTTGACGAGGACCATGTTGTTCCACGTCACGCGTGCTATCGGGACAGACTTCGACGTGCCCATCGCCTGGAGCAGGACCTGCACCGTCCCAGGGTCGAGAGGCGCGTGCTCCGTGTCTATCATAATCCAGTCATACCCAAGCCGCCCGATCGCCTCGGCCACGTCAGGGTGGGAAATCGCCAGCTCGGTGCCTATCGCGAGCTGACCCTCTCTGAGCATCCGCTTCAGTCGGTTCTTCACGTTCGGCCCGGACGGCGATGTTCGAGCTCACTTATTTCTTTTCGTCTGGCTTCCTCATGATGAAAAATCTCATAAGGCGCGCGGCCGACCCGGTCAACGTGCCATCACAAGGTAGTCCCGATTTCATCGAAGGATTTGTCGATGCCGAGCAACTGAGGACGTTCCTCACGCAGTGCTTCACCGGCGCGGGGCTCAAGAAGCCGCACGCTGACGCGGTCGTGGACCAGTTGGTGGTCGCTAACCTGCGAGGGGTGGACACTCACGGAGTGATCCTGACCGCGCGCTACATCAACGCGATCAAGTCGGGAGAGATCAACACCGATCCGAAGATAAGGCGACTGAAGGTCAACGTTGCTTCTGAGATCCTGGACGGAGACTATGGCGCGGGACAGTATGTTGCGATGCGGGCCACGAAAGACGCGATCGCGCTCGCCTCCCGGAACGGGATTGGCTCGGTCTGGGTGGTAAACATGTCCCACGTCGCCATGCTGGCGCAGTTCGGGATCATGATCGCCGACCGGAAGATGGCCGGATTGCTCTTCACCAACTCCAACGCCGGCGTGGCGCCCCTGGGAGGGCGCGAGAAGGTCTTCGGGACGAACCCGCTATGTTACTCGTTCCCCTACGCAAAGTTCCCGATAGTTTTCGACGGCGCCACCTCTGGTGCTGCCGGGATGAAGATCGAGCTCTATAGGATGCAGGGAAAACAGCTCCCGGAAGGCTGGGCGGTCGATAGCGAGGGGAGGCCTACCACAGACCCCTCGAATGTGAGCGCCCTGCTTCCCTTCGGGGGTCACAAAGGTTACGCTCTGATGTTCATGGTAGAGATGTTCTCTTCCGCGCTCTCTGGTGGGATGCTGTCGCGAGAGCTGAAGTACAAGAACTCCCAAGGCGGCCTCTATGTCCAGGCAATAGACATCAAGCACAACCGAAGTTACAAGGACTATGCCGCTGACCTCGACCGGCTCGCTGGGATGGTCAAGGCATCCGCACCTCCCGGCGGTGCTGGCAAGGTCTATCTGCCCGGCGAGATTGAGTTCCTCACCAGCGAACTAAGAAAGACTGAAGGGATTCCGGTCCTCAAGGAGACTTGGAAGTCCCTCGTCAGCATAGCGTCGGGATATGGGATCGACCTACCGAAGTTGCGCATCGCCAAGGGCGAATAACCCCGAAGCAATCTCTAAATAACGTGACCCGGTTCCCGGGCGCAGATGTTGTCACAGTCGCAGCTGGACGCCTATGACAAGGATGGCTTCGTGATTCTCAAGGACTTCTTGACTCCCGACGACACCAAAGGAGTGGTGAAGGAATACGAGCAGATCATAGACGGGAGGGCGAAGGAAGCGGTGGCAGCCGGAAAGCTGTCCTCGACCTTCGCCGACGAGCCCTTCCAGACGAGGTTTGTCAAGCTGGCCGCGGCGGTCCCAGACATAACCAGAGGCTTGGACATCATGCAGGTCAGGGGTCCCGAGATGTTCAAGTTCCTCCACAACCCGAAGCTGCTGGACGTGATGGAGTCGATCTTTGGCCCGGAACTGCTCTGCAGCCCCGTCCAGCACGTCAGAATAGTCCCACCGACGGCGACCATGAAGAGTCAATCGGCGGGCGCCGCTTACGCGTGGCACCAGGACTACGCCGTCCTCTGGCCCGAAGCCGACGGTACCCTCATCGGAGGGTTCTGGATACCCGTCGTCGATGCTACGCTCGAGAACGGCTGTCTTGAAGTCATTCCCGGCAGTCACAAACTCGGGCCTCTCCCGCATCGCAAACTATCTGAGGTGGAGACGGTGCCGGAGGCCGTACCTAAGGTCGCGCCTACTCCGGTCCCAGTGAAGGCCGGGGACGCAATCCTCCTCAGGAACTACATACTGCACCGCGCTCGGGTCAACGTCTCAAACAGGATCCGCTGGAGCATGGACCTCAGGTACCAGCATCCGTACACGCCGACCGGCCGACCCTACTACCCGTCGTTCCTCGTGCGCAGCAAAATGAAGCCCGACGCCGTTCAGAACGACTTCGAGAAATGGAGCAGGAACTGGGAATTCGCCCTGGACGTCACGCAAAACATCAAGATCTACAGCAGGTGGGACCCGCCCGCTTCGCCTACAGGGAAACCGGCCCGTTAGAGCGACGGCTAAGCGCCCCGCGGGATGAGGATGACCCAGCCGAACGAGGAGGCTGATCGCCTCCAAGACATTGGGAGACGGATGTTCGTAGTTGCAGACCGTGGGAAAGGATGCCGCTGATGATGCAGCTCCGGTGGCCCAGTATCCTCACCGATGCCTGCGTGTATTTCGCGTCACCTAGGAGGTCTCAGTTCGAGGTTCGAGCGCCCAAAACCAACTCCGTCAGCAGGAACGCGATCGCGATTGCCAGGCGATGTATGCCTCCTTCGTGTTGTGCGTCGCTGGGGTCAGGCGTGCCCGCCAAGGGCGCTCCCGGTGGTTGAATCTGCCTTTCGGCCGTCTATCTCGTCTGGGGTCGGGTTCAGGAGACGGGCGTCGCGGTTATTAGAACTCCCCCTCCAGCCCCCTGACGTTCGCCCGATTGGAGCCGACGCGCCAGAAGAAACGACCTAGCTGGATTTGGTCCGTCGTACCCTCGAACGCCGGAACGAACGGCTTCGGCACGCTTCTCCCGCTCTTCGTGAGGCAGCTTGGCGGGAACGTCATCGACTACAGCATAATGTCCACGCTGTACAACATCAGCGTGACGATATCACAGGGGCTGTGGGGGGTGGCGACTGATAGGCTGGCAAGGCGGCGCCTGTTCTTCGTAGTCGCCTACGTTGGTATGAGTGTCGTCTTCGTATCGATGTACGTCTTCCCCACCCTGCTGTGGCTCGCCATTGGGTATGGGGTCCTGGGGATCGTGATAACGGCCAACGTGACGGCTGCAAGTCTGCTCGTGATGGAGACCTCCGAGAAGAAGAGCTGGGTTTCGTTGTTCTCAATGTTGGCGCTGGTGGCCAACCTTGGGGCTGTCATAGGTCTGGTGGGAGGAATCCTCTGGTCCAGCTTCCTCCCGCTCAACGGGTTCATCCTCTTCTGCGCCGCGTGCGAGGCCTTCTCGATCCTCCTCACGTTCCGTCTTGTCGCGGAGCCGGAGGTCCCCCTGGAGGCGAGTCAGCTTACATCCAATCCCATCACCCTATTCTCGAGGATCTATCACGCTACCACTGACCGGCTGAACCTGGACACCGTCGCCACGGTTACGCTGCAGACCCCGAAACGGGTCTTGCGCATCCTCCGTTCCAAAGGCGACCAAGGGAAGAAGTTTCTCTTCCTGTCATCTTTCGTTTTCATGATTGCAAACTCGTTGCAGGGCACTCCGTTCACGCCCTTCCTTCTTGCCTACCGCGTCGGGGACAACGAAGCCTTCGCAGTCTCACTGGCGAGCGTGTGCGTCCAGATGCTCGCATATCAGTGGATGGGGCAGATTACGAAGAGGCTGGGGGTGGGCCGTATCCTCGCGGCCTCGATAGTCAGCAGGGCGGCACTCTTCGCGGTCACCGGTCTGCTGGCTCTATTCTTGAGCGGGTCTGGTTTGTTTGTGGCCGCCCTGGCATGGAACGCCTTCAGTGGCTTCAGCTGGGCGACCTGGAACTCCACGGTTAACGTAGTCTTCTTCTCGAGCATGGGACCGGAGAAGAGGGGAGGCGTACTGGGCGGGTTCAGCGCGCTGAACAACTTCGGTGCAGTGATAGGCGCCCTGTTCTCGGGGTACATATCATACTACATTGGTTATGCGACCGATTTCGGCATATCGGGCGTCCTGATGGTGGCCTCGTTCCTCCTGTTGCGCTCCTCCCTAAGAGGCGCCGGGGTCAAGAACGGCTTGTCGACGATATGACGAGGCAAGAGCGCCGACCACCCGTTCGTCGATCGGTAGCGGAAGCTGTGCCGAGATGGTCTCTAGAAGTTCATGACGCCGCTGTCAGAGTCCAGTTTCGGCTCTATCGCGTACTGCTCACACGGGTAGTCCTTTAGCACCGAGTGTCCACAAGGGCGCTCACCCGCCCCACTTTCATTGTTTCGACCTTAGGATTATCTTCGAGTATGGTGCGGAGACCGTCGTCTGCTCCAGGAACGACTCCTGACCAGTCCCCAGGTCCCTTATGTCGAGCCATCCGCTCGAGGCCTCCAGGAAGCCCTCGTTGACCAAGGCCACGGATCGCCTGAAATCCTCGTCTGAATATGAGAAGGATCCGATTATCTGCTTCTCGGACCGGACTATCTCGTTCCCCGGCAAGCTGGAGACGTTCTCATGCAGTCCGATGAACACTGCCTTCCCTCCTCTACGCACGCTCGCTACCGCTTGCGACCTTGTCTGTCCCGAGCCGACGGCGTCGACCACCGAGTCAACCCCCTCACCTGAGGTGGCATCTTTCACCGCAGACTCCACGTCGTCGGTCTTCGGGTTCAGAATTGAAGTCGCCCCCCATTCTGTGGCCCACCGCAGGCGCGCGGGGTTCGTGTCTAGTACGATGCGTCTTCCTGCCCCCTTCGCCTTGAGGACCCGGAGGGCCATCAGCCCAATCGTCCCCGCGCCTATGACCATCACAGAGTCGCCCACCTCCGCTCCCGCCAGTGCCGCGGCCCTGACTCCGCATGCAAGCGGCTCGACAAGGGCACCCATCAAAGGGTCAACGACTTTGTAAAGTGCGGTGGAGGGGACCGCCACAAACTCAGCATAGGACCCTGGATAGTCGATGCCGATGATCTTGCGCGAATAGCAGAGCTGCCTCTGGCCCATGCGGCATTGTCTGCACTCGCCGCAGGAGAGGAAGGGGTTGACGGTGACGAGTTGACCGGCCCACTTTTGGGCCACCTCCGGTCCGAGCTCGACCACGGTACCTGAGAACTCGTGCCCCATGACGAGGGGCGGCCTTCGCAGCTCGTTGTGCCCCAGAAACGCTCCGAGCTCTGACCCGCAGATGCCCGAGTCCTCAACGGCGAGCAGTACCCATCCTGCCCGGAGCGCCGGTTTCGGTGACTCCTGGACCTCCATCACCGAGGGCGCGGTCCAGACCAGAGACCTCATGGTCCGGCGGCGACGTCGCCGCCTTTTAAATCATCATTCGGACGACTTCTTCCACCTCGGGAGAGAAACTGCACCCGGACGACGGCGTCATAATCGATGCAAACAATATTTTTAAGCTGAATCTGGCGCCGCGATGGTAGAAACTTCTTGGCGAAGAAATCTTCTTTGGCGGTCGTCGGAGGCGTGCCGGTGAGAGACGGGCCCCTCCCCATAATGCATCCCGGAGCGGGCTACATAGGAGAGGAGGAGATCGAGGCGGTGACGAAGGTCCTGAGGGCCAAGTCGATGTACCGCTTCTATGGCCCGAACTTCCTCAACGTCACCGGAGAGTTCGAGCGGGACCTCAGAAATTACTTCGGAAAGAAATACGCGCTCGGGGTGACCTCCGGCACCGCCGCACTGCACACCGCCATGATCGGGTTGGGGATAGGGCAGGGCGACGAGGTGATCATACCGACCTACGCTTGGGTGTCGTGTCCGGACGCGGTCGTGGCGGCGAGGGCTACGCCGGTCCTCGCGGACGTCGACGACAGTCTCACCCTTGACCCGACGGACGTCGAGAGGAAGATAACCAACAGGACGAAGGCGATAATGGCGGTGCACATCAGGGGCACTCCCTGCAACCTCGACGCGCTCTCGAAGCTCGCGGACGACTACGGGATCCCGCTCCTCGAGGACGTCGCCCAGGCAGCAGGGGCGAGCTACCACGGAAAGAAGCTAGGGACATTCGGGAAGGTCGCCTCCTACAGCTTCCAGCTGAACAAGATGATCTCGGCTGGGGAGGGAGGTGCGATACTCACCGACGACAAGATGGTCTACGACAGGAGCGTGATGTTCCACGACGTCGGCACGCCCTACAGGTCCTGGGAGGACAAGAGCCTGAAGTTCGAGGCTGAGCCCTTCCCCGGCGTCAACTACAGGATGAACGAGATCTCAGCAGCGATACTGAAGGAGCAGCTGAAGAAGATCGACTGGATCATCAAGGACATCAAGAAGAACAAGGCGAAGATCAAGAAGGGCATCTCCAACATCGACGGGATCACGTTCAGACGGCTGAACGACCCCGCAGGCGAGGCGGGAATCTCCCTCGTATTCTTCACAAAGAAGCCCGAGCAGGCGATAGCCTTCAAGAAAGGGCTGAGGGCCGAGAACATCTGGACGACGAGCGGGTCATATCCTGCAGTCGTGTACGACCCATCGACGAACGACGGCCACGTCTTCATGCACTGGGGGCACGTCTTCAAGGGGATACAGCGGGTCAGCAAGCGCTACAAGCAGAGCCTGGACCTTCTGGGTCGGGCGGTCCACCTGGACATCAGCCCGCTCCTATCGGACGAGGACTCCGACGACATCGTCGAGGCCGTCCACAAGGTCGCCGAAGCCGTCCTCTGACCTCGATTTCGCCCCCGTCGGGCTGCGCGTCCAATTAAAATAACGCAGCAGTTCGACGGCGGCTGATGGCGCGCAGCAACAACGGCGCAGAGTACACGATCGAGTTCTTCCAGAAGGCCGGGGTGAAGCATTTCTTTGGCATCCCCGGGCATGGGAACGTCTGCCTCTTCGACGCCGTCAAGGAGACCGAGTCAATGAGGCTGATAACGCCCAAGCACGAGCAGTGGGGAGGGCACATGGCTGACGGTTACTTCCGCGCTAACAGGAAGGTCCCGGCCATCGTGAGCACCTCTGTCGGGCCCGGCGCGACCAACCTGGCGACGGCGCTCTCCACCGCTTATGTCGACTCTTCCACTTTCATCGCCATCACCGGCGAGATTCAGACTTACCTCTTCGGGATGGGCATCTTCCAGGAGATAGACCGGAGGAACTGGGTCGACTACGTCAACGGCATAGGTCACTTTGCGAAGCGGACCTGGCAGATCACCAGCACAAGGCAGCTCCCGAGGGTCCTCCCGAACGCGCTGAAGCAGGCGATCTCAGGGAGGCCCGGCCCCGTCCTCCTCGACATCCCGATGGACGTGCAGGTCGAACGGGTCGCCGGCCCCGTCCCTGAACCGGGCCACTACCTCCCGTCCGGGCGCATCTTCCCAGACCGCGCGGAGGTCCTCGTAGCCGCAAAGCTCCTCCTCAGGGCGGAGAGGCCGCTGATACTCATCGGAGGAGGAGTGACGATGTCAGGCGCGACCGAGCTGCTCGTCCGGGTGGCTGAGTTCATAGGGGCCCCCGTCGTCTGCACCTTCCGCGGGGACGCCAAGGGCGGGTTCCCGTCCGACCACGAGCTCTGGGGCTTCCATCCAGGGAACGTCGGAAGCTCGATAGCCAACAAGCTCACGAAGGAGGCTGACGTGCTCTTAGCCGTCGGCACGACATTCAGCGACGAGACGACGAGCTCCTACGTTCCCGGAGTGACCTTCAGCATACCTCCGACCAAGCTCATACAGGTGGACATCGACCCGGGCGAGATAGCGAAGAACTACCCGGTCGAGGTGGGGATCGTCTCGGACGCGAAGGCGGCCCTGCAGGTACTGCTGGAAGTGCTCGAGGCACTCGCCCAGAAGAGGGACTACAGGAAGGGTATATGGTTCAAGCGTCTGACCGAACTCAGGGGAGAGTGGGACTCCGAGCTAAACAAGCTCTGGGCGAGCGCGCCCATGGGAATACCCAGCGTCGTAAAAATGATGGGAGAGGTCGTCCCGAAAGACAGCATCATCACCGTCAGCGCCGGGCTTCCGCAGGAGATACTCTCGCAGCAGTGGGGGAGCACCTTCCCCGGGACGTACCTGAGCTCGGGCGGGTTCTCGACGATGGGTTTCGGCCTTCCCGCCGCCATTGGGGCGAAGCTCGCGAGGCCTGACAAGGTCGCGATAGCGGTGGAAGGAGACGGCTCCTTCCTGATGAACAGCGTCGAGCTCGCCACCGCCGTGGAGTACAAGATACCCGTGGTCGTGGTGGTGCTCAACAACTACGGCTGGGTCTCCATCCGGGACCTGCAGATACGCGGCTTCAAGAAGAGGACCTTCGGGACAGAGTTCAAGAAGACCGTCGACTTTGAGAAGCTGATCACGGCGTACGGTGCGAGCTACAGCAGGGCAGAGGACCCGCAGTCCTTCCGCCGGGCGCTGAAGGAGGCGGTCCGCTCCAAGACGGTATCCGTCGTGGAGACCATAGTCGACAGGAAGTTCCCCCGCAGCGGGACATACTCCTACGGATACTGGGATATACCGACGCCCTACAAGAGCTGAGACCATGAAGACAATAGGTGTCGGTATCATCGGGGTCGGCGCGATCGGGAAGCTCCACGCCGAGAACTACGCGTCGAAGGTCCCCGGGGCGTCGCTGGCGGGCATAGCGGACGTGAACCAGGCCGCGGCGAGCGAGCTCGCCACCAGGCTGGGGGTGACCGCCGTCTACCCGGACTATCATCAGCTGTTGAACGACGAGAGGGTGGACGCTGTGGTAGTCGCGACGCCGCCCTTCCTGAAGAAGGACATCACCCTCGCGGCGGCCGACAAGCACAAGCACGTCTTCTGCGAGAAGCCGATGACGCTCTCCCTGAAGGACGCGGACGAGATGGCCTCGGCGGTCCAAAGGTCGGGCATCGTCTTCCAGGTGGGCTACCAGAAGCGCTCTGACACTTCGTTCATGCAGGCGAGACGGGCGATCGAGGGCGGGAAGGTCGGGAAGCTCCTGCTCGTAAAGGCGCACAACAGGGACCCTCCCACGGTCGTGGGGGGCTGGTCGGCCGACCCGAAGAAGAGCGGCTCCATCTTCCTGGATACGTGCAGCCACGACTTCGACGCGGTGAGGTGGCTCACCGGGAGCGAGGTCACCAATGTCTATGCCGACGGGAACGCGATGATGTACGAGGAGCTTCGGAAGAACGGGGACTACGACACGGTCGTCGTCAACCTGAGGCTCGCCAACGGCGCGCTGGCGCAGGTGGACGCGTGCGCCTACACCCCGTACGGCTTCGACTCGAGGTCGGAGATCATCGGGACAGAGGCGGGGATAATCATAGGGATGGGCGAGAAGACGTTGGCGCACGTCTACACGAAGGAGGGGATGAGCAACGAGAGGCACGAATACTGGGGCACGAGGTGGGCGCAGGCCTATCGCGACGAGATGGCCGCGTTCGTGGGCAGCATCAACACGGGAGGCGCCCCCCGGGCGACGATACAAGACGGCAGGGCCGCGTTGGAGATCGGCCTGGCGGCCTGGGATTCGATAAAGGCAGACAAACCCGTCCGCCTGCCGCTCCGCTAGGCCTTCATCCGGCCAACGACCACCTTCATCGACTCGGTCCCCATCGACGTCTCCAGCGCCTCCTGTGCGTCCTCCTGCCCGAATACATGGGTCACCATCTTCCCGAACGGGATCACAGACGAGTAGGCATCCATCATCTTGAGGGCGCGGGAGTACGCCTGGAAGGGCATCCCAGAGACCCCTATGATGCGCGCGTTCTTCGCCAGTATCTGCCTGGACGCGGAGATCTTCGTCCCGCTGTCCTCCGAGTACGCTCCCTCGACGAGATACGTCCCCCCATTCCTGATCATGTCCAGTCCCTCGGAGATGATGTGGGGGAATCCCGTGCACTCGATGACAGTGTCTCCCCCGAGTCCCTCGGTCATCGACAATACGGCTTCGAGCCTGTCCTTCGGCCGCGGATACTCTCCGATGTCGACCGTCTCCGCGTTGCAGAGAGCCCTGGCCATCTCTAGGCGGTACCGTGACTTGTCGATGGCGATTATCTTGGAAGCTCCGAGCATCCTGGCCATCAGGGCGTTGCACATGCCCAAGGGGCCGACGCCCTGCACGACGACGGTGTCGGCGGGCGAATATCCCTCCTTCACGTTCGGGTTCTGGAACGCCCTCCCGAAGGAGCCGTACGCCACGGCCATCTGCTCCGTCAGGGCAGCCACCTCGTTCGACATGCGCTTCGGCACCCTGAACATGAACGTCCCCGGCAGGACGAACATCTTCTCGGCGAACCCCCCGAAGAGGTGCGGCGGGTCCTTGCAGCTGATGACGTCGCCGTAGCTCTTGTGGTTGAGACACCACGGGAACCCGTAGATGTTCCTGCAGTAGTAGCACTTTCCGCACACTATGTCCGCCGATATTACGACCCTTTCGCCCTCCTCGAGCGGCTCGCCCTCGGTGACCATCTCCGAAGCCGCCGCGTCGCCTATCTTCTCAATCACGCCGACGTTCTCGTGACCGAGGATTATCGGGAGCGAAACCACGTCGCCGGGCAGGCCGAGCCTGATCTCTCCCTGCTTGAAGACGTGCTTGTCCGTCCCGCAGACGGCCGAGCCCACCATCCTGACGAGCGCTTCCCTCGCACCCACCTTGGGCGTGGGGAACGTCTCCGTCCGGATCTTCTTCGGCGCGTACAGCACCGGAGCTATGACTTTTTCCAACAGCCCGTCCCGCGGCGGTCCGGGCTAAAGAATGCTTAGGTCCGGTCTCCTCGGGCCTCGAACGGCAGGGCTTTTTTTCACAGACCGGGCGCGTGGGCGCGCCGCGTCGCCCTGTACGCTAGCCTCATGAGGGCCGGGTATGCCGTGGCTAGGGCGAAGACGACGACCGAAAGATAGAGCAGGACCGCATTGGAGAACCACGGGAGGCCCATCCTGTCGACGGCCGCAGCGAAGAACGTGTTGAACTCGACCCCATCGAAGAGGTAGATCAATGCGGGGAGCGGGATTATCGAGAGCGCTCCGATCTGCAGCACCCTCCGGACCGACTCGTACCTGTAGAAGGACGCCGCCAGCACCCCGACGAAGAGCGCGAGGAAGTAGTAGTCCTGCCCGGAGCCATACGGTCCCCCGGACGGGCCCAGGGGGCCGATCACCAATGCCCGAACCAAGGGTTGCCCGCGGATCTCCAACGAGAGCGGAAAGTCGAGACGCGCAACTCCCATGAGCCCACCGTAGAGAAACAGGCCAGTCTCGAGGAGGACCAAGGGAACGACGAGGACCATCGTCTTGAGCCTCTGCGACCTGCTGCGGAGGAGCGCGTGGGCCTTGTGGAACGGCCCGAAGACGGGGAGGTCTTTGACGGACCGGAACGCGAAGGAGAATGCGGAGACTCCGAGCGCGACGACGCTGAGCTTCCAGCAGACTTGGTAGTCCGCCTCGGTCTGATAGTAGTTCTGCACGTAGGAGAAGTAGCTCGTGGATGAAGGGAGCGTGTGCGTGAGGGGGTTCTCGAGGCCGAGAAAGGTCGCATAGTAGTACGCTGCCAAGATCGCAGCTGCCGCGCCCGCTGCGAGAAAGACGCCCGCTACCAGCCGGTCGTGCCGGATGATCCTTGGAACCCTCGCGAACTCGCCCACGGCCGCTCGTCCTGCCGGTCGCCCCGCTCTGATAATCATTCTCCCTGTTTCATTGATGAAATACGCCGGTTTCACATGCAGATGCAGCGCCGCCGAGAACCCTTTTATCGCCACGGGCGACGAAACCGCCCCGATGTCGAAGGAAATCGGTGTAGGTGTTCTCGGTTATTCGATCGGACGCGCGCACGCGCACGCCTGGCGGAACGTCGCTGAGGTCTACCATCCCCTGAAGCTGGTCCCGAGGCTGGTAGCGATCTCGGGACGGACCAAGGACGTGGTGGACTTCGAGGCGAAGAAGTATGGTTACGAGAAGGTGTACTACGACTGGGAGAAGGTGGTGCGTGACGAGGACGTGGAGATCGTCGACAACTGCCTGCCGGTGAGCCTCCACCCGGAGCCGATGATTCTGGCGGCGAAGCTCGGGAAGAGCCTATTCTGCGAGAAGCCCCTCGCGAGGAGGGCCGCAGACGCCAAGAGGATGCTCGACGCCGCCGAGAAGGCCAAGGTCAAGCACATGGTCGGCTACAACTACCGTTTCATGCCTGCGATCACGCTTGCGAGAAAGATGATCGTCGACGGGGTGCTCGGCGACGTCCTGCACTTCAAGGGGTCGTACCTCACGACGAACAGCGGTTACGACAGCCCGGACGCACCGATGAGGTGGCAGTTCCGGTCCGAGACCTCGGGGTACGGGGCCCTCTCGGACCTCGGGACACACGCGCTCGACCTGGCAAGGTACTTGGTCGGCGAGGTATCCTCCGTCGCCAGCGCGATGGCCACGTACATCCCGGACAGGCCCGAGACCGAAGGCTCCCGCAAGAAGGGGAGGGTCGACATCGACGACCTCACGGTCGCGACGATGAAGTTCAAGAACGGCGCGCTGGGAACGCTGGACACTTCGTGGCTGATGCCGGGCAGGATGGACTACCTCTCCTTCGAGGTCTATGGCACGAAGGGCGCTCTGCGGTTCAACCTCGAAAGGATAAACGAGCTGGACGTCTTCATCACCGACAAGGACCCGGGTACGAGCGGTTTCCGGACTCTCAACGTCCTCACGAAGGAGCACCCCTACATGAAGCAGTACTGGCCCAACCAGGGCGGCGGCTTCGGCTGGGACCATTCCTTCGTCAACGAGTTCCACCATTACCTAGTCTGCCTCTCTGAGGGGACGCCCATCGCCCCTCAGGGCGCGACCTTCCTTGACGGGTACCGGAACTGCCAGATCATGGACGCCATAGCCGAGTCCGCGCGCAGCGAGAAATGGGTCCAGGTGGGCCAATAGTTGGCGGCAGCCGCACCCGGTTCTTCTCACCCATCGGTCAGGGCAGCGGTCATGGACGCGCCCGGGTCGATGCGGGTGGCCGAGTTCCCGGTACCGTCTGCTGGACAGGACGCGGCGCTGCTGGATGTCTCGCTCTGCGGGATATGCGGAACTGACAAGCACATCTACATGGATCAGGTGAAATCGCACCCCTTCGGGATGCCCACGCGGTTCCCCATCATCCCGGGGCACGAGGTGGTCGGCACGCTCGCGGAGATAAGCCCGAAGGCCGCGAAGAGGATGAGCCTCACCGGCGTGGCGCTGAAGCGGGGCGACCGGGTCGTCCCAGTGGTAGACCTGCGGTGCGACGAATGCGTCGGCTGCAAGATGCACCCGGGCTGGCCTTCGTGCGAGAAGGGTGAGACCTACGGATGGGGGATCTCCTCGAAGGACGCGCCGCACCTCTTCGGCGGGTTCGCGGAGAAGATGTACCTGCTCCCACAAACGAAGCTGGCCAGGGTGCCTGACTCTGTCCCTGACGACGTGGCGGTCTTCGCCGAGGTCTTGGCCGTGGGATACACTTCCGTGGGGCGTATCTCGCATTCCATGCAGCTTGCGGGGGACGGTAGCCCATACGTAGGCGACGTCGTGGTCCAGGGGAGCGGGCCGCTGGCTCTTGCGCACATCATCGCAGCCAGAATCGCCGGGGCGCATCGCATAGTCGTCGTGGGGATGCCAGAGTACAGGGTCGAGTTCATGCGCCAGTTCGGGGTCGACCTTGCAATAGACGCCAGCAAGATGACACGGGAGGAGCGAACCGCAAGAGTTGCCGACGCCATCGGCGGAGAGGGGGCCGACGTGGTCTTCGAGTGCACGGGAGACGCGAGCGTCGTGGAGGAGGGTCTCTCCTACCTGAAGCCGTTCGGCTGCTACCTGGTCGCAGGGATATACAGCGACAACGGGAAGAGCAGCACCCTCAACGTGCAGAAGTTCGTCTCAGGCAAATACGCGACCATCGTGGGGAGTGGTGGACAGACCGAGCAATCCTACGCCCAAGCGCTCGGGATGATGGAAGAGTACGGAAGTCGTCTCCCCTTTGACAAGGTAGTTTCGCATAAGTTCCCGCTCGAGAGACATGCGGAGGCCATGGCCGTCGCTCTGAGCGAGCAGTCGATGAAGGTGGCCTTTCAGCCTTAGCCGGGGGTTGGGATTGAGATGATAGCCATAGTTTTCAGGGAGGTCGGAAAGGGAGTCGCGCTGGAAGACGTCGCCGAGCCTGCTGTCAGCGGCGAACGAGACGTGCTGATCCGCGTAAAGGACTGCGGTATCTGCGGCAGCGACCTTGCGATCCTTGAGGGGCGCCATCCCTCGAAGCCTCCCGTGATCCTCGGGCACGAACTCTCTGGAGAGGTAGTGCGCGTCGGTCCCCGCGTCACCGCTTTCGTACCCGGAGACCACGTGGTGGTCGACCCAAACCTGAGCTGCGGGCTCTGCACCGCCTGCAGACTCGGAAGGCGGAACATGTGCCAGAACATGATTGAGCTGGGCATAACGAGGGACGGCGGGTTCGCGGAGCTGCTCGTCGCCCCCGAGGAATTCGTCTACAAGGTGGACGCGCATCTTTCCTGGAAGGCGGGGGCGCTAGTGGAGCCTCTGGCGTGCGTCATGCACGGCTTCTTGAGGTCCAGGGTCAAGCCGGACGAGACAGCGGTGGTCTACGGTGCCGGACCAATGGGGCTTCTCTGGGTCGCGCTCCTGAAGCGTGCCGGCGTCCGGAAGATATTCGCGGTCGACCTTGCGGAGAAGAGGCGTGCGGCCGCAGAGCGCCTGGGTGCCGACGTGACTTTCGACCCTGCTCGGGAGGACCCGGTGGCGGCCATCCAGCGCGAGACCGGCGGTCAGGGCGCCGACGTCGCCGTCGAGATGATCGGGAGAGCGGAGACGGTAGAGAGCTCGATTAGGTCCGTAGGGCCAGGCGGGAGAGTGGTAGTCATGGGAGTGTCAAGGAAGGAGGCGCGCGCCCAGTTCGCGCCGTTCGACCTCATGGCGAAGGAGATCGAGATCATCGGCTCGAACGCCAACGCCACGGGCTTCGTCCCTTCGATACGCCTGCTCGAATCGGGCGCCATCCCTGTGGACCTGATAGTTAGCCACGAGCTTGGGATAGCCGACGCCAGGGCCGCATTCGACCTCTGCAAGTCGGGCGAAGGGCTGAAAGTCCTCATCAGGCCGACCTGAGCGAACGACTTTAACGGCCATCCTACATGGGCCGCCCGTTGTCCTCATCCAAGACGGTCAAGATTGGAGTCATAGGGGTCGGTGCCATCGGGAAGGTGCACGCCCAAAATCTCGCTCGCCGCGTGCCGAACGCTTCTCTCGTCGCGATAGCAGACGCAAACAAGACTGCGGCGGACGCAGTGGCCGCCCAGACGGGGGTCAAGCAGGTCTACGGCGGCTACGCAGATCTCATTGAGAACAGAGAGGTCGAAGCCGTCGTCGTGGCGACGCCCACCTTCCTGAAGCTCGAGGTCGTCAAGGCAGCCGCCCGCGCAGGCAAGCACATCTTCTGCGAGAAGCCCATGGCGCTGACGCTCAAAGAGGCTGACGAGTTCATCGGTGTATCGGAGAAGGCTGGCATAAAGTTCCAGGTCGGCTACCAGAGGAGGTTCGACCCGTCCTACATGAGGCTCAAGCAGGCCATCGACGCCGGCGAGATAGGGACCATGCTGTTGATGAGGTCGAACACCAGGGACCCGCCGCAGAAGGTCGCAGGCTGGGCCGACCCCAAGGTCAGCGGCGGTATATTCCTCGACACGAGCAGCCACGACTACGACGTCATCCGGTGGCTGAGCGGCAGCGAAGCTGAGAGCGTAATCGCGGACGGCGCCACGACGGCCTACCCGGAGCTGAAGGGGCTCGGCGACAAGGACACAACGATGACGATAATCAGGCTCGCCAACGGGGCGCTCGCGCATGTAGACGCGTGCAGGGTCAGCGTCTACGGGTACGACATCCGCGCCGAGGTAGTGGGGACCGAGGGTGCCGTGTTCATGGACATCGGAAAGAGCTCGGAGACCCATCTCCTCAAGAAGTCCTGGGAGAGCAACGAGTACTCGTACTGGTATCAGGAGAGGTTCGACGAGGCATACAGAGGCGAACTGGAAGGCTTCTGCGCCTCTATTCTCGGAGATACGGAGCCCAAAGTGACGGCCCACGACGGGCGAGCTGCCGTCGAGATTGGCCTCGCCGCCAGGCTCTCGATGGAGCAGCGGAAGGCGGTCTCGCTGCCCTTGATGTGACGCGACCGTGACGAAGCACTCCGTAGGCCTGATCGGCGGAGGGCAGGTGGCACGGTCTCACATGATCGGCTTCGGGAACGTCCCGCTCTTCTACGGCCCGCAGACCACCGCCGACGTCAGGGTGATAGCGGAGGCAAGCGAGGGGCTCGCCTCTTCCGCGGCTGCGCGCCTCGGGGTCCCCCGATGGACGTCAGACTGGCACCAGGTGACCCAGGACCCGGAGATAGAGATAGTGGACGTGATGACGCCGACATACCTGCACAAGCAGCCTGCCATCGAAGCGATGGAGAGCGGGAAGGACGTGATCTGCGAGAAGCCGCTGGCCGCCCTCGAGCAGGACGCGCACGAGATGTACGACGTCTCCAGAAGGTCCAACGCGAGGACGGTCGTGGGTTTCAACTACCGCCGAGTCCCTGCCGTGACGCTGGCAAAGCAGATGATCGCGGACGGGAAGCTCGGGAAGGTCTACCACGTACGGTCCCACTTCATGGAAGATTGGGCCGGACCCGAGTTCCCGCTCACCTGGAGGTTCCACTCGGAGCAGGCGGGGGCCGGTGCGCTCGCCGACCTGGGCTCGCACGCGCTCGACATGGTCCGCTACCTCGTCGGGGAGCCGACCGAGGTCTGCGGTTCCGCGACCAACTTCATACCGGAGAGGACCCCTCCCGGTGGCAAGACGAAGCTGACCTCCGACGTCGACGACGTCGTCGTCGCGCTCCTCAAGGTCGAGGGGGGAGCCCTTGCTGAGGTCAGCGCCTCATGGATATCCACGGGAAGGAAGGTCCAGCTAGACTTCGAGGTGCAGGGGAGCGAAGGCACGGTCTACTTCACGATGGAGCGCCCCAACGAGCTCAACTACTACTCGGCGCGCGACCCGAAGCAGGAACAGGGGTTCAAGCAGATCTACTTCGGGCCGTCTCACAAGTACGGCGGGACGCTGCTCTTCAGCAGCCCCACGATGGGCGCAGGCTATGTCGATTCCGTGACGAACCAGATGCACGACTTCCTGGAAGCGGTCGAACGCGACGAGGAATGCTCGCCTTCATTCTACGACGGCTGGAGGGTCAGCAGGTTGATCGCCGCAATACTGGAATCGACCAGAAAGAAGGCGTGGGTCGGCATAATTTAGTGGATTTACACATCGCGGGCCCCAAAACATCAAGAATAAATATCTCAGTAGAGGTTGCAGCGGGCTAGATGAATCTCGCCGCGACTCGTAGGACGGCGGTCGGACGAACCGTGATAGCTGTTGTTATCGTAGTTGTGCTGATTGTAGCTGCCGGAGCCGGCATCTACTACTATGCGTCGAAGTCGTCGACGTCGACCACGAGCTCGTCAGGTACCGGTACCACTACCACCTCTAGTGGCGTGATTAACACTCTTACAGTGGACGACGAGACCTGGCCCAACGGCAACCTGAACCAGCTGAACGCCATCGGTGCGATTCCGTATCCGAACTGGCTCACCTACACAGTCTATCAGTCGCTGGTGACGGCGAACGGCAACACGCTTTACAGCAACGGCACACTGCAGCTTGAGCCGATGTTGGCCGCAAGTTGGAACTCTTCCTCGAGCGGTACAAACTGGACCTTCTTCCTCCAGAAGGGGGTGGACTTCTCCAACGGTGACCCATTCAACGCCTACCAGGTGTGGGGCGAAATGTACGGCGAATACTACCTGAGCGGCAACAGCTCAGGATGGGCCGTCGGATACAACGTCTTCAACATGAACACGGCCGACTTCGGTCCAAGCACCATAGCGCTGATGACCCAGAGCGGGCTCATCAGCCCGAACGCCGCGCTCATGAAGCTCATGACCAACAGCTCCTGGCCTATCTATGTGATAAACCAGAACGAGATCGGCTTCAATCTGAAGGCCGCATTCCAGTACTTCCCGCAGATGTGGGTCCAATTCACGGGCCTCATGTACGACACGAACTACGTCCTCCAGCACGGAGGCTTCGGAACACCTGCCGCGTTCAACACTGCCTTCAACTACACCCCTATTCCTGGGACAGGCCCATACACAGTGACGAACGTCGTGCCTAATTCCGCCGTCACGATGACCCAGAATCCAACCTACTGGGCCAAGAGCTGGACCACAGCGCAGATTCAGGCCAACCCGTACATGGACCCGGGACACGTCAGCACCGTCGTCGTGACGTTCAAGGGGGATGACGTAGCAAGGTACGTTGACCTGTCGACCGGCGGGGCCGACATTGCTCCAATACTGACGGCAGACTGGGGGAGCGTCATCAACAACAGCCACTACTCCTACTTCGTGATGCCGAACGGCGCGGCCAACATCGTCGGCGCGGCGTTCAACACCCAGCGCTTCCCGACCAATAACACCGACTTCAGGCAGGCGATAGTGCACGCGATCAATTACACCGCGATATCCGACCTCGCCTTCCTGGGTAACGAGGGCGGCGGTGTCACCCCTATGATGGGGCCCGGATATCCGCCGTACACGCAGCTCTACGACCTGGGCAACAACCCCCCGTACACGTATAACGCGACGCTGGCAAAGGCGGACTTCGCAGCGAGCGGCCTCAATGCCCAGTCGCTCCCGACGATAGACTTCGGTGTCATCCAGGGCTGCGGAGTATGCCTCTCAACCGCACAGCTGGTCAGCTCTGAAGTGGCGACCACGCTAGGAGTCACAATCACGGTCGACGTCGTGCCTTCCTCTTCGTACGCGCCCCCGCTGATAGCCGGTGCCGGGACATATCCGATTGAGGTGAACGAGTCTCAGACCATCCTGAACATGATGTGGTTCGGGACTGCCACTTTCGCTCCTGACGAACCGACCCCGGCAGACTCGTGGCTAACATGGGTGAGCAACCAGACATCCGCCAACAACTATGCCATCTACTCCAACCCCATAG
This sequence comes from Nitrososphaerota archaeon, assembly GCA_027886865.1. Next base: position 34,832 of record JAPCJR010000017.1, read on the forward strand.
TCCAGACGTGCGTCAACGACATCACGAACGGTACTCCCGCAGCGGCACTGACGGCCGCTTGCACGGCAGCCCAGACACAGATCACCAACGATGCACCGTACATATGGCTGGGCAGCGTCAAGCTGTTCTTCGGTGGCGGCTCGCTAGTCTGGAACAACGGAGTCGTGAAGAGCTTCCTCGCGGACCCGGTCTTCAGCGGCCAGTCATCCACGGCGATCTTCAACACCGTCCAGTTCGTGAACGGCCAAGACGCTTAGGGGCGGAGGTTCCGCTGACACCTGGTCAGCGGACACATCTGTTTTCCTTTTTCTTACTTCGGCTTTGAGCGCGCCTTGTCCTTTGCCCAAGTCTAAAGAGGGGGCTCCTTAGCCCACTTTGAGCTTGGCCAGGACCTTCTCGTTGATCTCTATGCCCAGCCCGGGCCCTTCGGGGACCTGCAGCTTCCCCTTCTTGACCTCGAACTTCCTCTTTACGAGGTCGTGGACGAGCGGGTTGGGTTCCTCCTTGAACTCGCACAGGAACCCGTCGGGCGAGGAGACGGCGAGATGGATCGAGGCCGCCGCGTTTACGGCGGTGCTCCAGTTGTGGGGCACCCACATCACGTTGTTGATGTGCGCCAGCTCGATTATCCTCTTCATCTCCGAGATTCCGCCGACCTTGCTCGCGTCCGGCTGGAGTATGTCGGCGGCCTTCTTCTTGATGACATCGTTGAAGTCGTAGACCGTGTACAGTTCCTCCCCGAAGGCCACGGGCACGTCCAGGCTCCTGGCTAGCTCCGCGTATCCGTCCAGGTCGTCCTGCGGCAGCGCCTCTTCGAGCCAGAACGCGTCGTACTTCTCGACCATCTTCCCCATCTTGACCGCATACGGGACGCTCCAGTTCACATACCTGCCGACGTCTATCATGAGCCAGGTGTCGGGCCCGATGTGCTCTCTTATCGTAGCCACCATCTCCTCATCCTTCCGGTAGTTGGCGCCGAAGGGCTTCGAAGGGACCATCCCCCATCCGAACTTTGTTCCGGCGTAACCCGCACGCGCGTACTTGGCTCCCTTCTTCGCGGTGCCTTCCGGGTCTTCCATATCGAAGAGGAGGCTCGCATACATGGGGATCTCCGTCTTGTACTGGCCGCCCAGCACCTGGCACGCCGGGATGCCGAAGGCCTTCCCCGTGATGTCCACTAGCGCCGTGTCGATGCCGCTCAGGGCGAACGTCGCCAGACCTCTCCTGCCATACCAGTAGGTGGCCTCATACAGCCTCTCCCAGATCTTCCTGAACTCGACGGGATTCTCCCCGATGACCCTAGGTGCTATCCCCCTCTCGATGAGCTCCTTTACCGCGTAGGCGGCTTCGCCGTTCTCGCTCCCTACACAGGCCTCTCCCCAGCCGTGGATCCCCTCGTCGGTATCGACCCTCACCACGAGCTGGTAACCCGTGTAGCCTCCGACATTGGCCTCTCCTCCCATCTTGTCGTCCTGCGCGTATAGTATGATAGGTTCTACCTTCGTGATGCGCATGCTGGCGTGAGACCTCGGCGCCGCCGTTAATATACGAAACGTGAAAACGGGCCGCCGTGGTTTCGACGCCTGAAGGGGTGGTCGAGAAGACGCAACAAGAACTTAAGTATCAAACCGGGACGATGCGCGGGATTCAATGAAGATCGTCGATATCCAGACGACCGTCGTAGAGGGCAACTTCGACTGGATACTGGTCAAAGTCTACACGGATACCGGCCTGTCCGGCCTTGGCGAAGCCTACGCCGGCACCATGGGCGGCAGGATGCTCGACCTCCTGAGGCCGTTCATCATGGGCGAGGACCCGCTTGACGTGGACAGGCTATACTGGAAGATGTACTCCGCATTTCAGCGGGAGCTCGGGGCTTCGCTGCTGGCTACAATAAGCGGAATCGAGACGGCTCTCTGGGACATCGCCGGGAAGGAGATGCACGTCCCGGTCTACAGGCTGCTGGGCGGCAAGTACCGCGACCAGGTGAGGGTCTACGCAGACTGTGCCGCAGGCGAGGACGACGACGGCAAGGGGGAAGAGATCCATCTCGGGCCCACCGTGCTGAAGGGCGTCCACACGCCGGAAGCATACGCCGCCAAGGCTGTCAAGGTCAAAGCACAGGGATTCGACGCGCTGAAGTTCGACCTCGACCTTCCCGACCGGTACAGGCAGGACCTTTACAACGGTTCCATCGGGAACGAAGAGATGAAGCTCAAGGTCAAGCTCGTGGAGAGCGTGAGGGCGGCGATCGGGGACAATGTGGACCTGGCCGTGGACTGTCACTGGCAGTACAACGTCAAGGACGCTATCAGGCTCGCCCAAAAGCTCGAGCCGTACGACCTCCTGTGGCTGGAGGACCCGATACACTCGGAGAACACCAAGGCTATGGAGAAGGTCGCCCGAAAGAGTCCAGTCCCCATCTGCACGGGTGAGCACAGGGTGTCGCGCCATGGGTTCAGGGACCTCATAGAGAGTCAGGCCGCCGAGATACTGTCGCCCGACGTCCAGAAGGCGGGGGGCATACTCGAGACGAAGAAGATCGCCGACCACGCAGACCAGTACTACATTCCGCTCGCGCCCCACAACGTCGCCAGCCCGGTGGGGACGATGGCCGCCGTCCAGCTGTGTGCGTCGATCCCGAACTTTCTGCTTCTTGAGTTCCACGCCAACGACATCCCTTGGTGGGGGAACCTGGTCAAAGCCAGAAGCGCGCCGTTGGTGCAGAACGGGAGAATCACCCTCCCCTCCAGACCTGGCCTGGGGATAGAGCTCGACGACGACGAGGTAGAGAGACACCTGAAGAAGGGCGCCAAGATGCTGCCGTAAGGACGACCGGTCTTCGCGCGCTGGTACTTGCTTGTTTACTTGCTTGCTTCCTTCCTTCCTTCCTTCCTACCTATGACATCTTTCCTCTCGCGAGGACCGGAAAGACCTTCTCGACCTTCGTCCCGCGTATCGCGTATATCTTCTCGTGCTGGTTCACCATCGTGCAGCAGTGGGCTGGCACGAACCGCATCCTGTCGCCTATCTTGAGCTTCTTCGCCTCTCCCGTGAGAC
>JAPCJR010000017.1:37991-46108 GCA_027886865.1 Nitrososphaerota archaeon
GGCACGAACCGCATCCTGTCGCCTATCTTGAGCTTCTTCGCCTCTCCCGTGAGACGCAGCCAGCCGTGCTCCTCTGAGAAGTGCTCCATCACCGAACCCTCCCTCGCGAAAGACTTGGGGAACAGGCCGGTGTCAAAGTTGAACGCCTTGGAACCTGCGTCGACCACCGCCCTGTCTTCGGCCGGCTTGCTCATCACCGTGGCCACCAGCGTGAGCGCCACGTCGTCCCAGGTGGCGACTCCCCTGTCCACAAGGACGTGGTCGTTGAAGACGTACATGCCGGGCTGGACTTCGGTCACGTCCGGGTGCTTCGCGTTGTTCCAGGTGCTCACCGACGACCCCACGCTCACCACCTCCACGTCGAGCCCCTTCTTCTTGATCCCCTTCTTGGCGGTCGCGATGCCCTTCATGGCATCCGCCGAGGCTTTCACCTGTTCCTTCTTCGTCTTGTTGCTGATGACGTGGCCTTCGTAGCCCATGAGGCCCTTGAAGACCAGGTTCTTCTCCCTGTATACCTGCTGAGCCAGTGCAGCCGCATCCTCCGGCCTCGCGCCGCACCTGCCCATCCCGACGTCGACGTCGATGTAGACGTCAACCTCAGTCCCCACGTCCCTGAATATCTTCCCCGTGAGCTTCGCGACCTCCATGTCGTCCACGGCGACCCCAACGTGCGCTTTCTCGGCGACCCGCGCGAGCCTCTCTATCTTCGACGGGACGACGACCTCGTTGGTCAGGAAGATGTCCCTTATCCCGTTGTCAACGAAGACTTCGACCTCGCTCACCTTCTGCAGGCATACGCCGGTGGACCCCGCCGCGAGCTGCATCTTGGCTATCTCGGGCGACTTGTGCGTCTTGACGTGAGGACGCAGGCTCACGTCGTTCTCCCTCGTGAACTTCACCATCCTCTTGATGTTTCTCTCCATCCTGTCGAGGTCCACCACCAACGATGGAGTGTCGAGGTCGTCGAGCTGCATGACAAAGGGAGGGTAGCGGACGCTTATTTGGCGTTTTGTTTCGGCAAATCGGGCGCCATCTTCGGGCGCCAGGCCTCGTCAATCGCCTCACAACGCTTTAGTATCTTGTGGCGGCGTGCTGGCCGTTTGAACTACGTCAGGTTCGGGCCGACCGGACTCCTCGTCTCCCAGCTGTGCATAGGCGCGTGGCACCTCCCGGGGAGCGGAGTCCAAGACCGCTTTGGCATCGAAGAGGTGGACAAGGAGACCTTCACCAAGATCGTGAAGAAGGCGTACGACCTCGGCATCAACTTCATCGACGCCGCCAACCGGTATCACGGCCGGATGTCGACCGCCGACGTGGACCACGTCGGCAACGCCGAGAAGATGCTCGGGCAGATACTGAAGGGATACGACAGGGAATCGCTGGTCGTCGCGACCAAGGTGAGGGGCCAGATGGCTTCGTGGACCAACGGGCAGGGCCTCTCCAGGAAGCACATCATGTGGCAGATCGGGGAGTCGCTTCGCCGCCTCGAACTTGACTACGTGGACCTCTACCAGATTCACTGGGAGGACGAACTGACACCGAAGACGGAGACGCTCAAGACGCTCAACAACCTGATCGACCGCGGATTCGTCCGCTACATAGGGGAGAGCAACCACTCGCCCACCAACGCGATGGAGTTCATGGAGCTCGCGCAGCGCCTCGACCTTGAGGGCTTCGCCTCGATGCAGGAACCCTACAACCTGCTGGAGCGGCGCGTTGAGACCTGGACGTTCCCGGTCGCGAAGAAGTACGGGATGGCCGTCATGGCCTACGTGCCCCTCGCTCAGGGCGTCCTGTCCGGCAAGTACCTCAGCGGCACCGAGAAGGGTAGCAGGGCGACCTACATCGCCAAGATGGCGGGGCAGTACCTGAACCCGGAGACCGCCTCCGCGATCAAGTCGCTCCTCGACATCGCCTCCGAGAAGGGGTGCACGCTCCCGCAGCTCGCGCTCGCATGGATGCTCCACAAGCAGGCGGAGCTGGGGCTGACGATCGTCCCGATACTGGGCATAACGAAGATCAGCCACCTGGAAGACAACGTCGGGGCCTTGGATGTCAAGCTGAGCAGCACCGAGATGAAGAGGCTCGAAGACGTGGCTGCGACGGCGAAGATGGGACCGCAATCCTACTGAGCGACCCGCCCATCCATCCACCGCCGCTCTACGGTCTGGTCGGGGTCCGGCACCAAAACGGCTAATTATGCTGGGGCCGCGATGGCCCGAGACTTTCTTGGAGCTTTCAATAAGCGAGAACGCCTGGTGGGGCACCGAAATCGACCGGGTCAAGGGCATCAAGGTCGCGAAGGATTGCGGCTTCGACTCATACTGTATCTTCACGACGGACCTCACACCGCAGCTCAAGAGAGAGATGAGAGAAGAGATGAGGCAGTTGAAGCTGCCCTGTTCTAACTTCACGGTCGTCGTCACGAGCCTGATAGACCTGAACGCCGACATCCGGAGGCTGACCATCGACTGGGCCAAGAAACAGGTGGACATCGGGTACGATTTCGGGAGCGGCAAGATGATCCTAGTCCCGGGAGAGTACGTTTGGGAGGAGCAGGAGGTGGACCCTAAGATACAGTGGGGCTGGGCGGTTGAGGGGATAAGGGAGATCGCCGAGTACGCAAACGAGCTTGGTGTCGCTACTGGCTTGGAGTTCGAGACCCCGAAGCACAACATCATCAACTCGGTCGACTCGTTAAAGCGGATGCTGGACGATGTCGGCCGCGAGTACGTGCAGGGCAACGTAGACTTCGTCCACATGTATGTGGTCGGCGACGCGCCCGAGACGCTTCACAAGCTGAAGGGAAGGCTCTTGAACGTCCACTTCGCGGACTGCAAGGGACGAAAGCATGCGCACTACCCCCCGGGTTCGGGCGTGGTCCCCCTGAAGGACTATCTCTCGGCCCTCAACGAAATCGGCTATCATGGTGCGATCCAGATGGAGCTGGAGTGGTCGCCCGAACCCGCCAAGATCGTGGAATGGGTCAAGGATGGGCACGACTCCACTGCGCTCATGATGAAGGAACTCGGGATGAGGGATTAGGCACCCCGGTCGATTGAGTTGATAGTAGCAAATCTCTACGGACCGATGGACCTCAGAATCGAGGAGCTGCCCCACCCCCGACCGGGGAGCAAGCAGGTCCTCGTCAAGGTCAGGGCTTCGGGCATCTGCGGGTCCGATGTCAACAGCTACACCGGGAGGACGTACGAGGGGACGTTCCCCTACATCCCAGGCCACGAATGGTCCGGCGACGTCGAGGAGGTCGGCGACAAGGTGACCACCCTCAAGAGGGGAGACAAGGTCGTCGGCGAGACGGTCGTAGGCTGCGGGATATGCGACAAGTGCAAAGCGGGCGTGAACCCAAACTTCTGCAGGAACCCCACCATCTACGGGTTCCAGACCAAGGCGCCGGGGGCCTTTGCACAGTATGTGCTGCGGGACGAGAGCAACCTCTCCAAGCTGCCTCCCTCCATCACGCACGACCAGGGGGCTCTCATAGAACCTCTATCGGTGGCGTATCATGCGGTCTGGGGGATTGCGGGAGGCGTCCAGCCGACCGACACCGTCGTGATATTCGGCGCCGGTCCCGTGGGACTCTTCGCCCTGGCGGTGGTCAAAGGCTCGAGGGCGAGGGTGATCTCGGTCGACCCGATCGACATGAGGAGAGACCTCGCGCTGAAGCTCGGGGCGGACCACGTCATCGACCCGATCAAACAGGACGCGACCCAGGAGGTCCTGCGCCTCACTGGCGGCCACGGGGCCGACCTGGCCCTGGAGGCTTCGGGCAACGACGACGCTAGGTCGAGGCTCTTCGACGTCGTCGACGGTGCGGGCCGGGTCGTGATGATAGGCCAGACCCAGATGAAGAAGATACCCATCGAGATGGAGAAGCTAGTCGCAAAGGGGTTGACGGTAAGGGGGAATCAGGGCAGCCCCGGGATGTTCCCCCGCACGATCGATTTCCTCGAGCACAATCCGTCCGGGCTTACTGCGATGATATCCCATCACTTCCCGTTGGGGAGCGCGAAGGAAGCCCTGGACTTGGCCAGTCAGCGTACTGGCAGCGTGAAGGTAATCCTGACAGACTAGCTGGGGCTCACGAATATCGAACGGTCCTTCTTGGTGGTCAGTTCGTCGAGCGAGCTCTTGCCGATGAGGAAGCTCCTCTCCACCTCGTAGGAACCTTCGCCGAACTCGTACAAGCTCGCCTCGAGGCTGATGACCATGCCCACCTCGAGCGGCATCTCCGTGCTCGTGCTGATGACCTGGTCCCTCAACGTGACGGGACGACCCTGCCCCATTATCGGGTATTCGCGCGGCTCCAGCCCTATCCCGTGTCCCTGATAGTCCACGTTGGGAATCCCCTTCTTCTCGTAGAGCGACCTGAACCTCTCCATGACCTCGGATGGAGTATCCCCGGCCTGGACCGAGTCCGCCGCTTCGTCTATCGCATCCCACAGGTCCCTGTACCTCTTGACGACGTTCCGTCTCCGGTCGCCCACTAGCAGCGTCGTCCCCATGTCCCCGAAGTAGAGCTCGTACGTGCAACCACTGTCGACGATCGTGTACTCGCCGCGTCTTAGTCGATATCCCGGCGCGGCCGAGAGCCAGAGACCGTCGGGGGAATAGAAGTAGTGGTCGAAGACTGCCCCGTCCCTTGCGGCCTCGAGCATGTAGCTACGGGCTAGGTCCCCGACGGGTACGCCGACCCCGGCGTTGGTCAGGCTGGCATAGAGCGCCCTCTCGTTGATCAGTGCCGCTTTTCTGAGCAGGGCGGCCTCGGAGTCGGTCTTGACCATCCGAATCAGAGACAACAAGAGCGTCCCGTCCAGGAACTCGACATTGGGCAGCTCTCTGCGGAGCGCACCAAGGGTCTCGCGGCGCATCGGCCCCAGCTCGACCGCGACCTTACCGCTCGTCACCCTCTGCGCGCGCAGGGCGGCTACGATGGCCTCGACGGGCGTCGCCTTCTGCTCGTGGACCGCTCGACGGAAGTAGGCTTCGAAGGCGGGAGCCTCTCGTCTCTTCGGGAACTTCGGGGGAGCGACGCCGTAGCAACGGAGGCTGACGCCCTCGAGCTCCGAGGCGAAGAGAGACGTGTATGAGTCGATGACGAGGACTGGGTCACCCGCCTCGCCCAGGACTGCGAACGCCTCCTTTCTGGCGCGGGGCGCGCCGAGCACGAGCACGTCCTCGGTGTACTTCTGGTACAGCCAGCAGTCGAATCCCGTCAGGTATGCGACGTTTGTCGGCGACGAGGCGAGGAGAGCCCTGACCCCGTGCCGTGCCATGTAGTCCCTGGCCCGGGCTGCGTTCGGGGCCATTTGCCGCTACCTAGAACACGGAGAGGACGTTATCGGCCACTGCCTTGATCTCCTTCTTCACCGGCGCGCTGAAGAGGATTATCTCATCGGCGCCTATCTGCGTGTAGATGTCCAGCGTCTTGACCAGGTCGCCCCAGTTCTTGCAGAAGTGGATGCGCTGCTTGATCCGCTCCTCGGTCAGGGTCTTGGCCGCGTTCTCGAGGGCGATGGGCGTCCTGATGTCGACCGCCTTGTCCACCATCGGGGTCATCTCGTACCGCTTCTTGAGGGCCTGCGCAGGAGTCTCGAATGAAAAGTCTACGTGGACCAGGAGCTTCCCGCCCTTCTTCTTCGCTTCCTTCTGCCCGCGCTTGAACTCCGGAAGGAGCACGTCTGTGATGTCCTCCGCGCTCTTACCGGGGCTGAGGGTCACGAGGTGGTCGCCGTACCTCCCTGCGTGATAGGCCGCCTTCGGCCCGGTTGCGGAGAAGTAGATGTCCAAGTGGGTCCGGGGCTTCGTGTAGAGAAGGTAGAACTCGGCCGAGAAGTAATCCCCCTTGAACGCGAAGGGTTTGGGGGACGTCCAGAGCTTCTCCATGAGCGTGATTCCCTCGCATAGCCGCGCCATCCTCTCCTTCCAATCGGGCCATCTGTCGTTCCAGAAGGGGACCTCGTTGACCGCCTCGCCGCTGCCTACGCTTACCAGAAACCTCCCCGGGTACATGTTGTCCAGCGTGGCCGCTGCCTGCGCCACGATCGCCGGGTGGTACCTCGCTCCGATGGGAGTGGTGACCAGGGGCCCGAGCTCGACCTTCTTCGTCCGTTCGAGGGCGGATGCCATTACGGACCAGACGAACGACGACCTGTCGCTCGTGTGGAACCACGGCATGAAGTGGTCGCCGAACCAGAGCCGTTTGAAACCGAGCTCCTCCCCGTAGACCGTAGCTTCGACAAAGTCTCGCGGGTCGTAGTAGTTCTCGCCTATGTCAAGGGATATCAGTGGCTTCGCCATGGGCACCCAGTCAAGAGCCGGCCGGCTTTAAGCGCGCCCGGGCGCACGGTTCTCCGTTCAGAATATTAATCCCGAGGTTGTGCACCGTGCGAGAAGACGCGAAATGATTCTTTCGTGCAGTACCATAACTTGGGGAGAGCTGAAGGACCAGAAGGACCTCGAGAGTTCGCTAGCTTCGATAAAGAGGCTCGGATACTCCGACGCGGGGATCGAGTATCCAATGCTCCCGGCCTCCCTGAAGAAGAACCCGACGAAGGGCGGAGAGCTGGTGAGGCGTTCGGGCCTGACCGTGGCAGCCGTGGCGATAGACACATCGCCCTTCATGGCGAAGCTGGTGAAGGGCTTCGGCTCCAGCGTCGGCTGGCTGTGCCTCTTCGAGAGGGACATCGACATCGCGATAGAGAAGACGAAGAAGCTGGCTGAGGTCTGCGGCAAAGCAGGAGTCAACGTCTCCCTGCACCCGCACGTCCAGAGCAACCTCCTCACAGTCGAGGACCTGGACAGGGTGATCAAGGCGTGCGCACCCAACCCTACGTCGGTCTGCGTGGACACCGCACACCTGACCGCCCTCGACATCGACATACCGAAGTTCATCGCCAGGTACAAGTCGAAGATCTCCCTCGTCCACCTCAAGGACCTCCGCGTGAAGAAGCCCCAGGAGAAGGTAGACTACAGCAAAGACTTTGTCGACCTAGGAGACGGGGTCGCCGACCTCAAAGGCACGATCAAGGCGCTCCGCGCCGCAAAATACACCGGGGCGGTGATGGTAGAGGTGGACTACCCGCAGGATGTGACTGTAGAACGGTCGGCGAAGAAGAACTACGATGTCCTGAATGCGTTGCTGGCTTCCGGTGCGCGCTAGCCGCACCCGGTTCCGCCTCCTCCTCGCTGGGCCTCCGCTGACAGATTTGCGGAAGTTTTATCAGACCGAGCCCGGCTCGACCGTCGAACATCAAGTTGAAGATAGTAAATGTCGACGTCTATCAGCTCGGCGAACCTTCCAAATCGATCAGCGCCATGTGGGCGTCGAACGCGATCGTCCTAAAACTAACGACCTCGAACGGTCTCGTAGGCTACGGGGAGGCGGTCCCCACCCTGCGCGCGCAGCCAGTCATCCAAGCCCTCCATGAAGTGGAGAGGGTCTACAAGGGCAAGGACCCGCTGAACGTCGAGCTGAACATGCACGAGTGGCACAAGCAGGACTTCTACATGCCAGTGTCCTTTGAGTCGACGGCAGCGGTCAGCGCTTTCGACATCGCGTGCTGGGACATCATCGGCAAGGAGTACGGCGCCCCGATTCACAGACTGATTGGAGGTGAATTCAGGAAGGATGTGACGCACTACGCGAACGGCTGGTACGGAGGCTGCGTGACCCCCGACCAGTATGCCGAGCGCGCTCACAAGTGGTTCGCCAAGGGCTACACCGCGCTGAAGTTCGACCCCTTCGGCGCATACTACGACTATATCGACGAGAAGGGCCTGAACATGGCGTACGAAAGGGTCAAGGCGGTAAGGGACGGGACCAAGGGGAAGGCACAGCTCCTGATCGAGCACCACGGTCGCTTCAACCCCAACTCCGCGATAATGATCGCCAAGAAGCTCCGCGAGTTCGACCCTCTCTTCTTCGAGGAGCCGGTCCACCCGGACAACATAGAGGGGCTGAGGAAATACAGAGCACAGACGGACGTTCGCATCGCCGTTGGGGAGAGGGTCATCACCAAAGAGCAGGCGGCCTACCTCATGTCCAACCACCTGACGGACTTCCTCCAGGTCGACCTGCTGAACTTCGGCGGGATCAC
>JAPCJR010000050.1 GCA_027886865.1 Nitrososphaerota archaeon
GACTTCGGTCCAAGCACGATTGCGCTCATGAGTGCGACCAACAACCAGCTCATCAGCCCGAACGCAGCCCTGATGAAGATCATGACGAACAGCTCGTGGCCGATCTACGTGATAAACCAGAACGAGATCGGCTTCAACCTCAAGGCTCCGTTCGCGTACTTCCCACAGATGTGGGCGCAGTTCACCGGTCTCTTGTTTGACACGCAGTACGTTCTCAACAACGGAGGCTTCGGCACGCCTGCGGCCTACAACACCGCCTTCAACTACGCGCCCATACCCGGAACCGGGCCCTACGAGGTCGTTAACTCTGACGTCGTCCCGAACTCCGCAGTGACGTTCACACAGAACCCGACCTACTGGGCCAAGAGCTGGACCACGGCCCAGATCCAGGCCAACCCGTACATGGACCCTGGCCACGTCAAGACGGTCGTCGTCACGGTGCAGGCCGACGACGTGACCCGGTACGTCGACCTCAGCGGTGGCTCGGCCTACATCGCACCGGTACTCACAGCAGACTGGCCAAGCGTCCTCAGCAACTCCAAGCTTTCGCCCTTTGAGATGCCGGACGACGCTGCCAACACAGCCACCGTCTCGATAAACACTCAGAGGTACCCGACCAACAACACCGATTTCCGGCTAGCGATCGTGTACGCGATAAACTACACGCAGCTGTCGGACGACGCGTTCCTTGGTACGGAGGGAGGCGGACTCACGCCGATGATGGGTCCGGAGTACCCGTCCTTCACCCAGCTCTACGACCTGGGCCACATAGCGCCGTACTACTACAACGTGACGCTCGCGGAACAGTACCTCAAGGAGAGCGGGATCAATACCGCCACTCTAGCGCCAATGGACTTCCGCGTCCTCCAGGGCTGCGGAGTCTGCGACTCGGCGGCACAACTGATAGCCTCAGACCTCGCCGCGATAAACATCCCCGTGACGGTCGTGGTCACGACGCCGTCACAGTGGGGTCCTCCTCTGGTCGCGGGCTACGTGTCCTACACGGCGGAATTGAACCAGTCGCAGCAGTCAGCCAACCTGGCGTGGTTCGGGGCCGGTGGCTCGTTCGCACCCGACGAGCCCACACCGGCAGACTCTCTGCTGACCTGGGTCAGCAACGAGTCCATCACTCAAAACTCTGCCATCTACTACAACCCGACAGTGCAGATATGCGTAGACGACCTGACGAACGGCGCGTCCCAGAGCACCCTGATATCGGCATGCACGGCTGCGCAGAAGGTCGTCGCCGAGCAGGCGCCCTACATCTGGCTTGGAAGCGTGAAGCTGTCATTCGGGGGCGGGGACGTCGTGTACAACAACCAGGTGGTCAAGAGCTTCCTGATGGACCCGGAGTTCAGCGGTGATTCCGATACGGCCATCTTCAACACGGTGCAGTTCGTGAACGGGCAAGACGAGTAGCGTCCGGCTGGACCAGCGTGAAACCTCGGCGGAGGCGCAATGAGCACACGGAACGGCTCGACAGTCTCAGACCGAAACACTAACTTCAAAGATAAATAGACCGAGAGGGCCTATTCCTTTTTGCCCTTGATAGAGATGAGAGAGCTGGGCAGAAGCGGATTGAAGGTCTCTGCGATCGGTCTGGGCTGCATGGGAATGTCCGATTTCTATGGGAAGAAGGATGACGAAGAGTCGACGGCGACAATCCACAGAGCACTCGAATTAGGAGTAAACTTTCTGGACACAGCCGACGTCTACGGCCCATTCATCAATGAGGAGCTGGTCGGTCGAGCGATTCGCGGCAGGCGTGAAGACGCGGTGTTGGCGACCAAGTTTGGAATCATGAAAGACCCCTCAAATCCGGCCACAAGGATCATCAACGGAAAGCCGGAGTACGTCCGTTCGGCGTGCGAGGCCAGCCTTCGCCGCCTCGGTGTGAAGACGATCGACCTCTACTACTTGCACAGGGTGGACGAAAACACTCCCATCGAGGACACGGTTGGCGCCATGGCGCAACTCGTCAGGGAAGGTAAGGTAAGGTATCTCGGCCTCTCAGAAGTCTCGGAGAAGACGCTGAGGCGCGCTCACGCCGTCCATCCGATAACCGCATTACAGAGCGAGTACTCCCTGTGGAGCAGAGAACCCGAGGACGGGATTCTCGGTGCGTGCCGCGAACTTGGCATCGGCTTCGTCGCGTACAGTCCCCTCGGGCGCGGCTTCCTGTCGGGCAAAATCAACACAATATCAGACCTTGATGAAGGGGACACCCGCCGAAACTACCCCCGGTTTCAGGGTGAAAACCTCCAAAAGAACCTGCAGCTCCTCAACCGCATTCGCGAGATAGCCGCTGAGAAAGGATGCACACCGGCACAGCTCGCAATCGCCTGGTTGCTTGCGCAGGGCAATGACGTCGTACCGCTGGTCGGAACGAAGCGACGCGCATATCTCGAAGAGGACGCCGGCGCTGTCGGTGTCCGGCTCACTCAGGAGGACCTCCGTCGCATCGACGAGGTGTCGCAGAGAGGAGCGTTCGCAGGGGAGCGATACCCCGAGCCATTGCGTAAGCTGCTCAATCGCTGACTGTTCCAAGGGAGCCGAATGGCCTTCTGACTGCAGGAAGGTGTTCCCGGACTTGGTTGTGGTGCCGTCGAACAGAAGGCGCAATGAACCCCACGCGTAACAAATAGAGCCGGCTAAATATCCCTGTATACTGTATACTCATCATGGACTCGACGACGGTGAAGGTCTCCAAAGACACAGCACGGGAGCTGGCGGCGCTGCAGAAGGCCATAGACGCAAAAACCTTGGAGGAGACGATACGCATGCTGATCATAAGACACCGCAAAGAGCTTCTCGATGAGGTATTCGGGACGGACAGCGGGAAGATGACACCCTTCACCGAGGATGATCGAGATGAAAATCGTAGTTGACGCCTATGCCTGGATAGAGGTGTTCCGTGGCAGTGAGGCGGGGCGGCGGGCCAAGAAGATCATCGAGGAAGCTGACAATGTACTGACACCCGGCACAGTCCTTGCCGAGGTAGCGAGAAAGTATTTCCGGGAAGGCGCGGCCGAGCCAACCATCCGAAAGCGCCTGGTCACGATGCTGGAGACCTCAGAGACCGTGGAAGTGGATGCAGAACTAGCCGTAGAGGCGGCCAAGGCGGCAATCCAGCTGGACAAAAAGGCTGCGTCCTCAGGTTTGAGAAAGCCCAGTTTGTTCGACGGAATCGTCCTGGCATCTGCAAGGAGGAACAAGGCGAAAGTCCTTACCGGGGACGAGCATTTCAGGGGTCTAGCCGAAACAGCCTG
>JAPCJR010000028.1 GCA_027886865.1 Nitrososphaerota archaeon
GGATACATCAATCCCTTCCTCGCCGCCCCGGTGATGATGGGCGTCCTGCTGGGGTCGGTGCCGGGCACCCGGATTCTCGCCAGGACGAAGAACTCTTCGATAAGGAAGGCGTTCATCCCGGTCATCGTGATCCTCGCCATCGAGATGCTAGTCCATGGAGTATAGGGACTCGAGCGAGGGGGAGGCCGGCTTCAAGGCGGCGATAGGCCTGGTGCTTCGCTACGGCGTCATGTCCTCGTTCGCCCTCGTCGCGCTGGGCTCTCTCCTTCTCTTCTTGGAAGGCCAGACGGGACTCAGTCCGATACGGACCTCGGAGCAGTTGTTCGACGTTCAGAACGGCTTCCCGGTCGGCCTCTCGACGCTAGTCCAAGGCGTGGCCGCGGCCAAGCCCTACGCGATTATCGACCTTGGGCTGGTCGTGCTCCTCGCGACCCCGGTGGCAAGGGTTGTCATATCGATGTTCCTCTTCGCTAACGAGAGGAGATACATCTTCGTGGCGATAACCGCGACGGTGCTGGCGATTCTCCTCCTGAGCATGTTCGTGGTGGCGCCCCTCGTGAGTCCCTGAGCCATCGCCGCCGGATGGCCTCGGGATGTCAGTCGAGGATGAACGGGCTGCGGAAGTCTTCCTTGGTGGTGTTGAGCACCACGTGGGTGTTGGTCCTCTCAACGTGCGGCAGCGCCAGCACCTCCTTCGCGAAGTTGCTCAGCTCCTCCCTGTTCTTGAACTTGGAGATCACGATGCTGTCCTCCTCTCCCGTCACGTCGTAGACCGCGCACACGTGCGCGAGCTTGGCGATGTCTTTCTCCACCTCGAGCACCTTCCCCTTGGAGACCGTCACCTCGGTCACCGTGGTTATCTCGTACCCGAGCAGTTCTGAGCTCACCTGGGCGGAGTAGCCCTTTATCACTCCCGCCTTTTCCATCTTCCTGACGCGCTGCGCGACCGTGACCACCGAGGCGTGGGCTTTCTTCGAGAGGTCGCGGAAGGACTGCCTCGCGTCCATCATGAGCTCTTTTAGTATGATTTTATCGAGATTGTCCAATGCATTTGCTATCAGCGTCACCTATATATTAGCCATTTGGTGAGTTTTATCACAGATATGTAAACAAGCGCAAACATGAGAAGGCAAGATTTATATCGCATTCGAAGCCGACCCGCCACCAATGCCGTTCGACCATACTCCTAAAGGCCTTGTCCCCAGGAAGAGGACACCAAAGCAGGTAATGGCGGAGATCAAGGAGAAGAATGTGAAGTACGTTGACCTACAGTTCTTGGACGTGCCCGGACGCATCCAGCACGTCTCGATTCCACTTAACATGATAGAGGAGGACATGTTCGACGTCGGCATCGCCAAGCTCGACGGCTCCTCGATCAAGGGCTTCGCCGAGATCTACGAGTCGGACATGCTCCTGGTCCCCGACCCGTCCACCTATGCTCTGATCCCGTGGGGCGACGAGAGGTACCCGACCGGGAGGCTCATCTGCGACATCCAGTGGGGCTTCGGCAAGGGCAGGTTCTCGAGGGACCCCAGGTACATCGCGCAAAAGGCTGAGGAGGCGATGAGAAAGGCGGGCTTCACAGACTCCTATTGGGGCCCTGAGATAGAGTTCTTCGTCTTCGACAGCGCCACGTGGAACGTAAGCAACCCGTTCGACGTCGGCTTCAAGATTACCTCGGTCGAGAGCGCGGTCGAGTCGAGGGGGACCAACTTCCCCATCAGGTGGAAGGAGGGCTACTACCCGGCACCGCCTCAGGACACGCTGCAGGACTACAGGAGCGAGGTCGCCTATCTCCTCGACGAGAACTTCGGCGTTATCAACGACGCGCACCACCACGAGGTCGCCACCGCGGGGCAGTGCGAGATTGACATGTATCGCGACTCCCTCGTCCCGATGGCCGACAGCGTGGTCAGCTACAAGTTCGTGATAAAGAATATCGCAGCGAGGAGGGGCCTCATCGCCTCCATCATGCCCAAGCCCATCTTCGGCGACAACGCCTCGGGCATGCACGTCTCCTCGAGCCTTTGGAAGGGAGCCAAGAACGCCTTCTACGACTCTGACGACAGCTACGCTGAGCTGAGCCAGATTGGGCGCTACTACGTCGGCGGCCTCCTGAGCCACAGCCGCGCGCTCACGGCCATCACCAACCCGACGACCAACTCCTACCGCAGGCTGGTCCCAGGATACGAGGCGCCCATCTACATCGCGTGGAGCAAGGCGAACCGCTCCGCGAACGTGAGGATTCCGGTCTATCACAAGGGAGCCAACGAGGAGAAGAGGAAGAGGGCAGAGTTCAGGACCCCCGACCCCTCCGCGAACCCATACCTTGCCTTCTCGGCGATGATGGCGGCGGGCCTCGACGGCATCAAGAAGAAGATGGACCCTGGCAGCCCGATCAACGAGGACATCTACAAGCTCACCCCAGAGAAGAAGAAGTCCTACGGGGTGAAGGAGCTCCCGACGAGCCTCTTCGAGTCGCTTGAGGCGCTGGAGAGCGACTCGAGCTTCCTCGACGGCATCTTCTCGAAGGACATGGTCGAGATGATCATCGAGCTCGGCTCCGCAAACGCAAAGGCAGTCGCCGCCAGGCCTCACCCGTACGAGTTCTACCTCTACTTTGACATCTGATCACGGGTAGAGGCTCCACTTCCGGCGTGGCAAGGGAACCTGGCCGTCCATGCACCCTCGTTCCTCAGCCCCGGCTCTTTCTGGTCCGAGCCATCAAAAACTGCTGGAACATGACGCTCAGGAGTAGAGGCACTCCCGGAATCCTCGCAGAAAGTCCGACGCTCGCCGACTCATCGTCCGGTCTTGGGATAATGACGAAGGCCTCTTTGTTGTCGATGACGGCAAGTCCGTACGGCGACGCAAGAGTAACGGAAAGGGGACCGAGAAAGTCCTGACCAAGTCTATCTTCATCGCCACCTCTTGGTCTCTCGGCAGGAAAAGAACGGTACTCGATCAAATCGTTCTCTGGAAATTCACCTGCCTGGCCTTTCGACAAGAGTGCCACAGGCCTGATTTTGACTCCTCGTTGAGCGACGGCCTTGAGCAGTTTGGCCACAGAGACCGTGAAAAGAGGTGGATACGTCTCGAACATCAACACTTCCTCCTTCGCAGACGTTATGAGCTCCGCCAGCTTCCTTCGAATTGCTCGGTCGCCCTTTACGGTCCAGGCCACGTCTTGCTCTGCACTGCGGCCTTCCTGGTACTCCTTCTCGAGTACTCTCGTTGCTTGGTCCGCAGATTCCCTGTAGTCCTCGAGGAGTCGAGCGACCAAAACCTTCGGATGCACCGCTCGGTATAGCGTGGGTCTGCCCGGCTGTAGTTCGACGGCCCCTTGTCGAAGCAGATCTTCCAGAGCCTCATACACCTTGGTCCTCGGCACCCTCGAGCTGCGGTATATCTCGGAGACACTTCCAACCCCCAAAGACACCAGAGAAGCGTATATCTTCGATTGGTAAGATGTGAAGCCAAGCTTGACCAACCAAGGAATCGCTTCGGCGTTTGACATTTCGCTTGTCACTTGGAAAGTGACAATATCGATATAAGTATTCTACGCCATTACTAGTTCGGTCTGTTTGGAAGGCAAGGAGCCGCAGCTAGAACTAGAAGCCTCAATGGAAGGCCGCCATCACCCGAAGCGGTTCCTGACCATTCGGAATATTTCAATCGCCATGGCTTGCCTTCTCTTCTTCCAATACGTGCTGGGCATGGCCACGAACCTATTTGTTGGATTTCCAACACAGACCGCCTCAGTCAATCCGCTTGACAGCATCTTCACCGAAGGGCCTTACGCGGTGCTCGTCCATTTTTTCGCCGGTCTCGCCCTGGGAATACTTTCGATAAGCACGCTCATCCTATCCGCGCGTGCCAAGGACAGAACCTTGGTGATACTCGCTGTTGGCGGGCTGGGCGCGATTCTCCTTGCGGGCGAGTCAGGCATTGAATTTGTCCTTGGGTGGTATTCAAACGACGTGTTCTCCTTCCTCATGTCATTCGGCTTCCTTCTGTCTTTCACCTTCGATTTCTTGCTCCTCTGGTTTGCAAGTCTGCGATGTGCCATTACCCAATCCTTGGTCGTGAACCGTGCATGATCGACCTCCTCCTCGTTCTTGCCACGGCTGCAGCGATAATCGACGGCCTTCTAGCGGGAGCCGTGCTTGATTATGCCGTCAAACAACTTCCGGCAAGGAAGTCGATTGGAATAGTAGCCTATGGGAGGTACTTCAAGGCTTCCGACTTCGCGAACGGAAGGTTCTGGTACGTTCCTCTAGGACTCTCGGCCTACGCGCTCAATGTCTTGGTTGCGATCCTAGCGTACTCCCAAAATGGAATGAGTTCTAGCACGATTCTGTTTGCCTTGGCAGCAGGATGCGCCGTGGTTCACGCTTTCGGGACCTCACAAGCGGTCCCCGCCGGCCTTGGGTTCCTGAGGTTGGAGGATGGAACTGAGGCAATCTTGAACAAGTCATTTGACAGATTCGCAAAATGGGTTGTTGTTCGCGCCATTTTTGGCGCACCGATGTTCGTGGCCGTCCTCTTCGGCTTGGTCATGTTGAGCTAGATGCGTGTGAGCGACGGGTCGTCGGGTGGGATTTGCAACGATCTGTCCGGGGGGACCGCCGCCGAAAGAAAGACGGCCCGTTTTCTTGTGACAGGTAGAAGTCTACTCCTATACCTCTACTTCGACATTTAGGCTATATCTAGAAGTCCCTTCTACATATCATCATCCCGTTTCTCGCTCGAAGTTACGAAAGTAATCGCCGCGGGGTCGGTATAGGTCAAGGAAGAGTTTGCCTGACAGTTGTCCGATTTTGTGGGAGAGGAATTGTTCCGGAGTCAAGACGACCTATGAAGGGTTGAGGACGCAGTCGGAGGCGTAGCAAACGGCGTCAAAGAGACTAAGATGGTCTAGAGGGCGGACAGAAGCTTGCGCCTTCACGATTTCAGCCGAAGTCGCCGATGAACCGAGCGGATCGCGGTCGCCGAAAATGGTGAACATTTAGAAAAACTGAGATCCGTTCCTCGGATATTCAGGTGCCCACCTCATTGGTGAGCGTCGAGACACCGACCATCGTCCGATCCTCTGATCTCAAATCCCGTGAATCGAATCCCAGCAACAACACACGGTCCTTTCGCAAGTTGGGCATGATTGTTTTGAACTAGATAATCGGCACGCATCGGGGGGGGCATCCACAATCGGCACATGTTATCACTAGTCGCATCAGCAATCCATTTCTATCGCGATCTGCCGTAACGTAGTCATGAATACTTCTTCCATAAGAACTCCGGGACGAAGCTTGCTACCAGGATGACAAGAAAGACGCCCAGAAAGATGTTCCAATCGAACGAAACAACGGACAGGACGTTAAGGACGCCGATGAAGGCCAGCATTGGAAAGGCAATCCCGTCGATTCTGCAATGTACCCTTCCACACGCTCTGGCGTTGATGAGGCAGCCCACTCCGAACCAGCCCACTGACAACGTCCATAGGGTTCCAGCAGCCGTGAGCGAAATCAAGTTTGAGGAGAAAACCACCGAACTCGCCGTCATCAGCACAAAGGGCACCCCCCACATGACGTATGTCCATGGAGCGCGCTCGTAGTTTCTCCCAAGTGACGTTGTAAGAGGAATAGTGGCGCCCATTGGTCATCTCTCCAAGGCGTCGCAAGTATACAGGTTTGAGGCGTGTTCCTTCAAATGACTTTCGACGGCACTCAGAATCGGGAGGACCGTTTCGCGGTTCAAGGAATAGATGATCGACTTGCCCTGCCTATTCGGTGTTACGAGGCCACAGAAAGTCAGGCATCTTAGTGCGTGGGACGCCTGTGTCTGCTCCAGACCTAGCTCGCCGCATATCCGAGACACCGACCGACCGGTCCTTGCAGTCTTGAGGTAATCGATTATTTGCATTCGCGCAGGATTGGCGAGTGCCTGGAAGAATAGACCAAACGGCTTCGAGGGTTCAAGCCCCACAACTGACATACTGGTCATATGACACGAACGTCATATTATAACCCTTCCGCTATGTCTTGAAATGAACGTCACCCAAGCATCAGCAACCCAGGCTTGGGGATTTCAAGTGCTCCTTGGCTTGGAAATTACTGGGGCAAGGTCCTGCCCTTGGCACAACATTTCCGAGCCAAGGATGACGGGACGAGATTCTGTGCAGCGGGACAGCGGCCTTGAGAACTCCAAACTCCGGCTGGGGAGCGCGCCCTTGTCAAACATCTTGCCTCTCTGAATGATGCCCGCGACTTGCGCTACAACCCCACCAATCATCCGTACAAACTTCAGATTTCTTTGGGATCGAGCCTTCTTACTCCCGCCTTGCTCAGTTTGTCGTAGGTCCTATCAAAGCTCACAATCGTCTCCTTCTTGACCTTTGACACAGCACCGTGAAGGCTGTCGAAGAAGGTCAGCTCGAATTCTAGTTCGAACCGACGTGCCTCTGAGTGGTACTCTGCTCTGTCGTTCAAGATTCGAATCGAACTCGCCTCCAACAGTGCGCTCAGATCCCTCGCAAAATCGTCGAAGTTCAAGATCTCGAGCTTTCCCGCTCTTGCGAGAAGATTCACCTCCAGCAACGAAAATGGCGATAGCAGAAGGGCATCCTGCTCCATGACCTTTCTCGCCGGGGAATTGAGCGGATCATTCGGGTTCAGCGCAGCAAGCAGGACATCAGTCTCAAAAAGCAAACATGATCACGGGATCATGATACTTGTCTGAGCAACTCCTCTTCTGCGGCCTTTCTCAGTTTGGGTAGTTCCCTGCCGACGCTCTTGAAGTTGAACCTAACCTCACTTGCGAGCCTTTCGAATATGCGCTCGGCGGGTTCAATCGTCATCGTCCCATTCTCGACCTTCACGCTCACTTCCTTTCTTATTCCCAATTGTTCGCGCAGGTCCTTCGGAACTTGAATTCTACCCTTTGAGTCAACTTTGAGCGCTAACCGCTTCATCCCACTTCATAGGCGTGAAGTGGGATATAAACTCCACGATACCATCAGCAATCCTCGGCTTTCGCGGTGGCTTCCAATGAGCAGCCCGCTTGCGGCTCCGCAAAGGATGATAGGTAGAAGTTAACTGCTACCTCTACTTCGACATCTAGAGGGAAGACAAGCGGGCGGTTGACGGCCAGACCTCGTCGCGAGTCGCGGGCGGGTCGGGGAATCGCAGTCAGGGACGCGAGAAGGGCCGACCTCCCGGCCCTCCTCGATATTTACAACGACGCGGTGCTCGCATCCCCCGCCACATTCGACCTGGAGCCGCTGACGCTAGCCCAGCGCAGAAGGTGGTTCTCTGAACACGGACGCTTGCATCCGCTGGTCGTCGCCGAGAGCGACCAGAGGGTGGTAGGGTACGCCAGCCTCTCCCCGTTTAGGGACAAGCCCGGCTATTCAAAGTCCGCCGAGGACTCGGTCTACGTCCACAAGGACTTCCAGGGAAGGGGCGTGGGGACTATGCTGATGAAGGAGATTCTCGCAAGAGCGGTCAACCTCGGCTACCACACGATCGTCGCGGGGATCGTCCCTCCAAACGAGGCCAGCGTTCGCCTCCACGAAGGACTCGGGTTCGCCTACGTCGGCAACTTCAAGGAGGTGGGGTTCAAGTTCTTGCGCTGGCAGGACGTGGCCTTCTACCAGCTCTTTCTGCCTGCAAGGAAATAGGTCGGGCTCGCCCTAGGCTCTCGCGCTTGTGCCAAGGGTGTTGACCAAAGCCGGTGCGATGAACGTGCCGATTCCCGTGTCCGCGTCCCAGCCCGTCCCTGCCGGCCATCCGTTATTGCCCGTCGTGATGTCGTGGATGTCGGCCGAGTAGAGGGCCGAGCCGCCGTTGACCCCGTAAACCTTGGTGTAGAGGAAGGAGTTGATGAACCCCGCGGGAGTGAGCCCACCGCTCGCCCTTATCTGGTTCACGTCGGCCATGAACCCGGCCCAGAGCGGAGTGGCCAGGCTCGTCCCGCCGACGACGAGCCAGCCGCCGGACGACTGGTTATAGATCCAAACCCCCGTGTTGGGACTCGCCACCGCCGCGACGTCCGGCTTTGCCAGTGAGGAGTACGAGTCGACGATGTTCACCGAGCTCTGGTAGCCGGGCTCCTTCGTGGTCGTGTAGCCCCCGCCCGTGTCCGACCAGGCGGTCTCTCCCAGGTATTTCCCCGAGGAGCTCACGCTCAGCGACGTCCCGCCGACAGTGAGGACTCCCTTGCAGTCGCCGGGTATCGGCTCGACGCCGCTGGTGCCCTGTCCCCATGCCCCGCTGTCTCCCGCGGCCGCCACGACCGTGACGTGGTCCGCGGCGGCATCCGTCAGTATCTTTGCAACGTTCACGCCTTGGATGGTCGTGCAGGGACCGGTGCCTTGTCCTATCTTCGGGTTGCAGTCGCTGCCGAAGCATCCCGCTCCGCCGAAGCTGTTTGATATCTGGTTGCCCAGATCGTGATCGAGAGAGTACTTCCAGGCCCCGTATACGTCTGCCGGGCCAGGCTGAGCTGCCACGAGCAGGTCGATCGTCGCCCCGGGAGCCGCGACGTGCGCCATCTCGACATCAAGCGACGTCTCCACCGACCATCCGCCGTTCGCGCACACGCTGCTCCCCTGCACGTCGATGACGTTCAGCGTGGGGTTGCTCAAGCCGAACTGCGCATCAAACGCGCTGAGGTCGGTGGCGATGTTCGGGTCTCCGCACGCATCGTCGATCACGACCGTCTGTCCCGCCCCCGTGGTGCCCGAGCCTTGGAGGACGTCAAACCCGTAGGCCTTTTCGAGCATTGCGGGACAAAGTCCCGTCGGAGAGCAAGTCGGCGCGAGGGCGGTCCTGTCGACCACCACCAAGGGCTGCACTTGGGAGCCCGAGGCGGCGCTAGTGGTTATCACCGAGGCCGTGGCCAATGGTGAAACCGTGAAGAGCAGGACTGTGAGGATAGCTGGAACCAGAGACAGACCCTTTCGCGTCGTTGGCAGAATTGGTCGGTCGCTCTAGGCCGCTTATTTTATTTAAGTTTTCGACGCGCAGAAATGAGTCCGAGTTTTCGCCCCGGCACCTCGGCGCGGAGGCGCCACCAGTTTTGGTGCAGCGGGCCTTTTTTGAAAGAACATCCAACAAAATCGGCGCGGATCGCCTTTTTGTCACGTCCACGTCAACACACCGGAATTACGGTTAAATATCGAGAATGCGTGTTTCATTTGGTCCGTATTTGCACCAAGCGAGTAGACAAGTTCCGTTGTTGCTCGTCGCCCTGGCGCTTCTTCCGCTTCTAGCGGTGCTCCCTCAGGTCTACGCGGACGATCCCGGAACCACAACCAACATTTCCTGCAGTCTAGGCACACTGCCAGTGAATGCTCCGACCGTTTGCACAGTCACCGTGTCGGACACCGGCTTGGGGCTTCCCACGCCCGGTGGGAACGTGACGATGGGCAGTTCCAAGCCGGGCACATTTGGCGGTGCCTGCACCCTGACCGGGTCCGGACTCACTGCCACGTGCTCCGTGAGCTACACTCCAAGTCCGGGGTCTGAGGGCAACAACATGTTGTCTGCCTTCTACACGGGCGATGCAAGTTACGGTCTCAGTGCAGCAACCTTCGATGTCCAAGCCATGACTCGCGAAACGTCGACCTCGGTGTCGTGCGTGGCAGGAGCTCTGCCGGTCAACGGCCTGTCGACTTGCACCGCGACGGTGACTGACACCGACATCGGCACCGCGACAACTCCCACGGGGACAGTGAGCTTCTCTTCATCCGCGGCTGGAACATCCAGTTCCTCCAGCTGCATCCTCGTATCGGGCTCCTGCTCCGTCGGCTACGCCCCCAGCGCCGGGTCGGAGAGCGTCAACATAGTGACCGGTGGCTACGGCGGCGACACCGACCACGCCGGCAGCGGAGCCACCTTGACCCCACCGCCACCCAGCGCCTGACGAGCACGCCCTTCGTCTGTGTGGCGCGCCACGCCTGCGAACGCCAAGCTCCTGAGCAGCGACCGATAGTTTCCCGGGTGAAGCGTTCCTCGGCTCGACGTCAAGTCGAAGGGGGTTCCGGATTAGTCGTCCTCTTCGTCGCTTTCCGCGGCAGGCTCGTCGTCCTCGCGGACACGCTTGATGGGGGCTGGGGGTTGGACGTCGGGCGTGGCGTCCTTCATGGCGTCACGGCGCGCCCCCGCCGGCCCAGCACCCTTCTTTCGCTTGGATCTGTCCCCCACGCGCGATACGCTCATGCCTTCTCCGACTCCCTCTGCGATACTTAAGGTTCGCCAGCCCTTGTTCTTGGACCTCGGGCTCCCCCCCGCAGAGACAGCGACATCGCGACCTGCTTTGTGACTTTCACACCCACCCGGACGGGTTCATACACGCTGAAGGCGGGCTATGGCGGCAACCCCAATTTCTTCGGAAGCACGACGTCGCAGACCTTCACTGTGGCTTAGTCCAAGAAGACTTCCCGCTAAACGAAAATCGAGACTCGACCCGCTAGTCGAGACCTAGGCAGCGAATATTCCCTCTTCGACCACGTACTTCCTGCGCGCGAGGTCCATGAGGTTCCTAGTGAACACGATTCCGTAGACCGCGACCACGATTGCGAAGAGCAGCGAGACGTAAGCGGCTGCGGCGATCTGGCCGTTCGCCATGTTCGACGATATGTAATACATCATCCCGAACTTGACCTGGAGGCCGTTGGGCGCGACCTTCGGGGCGATGTTGGGCCAGTACTCCCCTATCGCGATCCCCGCCCACGCGCTGTTGATCGTGCTCGAGAGACCAGTGATCAAGTAGGGGAGGCTCGAAGGCAGTATCACCCGCCTCATCCTAGTCAGGAAGGGCAGCCTGTAGTTCCGCGTCACTTCGACGAACTCGGACGGTATCGCCTGGACCCCTATCCAAAAGTCGAAGAAGACGTAGTAGAAGCAACTGAGGAACCCGAGGACGAAGATGAAGACCTCGGAGTAGAGGGAGGGCAGGGCGTTCTCTAGGAAGGGGAGCGTTGCTATGAAGATGAGGGGGAAGTAGGTCGGCGCCGGGAAGGCCGCGAGCACCTGGATCAGCGGGAGGGCTGCGTCCCCCGCCCTGCGGCGGGTCGCCAGCACGTACCCGAGGGTGATCGCGAGGACGAGCGAGGCGAGGGCGATCAGGCTGACGCGGACGTAGTCCGCCCCCACGTACTCGAGCAGCTTCGGGGTCTCCCGGAAGAAGCCGTACCAGGTCTGGGCCGAGACCGAAGTGACCACCCTCGTGGTCGAGTAGAGGAGCAGGGCCAGCGCGGCGGCGCCCACCGCCATCCCTGCATACCTCACGGCCTTGGCCCTCCGTTTGCTCCCGGCCTCTGGTTGTCCTCCGCCCGGGCCAGGCCTCAACCTAGAGGCGTAGCCCCTGAAGACGTTGGTCTGGTTGCGGAAGGCGCGCCACGGGTTGGTCACCAGCCTGCCGCGCCACCTCCCCGCGTGCCGCCTTATCACGCCGGGCGTGTCCACCCCGAACTTCGCGAGCGCCCACCTGCTGAGACGCGAGAGCACCAGAGTGACCGCGATCACCGCGACCGCTATCGAGATCAGGCAGTAGTAGACCTCGACGTAGTTTCCCGAGGCCGTGTATTGCGTGATGAGGGTGCCTATCCCGAACGTCGAGCACGAGCCCGCGGGACACAGGCTCGCGGTGGCCGCCCCGGCGCTGAAGACCTCGCTCACGGAGATGTAGAAGAAGGCGTCTGCGAAGCTGGAGAAGATGTTCGAGGTCAGCCTGGGGACGGAGTGGGGGACGAAGAGGGTGGTCATCTTCTTCCAAAAGCCCATGTTGTAGTTGTCGGCGACTTCGACGAGGTGCAGGGGGACGGTCTTGAACGCCTGGTATATCCCAATCCAGACGTTCCAGGCGACCGCGTCGAAGACGAGGAAGTCGACGGCGAGCTCCACGCCAATGGGGCCATGAAACGTCAGGATGAACGCCACGAGGACCAGGGGGAGGAAGCCGACGACCGGGATGGACTCGAAGACGTTGACCAGCGGGACGTAGATGTTCTCGAAAGTCCTGCTCTTGATTGCGCTGTAGGCGAGGAGGTGGCCGCTGACGATCGCCAGCGCTATGAGGAGGAATATGCGCCCGACGGTGGCCAGCGTAGCGAGCGGGATGGTGAGGTCCATCCGCCGATCACGGCTTCTTCTTCACGTTGAGCCCGTCGTAGAGCTCGTCAACGAAATCAAGGAACCCTGGGTCCCTCTCGGTCCTTGGCCTGGGGAGGTCGATCTTCACGACGTCCGCGATCGTGGCCGGGGCGCCGTTCATGACGTAGACCCTGTCCGCCAACTGGACGACCTCGTGGAGGTTGTGCGAGACCAGGACGGCGGACTTGAGCGTGGTCGCGGGGTTGAAGACTAGCCTATAGACCTCCTTCCTGATCTCGTTCGCGGTCAGCTCGTCGAGGTGGACGAAGGGCTCGTCCAGCAGGAGCACCTCGGGGGAGGCGACCAGCGCCCGGGCTATCGCGACCCTCTGCCGCATGCCTCCGCTCATCTCCTTCGGGTACTGGCCTTCGAACCCCTCCAACCCGACGACGCCGAGCATCCTCTTGCTGAGCGCGGTGGCCTCCTGGTCCTCCATCGCGCTCCCGGTCAGCACGAGCATCACGTTCTCCAGCGCCGTCATCCACGGGAACGTGGCAATAGACTGGTGGACGAGCGAGATTTTCGGGGACGGGCGCGTCACCTCGACGCCGTCAAGGATGACCTTCCCCGAGGCCTGGGGGAGGAGCTGCGCGAGGACCCGGAGCAGGGTGGACTTCCCCGTCCCCGTGGGCCCGACTATCGCAATCAGCTCGTCCACCTTCGTGAAGAGGTTGATCCCTTCGAAGACCGGCTTCGTCGCTCCCGGGTAGCGGTACGAGAGGTCCTGCCCCTCCAGCACCTTGACCCCGATTCCTCCGGCTGTTTTATCGATTGACTGGGATGCCAACGCAACTTTACACGAAGGTTTGGACCCCGTAGCGAAGAAGCGATAGCTATATACG
>JAPCJR010000005.1 GCA_027886865.1 Nitrososphaerota archaeon
TCATCTTCATGATATTCGTGACGGCGATCTTTGCGGTGGCCTACTTCGGCGAAGGTCCTGCGTTCGTCAATGCGATAGCTGGCCTATGGCTGATAGGCTCTAGCGGCAACCCGTACCCGACGATACCCCTGTCGTCCGGACTGTCATTATTCTGGACCCACAACACCGCGCTGGTCGCCCTCTTCAACATCGGTTTCGCTGGGACGATCATAGTCATGTTCCTTTCGGAGCTCTTCGTCCTGAGCAGGAACATCTTCGCTTGGTCCTTCGACCGCGTCATTCCCAGCACCTTCGCTTCGGTCAATTCGAAGACGAGGACCCCGGTCAACGCAGTACTCCTGATGGTGGTCGTCTCCCTGGCCTATCTCTACATCTCTGTCTTCAACGCTAACGACCTCACCGTGCTCTTCTCATACGGGACGGCGGGCACCTTCATCGCCTTCATCTTCGTGGCGTTCGCTGCAATCGTCTACCCGTACCGGAGGAAGGACCTCTTCGGGAGCTCTTCGGACGACCTTGCGAAGAGGAAGATAGGCGGTCTCCCTCTCATAACCATCCTGGGGGCACTGAGTCTCGTAATCTCCATCTACGTGGTCTATGCCCTCTTGGCGCCGGCCATAGGAGGTCCGACGTTCGGCACCGTTCTGGAGGAGGGAATAGGCCCGACCTTCATCCTAGGCGCAGTCATCTACATAATCGCCTACGCAGCGAGGCGCGGTCAGAAGATCGACCTGAGCCTCATCGCCCGCGAGATTCCGCCGGAATAGACCGAGTGATGATTCGCCATGCCGCCAACCGAGCATGAAGTAAAGCTCGAGTTCGGCGTAAGGCAGACGATGCGGGACGGGACGAAGCTCGCCGCAGACGTATTCAGGCCCGCCTCTTCCGGGAGGTTTCCCGTCATACTCACCAGGACGCCTTACAGGACGGCCGTCGGGTTCCAGAGCAACCAGAACGACGAGGCGCTCTTCTTCGCCAAGCGCGGCTACGTCTACATCATCCAGGACTGCCGGGGAAAGAACGACTCAGAGGGAATCTACCGACCGTTCCAGGACGACGACGCGCGTGACGGGTTCGACACTCTCGCCTGGGCGGCGAGGCAGAAGTGGTCGAACGGCGTCCTCGGCACTACAGGGGCGTCGTACGCGGCTTGGAACCAGTGGAACACGGCGACTCTAAGGCCACCGGGGCTCAAAGCGATGGTGTGCACGGTGTCGCTTCCGGACCCGGTGCTCAACGTCCCGTACCAGAACGGGGCCCTTGTGCTCTGGATGGCGGAGTGGGCGGCCCTCATAGAAGGGAAGAGAAACACAGACGTTTCGCTCTACGACAGCCAGAAGCTCTTCTGGCACCTCCCACTGAAGACCATCGACGAGCAGTTCGGCAGGAGGAACTCCCGCATCTGGCAGGAGTGGATCGCCCACCCATCGGCGGACGGTTACTGGAAGCGGGCCTTCTACCATGACAAGCTGGGAAGGGTCAACGTCCCGGTGCTCCACATCTCAGGATGGTACGACGATGACATCATCGGGACCCACATCAACTTCCTCGCGATGACCGGCGAATCGCGCTCCAGGAAAACGCGCGAGAGCCAGAAGCTGATAATCGGCCCCTGGCAGCACCATGTCAACGTCACCCGAAAGCTGGGGGACATCGACTTCGGCGAGACGGCGCTCATCGACCTCCGCGGTACAAAGTTGCGCTGGTTCGACCGTTGGCTGAAAGGCGTAAAGAACGGCGTCGAAGAGTCGCCTGTGGAAGTCTTCACGACCGGAAGGAACGCGTGGCAAAGGTCCGAAACCTGGCCCCCGCGGAAAGCAAAACTGACTCGCTATTATCTGCGGAGCCGCGGCAGTGCCAACACCTCATATGGCGATGGCCAGCTGAGCATCAGGAAACAGGGAGATTCGCCCAGCGACAGTTACAGCTACGACCCGGCCAACCCCGTCCCGAACATAGACGACCAGGGCAAGGGAGCGGAGGGACCCTTCGACCAGAGGCCCATCGAGCGCAGGGACGATGTCCTGGTCTATTCCACTCCTCCCCTCGACAGTGAGACGGAGGTGAGCGGACGCGTGACCGTCGAGCTGTTCGCTTCGACGTCGGCGACGGACACCGACTTTTGGGCACAGCTCACCGACGTGTTCCCGAATGGCTACTCGATGCACCTGACCGAGGGGATAATTCGCGGCCGCTACAACAAGAGCCTCGAGAAGCCGGAGCTCCTGAGGCCAGGGGAAATAACCCGGTTCGCGATCGACCTATGGATCATCAGCAACGCATTTCAGAAGGGACACAGCATCAGGCTGGACGTCTCGAGCAGTTCCTTCCCCAAGTACGACCGGAACCCGAACACGGGGAGCCCCTTCGGGCAGGATTCGAAACTGCTGGTTGCGAAGCAGACGGTCTTCCACGACGCCAGGCATCCATCGGCAGTCCTCTTGCCAATCGTCTGGACAGGCACGTAACCCTAGTTGCTAACGTAGCGCAACGTTCATCATACGCCGACACGTCCCGGCGACGGGCTCTAGCTAATGGTCGCCGACTACAAGTCGCAGGTCCCCTTCGACTGGGAGACCAGGAAGAAATACCTGGACCTTCCCTTCCCACTGTCCGAGTACGACTCGAGGTTGAGGAGAGTGAGGAAGGTGATGGAGGAGAAGGGTCTCGACTCCCTCCTGGTCTTCGGCAACGCTGGCGACCCGGGCGACCTCGTCTATCTCTCCAACTTCATCCCGTTCGGCAGGGCCGCCTTGCTCCTCCCGCTGAAGGGTGATCCGCATATTATCACGGACGCGGTGCTCCACGGCGAGCCTATCAACTCCTACGCATGGATGACCTGGGTCCAAGACTTCCATCCAGTGAAACACGATCCCCGCGACCTCGCGGAGGCCATCTCCAAGTCGCTCCGGAAGGCGGGAGCCAAGAGAGTCGGGCTGGTCGGGAGGGAAAATCTCCCGATGTCGATATGGGAGGAACTTGGCCCCCTCGCCAAGGTGGAATGGGTCGACTTCTGGCACGAGTTCACCTCGGTCAAGAGCATACGGAGCCCCAGGGAGGTCACGCTGCTACGAGAGGTGGGAAGGATAACGGCCGATGCCATGCGGACCGCGGTCGAGGCCGTAGCCGTGGGCAAGAAGGAGAGCGAGATAGCCGCGGTGGCAAACTACACGATGACGAGGGAGGGGGGCCACGGCGGAGGCTTCCAGTCCATAGTGAACTCCGGACCGAAGTCCGGCCTCAAGCACAGCTACCCCACGGAACGGAAGATAGCACGCGGTGACATGATCTATATCGACCTCGGGGCGATCAGGTACGGCTACCAGAGCGACATGTCAAGGACAGTGGTCGTGGGCGGGGCGAACGCGGAGCAGAGGCGGGTGCTCGATGTGGTCGAGAACGCCTACGATACCCTCACCGAGATGATGCTGCCGGGGGTCAGGGTCTCCCGTCTGCTCGAAAAGGCCGAGGAACTGGCAGGCCAATCAGGCCTGAGGGAGAAATATCGCGGCAGGATCTATCTCGGTCTGATCGTCCACCATGCAATCGCGACGTCTTTCTTCGAGATGCCCTCTCTCGGTCAGCCGGACACCAGTCTGAAGAGGAACATGTCCTTCGCCTTCGAGCCTATGGCGCACATACTCGATTTCGGGACCGCCGTGATCGAGGACTGCCTTTTGATAACGGGGACAGGGCCTGAGTCGCTGACGCCCTACGAAAAAGTCCACTGGTAGCTCTACGCGAAAGAGGGGAGTATCTCCTTGCTGAACTTCTTCAGTTGCTTTATCTGGTCCCATGCCACGAACCTGATGTTGAAGTCCTCGACGCCGCCGTCCACGAACGCCTCGAGCTTCTTCATGACGTCGCCCCTGGTGCCGAACGCGACCCATTTGTCGAGCACGTGAGACGCGTTCTCTCTGTAGTACTTTGTGAGAAAATCCACAGCCTCGTCGCCTGCCTTCTGTTTCTCACCCATGTTGACGTTGTAGTAGAGCGACGCCTTGAACTTCGACTTGCTCTTCCCGTACTTCTTCGCGTAGGTCAAGACCTTGCTTAGGTCTTCCTCGTACTCCTGGGGGGTGACCATTGTGGTCATCCATCCATCGGCGTACTTTCCGACGCGCTCAAAGTTCCCCTCGATGTTACCGGGGGCTCCCTCCAGCTCACCGGTGGACCTCGGGTTCGACGCTATCCAGATCGGGCAGTTCTTCTGGGCCGGCTTGGGCAGGACGGTGACGTCCTTGAACTTGAAGATCTTCCCGTTG
Organism: Nitrososphaerota archaeon; assembly: GCA_027886865.1. Next base: position 4,266 of record JAPCJR010000005.1, read on the forward strand.
TAGGTTACGTTGTCTTCCTTCCAGATCTTCCGAAGGATCTCTATCCCCTCGTTGACCCTCTCCACTTTCTCTATCGGCGCTATCCCGAAGGCATCGTACTCGTTCCGGTATATCTTTCCATGAGTCGTGGGCGTCCCCTGGCAGACGACCAGTATCGTCCTTCCTCCGGAGAGCTGGTCTAGTGTCGCCCACTGGTAAGCGAGCAGTATCGGGTGCCTCAAGGGGAAACTGGCAAAACAAGATGTCCCGAGCTTCACCTTCTCGGTCGCGCCTGCTACGGCCGCAAGGACCGTGATAGAGTCGAGCCTCGGCTTCGCGAGGATACTGTCCCCGGCCCATACCGCATAGTATCCGTATTCTTCGGTGAGCCTGCCGAGTTCGATGACGTCTTTCCTCGGGTCCGCGCCTGAGAAGAGAACACCTCTCGTGGGCAGGACGATTCCGAAAGTAATCTTTGGCATCCGGAGGGAACCTCCGGCCGTGCCATTTTATTGATTTCGCTTTCCTTGGCTTTCGGCTCTCATCCGAATAAAAAATTACGGGCACCTGGGTGTTCCTCGTCAGAGACCGATGCGCGAGAAACTCTATACAACAACACTCCCCCAGGTCGCTCCGTTGCAGAAGCCCCTGGCATTCAAGGACGTCGACGTGTTTGACGGTGTGCGGATGCAGAGACAGAAGACGGTCTTGGTGGACGGAGCGACGATAAGCGCCGTCGGAAGCGACCTCCAGGTCCCAGCAGGGTCCGAAATCGTCGACGGCTCCGGAAAGACCCTGCTCCCGGGGCTCTTCGACTCACACGTGCACATCGAGGGGGAAGCCTCGCTGGCGCAGTCGCTGGTCTTCGGAGTGACCACCGTCCTTGACATGTTCTGCGAGCGGAAGACGGCCGTCGAGATGAGGCGCTTTTCCAATGACGCCTCGCGACAGATCGCCGACCTCCGTTCCGCCATCACGCTCGTGACGGCACCCGGGGGCCACGGGACCGAATACGGCGTCGTCATACCGACGATATCCGGACCTGAGGAGGCTGACTTGTTCGTCGGTCAACGCCTGTCTGAAGGCTCGGATTACATCAAGATCGTCTACGACGACGGCACGGCATACGGGCGACCTTTCCCGACGATAGACAAGCAGACCATGGCCGCGGTGGTCAAGGCGGCTCACTCTCGAGGGAAACTGGCGATGGTGCACTCGCTCTCCCTGAAGTTCGCCATCGACTCCCTCGAGACCGGCGCCGACGGGCTTGTCCACCTCTTCATCGATAGGGTCCCGGATGCAAGTTTCGAATCCCTCTTCCAGGACGACGGGCGATTCGTCATCCCGACGTTGACGGTCCTCGAAAGCGTGTGCGGCGTCCCCGGGGGCGCGGCCCTGCTCTCCGAGACGGATTTCGGCGAGTACCTTTCGGAGGACTCAGTCAAGACGCTGAGCACCCCAGCTCCCAAACCGAAGGGCGTCTCTCCGAGCTACTCCGTCCCGAAGGAGACGGTCGGGGTGCTGAGAAGGCTCAGCGTGCCCATCCTTGCGGGAAGTGACGCCCCGAACCCGGGCACCACCTACGGTGCGAGCATACACCGGGAGCTCTACCTGCTCGTTCAAGCGGGCCTCACCCCCCAGGAGGCGTTGGCTTCCGCGACGTATGTCCCAGCTAAGGTCTTCGGCCTCTTCGACAGAGGGAGGATAGCCCCCGGTCTGCGCGCGGACCTCCTGATGGTGCGAGGAGACCCTTCAGAGAGGATCGAGGACACCCGGGACATAGTAGGGATATGGAGATTGGGCAGGAGGGTGGAACGGAAGTCCCCTCACAAGGCCGATCCGGGCGTCTAACGCGCCAGCGCGTCAGCGGCCCTCCGCGCCGCGAACTCGCCCCGACCATCGAGCGCTTCGATGATTTGTTCTGTGGAGATGACAAGCGCGAATCCCCGTCGCAGCGTCTTCAATTCAGCCTCCTGTATCGTCGGGTCATCGGTCGCGTTGCAGTCCGAACCGAACACGACCTTGTATCCCCTGGCGTGGGCTTCCCTGGCCGTGGTGCCACAGCAGAAGTTGGTCATCGTGCCGCTCACTATCACGGTGTCCGCCCCCAAGTTCCTCAGGATGTAGTCGAGCGACGTGTTGGTGAACGCCCCATAGCTCGGCTTTGCTATCAGGATGTCCTTCGCATAGTCCGGCTTTATGGCAGCATCCACACTCTCCTTTGTGAAGAGCGCCGGGCCGTCGTACTCCTCAATCTTGTCTATCGGCGCCCACGCCTCCCTGAACCAGGGGTTCATGTCGGTCGCGGTCGGATTGAACGCATAGTAGGTGTAGACCACCGGTACTCCCTCGCGCTTGCACTGGTCGATTAGCCTGCGCACCGTCGGCAGTATTCTGGTAGCCTCGGGCACCCAGAACGGGGCGTAGTTGGGTTTGGTGAACTCCTCGATCATGTCGACGACTATGAGGGCCGATTTCTTCGGGTCTATCTTGATGCTGGCCAAACCCGACTCGTAGTCTTTCTCGGCCCTTTGTCGCTGGTATTCGGCCGTGAACTGCCCGAGCTTCCTCTTTCCCTGGGAAGACAACGTACGAAATCCGGTCTCGCTCTGAATATAAATCGATTGTCTCTTCGCGCCGTCATCGGAAGCTCGGGAAGACGTCTCTGCCGAACAGGGAGAGTTGTCTCTCCTGGTCAGGACCTGCGAACCTGACCACGAACGTCCCTACTCCCGCGTCCGCGAAGCTCTGCATGTTGGCCACCAGTCCTGATGCGGGTCCGAACGGGCCCCATCGGTCCCCCCAGAACGGACTTCCGTAGTACTTGGTCAGAAAGTCGTTCCCTTCCTTCGCCGCCGCCGCGCTGTCATCGTTGATGTTGACTGACATGTACAGGCATCCGTGGATGTCGCTGCGCCGCTTCCCCATCTCCGCCGCGAGGTCCCTTATGCGCTCGAGGGCATCTCGATACTCGTCGGGAGTGATCAGGGTGGAGACGAAGCCGTCCCCGTATCGCGCTATCCTCCTGAGCTGCCTCTCATTGCGTTCGCCGAAGTGCGCCCCCGCTATCCAGATGGGCGGGTGCGGCTTCTGCTGGGGCTTGGGCTCGACCGATATCTCGTCGAGCTGGAAGTACTTCGTATCGTAGGTGACCTTGTCCTGGGTCCAGACCTTCTTCATGGCCTCGATGCCCTTCTCGAAATAGTCCACCCTGTCCTTGTACTGCACGCCTGAGGCGGGGAATTCCGTTATGAGGTTCTTCGACTCACCGCCCCCCACGCCGATTCCGAGGATTATCCTCCCCTTCGAGATGACGTCCAGCGTGGCGATCTGGTGCCCGAGGACCACCGGGTTCCTTAGCCCCGACAGAAGGACGGCCGTCCCGAGCTTCACCCTGCTCGTGCGCGCCGCGACGGCGCCGAGCGAGGTCAGGGCCTCGAAGCGCGGTTTCGCGGTCACGCTGTCCCCGACCCACGCCGAGTGGTAGCCTTCCTCCTCTACCCGCTCCGCCATGCTCAGTATTTTATCAAAACTCGGGTTGCTGGGCGAATGGATGAGCTCTCCGCGGGTGGGCAGCAGGATGCCAATGTCAGGCCTTGCCATGGGGCAACCACTGGGCGCGTCGTTCTATAAACACGAGCGGGGCGCTGCTTTAGCGGCCGACCAGCCCTATCATCATACCGTTCTCCTTCAAAGGGGTGACCCAGCGGAGACTTCCTTCGAACCAGTCTTGCCTCGGCTGGAGCGGGTGCCGGTCCGCCGCCCCTGCAAGGTCCGGCGTGTCAATAAGGAAAGCGCACGGCGAAGGACCGAACCTCTCCAGCCTCTGCGCCAGCCACCCGGTACCTGAGGGGACGGCCAAGACGACCGGAGTGCCGCTGAAGGATGCCAGTAGAACGCCGTCCCACAGGTCCCGGCTGACCTCCGGCTCGCTCCACCCATACAGCCTCCTGAAGAGCCGGACGGGGTCCTCCAAGCTCTCTACGGCGATCACGACCGTACCTATCCCCTTCAGCGGACCTCCGGAGACGCTCGGCGACGGTTTTACCCTGAACCACCTGGGTGTTTTGTCCTTGATGAGGAATGGAAGGACCGAACCAGGTTCCTGCTCGCCGATGAACCCGAGCTCCCATTCTACGGAGACCCCGTCCGGGCGCTTCCTGCTGTAGTCTGCGGGTCCGGTCCCCGGAATCCCTAGGTCCTTGGCCTTGGCGACCTCCCGGGCGATGTCCTCGACCTCGATTGCCCAGGCGCACGGCCCTCCGTCCCCTTCGATCTGGCGCCTCCAGACCCCCGAATCTGAACCTTGCTTGATCGTGGAGATTAGCTCGATGTATGAACCGTCATCGAAGCCGAGGAGGGACATCTCGGTCAATCCGCTCGAGTGGGGGCCGCCATATTCGGTCTTCATCTCTGAGTGAGAGAACGCTTCCTCGAGCTTCTTGAGATTAGTCCCGGCAACGGAGACATGGTCTATCTTCATCTGGTAACGCAATGCTCCAGATTCGAGATAAGCGTTACGTCTGCTGCCCGCCTTTAGTATTCATGGAGCCTTTCTTTCAGGCCGGATGAGACGTGCCACTGCACGACGAGCCAGCGCTTCTTTGAGGGGTCCCACCTCAGCGCCGCCGTGACGCGTACGTCGGACTTGACCTTCTCCCCCGCCTTCGTCTCGATCTTCCAAGAGGGTCTGTCTGCAGCCCAGGCCGTCCCCCCGTTCACGTGGACCTCGAGCTCGCGGCTCTCGAACTTGAAGCTCTTCAACGCCCTGAACTGGACAGCATGAACGTCCTTGTACTCTTTCCAGCCTGAGAACTTCTCGTCCCAGTCCGTCCCAAACGCGAGAAGGTCCTCCGTTTGGGAGAAGTTCTCGTCAAGGTCATCCGCGTCCAGCCTCGAGAAAGCCCGGTAGATCTTGAGCATGGTCTCCTTCACCTGCTCTTCGCTTCCCGGCTTCTTTGAGCTCGACAACGCACCCCTGAAGCCCCGGGGTGTCATTATAATCGTTCCGAGGCACGGCGGTCTTCCGTCGTGTCGTAGTCCGCGCGCCAAAACAGAGAAGCATTTTAGCCGCTTTACCGGGCGGCTGATGGTCGCCATGGTCCTAGACCCTGAAACTCTTCCCCAGAGGAGCGGACGCAGGTTCGTTCCCCAGAAGGTGGACCTGGGCGACTGGCCGCAGGCGGAGAGATACTTCGCAGACCTCCAGAGGCGGGAGATAAGCTCGGGAGACGACCTGCAGGGGTGGCTTCAGGACTACTCGGAGCTCTTCGGCGCCGTCTCAGAGGCCGCAGCCGTCCGATACATCCGCATGACGGAGCAGACTGATAACGAGAGCTACAAGAAGGCCTACCTGACCTTCGTCGAGGACGTGGCGCCAAAGGCGAAGGTGGCTGAGTTCAACCTGAACAGGAAGTTCGCCCAGTCTCCGTTCACAAAGGAGCTCCCAGACGACCGTTACCGCATGATGAGGAGGAGGGTGGAGAACCGGGTCGCGCTGTTTCGCGAGGAGAACGTAGAACTCGAGAAGGAGGACGAGAAGCTCGGTCAGCTCTACGAGAGCGCGACGGGGGCGATGACCGTCCTCTATGACGGAAAAGAGAGGACCCTGAGCGAGATGGGGCGGTATCTAGATGAGCAGGACAGGGCGAGGAGGGAGGAGGTCTGGAGGTTGACCCAGCGGCGCCGGATGCAGGACCGAGAGAAGATTGACGATATCTATGCGAAGATGCTCGGGATACGATATCAGGTGGCCCGTAACGCAGGTTTCGAGAACTTCCGGGACTACAGCTTCTTGAACAGGGAGAGGTTCGACTATGTTCCGGCAGACTGTCTGCGTTTCCATGACGCGATCGAGAAGCACATCGTGCCTCTCGCACGAGAGGTGCAGAAGAGGCGGCAGGAAACGATGAAACTGGACCAGCTCAGGCCGTGGGACATGGCGGTAGACGCGGAGGGGCGTCCGCCACTCAGCCCGTTCAAGACGACACAGGAGCTCATGAAGAGGGGGCGTGAGACGCTCGAGAGGGTCGACCCGACGTTCGGTGAGAACTTCCAGACGATGGTGGACCTCAACCTCTTGGACCTGGCGAGCCGCCCCGGGAAGGCCCCCGGTGGGTACAACGCTGAGCTGTCGGACCACATGCTCCCCTTCACGTTCATGAACTCTGTGGGGCGTGACCAAGACATGTGGACGCTGCTTCATGAATCGGGGCACGCGTCCCACGTCTTCGAGATGCGCAGGAAGGAGCTCCCCTACCTGTACCGGGCGGACAACCTTCCGTCCGAGATGGCGGAGGTCGCTTCGATGGGCATGGAGCTCATGGCCAGCTCGCACATAGAGGGGACGTTCTACGACGAGCGAGACGCGGCCAGGTCGAGGCGCGAGCATTTCCGCTCCATCGCCAGCCTTCTCCCGTGGATCGCCACCATCGACGCGTTCCAGCACTGGGTGTATACCCACCCGGGGCACACGCTGGACGAGAGACGCGACGCCTGGGTGAGGACCGACGAGCGCTTCAACCTCGGTGACAGTTGGGCGGGCCTCGAGGACGAGCGCAGGTCCTACTGGCACAGGCAGCTTCACCTCTTCCTGATACCGTTCTATTACTTTGAGTACGGGGTGGCCCAGCTCGGGGCGCTGGGCGTCTGGTCCAGGTACGCGAGGGACCCCAAGGACGCCGTCGAGGCCTACAAAGCTGCGCTCTCGCTTGGGGCTTCGAGGTCTCTCCCCGAGCTCTTCCGCACGGCGGGCCTCCCGTGGGACTTCGGCGAGTCCATCGTAGCGAAGTACTCTGATGAGCTCCGACGGATATTGCTGGACTGAGTGCCGAGTCTGTCTAGTCGGCTCCCCTGAGCCCTATCAGGACGACCCCCCCGACCACAAAAACGACCAACATGAGGGCGGCCCCTCCGAATATAGCGAAGACGAGCAACCTGCTTATCGCTTCCTTGAAGAACGGGACCGCCAACAACCCGATGAGTATCAGCAGGACCCCTAACGGCGCCGAACCTCTCATGAAACCTACCTGACGCCGCAGGTACTAAACCGTTACCTTCAGGAGCGCGACGAGGCCCCCGAACTCGCATACGGTGATGCCCACCAAGAACGGGTATACCTGGTCCCCGAAGAAACCGCCCATGGCGGCATACCCATAGACCGTCACGACGTTGTGCAACAGGAGGAGCACCGCGAATATGAGGAGCCCAACGGAGTAGCCCGCGCGCGTCTTGGCTACTATCCTTGCGTACAGATAGATCAGACCCACGAGAAGGATGACGTTGAAGGACGCAAAGAGGGTGGCGACAAGGATCAGCAGCTCCATGCGATATTCCCGTTCGCCCGTGGCTCGTTTAACTCTTTTTCTAAATCTTCCTAGGTTCTCAACCGATAAATACCGTTTGTCGTAGTTCAGCCTGAATGTCCGACGACCCGGATCTTCGCAGGTTGCTCATGTTCCTGCTCGGGGGCAGCCGCGGCGGGGAGAACCGGGCGAGGATAATCCGTCGGATACGGGAGAACCCGAGCAATATGAATCAACTGGCCGGGCACCTGAACCTGCAGTACAAGGCCATCCAGCACCACATACGGATCCTGATGAGCAACTCCCTGCTGGTGACCTCAGGCGAGAAATACGGAATGATCTACTCGCTGACCCCTTGGTTCGAGGCACACATCGAGATCTTCAACCAGGTCTGCGACAAACTCGGGCTGAGTGAGTAACTAGGAAGGTTTACTACCGGAAACCTGACGGGAGTTAGACCAATGAGTTCTACCTACGGGCGACGACCTCCAGACAAGAAGTTCTCTCAGGGAGGCCTTGAGTCGATCCCGTCCGGCGCATGGTTGGTCCCGATCGAGTTGAAGGAGAAATACGACACGGTCCCCTTCCACGTCTACCACCCCAACCCCCACAACGCGGTCACAATCCTCCGCAACAAGAAGAACCAGCACGAGTGGCTAGTCTGCGGCTGGTACGTCGACACGTACCGGCAGGGCGGCGTCGTAAAGGGCCTGATCTACACGCAGGTCTCCTCGGAGCCGGACAAGGAGACCATCCTCCAGGAGTTGAAGAAGCACGATAAGGAAGCCTCCGCCAAGTTCGGCGTATGAGCCCCCTCTCACGATAGCTATGCGTATATACGGGAAAACTTCGCGGGCTAATCGGTGTCTGAGATGGAAAGCAAACCTCTGGTTCACTTGCAAGGGAAGGATTTCGAGAAGGAAGTGCTCCAATCTGAAGTCCCGACGGTCGTGGACTTTTACGCCGACTGGTGCGGACCGTGCAGAATGGTATCGCCCGTGATCGAGTCTCTCTCTAAGGAGTATGTGGGCAAGGTGAAGTTCGTGAAGATAAACACGGACGAAAACCCCGAGATAGCTGAGAAGTTCGAAATCATGAGCATCCCCACGATAATCGTGTTCAAGAAGGGCCAGGTCCTCTCGAGGACCGTGGGCGCCGGCCCGGCGGCTATGTATAAGCAGAAGATCGACGCGGCACTGAACTAGCCGCTTCGCGCAGAGGGCCTCCCCACGGAGGTTGGGAGTGCTCAGGTCTCTTTCGCTATGATGACTTCGGTGGACTTGATTATCGCCTCCACCTCGTCACCCTCCTTCAAGTCGAGGTCTTCGACCGCTTCCCTCGAGATTATCGAAGTGAGCGTTGCCGGAAGGAGCACTTTCATCTTGACCGAGGCCGTTATGGGGCCCTTCTCTACCTTCGTGACCTTGGCCTTGATCCTGTTTCTGGCGCTCAGCTTGTATCCTGCGTGAACCATGTACGCCCTGTCTTCGAGCGCGTTAAAAAGATACTTCCTCACCCTGCGAAAGTCCTGAAGCAGCGCGGCACCGTCCTGCGTCAGCTTCGCTCCACCCCCTGTAGCTCCCCCGACCCTGGTCTGAACGATCTTGATGCCCAGGCTGGACTCGATTCTCTTGATCCTGTCCCATGCGTTCCTATACGACATCTCAGCGAGCTTTGCACCTTCGGTGAGCGAGTTCGTCTCGGAGATCCTCCGAAGCAACAACGCGTCCTTTTGGTCGAGGACGACCTGCTTGTCCTCCTCCATAGACAGCCGGAAGACCGGCTGCAGGTTCGCCTTCCGGGTTGAACCCAAACTAGCTCGGTGATGTGGCTGTTCCTTGGAGACTTAAGTCTTGAGAAATGAGTCGAAGACATAAATATCTCGTTATGCAGAGGTTTGCATAACGCTCGTGATTCTTAGAAAACAAAGACGCGGAGTCTCTGCGGCCGTCGGCATAGCTGTGGTTGTGGTTGTAATCGTACTGATAGTTGCTGCCTACGAAGTCATCACGGTGTCCTCGACGACGACTACGGCCACCGTCACAGGCCCCACTACGACGGCTACCGTGACAGGTCCGATAACGACGACTACGGCCACTGTGACCGGTCCCGCTGGCCCAACTAGCACGACTACGGCGACGTCTACGTCCATCTCCACTACGACGGTGACGACGACGTCCACCTCGATCGCTCTGGCCCCATTGATCTCGTATTCGGCTGATGCATACGCGAGCGAGACGACCTCGCTCCTGACAGGATTTTCAGCGAGCACAGGCGTGCCGGTCGCCCCTGTAAAGTCAGGAGGCTCAACCGCTGACGCAGCCGCCATCGCAGCGGGAGCTCCAGACGACGTCTTCGTCTCATCCTCGCTTCCCGCAACCTCCTCCCAGTACCTCGCCAACGCCACCTCCAACTGGGCGGTAGGGTTCGCGACGGACCAGATGGTCTTGGCGTATGCTAACTCTACCCAGCAGACAGCGGCTACCAACACCATAATCGGCTTGGCGAACACGGCCATCAAGTCGAACGCCACTTCGGATTGGAACGCCTTCTACGCGGCTCTTGTCGCTGGAAACGTAAAGGTGGGCATCTCTGCCCCTGCGCAGGACCCGGCAGGGGCCCGCGCATGGATTGTCCTGCAAGCCGCAGGGTACCTGTATTCGGGAGGTAACGCACAGGCCTATGTCAGCACGCTCCTGTCGGACAAAGCCAACGTGACCGCTTCGAGCGCAGCCAACCTCGTAGCACCCCTGCAGGCCGGCAACATACAGTTCCTGTTCACATACAAGTCGGCGGCGATAGGGAACCAACTGAACTACATCACGCTGAACTCCCGCGTAAATCTCGGGACTGCCAGCCTCGCATCCTTCTACTCCAAGTTCTCCTATACCAGCTCTGCAGGTGTCACCAAAGGGGCGACGATAATCATATGCGTCACCATCCCGCTCAGTGCGGTCAATACCGCGGAAGCCCTCCAGTTCGTCCAGTACCTGGTCCAAAACGCAAAGTCTCTCTCGACCTTTGGGCTCGTACCGATAGCCCCCTGCCTTCTCTACGAAAACAGCCCTCCGCCGGCCGCGATTCAGCAGCTTATCACTCAAGGGCTCATAGTCAATAACGGGGCGCTTCCGTAGACCTCCCGCGATGAACTGGCTCAGGGTCATATCGCTAGCTTCGCTCTTTCTGCTGCTGATTCCAGTAGCGGTCCTCCTCTATTACGGGCTCGGCCCCCTGAGAAATCCCGCCGGATATAGCGACGCCGTCTTGCGCTCGATAGAGCTCACCCTAGTCTCATCAGCTTCCGCTGCGATAGTGGACGTCGTGCTCTTCACCCCGCTCGCGTACTATCTAGCCCGCGAACGGGACAGGTTGGCCGAGACTCTGGTCGACATACCCGTAAGCATCCCGCACCCGATCATCGGGGTCGCGCTCGTTATCCTCGATAGCCCGTACACTGTGACCGGGAAGTTTCTGACCTCGCTGGGAATCAGTTTCTACAATACCATCCTGGGCCTCGTGATAGCGCTGGTCATCATATCCGCCCCGATCTACATCAAGGCCATGCAGCCATACTTCGAGTCCAAGGATTCCACGCCAGAGGATTTCGCCAGGGGGATGGGCGCATCTCATCTCCGGACTATGGTCTCTGTGGTTCTTCCCAACTCCGTACCCGGGATTGAGAGCGCATCCTTCATCGCGATGAGCAGGGCCCTGAGTGAGTTCGGTTCTCTCTCCATCATAGCCTACTACGTCTTACAATACCCGTTCTACGGGGTCAGTCCAGCGTCGGTGACCATTTTCGCCCTTTTCAGCGGCGCCGTCCCGGGCGGCCTCGACGCTGCGGTCACCGCATCCGCCGTGATGATCCTCATATCGCTTCCGATAGCCCTCGCTGCGCACTTCTTCCGGAGGAGGCAGTAAAGCGAGTGATAGACGCAAATGTGCGGAAGAAACTGGGGCAGTTCTCCCTCGCGGCTAGTGTGGCGGACGGCGGGTTCATCTGCTTGGCCGGCAACAACGGGTCCGGAAAGTCCTCTTTGATGAAGGCGATAGCCGGGCTCCTCCCGATCGACGAGGGCCGTGTCCTGATAGACGGAAAAGACGTGACGGCGTCGCCGGTCGAGGCGAGGAATGTGGTGCTGGTCGTTCCTGGGTCTCTTATTCCCCACCTCGGTGTAGACGCTCACCTCTCTTGGGGCCTGAGATTGAAGAAACTCAGGATGCCCAGTGACCACCTTTCAAAAGTCAAGGAGGCGCTCGGGATTGATTTCTCCGGCCGCGTATCGCAGCTCAGCCTGGGGATGCGAGAGAGGGTTTCTCTGGCGACTGCCCTCCTCTCATCCCCTAAGGTCATTCTAGTAGACGAGGCCTTCTCGAACCTCCACGAGCGACGCGAGTTCATCGTCGCGTACAGGAAGCTCACGAGCGAAGCCGGCATCGACGTGCTCTTCTCCACCCAGGACGAAAAGGACTCCTCCCTCGCGGACCATACATACTCCATCTCCGAGGGAAAGACCGAAAGGCGCTCCTGAGCTTCCCGGCCAAGGCTGCGGAAACCGCGAACGGCTGCGTCCCATTAGAGATTGTCGGAGAGTCGCGGTAGAGTCGACGGGATTTCAGTTCGAAAGGGCATATTCCCTGTTGCCTTCGGAGGGTGTCTCTCTCTCGCCGACGCTCTTGAGCAGGAACCTGGCGCCCTTCCCTTCCGTCCAGGCCTCGGGCCTTATCCCTCCTTCGTGGACCTTCTCGTACTCTTCGATGCTGAGCTTCTTCCTCGAGTTGAGCTGGTGCATAAAGTCCAGCTTCCTCGAGACTTCCTTGTAACCCTCAGGAATCCTGCTCCCCTGTATCACGGCGTGACTGCCGCTCCCGTAGCCGCAGAGCACGACGTTCTTGCCGGTGAGGTCCTCTTTGTCGTTCTCCAGCAGGCTGTCCAGTCCGACGAAAACGGAGACAGAATACGCGTTTCCAACCAACTCCGGGGCTATTATGGAGCTCCCGATGTGCTCCTCGAAATTCTCCATGAAGGATGGAGACTTCATGAACTTCCTCCTGTAGTCCTTGTATGGGTCACTCATGTAATACTCGAGGTCGTCCATACCCGCTCTTGAGGGCTCGGGACCGATCTGCTCCTCGACCTTCTTCCACCGGGGCAGGTTCCTCCACTCGTGTATGAGAAGCGAAGCGTATGCGGATATGACCATCTTCTTGTGCGGATTATGATAGATCGCCCGGTCGATGTAGTCGAGGGTGGACTGGTCGGGTCGCAGCTTGATCAGCCCGAGCCGGGTCACTGAGGCCTGGAAGTTCAACCACGCCTCCTTCATCTCGCTGAGATAGGACGCGTACGAGCGTGCCCCGTCGACCAGGGCGACCGTCCTTCCGTGCGGCTTCTTGAAATCCCCCTTCTCGTTCCTGAGGGCCGACCCTAGTTCGCCGGGGATTATCTCAAGTAGCTTCGCATCGTTCCCTATGAGCAGAGCCGCAGCCGCAGCACCCTGGGTGGGTTCCTCGCCGCTGCTCAGGTTGTACTTGGCGATGTCGGTCGCGAGTATGAGGGCATACTTCCTCGGGTTCCAACCTGCCGCAAACCACGCGCCGGTGTCCAGTAGCCGCTCTATTCCGCTGACACAGGCGAACTTCTGTTCGTAGCCGAGGACGTGGGACAGGCTTCCCCTCCCGAAGGCGTCTTCAAGCATCCCGACGACGTCAGAGACGAGGGCCCTGGAGCCGTCGAGCCCGCTCTCCGTGGGGGTGTCGACCCTGAAGATGTCGCTGGGCGAGATGCCGTGGGTCTGCATCAGCCTGTATGCGGCGGTCGCGGCCATGCTGGCCTGGTCCTCGTTGGGCGGAGTTACAGCGAAGGTCTTGATTCCCACGCCTTCCGTGAAGTGCTTGGGGTCTTTTCCTCGAGCCTCGGCCAGTTCTGCGTTGTCGACGTAGAATCCTGGTGAATAAACGTAAAGGGCCTCAATCCCAACGCCCGCCATAGGTGATTCGCGGCTCGTTAGTCGTCAACTATAAAGGGATTCTTCGGCTCATTATTAATACGCCGGCTGCCGAAGGCGTGCGCTCTTGAACGTAGTCGGGCTGGATCTAGCGGGCAGTCCCAAGAGGAACACCGGATTCGCCCTCCTCCACAGGCAGCTCTGCGCCACCTCGGTCCTTCATTCGGACGAGGAGATACTCTCGGAGACGAGGCTGGCCGCTCCCGGCGTGGTGAGCATCGATGCCCCTCTCTTTCTACCCAAGGGGCGGACGAGCCTGGAGCAGAGAGGCCCGCCTCACCTGCGCGCCTGCGACAGGGAGCTGCTCCGGATGAAGATACGCTTCTTCCCGCTCTCCCTCGGTCCGATGAGGATGCTCACCGAGAGGGGTATCCGGCTCCGTAAGGTCCTAGAGGACGACGGGTTCAAGGTGATAGAGGGCTACCCCGGGGCGGTCCAGGACATGCTCGGGATGCCGAGGAAGAAGGCTGGCCTCGAGAACCTGCGCAGGGCCCTCATGGAGTTCGGGGTCAAGGGCGGCGTCAAGAAGAAGGACATCTCAGGCGACGAGCTAGACGCGATCACCTGCGCCATACTGGGCAGGATGTACCTGGACGGCAACTACCAGGCGATCGGCGAAGAGGAGGAGGGCTTCATGATCCTCCCCGACGTGTCCCGCCTCCGGTCTCACTAGGATTTCAGATATTTTGCGACGGCTTCTTCGTTGTTGTCGGTCCGGAGAAAGACGGGGACGTTCTTGCGCCGCGTCGCCTTGTAAGAGACGAACACCCACTCACCAGTATCGAGCTGAGCCGTCCTCTCGAGCACCTCGAGGGGCAGGCCGAAGGATTCTGAGATGACCATCCTGTCGTAGAACCTCGGGAGGGTGCTCACAAAGTAGCTGTGGAGCTGCTGGAGGGCAGAGACGTTCAGGCGCGCGACCCTCTGCGTCGCGAGCCAGCAGTGGATCCTGTACTTCCTTCCCTGGCGAAGCAGCGCTTCGACCGCGGTGTTCGAACTGACAGTACCGTCTCTGTCCCTCGTCTCGCCCGGTATGTACTCCTGCGCCTCGTCGAGTACTATCAATATCTTCTTCTTGCTTCCCTGCTTCTTCCGGAGCGCCAGGAGCTTCCTGATGAGCCGGCTGACGATCATCCTGGCTTCTCCCGGGTCGGGAAGGTACAGGACGTTCAACTTCGGAGCCTCGTCCTTGACGAGCTGCCATGCGAGCCTTTCAGGGGTCAGCTCCTCTTCGGCACCCGCGTCGTCTCCGGCGGGTTGCTCGACGTACTCGGCTATCGCGTTCACTTCAGCGTAGAGTGAGGTCCTGTCATTCACCTTGCCCTTGATGTCGTTCAGCAGCTTCAGGAGCTCGGCCTTGGCGGCTTCATTCAGCTCTGAGAGCTTCGCGTTCCTCGGGAGCTTCATCTCCTTGAAGAACTTGTTCTCCAGCCTCTCGCGCCCGATCTTGGCGACCACGGCGCCCGACTTTCCGTCCTCCGCCGTGGAGGTCAGCAGCTCCTCGAGGGATGCCAAGTCCAGGGATGATGTCCCTGCGCCATACGATAGCTTCTGCACGAGGTTCTTCTTCAACAACCCAGAGAATATCCCCCGGATTGCCTCGTCGCTGACCGAACCCTCTAGGCTCTCAGGTATCACCTGGGAGTTGTAGAGCTGTTCCTCGTCCTCCATCGTCTCGTAGGAGAGGATACGGCCGTCGGTCTCGAGCAGGTCAATGAGGTGCGTGGCGTATTCACCTGAAACGTCGATGACCACCACCGAGATGTCCGTTTTGGAGTTCATGACCTTCCTAAGGAGCACGCTCGTGAGATTGGACTTACCGGCGCCGGTGAAACCGAATATCCCTGCATGATACCTGATCAGGTTCTCGAGGCTTATCGTCAGCGGGAGCTCGAACCCGAGCATCGTACCCACCGTCTCGCCGTTCGGGTAACAGAGGAAATTCTCGACGGTCTTCTTGGAGAGAAGGTACACCTTCGCTCCGGCGAGTGGGAGGGTCCTCGACCTCTCGAACTTCGGCTGTCCGGCCTCTATCTTCATCGAATACCAGGTCGGGACGGCGGCCATGTCTATCCAGGTCTCCTGTGAGTTGCCCCAGCTCTCGCTTATCGTGTCCAGGTACTCCCTCCTCAGGAGCGTCGGCATCGATACGTCCATCCCGAGCATCTGGAAGTGGATCGGGTTCACTCCCACGACCTCGAATATCAGGTACGTGGCGTCGTCGCCTCCTTGCTTCTCGATCGCGACGAAGTTGGGAGAATACAACCGCTCGAGAGTCCGGAAATCGAATTTGGCTTCCACGGTGGCGACCACGTTGGTGACCACTATCTCTTGATCCCCGCTCTTCGCCGTCTTGGTGCTAGGGAAGACGCGCCTTAGTCTTGCGTCGAACTTTCCGTCCATGTCATCGAAAATCCGTTCTGGCATCTCACTCAACCCTCGAAGCCTCTCTCATGCGCGACGCCTCAGTGCCCGCCCTCTGCTCTCTATAAGGTGTCATGATGCCGTAGACCTGTTCGCGCTTTGAGATCGAGCCAAGCCTCAGGTCCGCGACGCCGCGAAGCGAGCTCCGCATCAGCCTTATCTCAGCCTTGACCGCCTTGTCCGCCAAGTAGAGCAGCTGATTGTGCCCGAAGGCCTCGTAGACCTCTGGGTTGTCAGTGATCGCGAGGATACGCAGGATCAGGTTGGACATCGCGCTCGTCTCCTTTCCCTCAAAGTATGGCGTGACCATCGTCGGACCGCTGATCTCCTTCACCTCTACCGCGCCCACGTCGCCAGAGTCCAGCTGGGAGTCGAAGGCCCGGTCAAAGAGGAAGACCTGCGAGCGGATCTTCCCGCTGCTGCCGAGACTCCTGGACTGGAAGAACCCCCTCACGAAAAGCTCCTCACGGGACACGACCTTCCTGGCGGGCTTGAACTCATCGCCGCTCGGGGTGGCGACCATCGTGGAGAAGGCGGAGTCGTATCCGGCTGTCCTCCATGGAATCTCGAGCCCCCTGTTCATCGCGCTGAGTATGCTCAGGAACGCCTTGTCGTTCTTGAGGCTCGGCGGCGGAGCGCGCAAGCGGACCATCTCGTTCTTCACCGCGAACGGAAGAACCGCCCTGTGGATGTCGGTAGCCGTCGTGTCCTTGGCCAGACCGATCAGTAGGACCTTCTTGTCCACCGAGAGCTCACAGAGACGGATCAGGAGCACGAGGGCGATGGTGTTCACGTCCAGAATTGTCAGCCACTCATCGTCACCGACGTTGAGCGGAGATTCTCCCGCTTCGTAAACTCGGTCGGTGTATCGCGTTGCTAGCTCCACCGACCTCTTCCAGTATCCCGACGCTCCCTCTCTCAACTTGAGGCGGCCTGGTCCTACCTCCTCGAAGAGTTCGCCTTTGTATCCTTCGTCGTATTTCTTGAGGCGCTTGGTCGCGCTTGACAGCTGCCTCTCGCTTATCGACAGCCTGCTCATCAGCTCCTCGCCCGTGAGGTCCTCCTTCATCAGCTCCCTGAGGATGCGGTGTGTGGTGTACTTCTTCCTGCTGGGGATCGTCATGAAAGGTGCTCCCAGCGTGGTGGCCAGGCTCAGGTCCATGATCGTGTTTTGGCCGGGGCTACGCGTCAGCTTGCCCAGGTTCGTGAACCCCTTCCTCATCAACAGCCTCGCGTCCCTGGCTAGCGTCGAATACGTCCCCGAGAGAGGTCTGTCCATGAAGATGATCCTCGCGCTCTCGACCGCCCTGGTGGCAAGATAGATCTCGGCGAGCGTCATGAACGCGTTGGGGATCCTCTCCATAGAATATTCGAGCTCCAGCTCTATCTCGGGCATGTCTGGGAGCACGTCAGAGAAGTCCTCGGCCCAGAGAGGTATCGCAGCGGTGGCAGAGAGCCTGACTCCCCTTTTCGCTTTGGCGAGGTCGAAAGTAATCCGGTCGCCGACCCGGAACGGGCACGTGTATCCGGTGGCATTGGCGTAGAAGAGCATCATCTGCAGCCTTTCGTCGAATGCCCTCGAGCCGTCGATGCCGATCGCTGTGTGCTCTCCCTCACCGAAGTAGGTCCTCGCAAACTCGTCCGCCGCGCTCTTCTCGAGGGGCCTCAGCAGGCCGAGCAGGTCGTCCCTCCCTCGGAACTTGGTCATCCTTCCTTCGAACCTGGACACAAGGCCCTTCGTCTGCTCCGAGAGCTTGTTCGCGATCTCGCTCGACATTGGCAACGCCCAGAGACTCTGGGTCTTCTTATAAACCGAGACGGGCGGGATGGAAACCCTAAATCCCGCGCTAATGCTGAAGGTCCCACAGTTGAAGGTCTATTCCTTCCTTCCCAGCGCGACCGAGATGGTGTACGCCCTCGGCCTCGGGGCGCAGCTTTACGGGGTGACGAACGAGTGCGACTATCCTCCCGAAGCGAAGTCAAAGCCGGTGGTGGTGCAGTCCCTGCTCGACCCGTCGAGCATGACACAGGGCGAGATAGACTGGAGAGTGGTGAATGACATCTCGCACGGCCACGGCCTTTACAGGATCAACCGCGACCTTCTACTGAAGGACAAGCCTGACGTCGTGATAACCCAGGAACTCTGCGACGTCTGCTCGGTCTCGCTGCGGGACGTCTTGAAGACCGTCTCGGAGCTGGCGAACGAGTGCGAGGTGATCTCCCTCGAGCCGCACGGCCTCGAAGGTGTCCTCGAAGACATCGTGACCGTCGGGAGCGCGTGCGGCGTGGAGGGGAGGGCGGCGGTCCTGGCAGAATCCCTCCGAGCGAGGATTGATTCCGTCAGAGACCTCGCCAGGGGCCTCCCGCGTAAGAGGGTCTTCTGCGCCGAGTGGTACGACCCTCTGTTCGCGCCCGGCCACTGGATACCGGAGATGGTGGACATCGCGGGCGGCATCGAGGTTGCGGGAAGGCCCGGTGAGGACTCGAGAAAGGTGGGCTGGAGCGAGGTAGCGGCCCGCGACCCGGAAGTCGTCGTACTCATCCCGTGCGGGTTCGGCGTCGAGAGGGCCGTCTCCGACGTCGGGCTGCTCACAAGGCTGGAGGGATGGACCGACGTCGCGGCGGTCAGGTCGGGCGAAGTCTACGCCGCCGATGGCTCGTCCTACTTCTCCCGTCCTGGGCCGAGGCTGGTCGACGGGCTCGAGATGCTAGCGAAGATGATTCATCCGGAGGTGTTCGGATGGGACCTGCCTCCGGCGAAGGCCGTACGTCTTGGTCTCGGATTCGACCGGCCCGCTATGACGCCAGGACCTGAGCGAGGAGCTTCTGCGAGACGTTCCCTCCCGATATGACGAAGACTATCCTCTTTCCCAGCCGTTCCGTATCGCGGCCTGCGAGGAGCGCTGCGATGCCGGCTGCGCCGGAGGGTTCGGGGAAGATCCTCGCTTCCTTGATGATCAGCTTCATCGCCGTGAGGATTTCCTCATCGGAGACCGTGAACACGCCATCCACGTTCTTGGAGCACGCCTCGAATGTCAGGTCCCCCACCGACGGGGGTATCAGGCCATCGGCTATCGAGTGTGGGTCCTGCACCGCGGTGACCTTGCCGGCCTTCATAGCGGCCGACAGCTTCGCCGCCGTCACGGGCTCGACACCAAAGACCTTCGTGTTGGGCTTCTTGGCCTTCGTGGCTATGGAGATCCCTGAGATCAGCCCTCCACCTCCTACCGGGACGACTACCGAGTCGAATTCTGCCAGCTGTTCCGATATCTCGAGTCCACAGGTCCCCTGTCCAGCTATTATCGCCGGGTCATTGAACGGATGGATGAGCGCTGCTCCTGTCTCCTTGACTATCTCGTTGGCCTTGACCTCCCTCTCGTTGTGATACTTGCCGAACTTGAGTATCTGCGCGCCGTACTCTGCGATTGCGTCGGCCTTCTCCTGGACCGGGTTCTCGGGCAGGATGACAGTGCATTTCTTTCCGAAGGCCCTTGCCGAGAACGCCGTCGCGATACCGTGGTTCCCCGATGAAACAGCAACGACGCTGCTCTCCTCCGTCTGCGCCATCTTGTTGTACGCCCCCCTAATCTTGAACACCCTTATCGGCTGGAAGCACTCGAGCTTGAGGTAGACGTCTCTCCCGAACCTCTTCGAGAGGGCCGGAGAGTCGACGAGCGGCGTCCTGACAGCAACCCCTGATATCCTCGCTTGCGCGGCCTCGATCTCGGCGAGCCCGGGTAGCCTATGATTCTCCAAACTCTAATCTCCTCGTTCCACCCTGGTGAGGTCGTGATTTTTAGCTTATGGGAGTGGATACACCTCTTGCCTCCTCGGAGAGATATCGGTCCAATCCCCCTTCGGGCTTCCATTCGAAGAAGCTTGCACGTTGCTCGAAGCCAAACTCGTCTATCAGCCTCCTCGCCTCCGCGAGCGTCGCTTCCGCGCCCGCGCTCACCTCAGAGAATGCGACTCCGGAGACTCGCTCGAACATCTCCTTCGATTCTCCGTATCCCTGAAACCGAAGCATCCCCGCGCTGACCGATGATACGCCTGCCGCCCGCAGCTTGTCGAGAAGCTCACGGATATCGATCCCCATCATCCCTGAGACCAGGGGGGCCATCGAGACCCACGTCTTAACGCCTGCTGCCCCCAGAATCCTGAGAGATTCTATCCTCCTGTCGATTGGGGCGACGCCCGGCTCATACAGCCTTCCGGGGAGCGATGAGATTGAGAACCCCACCCTCAGCCATGAGAACCTCTTGAGCAGGTCGAGGTCCCGGAGGATGAGCGGAGACCTGGTCAGGATGACCACGGGGAAGTCGTTCTGCAGGAGCGCCTCCAGGGCACTCCGCGTCACCTTGTATCTGGCCTCCGCCGGCTGGTACGGGTCGCTCGCGCTGCTCAGGAAAACGACTCCCTTGCGTACACCCTTGAGCTCGCGTCCCAGCACCGCGGGGGCGTTGACCTTCACATCCACGAACCCTCCCCACTCCCTGTCGTCGTGGATGAGGGACGGTGCGTAACAATAGACGCACCCATGGCTGCATCCGCGGTAGAAGTTCGCCGTGTACTCGCGCGGGCCGTCCATTTCATGAAGGACGCTTTTGCACCGAGTCTCCTTGACGGATAACTTCTGCAACGACAGAGAGGCTCGCAGACTAGTTAAGGACAAACGAGGGTACGGGAGGAAGGGTGCCACCCGCCGTTCAGAGGCACGGGAATACCTTAGCGTGGTGGTGATCGCATATACCACCCAGGTCTTGTCTGAAGCGCGAACGATTCAATACCTGATGTAACCTGGATACCGAAGTGTTAAATCGGTCGACTCTTGTCGCAGGGGGTCGCATGCGGGCTCTCCGTCATGGTTCAGACCACAAGGCGACGATGCCCCTCATGTTCCTCGCGCTTTTGCTTCTTGCTTCGGCTTTTGCCCACTCCGTTAGTGCTCAACCCTCCGTCGTCGCAACCGTGAACGTAGGAGATTCGCCAGACGGTGTGGCCTACGACTCCGCCAAGAGCGAGGTGTTCGTAGCCGACTTTGCCTCTGGCACCGTCTCTGTGATATCCGACAGCACGAATGCAGAGGTAGCAAACATAGGCGTGGGAGTTTATCCAGAGGGTGTGGCCTACGACTCCGCCAAGGGCGAGGTGTTCGTAGCCGACTTTGCCTCTGGCACCGTCTCTGTGATATCCGACAGCACCAACAAAGTCATCGCTAACGTCACGGTCGGAGATGAGCCCACTGCAGTGGCCTACGACTCCGCCAAGGGCGAGGTGTTCGTCGCTAACGATGCTACCCTCTCTGTGATCTCCGACAGCACCAATACGGTCGTTGCAAACGTTTCCGTAGGAGTTAAGCCAGACGGCGTGGCCTACGACTCCGCCAAGGGCGAGATCTTCGTAGCCAACATAGGTTCTGACACTGTTTCCGTGATCTCCGACAGCACGAATGCAGAGGTAGCAAACATAAGCGTGGGAGATTATCTTGCAAGCATAGCCTACGACTCCGCCAAGGGCGAGATCTTCGTAGCCCCCGAGTTTGCTTCTGACACCGTCTCTGTGATCTCCGACAGCACCAATACTGTGGTAGCGACCGTTACCGTAGGAAACATGCCCTCTGGCATCGCCTATGACTCCGGAACAGGAGAGGTCTTCGTGGCCAACGAAATGGACAACACCGTCTCTGTGATCTCCGACAGCACTAATGCGGTCGGCGCCCCCCTAGGCGTAGGGAGTGGGCCCCAGGCCTTGGCCTACGACCCCGGCAAGGGGGAGGTCTTCGTGGCAAACACAAAAGACAACACCGTTTCCGTGATCTCCGTTGGAGCTGCCGTGTCGACCGCATCCAACGGTTCATCTACCAGTGCAAACGTTTCGACTCTGTCGACAAGTTCACAGTCGTGCAATGTGTGTTATACGAATTTCGGTAATCCGCCAACCACAAGCAGTAGCAGTAGCTCCGGCAGTTCGTTGGCAATCTCGTGGAACTATGCTGCGATAATCGCGATAAACGCGGCAGTCTTTCTGGTGCTGACCGCCCTCGCCATGCTGAGAAGGGATACCAGCAGAGAACGCCAATAGCTCGGTCGTTCCCTGTTCCGATATGGGCCCAAGCCTTCACTCCTCCTCTTCTTCCGAGTCTCCTGAGTCCCCCGAATCTTGCGGTACCTCGACGGCTATCTCCTCTTCTACGACCTTCTCCCCCTTATCGGTGAGCATCTGGTCGACGGGGTACCAGTGGCTCTTCCCGTCCAGCGCAGTCATCTCGACCTCCGCGTAGCCGACCAATGCTCTTCCTGTGAGCGTACCCGCGGCGGCCTTTCCGGATGGTGACGTTATCTTCTTCACTTCCACTCCGTCTTCACCGAAGATGGCTTCCCTTGCCGCGTTTATCTTCACCTTCAACCCCTTGGTGGGCTTGACGTCCATCTACGAACCCTTCGCGTTACGATTTAGGCGGTTTAAGAATTATTCGCAGGTCAGAGGAACGATTGAAGAGCGCGCATGACGTCGGCGGTCTCCTTGACCAGCTCTGCGAGACCGGTCGCTTCTCGCTTCTTCGCGACGAAGGAGGCACCGACCATAGCGACCCCCGCCACTCCTGTGAACGGGTCCGGGGCCAGAATCAGCGCGGCGCCAGCCTTCCTCAGCGAACTTGCGATTCTAGGAGGCTTGACGGCGAGCCTGATGCTCTTGCTGGCGGTCCGGTCGGAGATGACCCTCGCGGCGTCCATCTTGTCCTGCGACGCCCTCGCGTAGGCACCGACCATAGCTTTCGCTAGCTTGGCTTCGGATTCCACAGATTACAACCGTTAGCAGAGCGGTTAATTGGAGAGGGTCAAAACCTCTTCTCCTTACACTCAAAAAGAAGGAAACATATTCCGGTCTGTCCGATGGGCTTTAAAGTCGGAGCTTGGAAACCGCGCCGTTGACTAGGCTGAGCCCAGCTCAGGTCGAGGCGAGGCTGAAGACGCTCCCCGGATGGAAGAGGGATGGAGATTTCATCGCAAAGTCCTTCAAGTTCAAGAAGTTCATGGACGGCATAGGCTTCGTGGACGAGGTGGCCCACATCGCGGAAGACCTCGGTCACCATCCCGACATCCACGTGGTCTGGACCACCGTAGACCTTCAGATCCAGACGCACGATGAAGGCGGCATAACCTCGCTGGACGTCAAGCTCGCCGGGGAGATCGAGAAGCGGCTCGGCCAGAAGAGCCCCCGGACGGCGAAGCGCTAGCCATACAGCGCTCCGACGGGGCCGTGAACCCCTGTCTGTCCCCTCTTGCAGGCATCCGAATTTTTTATATACAACTCGAAGTTGTATAGTTGGCGTGGTGTTATAGGAAAATATGTCTACAACCGCTATTCCGGCAGTAACTTCTGGCGGTACTCCCGTTCTCATTCTAAGGGAAGGGAGCAACCAATCCAAAGGTAAGGATGCCCAGAGGAACAACATCCAGGCCGCAAAGCTGATCGCCGAGATCGTCAAGACCTCGATCGGCCCCCGTGGCATGGACAAGATGCTGGTCGACTCGATGGGCGATGTCACAATCACCAACGACGGCGCGACCATGCTCAAGGAGATAGACGTACAGCATCCTGCAGCGAAGATGCTCGTCGAGGTCTCCAAGGCCACCGACAACGAGGTAGGCGACGGGACGACCTCAGCGGTCATCCTCGCAGGCGCGTTGCTGGAGAAGGCCGAAGAACTGATCGACAAGGGCGTTCATCCGACCGTCATAGTCGAAGGCTACAACAAGGCAGCCCGGAAGGCTGTCGAGTTACTCGAAGAGTTTGCCGAGAAGGTGGCCCCTACCAACAAGGAGTGGCTGATCAAGATAGCAAGGACCAGCATGCAGACCAAGCTCGTCTCTCGTGAGGCGCAGAATCTTGCAGAGCTGGTCGTGGCAGCCGCGATACAGGTGGCCGAGAAGCGCGGGGACACCTACAAGGTCGACCTCGCGAACATCAAGGTCGAGAAGAAGCCAGGAGGCTCACTCGCCGACACGACCCTGATCAAGGGATTCGTCCTCGACAAGGAGGTCACCCATTCAGGGATGCCGAAGCGCATCGAGAACGCCAAGATCGCTCTCGTGAACGCGGCATTCGAGATAGAGAAGACCGAGTTCGACGCGAAGCTGAACATCAGCGACCCGTCCATGATGAAGAAGTTCCTTGACGAGGAGACTCACATGCTAAAGGCGATGGCCGACAAGGTCACCGAGATCGGTGCGAACGTCCTCATCTGCCAGAAGGGCATCGACGACATCGCTCAGCACTACCTGGCGAAGGCGGGCGTGCTAGCGGTGAGACGCGTCAAGGAGAGTGACATGACCAACCTGGCCAAAGCCACCGGAGCCAGAGTCGCCAACAACTTCGAGGACCTCTCTGCCAAGGACCTGGGTAACGCCCAGCTAGTCGAGGAGCGCAAGGTAGAGCAGGACAAGTGGATCTTCATCGAGGGCGCCAAGAACCCCAAGGCCGTCACGATCCTCATCAGGGGAGGGACCCAGAGGATAATAGACGAAGCCGACAGATCTCTCCACGATGCGCTGATGGTGACCAAGGACGTCATCGAGAAACCTGCAGTAGTGGCAGGCGGCGGCGCGCCCGAGGCAGAGATGGCTGGCGAGATTCTCAGATGGACCGAGAAGCTCAGCGGAAGAGAGCAGCTCGCGGCCCAGAAGTTCGCCGAGGCCCTTGAGACGATTCCCGTCTGTCTAGCAACCAACGCCGGCCTGGACCCGATTGACACGATGGTGGAGATCAGGGCCAAGCACGCCGAAGGCGGAAAGTGGTTCGGCGTCGAGGCGAAGCAGGGCAAGGTGCTGGACATGTTCAAGGAAAATGTCATCGAGCCGCTCGCCGTCAAGGAGCAGATAATCAGGTCGGCCACAGAGGCAGCCTGTATGATTCTGCGCATCGACGACGTGATCGCTGCAGGCAAGTCCAGAGGCCCAAGTGGTCCACCTGGAGGAGGAGGCATGGGCGGTATGGGTGGAATGGGCGGCATGGGCGGCGACTTCGAGTAAAGGGCCCACCCTCTCTCTTCCTTCCTGATCCCACCATTTTCGTGGGATCATCCGACTTCTTTTTCAGCTATCTTCTTGTGCTCGTAGTCTCCCCTCTTCATGAGGGGGGTCACGGCCGCGCCTATGAGCCCCAGCGCCGCGAGCAGCACGAACGCGAAGTTGAGGCGCGCGTAATCGTTCCCTATGATTAGCTGGGTTATCGCCGGCCCTATCACGTTCCCTCCCATTATCCCGAGCCCCCAGACGAAGCCATTGGCCGCCGTCCAAGACGCCTGCGGCACATAATCAGATGCGAGGCTCAGGAGAGTGGGGAACGAGCTGTATGAGAAGAACCCCAATAGAACGATGAAGGTCAGGCCCAAATAACCTCCCGTTGATATGTACCCTATCACGGAGAGCGACGCACCCGCCGAGCTCATGCCGAGGACGTATCTCTTGTCCAGCCTCTCCACGAGCGTCCCAAAGATGAGTTGGCCCGGGATCGCGCCGATGAATACGGCCGCGAGCGTGAAGCCAAGAGCCGACCCGATGCCCTCCCCCTTCACGAATGTGATGTACGTGGGCAGCCAGACGAATACTCCGGCCCCTGCTACGGACCTCACCGCCGTGACGGCTGTCAGCACTACGATCCCCTTTGTCAGGGCTTCTCTGACGCCGGCGCTCCTGCCTCCTGAGGACCTGCGCGCTCGCCCGTAGCTACCCAGCCCAAACCAGATCGCGACGGACGCGCCAAGGCCGAGCGCAGAGAGCACGGCGAGCGCGCTGCGCTGGGACAGGAACATCGCTATGGCGAAGAACAGCGGAGGAAACATGGCGGAACCTACCTGTCCGAAGGAGCCGTTGACGCCCATCGCCTTCCCTCTGTTGCCGAACCCGAAGGAGGTCTGCAGTATTGAAGCACCTATCGGGTGATAGAACGCGCTCCCGAGCCCGGCGAGGATAGCGAAAGCGGCGACCATGAAGTAGAGCAGGCCCTGTCCCGGGTAGCTGAGCGCGATGTCGAACCCGAGGAAGGCGAGTGAGAAGAGCGCGATTCCGGTCGCCATCATCTTCCCCTGAGACCTGTTCCCGTCAGCCAGGTGGCCGACGTAGAAGTTGAGCAGCGCCGAGGAGGAGTAGAAGGAGACAGAGATGAGGGTGACGAGTATCGACGGGGTCTGCTTCTCGTTGACGATGATGTCGGCGATCAACGGGATGAATGTGACCCACCCGTCATTCACGAGGTGGCCGAGCGAGGTGAATGCGAGTGCGCGCCATCTGTCGGCCGACCGGCCGCTTTCCAATCGACGCACGGCACCCGACGGAGCGATTAAGTCTTGTCCTGCTTGGCTCGCCGGCTACTGGTTCTTCCATCTGCCGGCATAGGCGAGCACGTCGACCTGAGAACGGACGACATCCTCTCTTTTGAGCTCGCCGGACTTCACGAACCTGAGTTCCCGCCAGGCGTCGCTTTTGGGCGGATTGTCGCGCTCTCCGAGATAGATGAACCCGATGTCCCAGTGGTTCTCGTTCCCGGACGTGTCCACGAAGGTGAGCGGGCCGGTTATCTTCATGTCCCTCACGTGAAGCTGCTCTCTCAGTATCCTCCTGGCCGCCCCCTCTGGCGTCTCGAAGAGCATCAAGTGCGAGGAAGGGAGCATCCAGCCTCCGCTGTGGCGCTGCACCCTCTTCGCGTCGAGGGCCCCGATGTGGTCCCAGTGTGCGTCCTTGTTTATCTTGCCCATGAGGATGCTGTCGGGGTCGTTGTGCTTGGAGACGATGAGGAAAGCCGAGATGCACATGCCCCCCTCGGGCATCTTCCTCATCCTCGGCGGAACAGCCGTCTTGCTGAAGGCTGCGAACCTCCTCTCGGTGGTCACTAGGGATTCTTCTCCAGGTAGTGGATGATCCCCATCGCGCTCGTCCGGATGGCCGTGTCCGCATACCCCGGTAAGCCGTCCTCGGGCATCCCAGCCTCTTGTGCGAGCTTAGCCCTCAGGCTGGAGGTGATGTCGTCGAGCGACGCGCCCGATTTCTTCATCTCCCTGACGTCCGCTATCCACTCGTCGGTCTTCTTCTTGGTCTCGGCCAGTACCTCCTTGACGTCGGCCCTGACGCCAAAGTGAGGGGCGAGTAGGAGCTTGGAGTCCAGCTGGCTCAGCTTCTCGGTGGTCCTGCCCAGCTCTGCGGGGTCGAGGCTCGGAGGAGGCGTGGTGGGCAGCACCACCCCAACCGACGGGTAGACTATCGCCACAGCGTCGGCGGCGATGAGCACCTTCTCCTCCTCTACGTAGACGGATATCTGGTGCGGAGCGTGCCCGGGAGCGTGAATGGCGGTCAGCGAGAGGCCGCCGAGGTCGATGTGCATCTCCTCCCCCACCGGAGTGATCCTTTCAGCCTGGATTCCCTTAGGGATGCCGTACATCTTGATGGTCTCATCTCCGAAGACCCCCGTCGCGCTCTTGATCAGACGGCTCGGGTCGACAAGGTGGGGGACGCCCCTCTCCTGCGCTATCACCTTGGCTCTCGGCATCTCCTCTATGAGATAGCCTGCGGCTCCGGCGTGGTCGAGATGCACGTGGGTCGGAATCAGGTAGTCCACGTCCGCAGGACTCACCCCCAGCTCCCTGAGGCCCTCAAGGACTGCCCGCGCAGAGGTCGCGTAGCCGCAGTCGACCAGAGCCGTCTTCGAGCCCTTGAGAAGGTACGCCGCCACCGAGTTCTTCTCTCCCAGTGCTAGAGTGTCGATGAGATAGACGCGGTCCGAGACCTTGGAGGTCGTCATCGCTCTCGTGCGAGCCTGTCCAGGTTTATCGTCATGACGGCCCAGCCATGCAACAGGGTCCTTTTCTCCTCTCCGGGTGCTACCTGCGCTACTTTGGGAGGAACCTGTCGAGGCGTTCTTTGAGCTTTACGGCGGCTACCGACCAGTCCCCGTCGCAAACGTTGTTCAAGTAAATGTCGTTCTCGAACTCCAGGGAGAGGAACCCCTGGTAGCTCACGTCCCTGAGCGCAGCGAAGAAGGCCCTCCAGTCTACGACGCCCTCGCCCAGGAACGGGAAGTAGAAGGTCTCACCGAAGACCCCCGGCTTCCCGAACGCGTCCTTCACGTGCACGTGCTTGACCATCTTCCCAAGCCTCCTCACCGACCATGCGATGTCGTTGCCATAGAGAGCCAAGTGCGAGGGGTCGACGTTCACTCCGAGATACTTTGAGTCGAAGTATCCCAAGAGCTCCCTTACCGTATAGTAGTCGTGCACGAGCATGCCGAATACCGGCTCCACTGTGACGACCACGCCACTCTTCTCCGCGACATCCACCACCTCCGAGAGAGAGCCCACCACCGATTTCCAGGCCTCTCCCTCAGAGATGTCCCTCCCTATCTTGGCGAACTCGGGGTTCCACGTCATCGGTCCGGTGAATACGTTCATCACGGGGACATCGAGCTCCCCCGCGCAGGCGACCATTTCCTTGAGAGTCTCCGTCCTTCTCTCCATCGACGTCCTGTCGGTCGTCACGAGGTCCTGCCAGCACATTATGTTGGAGACCTGAAGCTTCCCTTTCCTGGTCTTGGCTACTAGCCTCCTTAGATCTTCCACGCTGCGGAAGTTTCGGTCGAGCATCCACTCTACGCCGTCGTATCCGGCCCCCCTGAGCACCTCGATCGCCTCCTCGGGACGCGGTGCGCTCCAGCGCCCCGGCGACGTCATGTAGTACGGAATGAACGAGACCTTCCAATCAGGGGCAGGCATCTCAGAGAGAGCCCCCGATCTCCTTCGCGACCAGCTCGATGTTCCTGACGGAATCTTCGTCCTTCGCCTTGTCGCCCAGCGTGAAATAGTTCATCCCGGCGGCGATGTACTCGTCGATGTCCTTCCTCAGCGTCTTGACGTCGGCCATGTTGATCAGCGTGGTATAGACGAACCTCTCCGGGCTCCGCCCCCTCGTCCTGAGCTCTCCGTCTATCTTCGCCTTCATCTCGGCATAAGCTTCGGGATGGGGATATTCGTCCCCGAACCATCTCGGACCGATCGGCATCCAACCATCTGCGAACTGGGCCGCCGTCCTCAGCGACATGGGCTTGTGGCCGCCCCACAGGACGTGCGGGTGGGGCTTCTGCACCGGTTTGGGCTCGACCACCGCCCCCTTGACGTCTATGAATCTGCCATGATAATCGACCGGCTTGTCTTCCTCCCAGAGACGGACCATCAGCTCGATGGCCTCCCTGCTGTGTGCCACCCTGTCCCCCGTCTCCTCCCACTTGGAGAAGGCCTCGAACTCGGGCTGGTACCACCCGAACCCCGCACCGAGCGTCATCCTTCCATTCGATAACCCGTCGCAGACCGCTATAGTCTTCGCGAGTACTGCGGGGTGCCTGAAGGTCAGCGGAGTCACGCACGTCCCCAGCCTGACGCGCTCCGTCTTCGCTGCCAAATAGGGCAGGAACGCCCACACGTCCGTATGCTGGTTGCTACCGGGAAGCAAGAAGTGGTCCGTGACCAGGAATGTGTCGTATCCGACCTCCTCAGCCTTGAGGGCCATCCTCTCGATGACCTTGAGGTTGCCCCTCCCAGAGACAGCGACCCCGAACTTCATTGCCAGCACCTATCTTCTCGCGACCGGGCACGCCACCTCTATCTGCCCGCGCCTCACGCCGTAGAATGTGCCGTAGAGGTTGATCGCCGTGTCACAGTGCGCCGGGATGAAGCTCACCCTGTCTCCCACGGACGGCCTGTATTTCGGCTCCTCCGCGTTTAGGATGCCGTGCTCATCCCCTGCGAGAGCGTACTTCAGTCCTGGTAGAAGAGGTGCGGGCATCCCCCCAAACCCTTGCGCTTCGTACTCTACCCCTACGGCCTTCCAGCCCAGGTCCGTGACTGCGCGGGTCGGCGTAGGCGTGCTCACTACCGTTGCGATGACGGTCATGGCCTTCTCGAAGTCCGTCCCGGCCGTGGCAATCTCGCTGTACCGCCTGTCCATGTAGATGTACGAACCCGGCTGAATCTCAGTGACGCCCGGATATCCCGCCGTGATGTTGTACGTCCCCGTCCCGCCGCAGCTGACTATCTCCGGCGCGATTCCCAGCCCCCTCATGGCGTCTAGCGTCCTCGTGACGTTCCCCATGCAGACAAGAGCCTTAGCCTTTCTTTCTTCGAAGTCGGGGGTGCTAACCTGGAGGTGCCCTTCATAGCCCATAATCCCGCGGAGCCGGAGCCCTTCGGTCTGCGTCACCCACCTCGCCAGTTTCGCCGCGGGTTCTCCCGGCTGTTGACCGGCCCTGTTCGCCCCGACGTCTACCTCCACGAGGACGTCGGCCGTCATCCCTCGGTGTCTTGATGCCTTGGCGAGCATCTCGGCGTTGTCCGTCCCGTCCACGGTCACCATGATCTCCCCATTCCTACCAAGATTCAGGAACCGCCCGATCGTGTTAGCCGACACGAGATAGTGTGTCAGCAGGATGTGGTCTATCCCGTTCAACATCATTGCCTCCGCCTCGATGAGCGTCTGACAGCACTGCCCGACCGCGCCCGCCTGCATCTGCTTCTTTGCGATGAACGGGCTTTTGTGAGATTTGGCGTGCGGCCTGACCTCGCAGCCCTTCGACCTGACGAACTCCTGCATCTTCGCTATGTTTCTCTCCGCTGCGTCGAGGTCGATGATGACCGCCGGCGTCGGTAGCTCGTCTATCTCCATGGGGCTATATCTCGGGGCCGCCCCATATTGAGCTTGCCCCAAGGTTGACCGCGGAGGCTAAAAGACGGCTATCGGGTTTACCAGGGAGCCCGTCCCGCCGGGCAGCCTGAGGGGCGCCATCATGACCATGAACTCCCATCTGCCTTCCGCCTTGCAGGCTTTTGCCAATTCCTCGAGCTGCAAACTGTCTGCGCAAGCGAGGCCCATCGAACCGATCTGCAGCGCGTGGACGGGGTTGCCGACTCCCTCGACCGAGCATGGGATCGTCTCGCCGTCTCCGTCCGGCAAGAACGCCGCCACCCGCCGACGGTGGAGAAACCTCATCGCGGTAGGGTGGAGACCCGGCCTACCTTCTCCGCCGCGCTCCACGTTCCACGGGCCCAGTTCCAACCTTCGCTGCCAGATGCCGACGCGGAACACGAACAAGTCTCCCTCTCCTAGCATGACGCCCTGAGACTTCTCCGCCATCTCCAGCTCGTCGGCGGTCACCGCATCTCCCGGCTCCAGCCACTTCCTCCCCCGGAGTCTGGGTATATCGAGGAGGACTCCCCGACCGACGATGCCGGCGGAATATCCAGTGATGTCCATGATCTCAGCTCCGGTAGAGGTTACATTGCTGAGGGGCTTTCCATTGTACATCTTGCCCTTGTAACCGATGTGACAGAGGGCATCGAGGTGTGAATGGGCGTTGCCGTGGGTCCCACAGGCGAGGTAATCCGCTGAGAATTGCGGCTCACCGGCTCCTGAGGGGACGTCGTATGCCCTCACCATCAAGTGTACGGCCGGGTTCGGGTTGTCGACCGCCCCGACCTTGTTTATCGGCCGGGAGAGAGAGACCGTACGTCCCGAACGGACCAGCGACGCAGCCTTGGCTACTCGCTCCGGGGTCAGATAGTTCAGCGTCCCTCTTTCGTCATCCGGGCCCCACTTTCCCCAGTTGGAGACCTCCTGAAACAACCTATCAAATTCCACATTCGTCATGGGCGCGTATCCGGGCAAGGCTTTCTGTCTCGCTGCGAGCTCGTTTATTCTTGTCGGTGGGTCGAGTTCAGTGCATTCCTCTACCGCCTGCGACGAGATGGAGCTCCCCCGTGACGAAGTCGGACTCGCTCGAGGCGAGATACAGGACGGCGTTGGCGACCTCCTCTGGGGTACCGTACCTCTTCAGAGCAGTCTCGTCGATTATCGCCCTTTCGACCTCGGGGTCTATCGTCGAGACCATGTCGGTCTTGATCCAGCCGGGGCAGACGGCGTTCACGTTGATGTATGGGCCCAACTTTAGCGCCAGGGCTTTGGTCAGGCCGTTCATGCCGGCCTTCGACACGACGTACTCCACGAATCGCATGGCGGACGGATGGTAGAGCCCCGAATTGGACGAGACGTTGATGATCTTACCCCGTTTCTGCTTGATCATCACCGGAGCTACGGCCTTCGAGCAGAGGTAGGCCCCCTTCAGGTTGACGTCCATGGTCTTGTCCCATACCTCATCGTCGGCGTCCAGAAACGTCGCGGTGTACATCACCCCCGCGTTGTTGACAAGGATGTCCACTTGGCCATACTTGTCCAGGGTCTTCTTCACCATCTCTTTCACCTCCTTCGAGTTGGAGACGTCGGCCTTCACGATCATCCCTTCTCCCCCGCTCTTGCGGATCTCGCGCAAGAGCTTCGTCGCCCCCGATTTCGAGCTGTTGTAGTTGATCACCACCTTGGCGCCTTCTCCCGCGAACCTCTTGGCGATTGCATAGCCGATTCCGCGAGATGCCCCCGTGACTATGGCTACCTTTCCTGCGAGTCTCAACAGGGAGGGAAGTGATTCCCTCCCAACTAAAGCGTTCTCTTCTGGGACTTTGTTGACTCGGCGAGGGTCAATTTTCTTACAAATATTACAACTATGTTTCAGTTATCAACGGTTAAATAGTAAAGTCTGACATTGAACTCCCTCGTATTGGAAAGCAAGTCGTCCTTCATGCGGGATGCGACTGGCCTCGTCCGTTCGTTCACCTGGTATGATGCTCTGATTGTAAGTCTGGCCGTCACTGGTCCGACATACTTCGGGATTGCTTCACAGATCGGCTATATCTCGCCTTCCGATCCAGGCTCCGATTTCACGATATCCGCGCTCTTCGGCGTGCTTTTCATGATACCGCTCGGGGTGATGTACTACATCTTCGCGACGCAGATGCCGCGCTCAGGGGGAGACTACATCTGGATGGGAAGGGCCCTCCACCCGAGCGTCGGTTTCATCGCGGGCTGGGCGATGTGGCTTTCCTTCATCGCGCTGCTCGCGGGCGGAGCAGGCGCCTGGGGGTCCGTGGTCGTCCCCGACTTCGCTCTCACGATGGGCTACACTTGGCACAACGTGGGATTGATTACTTGGGCCGAGTCTTTCGTGACGCCCAACAACGTATTTCTGTCCGGCATGCTGGGGGTAGTCATCTTCGGTGTCATCATCACCAGCCTTGGCAACAGGGTCTACAGCCGAATAATGGTCGCCCTCGGAGTCTTCATCCTGCTCGGAACAGTGATCGTGCTCGGACTCCTGATCGCGACGTCCAACGCGGCGTTCGCTACAGACTTCACCAACTACTTCACCGGGACACCGGGAGCGCCGAGTTTGACCTACCAAGGCGTGCTCTCGGCCGCCTCGAGCAACAATCTTCCCTATATGCCGATAACAGAGAGTGCGACCCTCCTCAGCATCCCATTCGGTGTGTTGCTGTTCAACGGGTTCAACTATTCAGTCTACATCTCTGGTGAGGTCAAGAACGCAAAGTACAGCATGCTGTGGGGCGTGCTGATCGCCCTGCTAATCTGCGCGGTCATCGACATCACGGGCCTCTATTTCGCTATGAACATGCTGACGTACCCGTTCAACCAGGCTGCCTTCAGCCTCTTCGGCGCCGGCAAGTTCCCCCTGTCAGTTTCGCCGTGGCTCGCAGTCTTCGTGCCCGCAGTGGCTGGCAACGCCTACCTGGCCACGTTCCTGCAGCTCGGTTTCCTCGTCTTCTTCCCGTGGTGGGCTTGTGGGCTCATCCTGAGCGCTTCGAGGTACGTCTTCGCGTTCTCCTTCGACAGGATCCTCCCGCAGACCTTTGCCGACATCAACGCCAGGCTCCACATCCCTCTCAAGGCAACCCTCCTTACGCTGGTTGTGGGCGCCGTTCTCGTCGCCTTCACGGCCTACACGAGCTACATCGGAGAGGTGTTGAATACGACGACGATCTGGTCGATAGTCTGGATCGTGGTGGGGATTTCAGCGATAGTGATGCCGATCCGACGCAAGGACCTCTCGAAGGGGCTGACCGGAGGCGCAAGACTGCTCCAGGTCTTCGGGCTGCTCTCGGTGATCGCCATGGCCATCACCTTCTACTTCGCTGTGACGACGCCGGCGGTCGGGCCTTCGACTCCCGCGGCTGACGCACTCTTGGCCATCATCTTCGGCTCGGGCATAATCATCTATGTGACGAGGTACTACTACTTCAAGGGCAAGGGAATCGACCTGGGCTCCGTTCTGAAAGAGATCCCGCCAGAGTAGACCGAAGCTATATTACCCGCAAAAGTCCGCCGCCGGCACGTGATGACGCAACGCCTAGCGGGCAAGGTGGCCCTCGTCACAGGCGCCAGCAGGGGAATCGGCGCTGCTATAGCCAAGATGTACGCCGAGGAAGGCGCCAAGATAGCTCTCAACTATCGCACGTCCGAAGACAGGGCCAAGGAGGTCGCAGAAGAGATCAAGAGCTCCGGAGGGAAGTGTCTGCTCGTGAAGGCCGACGTGTCCAAGACCCCTGACGTCAAGAGGATGGTCTCGAAGACGGTCGGCAAGTTCGGTCGTATAGACATCCTAGTCAACAACGCCGGGATGATAATCCTGAAGGACTTCCTGGACTCGACCGACGAGGATTTGGACCGGGTATTGTCCGTCAACCTGAAGGGCACCTACCTCTGCTGCAGGGAGGTAGCGCCGATCATGCTGAACCAGAAGAGGGGAAAGATCATCAACATCTCGTCGGTCTCTGGGCTCGCGCAGCCTTCGGCACTGGAGCATCCAGACTACGTCGCGTCGAAGGCGGGCGTCATTGGACTCACGAGGGCGCTCGCGGTCAGGTTAGGGCCCTTCATCAACGTGAACGCGATCTGCCCCGGGACGATCGAGACTGACATGCTCTCCGTCGAGCCTGCCGAAGGCAACCGACGGAAGCTGGAGGAGTCCTTCCTGAAGACGCTCGGCAAGCCCTCGTACGTAGCACAGGCCGCTACATTCCTAGCCTCGCAGGAGGCCGACTGGATAACCGGTGAGGTCCTCACCGTGGCCGCGGGCCGAGGCATGAGGTAGGCCCTTCATGAAGATCCTCGTCTTCGGGGACAGTTTCATCGGCCTCGACGTATTCCAGGCTGCTTTCGAGAACATCGCGAAGACGCAGGATGTCCGCTTCGTCAGCGCCGACGAAGAGCAGAAGCTCATCCCTGTCACATCGTCCGAAAAGTCGTTGCATGAGTTTCTTGGCAATACGCGTCAGGTCATCTCAGAACTGGGGGACGCAGAGGTCTTGGTGGTGCACGGTGCGCCGGTCTCCGATGAGGTGTTGGCCGCCGGCAAGAGCCTGAAGGTCGTCTGCTGCGCGAGGGGAGGCCCCGTCAACGTAGACGTCGCGGCGGCTACGAAGAGAGGGATACCTGTGGTCACCGCCCCGGGCAAGAACGCGGAAGCCGTGGCGGAGCTCACTGTCACGCTGATGGTCATGCTTTCGAGGAACATCATCAGGGCTTACAACCACGTGAGGGTCAACAAGGTCGTCGGGAATGACAACTACGAGGGGATAAAGTTCGTCGGGCACGAGCTCGACGGGAAGACTCTGGGCCTGATCGGTTTCGGGCGCGTAGGCTCAAGGGTGGCGAAGAGGGCCAAGGCCTTTGGAATGTCCGTCCTCGTCTACGACCCATTCCTGGCCGGAGCCCAGATTGAGTCGGAGGGGGTCCAGGCAGCGACTTTCGAACAGGTACTCCGGTGCGATTTCGTGTCGCTGCACGCAAGAGAGTCGAAGGAGAACCAGAACCTGATGGGGGCGAAGCAGTTCTCGACGATGAAGCGGGGCTCGTACTTCATCAATACTGCGCGGCCGAGCATGGTCGACGAGTCAGCCTTGCTGGCCGCCCTGCAGAGCGGAAAGCTGGCCGGCGCGGCGATGGACGTGGTCCGCTACAACCCGGCCAGGCCGGTCAACCCGCTCGTCGAGCTGGAGAACACCATTGTGATGCCGCACATCGGCGGAGCCACGCACGAGACAACGACCAAGGGAGCGTTCATAGTGGCCAAGCAGCTCGAAAGATACATCCGAGGCGAGAAGATGGAGACCGTTATTAATCCCGGAGCTCTCAAGGGACCCTGATGCCCCAGTACGTGATGGCCGTCGACGCGGGCACGGGCAGCTGTCGGGCAGTCCTCTTCGACAGGGACGGCCATCAGGTATCCATAGCGCAGCAGGAGTGGGTGCACCCTTCTCTCCCGGACGTCCCAGGCTCGCAGGTCTTCGACACCAGGAGGAACTGGGCGCTCATCTCTCGTTGCATCAGGGAGGCGATGCTCGCAAAGTCCATCAGCCCTTCGCAGGTGAAGGCGGTCAGCGCCAGCAGCATGAGAGAAGGGATGGTCCTATACGACGCCGCCGGCCGAGAGACTTGGGCGTGCCCGAACGTCGACTCTCGGGCCGCTGCAGAGGCCGCTTGGATGATCAAGGAGGGGGTGGCCGAGAAGATATTCTTCGAGGGAGGGGACTGGGTCTCGATAACCGCCCCTCCGAGGCTTCTCTGGATCAAGAAGAACAGGCCCGATATCTTCAGGGGAATGGCGCATCTGGGGATGATCAGCGACTGGATACTCTACCGCCTGTCAGGGCGCCACGTCACCGACCCCTCGATAGGCTCCAGCTCAGCCATGTTCAACCTCAAGCGAAGGGCCTGGTCACCGGAGGTCGCCGAATTGTGCGGGCTCAGGCCCGAAGTATTCCCCGAGGTCGTGGAGTCGGGGAATGCTATAGGTGAGGTGACGGAGCGCGCTGCGTCTGACACGGGTCTCGCAGCCGGCACTCCCGTCGTGACGGGCGGAGCTGACACCCAGCTGGGTCTCCTCGGGATCGGTGTGACCGAGCCCGGCAGGGTGACGGTGGTCGGCGGAAGCTTCTGGCAGACT
Source organism: Nitrososphaerota archaeon (assembly GCA_027886865.1). The sequence goes on from JAPCJR010000005.1 coordinate 40,873, forward strand.
ACCGTATTGATGAAGAGCGCGAGGATAGACCGGAAGATAAGGCTCAGGACGCTCTGCCACGTCGTCCCCGGGCAGTGGATGATGGAGGGCATCGGTTTCTATTGCGGCCTGACCATGCGCTGGTTCAGGGACGCCTTCTGCCAGAGCGAGAAGGAGGAGGCCAGGCGGCATCAGAGCGACGCTTATTCGGTCATGGAGGGGCTGGCCCGCTCGGTGCCTCCGGGCTCGAACGGAGTGTTGGGGGTCTTCTCGAACGTGATGAACTCGAAGAGGTGGGTCCATGCCTCACCTTCGTTCATGCAGTTCGACATCACCGACCCCGACCGCTCCGGGAAGAAGGAGTGCATCCGGGCGATCGAGGAGAGCGCCGCATACGTAGCACTCGGCCATCTCAGGATAATCCAATCGATAACACGGCAGCGACCGGAAGAGGTGATGCTGACGGGCGGGGCCTCGAAGGGGAGGCTCTGGCCCCAGATAGTCGCCGACGTCTTGGGAGTGAAAGTCAACGTCCCGGTCGTGAAGGAGAGCACGGCGCTGGGATGCGCGATCGCGGCGGGGACCGGGGCCGGGTGGTACGCAGACATGCAGGAGGCGGCGGGGAGGCTGGCCAAGGTCGAGAGTAGCATCGAACCATCGGCAAGCAACCATGCGGAGTATGAGCGACTCTACGCCAACTGGCTGGAGGTATACGAACGGGCCCTCGGGATGGTCGAGGACGGCTTCGTCCGTCCGCTCTGGAGAGCGGTCGGCACCTAGGGGTACGTGTAGCTGGGCTTCAGCGAGATCGCGTGGCCGCTCACGGTCTCCGCGATCATCTTGAGCAAGGGGTCTGTATCAAGGTAGTAGAACTCTATCCCCTCCAGCTTGCCGCTCATGAGCACGCCGATCCCTTCCTTCTTGAAGTCCGCCAGCGCCTTGTGCACGTTCTCGGCTGGGTTGACCACCGAGACATGGTGCAGCCCCTCGCCCTTCTCCTTGAGGAACTCCTTGTAGATGCTTGGCCCCTCAAGAGGCTGGAGGATCTCAAAGTCTATCGGGTTGCAGTGGACCTCTGCCCCTAACATGCTGTAGCGGACTGGCTTTCCCCTCACTTCGGTGTCGTGGAGCACCGGAGGCTTGTGCTCGTAGACGCTCCAGGGCCCCCACCCCATGACGTCGTGATACTTCTCCATGGTCGCTCTCAGGTCCTTGACGACCACAGCGACCTGCGTTATCCTCATCCCGGGGGGAGCCTTCGCCTTGGACGCTACCATCGCACAAAACTCGGGGGGTTGATTCTTTAAAGTCTTGCGAGGGCCGGCCAAAACATATATCAGCTGTCCGGGCCGTCGCGCTCAAGGGTGCAAGATCGAATTGGATTGGGGTCTGAAGAACAGGCTCTCCCGCATGATAAAACCTGCAGACGGCCACACTGTAATGCTCGCATGCGACCACGGGTACTTCATGGGGCCCACGCGCAAGCTCGAGATGCCCCGTAAGACGTTCGGGCCCCTCGTCCCGTACGCCGACGCTCTGGCCGTCACCAGGGGTGTCCTCAGGACGTCGGTTGACCCCACGTGGGAGGTCCCGATCCTCCTGCGCGTATCCGGTGGCACCAGCGTGCTGCACGAAGACCTCAGCGACGAAGGGCTGACCGTCACGATGAAAGACGCCCTCCGCCTGAACGTATCCGCCGTCGCACTCTCGATATTCGTGGGGACGCCTCACGAGAAGCAGACCCTCCTGAACCTCGCCAAGCTCGTCGACGAAGGAGAGGATAGGGGGATGCCCGTGATGGCGATCACCGCTGTGGGGAAGGAGCTCGAGAAGAGGGACGCTCGCTACCTCGGACTCGCCTGCAGGATCGCAGCGGAGATCGGAGCGCACGTCGTAAAGACCTACTACTGCGAAGGATTCTCGAAGGTGGTCGAGGGTTGTCCGGTGCCCCTGGTTGTCGCCGGCGGCCCCAAGCTCAACACCGAGGTTGACGCCTTCCAGTTGGCTCACAACGCCCTCGGTGACGGAGCAATCGGCGTGGACATGGGCCGAAACATATGGCAGAGCGACCACCCCGTCGCGATGATAAAGGCGATCAGGGCCATCGTCCACGAACGCGCAAGCGTCAGGGAAGCTTCAGAGATATTCGAGCGGACCAAAGCAGCCTCGATACCGGCCTGAGAGGCTCCGGCTTTGCGAACCAGCGTCGCGGTCGTGGGCGGGGGTTCGACCGGTTCAAGCGTTCTGTACCATCTTGCCAAGCGCGGCATCACCGACACGATCCTCATCGAGAAAGGTCCGAGCGTAGGCTCGGGGCAGACCAGCAGGTCGACCGCGCTCGTGAGGACCCACTACAGCGTGCCCGTCGTCGCGAAGATGGCGCTGCTGAGCTACCGGTTCTTCAAGAGCTTCTCCGAGGAGATTCCTGGATACGCCTCCGGCTACGTCGAGACTGGTCTGTTGATAGGGGTCGACCCCAGCTCGCAGAGCCTCGTCGCGCAGAATCTTGAGATGCTCCGACAGATGGGTATCGATTCGAGGTTCGTCGACCGGGACGAAGTAAAGCGGCTGGAACCTCTGCTGGACGCGTCGAGCTTCAGCGCGGTCGTACACGAGCCCAACATGGGCTACGCCGAACCGTCGACCACGGCGAGCTCCTTCGCCTCGGCCGCACAGGCGATGGGGGCCCGAGTCCTGGCCGACACCTCTCTCCTGAGCATCCAGAAGACCGCCGGCGGGTACTCGCTCTCCACCACTGCCGGAGAGGTCGAAGCTTCCCAAGTGGTCCTCGCGACGGGCGTCTGGTCGGGACCGATATTCCGCGAGCTGGGATTGACAGTCCCGATAAAGGTGGTCCGGCACCCCGTGGCGATCTACGCGCGGCCTGAGGAGTTCACGGGCGTCCGCCCGGTGGTCTTCGACTTCCCTCGGTCTGCGTACTACAAGCCGGAGGGCAGGGGGCTGCTCTTCGTGGGAAGCATGGAGGCCGAACTGGACGCATCGAGCCTTCCAGTCGACCCGGACCGATACGACCAGGGAATCTCCTTCGAGGAGACCGAGAAATTCACCGCTTGGACCACGGAGGTCTACCCGATCATGGCCGAGAAGGGCAGGTACGAGCGAGGCTACAGCGGAGTGTACGACAACACTCCCGATCAGCAGCCCGTCATCGACGAGCTGTCGCAATACGGCTACAGCAACCTCTTCTGTCTGGTAGGACTGAGCGGGCACGGGTTCAAACTCAGCCCTGAATTCGGCCGGATCATGGCCTCCCTCGTTTCGGAGGGCTCCTTCAGCGACTACGACGTCTCCGTGTTCCGGCTGAAGCGTTTCGAGACGGGTGAGCTTCTAAGGAGCAAGTACTCTCTCTCAACGGTAGGCTGACTTTAAGAATCGTCCGAAATGTCGGTGCTCGTCGAGACCTGGGACAATTTCACCGACGAACTCAGAATGAAGACGATGTAGGGCCTGGAGGCTATGCTCCCATTGGGAGCAGTGGCAAAGACCGTTACCGTGTAGTTCGTGTCCTGGGGCTGCAGGACGCCAGGAATAGGCAAGGAGAGTGCAGCGCTCCTGGTCGGGTTGATCGAGACCTGGGCGAAGGAGTAGCTCGTTATGTCGCCGCTTCCGCTCCGCACGATGGCGGAGACCTCGCCTCTGATGTTCATGTAATAGTTGTCGCGGTATGTCACATTCAGCACCCTGTCGCCGGATGAGTCAGAGCCGATGAGGGCGCTCGTCAAGGTGAGCGCCTGGTCGAAGTGCGGCGTACCGAGCCTGAAAGCGTCGGTCAGGTCATTGGCCGTGGCATCTCCGGCTCCGAGATTCCCGAGGTTGAAGTTGTCCTCGATGAACCTGACCAGCGAGCTGTCGTCAGAAAGCGTGTGGTCGATGTAACCCTGCTTCGCGAAAGGCGAGATGAGTATCAGCGGCACCCGGAAGCCGTCGCCGTTAGGGCTCACCTGCGGAGGAGGGACGTGGTCATACCACCCGCCATAGTCGTCCCAAGACAGGAATATCGCGCTCGAGGACCAATACTTGCTGTCCTGGATCGCGCTCACCACAGACTCGACCCAATTCTGGCCCACCGAGAGGGAATAAGGTGGGTGGTCGCTTGAGCTGTCGTTCGGAGGCATCACCCACGAGACTTGCGGGAGGTTGCCCGACTTGATCGCGCCGATTATCTGCTCGCTGGCCACCAGCTTCGAGCTCCACCCTTGGGTGTCGTATTGCGTGAACCCCGGGAGTGCGTCCCACCCCGAGAATGCTGGCGCATAGCCCGCGTAATACTCCCAGGAAATCCCAGCTGAGTCCAGCTCCGTCATCACGGGTGAGAACGAGAACGTCGCAAAGTCGTTGGCCTTTGCTCCTCCCGACTGGGCGGCGATGAGCGCGACGTGGTTCGGGAGGCTAGGCCCCATCACGGAGCTGAAGAAGTTGTCGAAGAGGGTGTAGCTCTTCGCGAGCGACCAGTAGTAGGGTATCTCGCTCTGCGTGTAGTATCCGAACGTCTCGTCGGTCTTCTCGGCCGTCAGGAACCCATTCATGGTGCCGTTATCGTACGCCTCGTGGGCAGCATCCCACGAGTGGTCCAGGTCCTTGGTTACCTGCTCCGTGATGGGGAAGGGGTGGACCGTCGGTGGGTCGTTCTGAATCCCGTTCGCTCCCGGGAACGTCCCGAAGAAGTTGTCGAAGGTGTGGTTCTCCTGCTCGATGATGATGATGTGTTTTATCGGGCTCGTGCTCGTGCTTGTGCTCGGGATGACCCCTGCAGCGGACGCGCCAAGCGGCAGGGTCAACAGAAGCATCAGTCCAAGGATTACTAGCCTGTTTGGCATCCTACGTCGACCTCACCGAGAGGGGCGCGACCAAGTACAGCATGAATCGGGTAGGGGCCCTTCGACCGGCGTGCAAAAAGGTCTCTCTTTGAAGCGCCCAGTGCCGTCGCATATACGCTTATCCTCGAACCTGCATTTTCTCTAAGGACGCCGGTGACAATCGCGATGAACTGGAGCGAAAGGCCGGGAATCGCGACTGAATCTTAGAATTGTGGTGCGCCCTCATCTATACCATCTCGAGGCAGATCCCAGGATTTGGACTTGACTTTTTATATCCAGTGGCAATCAGATGGAAGCGTTGAAACTCCCTGCTGGAAGTCCGCGAGAATTGAACCTCGCGGTTCCAGCCGTGATCGCCCTTCTTACCCTATCTCTCCTGATTGCCGCGCCCTTTCGACCTGCCGCGGCCTCCCAGACTTCCCAAGTCTCCTCCCAGGTCGTTCCGACCGTCCTGAGCGGCTACAGGAGTGCCGGCGCGCTCCCGGGCTCTACGCCCGTCTTCGTGACGTTGGGCATTCCTCTCCAGAACCTCCAGGCCCTGGAATATCTGACCCAGCAGATCTCCACGCCGGGGTCATCGACTTATCATCATTTCCTGACGCAGGGACAGATTCAAAGTTTCCTGCCGGTGGCGGAGTATCAGAAGGCAGTCGCCTACCTGAATGGCCTCGGACTGAAGATTGTGTCGTCCTCGCTCGACTCGATAGTGGTCGCCGAGGGAACGGCTGCCCAGGTCTCTCAGTCTCTCGGCTTGAGGTACGAGGTCTACACTGATGGGCAGAGCAGCTACTACACTTCTTCCGGCTCTTCGCCCGTCTCCGGCGCTTATCTCTATTCCTCAAACTTCACCGCGGCCCTCCTCGAGCGTCCGATGGACCTAGTCACAAGCAGCACGATATCTGCCGTGGATTCTAGCAGTCCTTCGCAGACCAACCAGACCACCGCCTCCGAAGCTTATCCCCTTACGGATTTGCAATCGGTCTACAACGCGACGGGTCTGTATGCCGCAGGCGACACGGGTGCCGGGTACACCGCGGGAATTCTGGACTTCTACGGCGACCCATACATTGCACAACAGCTGCAGTATTTCGATCAGCTTTACGGGGTTCCGGCCTCGCCATTCACCGTGACGTCTATCGGCCCTTACAACCCGAGCCTGGGCGTCTACGAAGGCTGGGACGGTGAAATCAGCCTCGATGTGGAGTCCGTCCATGCGATGGCTCCCCACGCCGGCATCGACCTCTACATAGCGAACGCGGCCCTCCCCCTCTCCTCTGCTATAGCGACGATAGTGCAACAGGACAAGGTAAACGACCTTTCCCAGAGCTTCGGCTTCCCCGAGTATCAGTTCTCCAATTCCGGAGTCACCTCGCTGGAGATGAACGTGGTACTCGCCGACCAGTATTATCTACTCGGCTCGGCCGAAGGGATCACCTTCATAGCATCCACCGGGGACATCGGAGGCAGCGGTTACAGCGCCGGTCCCGACGGGACCACAGAATATCCGTCGACATCCCCATACGTAGTCGCTGTGGGGGGAACGACGACATACCTGGACTACCAAGGGAAGAGCGTCTCTTCCTTCTATCAGACGGCCTGGTCCAACTACGGGTTCGTCCCGAACCAGATAAACTACGGGGGCGGAACTGGTGGAGTAAGCGTCCTCGAGCCCAAGCCCTGGTATCAGTCCGGATTACCCTCTCCTCCCGGCTTTCCATCGGGAAGGCTTGTCCCAGACCTTTCGCTGAACGCCAACGTATATCCTGGAATAGTCGCAGTCCTTCCGGGAAACGAGACCGGGATAACGGGTGGGACGAGCGAGTCTGACCAGCTTCTTGCAGGCCTGCTGACACTACTCATGAGCGCTTCGAAGTCAGGGCTGGGATTGCTGAATCCGACCCTCTATGCGTTCGGCCAGAGTTCATCCGTCAACGCTAAGGTCTACTATCCGATAACCTTCGGGTACATCATACCGTGGGTCGCGTCGGCCGGGTACAACCTTGCCACCGGGTGGGGTGCTCCAAACGTAGGAGAGATGGCTCACTACATCGATACGGTGACCGCCAGCCCGCTGAATGTCAACGTCACGGCCCTGGTGAACGGCGCGTTTCAGTTCAACGTCTTCCCGGGACAGGTGGTCACCGTTTCTTCCATCGTGACCAACGGACAATCACCAGTCCTCACCGGAGCCTTCAGTGCCCAGCTCGATACGCTCTCCGGCGTGGTCGCGACCACGGCGCTGACGTACGACGCATCGAGCCACGCCTGGTCCGGCGAGCTCACCGTGCCCAACGACGCGGCCGGTCTCTCATACGTCAACGTCAACGGGACTTCACAGGGCAGGTCGGGCGTGGGGTTCACTGAGCTCTTCGCTGGCTATGTCGCAACCTTCCTCTCTCCCTCCGCGAACTCCCCGTACTCAGCCCAGTTCGGGACCCCGGTCGAGGTGAACATCACTACGCTCAGCGGCGCCCCTGCGACCGGTGCGCTCAGTGTCTCCGCGCTTACCTATTCGATAGAATCAAACGCTTATGCAAAAGTCGCGACCGTTCCTCTTGCGCTCGTTTCGGTCAACATATGGAGCGGGACCCTCTCAGGAAAGTACGCCGACGGACCGATGCTTCTCGTTGGCGATGGAGATGTCTACGGCTACCTCCCGTTCATCAACGGTGTCGGCTTGCAAGGCTCTTTCATAGAGACCTCAGTGCTGGTCGAGCCCGGTGCTGCAGGGCCGGGCCAATCGATATTCATCCTAGCGTCGCTCGCCGCGCCGGTAAACTTGCCCGCATTGGTGTCCCAGGAGACTGGACTGCCGGTTAGCTACAACGTGGAGGAAGGCTCGAACGTCACCGCGACGCTTGTCAGCCCCTCAGGGAAGACCGTGGCGACATCTCAGCTGTACCTGAATAGTTACCTCTCCTCGGAAGAGGTGATCCAGGGTGTCCTCACAGTCCCGTCGGGACTGCCTCCAGGGCTTTACGACGTGATACTGAGTTCGACGTATAACTCGTACGACCTCAAGACTACCATCGACGGGTCGTACTTCGGCCAGGTGTACATCGCACCAGCCCTGACAACCACAAGCATCTCAATAACTCCGTCCACTGCCTTCGAAGGCCAGACGGTGGCGGTCAACGCGAAGATAGCGTACGCAAACGGCACCAGCGTGAAGTATGGGGTATACTCGGCCACGGTCTATCCGAAAGACCTGCAGAACGCCTACAACGGCCTTACCGAAACTCTTCCTGTGCCGCTTTGGTATGATTCGTCCACGGGCTTCTGGACGGCAAACCTCGTGCTCCCCTCGGCGTACAACACCGGCGGGACGGTGCAGTTAGACCCGGGCGCGCTTTATCTGAGCGGCCCCTACGATGTCTTCATATCGGGAGTATCAGCGGACGGAGTCCCATCGAATACCGACATCTCGACCCAGCAGCAGCTCGTGATACAACCGTACCTCTACCTGAATGACACGACGCTGATGTCCTTCCCGCAGACCTCCCAAGTTGCCTTTGTGGGTGACACGTTGGTCGGGCCAGCTGTGTCGTCATCCTCCGCTCCATCGGCAGTGCTGACGGACGACCTCTTCAGCGGTTCCAACACGTTCCAGGGCGGAACGGTGACGATATCGCAGTCCCAGATTCAAGGTACTCTGTATCTGAAGAACGCAAACGTGACGTTTGTCGGTGTCTCCGGCGGAGACGTAGTGGCCCAGGATAGCCAGGTCATCCTTCAACAATCAAGCCTGAGTTCGCTCTCGCTGACGAACTCCCACGTGTCCATGAACGCATCGACGGTCCGCCAGATCACTCCCTCGCTTCCAAGCATCTCGATACAGGAGCCAGTTTCGGGAGGGCTTTACAACGGGACCTCGGGCGACGTCGTGGTCATCGGTGCAGAAGTGTCGGCGGTCTCCATCTACCTCGACGGAGCTCTCCTCAAGACGCTCTCCGGCGGGGAGCCGTACACCTTCCCACTCGGCGCTGCCTCGATGTCAGTGGGGGTGCACACACTCGAAGTGGTCGCCGCCCAGCAGGACGGTCTCTCGAGTTCCAGCTCGGTCTACTTCAGCACTGACGGCCCGCTGGTCGCCGCCAACAACTCGATCAGCTCTCTGACCACTCAGGTCTCGTCCGAGAACAGCAGAATCGGCGCCCTGAGCTCGCGACTAGGCTCGGCCACCGACCTAAGCTATGGGCTCGCGGCCGTCGCTGTCTTGGCGCTGATCATAGCAGTGGTCGCGTTGGCGAGAAGGCCCTCGGCGAAGCCAGCGACCACCCCACCAACAAGCCCTCCGAGCCCCCCGGAGACGCCTCCTGCTCCGGATTCGCCGCAGGAAATGCCGCCTGCCACTCAGGCCTAGGTGACGGTCGGGTCTGTCTCCAGTTTCGCCAGTTTGAGGCTGACGTCCCACAACTTCTTCGCGTCTGGTTCGTCCATGGAATCCTTCGACGAGGGCACCGCCTTCCTCTTGGTGAAATATTTCCCGGTCACGTCCGCGACTTCGGGCGAAGAAGCCAGATAGACCAGCGTATCGGCGCCCTTCTCGGCACCCATCATGAACGGGTGAGCGAGCTTTATTCCGATGCTGAGCAGTCCCGCTGACCGGGTCGCCCAGTTGGTGGCGACAACTCCCGGGTGGACGGCGTTGACCGTCACGCCCGTCCCCTGAAGTTTCTTCGCTAGCTCAAACGTGAATAGAACCTGCGCCAGCTTGGACTGCGAATACGACCGAAGCCCGCCGTAGCTCTTCTCTTCCTGAAGGTCTTCGAAGTCGATATGACCTCCGGTGTGCGCGTCCGATGACACGTTGATTATCCTCGAAGGGGCGCTTGCCTTCATCGTCCCGAGCAGGAGGCCCGTCAGGAGGAAGTGCGAAAGGTAGTTGACCTCGAATGTCGTCTCGAGGCCGTCCTTGGTAACCGTGCGCTTCCCGAGGATCAAGCCTGCGTTGTTCATTAGTACGTGGAGCGGCTGCTTCGTCTGCAGGAACTCGCTCGCCAACCTTCTGACTGACTCCAAGGAGGCGAGGTCAGCGATCATCAGAGAGACGTCCTCGCTCCTTGCCCCGCTCGCCCGGAGTATCTCGGTCCGGGCCTCTTCGCCTCTGCCGGCGTCGCGGCAGACCATCGCTATCTTCGCGCCCATCTTTGCCAATCCAGCTGCAGCGGCCTTCCCGATGCCGGAATTGGCACCCGTAATCATGCACGTCTTCTCCCTTATCCATGTCGATTCTTGCGCGCTCATATGCGATCTTCTCGGGTCAAGCGACCCGTGGCCATATGTGTTACTCCAAATCAGCTGCACAACGCGAGTCAACGGCACGGCGGGCCGTGACCCATGCAGCTAGTTCTACGGCTCGGGTACGTCGTGGTCTGTCGTCATATGCTGGTGTAGATGAGAGCGATGTTCAGCGCTATTATCATGCCTCCGACTGCCAGCGCGATTATCGCGGTCGGATGTCGGTTCACGAATGGGCCCATTATCTTCCTCTTGCTAGTGTACCAGATGAGCGGGATCATGGGGAGCGGAATCAATATGCTCAGGAAGACCTGGCTGTAGAAGAGCAGCGCCAGGGGGCTGATCCCCAATAGGATACAGGCGGTTGTGGGAAAGACGTTGATGCCCCGGGTGACGATTCGCCTCAGGTATGGGTTGACCTTGACTCCGAGCAGGCTGGTCATGACCTCCTGCCCGGCCAGCGTCCCCACGACCGATGATGCGATCCCGGAAGCGAGAAGCGTTATCGCAAAGACTATCGCCGCGAGAGGACCGAAAAGCGGCTTCAGCACGTTGAATGCGTCACTTATCTGCTGGATGTTGGTATATCCATGGCCATAGAATGCAGCGGCTGCCATAACGAGGATCGCCACGTTCACGCAACCGGCAATCGCGAGTATGACGATGTTCTCACGCAGGTGAAGCCCCAGAAGCTTCCTCTTCGGAGCGTGGTCGTTCTCCTTGATCCCCCACCTGGTCAGCTTCGTCGAGGTCAGTGAAGAATGAAGCCAGAGGGCGTGTGGCATGACCGTGGCGCCCACTATCCCCACCACGACGAGGAGGGTGCCGCTGGAGATGTCGGGCGAGATTGACCCGATGACAAACTGATTGAGATTCGGCCCGACTCTCAGGAGCTCGTAGAGGAAACCTATGGCTATCACCGAAACGAAGACCATGAAGAAGTACTCCACGACCCGGAAGCGGTTGCTCGTCAGCGCCAGGAGGATTATGACGTCCAGCGCACCGAAGATGCTCGCGTACAGAAGGGGAATCCCGAAAAGGATGTTCAGCGCAATGACCGTTCCGAGGTACTCTGCCAGGTCAGTGGCCGCTATCGCAATCTCGGCCCCCAGCCAGTACGGAACTATGCGGGCTCTGGACTTTAGCGAAACCCGGATCAGCTGTGTGAGGCTGTTTCCGGTCGCGATCCCCAACTTGCCCGAGAGGTACTGGAGCACCATGGCGAAGGCGCTGGCCATCCAGACGGACCAGATCAAGGCGTAGTTGTATTGCGACCCCCCTGCTATGTCAGTCCCGAAGTTTCCGGGATCGACATACGCTAGGCTCACTATGAGAGTCGGGCCCAGATACGTGAAGAAGTCTCGGACGGAGATATGAGGGTTGTTCTTTTGGCGCTCGGTCACCTCAGGCTTTTGTGTTGGTTCCGGAGGTTTGAGGCTCCTATCTTGGGCTCCGGTCATGGACGGCTTACACCGAGGAATCGCTCCATATTTAAACTTAGACTCATCTAATATAATTTAGGTGCTCTAATCTGTTTTACTGCTCAAATTTCCTCAGATGACTCTAATCTTCTTCGTGTCGTGAGTAGTTGGAGGTGTTGGGATTTCCGCACTAATTTACCGGCGAGTAACAGTCCACCAGGTAATCCTGAGGGCCAAAGACGGGATTTTTTTCTCAGACCAAATTCAAATACCCACGTTTGACATCAAACGGACGTCTCCACATGAGTCTGGAACAGAAGAAGAACGAGCAGTTGGTCAGGGCAAGGTTCGACGCGGTAAACGCCCACGACTGGAAGCGTTTCCAAGGACTGTACTCTGATTCGACGGTATGGCAGGATGCAGGTCTAGCCAAAGCGATCAAAGGCAGTACGGCCGTTCGTAAGCGGCTGGAAGCATTTGCCAAAGGATTTCCTGACTTCCGCTGGCAGTTGGATCGTGTTTTCGGCCAGGGCGAATGGATGTGCGCTGAATTCACGTTCACGGGAAGTCACAGCGGGCCTCTTCCATTTGCTGGCATGAGATTCCTTCCGGTCACGAAGAAATCCATTCGAATAAGCGCCTGTGGCGTATACCGAATCCAAGAAGGCAAGATCGTCGAATCACACGTCTACTTCGACCGCTCCAGAATACTCGCCCAACTGGGTATCCAGTCGCCGAAGAAGGCCCAGGACAGATAAGAAAGAACAAGCCTGGAACCGACGGTAGCCTCCTTCCAGACCAACTCTTCCACGTTCTCTTGGAGGGATAACCTCGAAGCATCGCCCGGCAAAAGGTTGCGACCGTACCATTGAGCAATGGGACGCGAGCTTTGGTGCGGGGGGTGGGATTCGAACCCACGAACCCCTAGGGGACGGGATTTCTAAGAGCGACCGAACCTGTCACACACTTAAGTCCCGAGCTGTTGGCCAGGCTTAGCTACCCCCGCGATTGTCCGGCCTGCCGCTCGGATGAAAAGTGTTTCGAAGGCTGCCTGCGCCGGGTCAGGTGAGCTTCTTGAGCAGGTCCCTAAGCGGCAGGGTGTTGGCCACGTGCCTCTTCTCGAGCCACGCCCGCCTCGCGACTATAGTACCATACTCTACGTTCTCCAGCTCTCCGGTGCTGTGGGCGTCGGAGTCTATCAGCAGGCTCACCCCCTCTTCCATCGCCCTTCGGGCCCAGACCTCGTCCAGGTCCAGCCGCATCGGGGAGCCGTCTATCTCGAGCATCTTCCCGTTCTCCTTGGCCGTGGCAATCACCTTGGGGAGGTCGATGGGGTTTCCCTCCCTCTTCCCGATCAGCCTGTTCGTGGGATGGAAGAGAACATCCACGCTGGGGTGCGAGAGAGCCATGACCGCCCTTTCCGTGAGCTTCTCCGGGCTCTGCCGGTATGCCTGATGGATGGATGCCCCGACCATCTCGAAGTTCTCAAGGAACGCCCGGTCATAGTCCAGCGTCCCGTCCGACCTTACCTCCGCCTCCACGCTCTTGATGATGCGGAAGGGTTTCATTTTTTCGTTCAGCTCGTCTATCGCCTTCCACTGCTTTCTGAACCTCTCCTCCGAGAGGCCGTTCGCTATCCCCACCGAGGAAGAGTGGTCGGTGAACGCGATGTACTCGTAGCCTTTCTTCTGCGCCGCGGCGGCCATCTTCTCTATCTCGTCCGCTCCATCGCTCCAGGTGCTGTGCATCTGCAAGTCTCCCTTCAGGTCCCCGGCCTCGATCAGGTTCGGCAACTTTCCCTCTCTCGCGGCCTCGACCTCCCCTCTCGCCTCTCTCAGCTCGGGAGGTATGTAGGCGAGCCCGAGCTCGGCGTAGACTTCCTTCTCCGTCTTCCCCGCGACCCTCCGACCCGTCGTCGTCTCGAACAGCCCGTACTCGTTCAGCTTCCACCCTCGTTCGATGGAGAGGCTCCTGAGCAGGATGTTGTGCTCCTTAGAACCCGTGAAGTAGAGGAGGGCTGCTCCATACTCCTCTCTCTTGATGACCCTGATGTCTACCTGGATCCCGTTCTTCAGGACGACGCTCGATTTCGTGGTCCCGCTCTGAATCACGCGGTCCACGCCCGGATAGTCTGCCGCGAGCTTGGTCGCCCTCTTGTCCGTGGTGAGCAGGTCCAGGTCGCCGACCGTTTCCTTCCCTCGCCGGAGGCTCCCCGCAGCCTCGACCTTGGCGCCTTTCGCCTTGAAGTACCCCTCGAGGTCTTTGGCCAGATAGATGGCCTCGACGAGGAGCATCCGGCTCTGTCCCGGCTTCATCTTGTCGACCGACTCACGGAGCCGCTTCGCGATGACCTCCCCGACAGCCGGCGTCAGCTTCCCCGACGCCAGCCCCTCCTTGAGCTGCTGGAGGTTCTTGACCCCGAAGTCCTTGGAGAGCTTGTATGCCGTCCTGGGCCCGATTCCCTGAACCTGCATTAGGTCGACCGCTCCCTCGGGGACCTTCTTCTCCAGCTTCTCCATGAACTCCAGCTTTCCCGTCCGGAGATACTCGTCGATCTTCTTTGCGATCCCCTCCCCCACGTACTGTATGTTGTCCAATTCCCCTCGCCTCCAGACACCCTCGATGTCCTCTCCCAGGTTCTTGACGCTGGTCGACGCCCGCCTGTACGCGATGGCCTTGAACCTGTCCTCCCCCGCCGCTTCGGAGAGGAGCGAAAGCCTCTCCAGCATCTCCGCTACATCGTGGTTCTTCGTTACTTCCACCAGCCGAACTCTTTCGGCACCATACCCGTGACCACCTCCACCCCGTCCTCGGTGACGAATACGTCGTCCTCGATTCTCACTCCGTACCTTCCTTCGACGTACACCCCGGGCTCCACCGTGAAGACCATCCCGGGTTTTAGTTTCCTGCGACCACCAGAGACGATGTACGGCTCCTCGTGTATCTCGAGCCCTAGGCCGTGCCCCGTGCGATGGAAGAAATCCTTCCCTCTGCCCGCAGCCTCCAAGCGGCTCCTCGCGGCTGCGTCCACCTCGCCGGTAGCGACCCCGGGCCCGACTCTCTTGACCGCCGCCTTCTGCGCCTCCAAGACGTCGAGGTAGGCGTCCTCGACCTGCCGGGCCTTCCCCAGCACGAAGGTCCGCGTGATGTCAGCGCTGTACCCTGAGACCGTACAGCAGGTGTCGATCAGGAATCCTTCGTCGTTGTTCAGTTTCGCGGCCGAAGGCGCCCAGTGAGGGTCGGCGGCATTTTTGCCCGCCTGCACGCTGCAAAAGTCGACTGTCTCGCCGCCGTGGGCGAAGATCTCCTCCCTCAGGGCCTTTGCTACCTCGAGCTCGCTCGTCCCGGCCTTTGCGATTTCAGGGATCTTCAGGTACGCCTCTCCGAGTATCTTCGCCGCCCTCCTGAGTACGGCGAGCTCGCTGGCGTCCTTGACCTGCCTGATCGCCTGAAGGAGAGCGTCTGCCGGTTCGAGAGACAGTTTCTTGTCTGTGATCTGCGTCAGGTAGCCGAACGGGACCCGGCCCTCGCATCCCCACCTCCCCTTGAGCCCGACCTCCTTTCGGAGCGACGCGAACGCCTTGGACGGCCCGCTCGCGTCGTCCCACGAATGTATCTCGATCTTGACCGGCGACCGCGCGTAGGGTCCCGACTCTATGTTGGGAGCGACAAGATGGGCGTCTCCGTCCTGAGGGACGAACAAGAGGAACAGCCTCTCCAACATCTGCGATTGCACGTCTGTGTAGTATCGGGTGTTGGGTCCTGGCGCGAGCACCATGCCGTCAAGGCCCTCGCTCGCCACGCTCTTTCGGAGCTTCTGCATCCTTGTCTTGAACACCGAGGCTGAGGACAACTGCTGCTCTCCGTCGGGGTGTGCGGTGCATGCGGCTATTAATCCGTCGTTAGGTCGCTTGGACTGCGTTGGGCCTAAGGCAAGACCTGGTCTTTCGGATAGCTCGAAGGTGGATAGCGGGCAAGGACATGGGCGGGGCCCTGGATGCCGCCAAAGGGGCGAATCGAAGGGGCTTCATCGCGCTGCTCAACTTCCTGGGCGAGGACGTGACCGACGGGGCTGTCGCCGAGAGCCAGACGAACGAGTATCTCGCGCTCCAAAAGGCCATCGCGGAGGCCGGGATAGACGGCTCCGTGTCGGTCAAGCTCACCCAGCTAGGACTTCTCGTGAACGAGCAGCTGGTGGCCGAGAGGCTCGTCAGACTGGCGTCGAACGCGGCGTCTCTCGGTCAACTGCTGTGGATCGACATGGAGGGCTCCGCGTTCACCGACAAGACCCTCAAGATGTATACCGACCTTTTCCTGGTTCACAAGAACGCCGGCCTGGCGCTCCAGGCTTACATGAAGCGAAGCGAGGCCGACCTGATCGCGCTCCTTGACATCGGGGCCACGGTCCGCCTTGTCAAGGGGGCGTACAGGGAGGACCACGATACCGTCTTCGGCTCCAGGCGCGAGGTCAGCGCGAACTACTCGAAGCTGATGCGCCTCCTCTTCGAGCGCGGAGAGGGCTTCACGATAGCGACCCACGACTCAGCGCTCGTCGAAGAGGCTAGGGTGCTCGCTGAGTCGCGCCACAAGAAGTTCGAGTTCGGGATGCTCAGGGGGATAAGGGACGAGCTGAAGGCGGAACTGGTCGCTTCGGGATACAAAGTCGTCGATTACATTCCCTACGGCGATCAATGGTACGCATATTCCATACGGAGGATAAAGGAGCATCCGAGTAACGTCTGGCTGCTTCTGCGCTCCCTCTTTTAGCGAGCGTCTAACCCTTAAATAACTGCGAAGGAGGAAAACCTCTGAAGCAAGATGGCTCTTGACCCGCTGGAAATCGGCGTCATTGCACTGATGGGGATCGCGGTCTTCATCTGGGGACCAGAGAAGGTTCCGGAGATCGCCAAGCAGATAGGCACAGCGCGAAAGCAGCTTGATGTTTACACGAAGCAGCTGAACGGAATCACCAAGGAGCTTCAGACCTCCATGAATACCGGGAACATCGACAACCTCGGCAACGTCCTTGCCGGCGTCGGTATCGGTGCTTCTCCCGCGGCAAGCAACCCAGCCCCTCAAGGCGTTGCCCAGGCTACACCTGGTTCGCCAAGCAACCCAGCATCCGGTGCCGGGGCCGCCACGCCGGGGTCGCCGATGCCCGCTCCCATGCTTCTCAGTCCCGCGGCCGTGCTGAAGAATCCAGCTACCGTGTTGTTGAGTCCGCCACCCGTCGTCAAATCCGGCGACCAGTTGCTGCTCGAGATGGCGAAGAAGTTCGGAATACCGACTCAGGGCAAGACGAGGGAAGACATCCAGAACGAGATACTCGCCCGCGCGGCACAGCCGACGGAGGCGGAGACCGCTCAAGCCACCCCGGCAGTTCCTTCCGCGGATGTCCCGGCCGCAACCCCAGAAGCGGTTCCAACCCAACCGGCCGCCTCCTGACGGGTCTAATCCCCTAGCTGTTACTGCTCAAGTTGTGTAGACCCCGTCTCCAAAATATCCTCCGGCCCGTATCATACCGACAGGTAAAATCAAGATGAGTACCTACACAACCGGACAGACATGGGGGGCCCTGAAGAAGGCATGGAAGGCATACAAGATCGCGAAGGTCCAGAACGACGGGATCAGGATGAAGGAGTATTCCGACCGAATCCGCACACTGCAGACCCAGCTCGGCGTTCCGCAGACAACCTTTCAGCTATAATCAGGGATAAGGTTCCGACCGGGAGAAGCACCCCTTCTCCTCTCTTTTTTTGCTAAACTATCACAGATTCTTCTGCAGGTTTGCGAGGATCTGTCTGACCCAGTCTTCCCTGAGCTTGAGCGATTTGGAGATACCTTCCACCGTAGTGTCGCGTTCCGCTATGAGCTGGTAGAGCGCCTTTTTCTCATCCCAGGTCATCGGCATCCCGCTTATCGCCTTGGCGACCTCTTTCATCGCCATGTTCCTCAGGTGGAGCAGGACCAGTCGCTCATCCTCTATGTTGCCCAGCCGCTTGTCGATCTCGGATATAAGGGAGCCAAGCGGACGCATCTTCCCGCTCTCGGCCGGATGCTGAACTACGTCGTTCAAGCTCCTGAACATGTCGTTGGCGTCCCCGCTCGGGTCAGCCCCCGGCGCGTCGAACGAGAAGAGCCTGGCCCTGAAGAGGTTGGGGGCGAAGTCTATCGTGAGAGAAATGCTCTTGTTCAACAGGTACTCCCTCCTTCTCGGACCGTGGGGGCTCTCCTCCATCCCTGAGGAGACGAGGCCCGTGCCCTCCATCGCGTCAAGGTGCTTTGCCACGAGCTGCTGGCTGAAGCCCAGTTCCTTGGACATCTGCAACTGGTAGCTGGGGGCCTTGCTAAGCTTCCTGAGAATCTTCCTGCGGACTGGGTTCTCTACCGCCAGCAGTATGGAATCCAGGCCATCGTCTTCAGCAGACATGGTCGCATCTCCTGCCCGTAAGACAAGGAAGACTCATCCGAGTCCGTTTTTGGACTCTCGCGATATAAAGGCTTTCTCGCGAGTCGGAAGGAGGGTGTCTTTGCGCTCCGTCTGCCCCGTAGTCTATTGTTTGAACTGAGATATCATGCCAAAGCTGATATAGAGAGAGGGGTCGCTACACACGTTTCAAGGTGACCTCGAAGATCTCCAGCGGGATTGCAGGATTGGACTCAATCCTGAAGGGAGGCCTGCCCGAGGGGCGGGTCGTGCTGGTCCTCGGTGAGCCAGGAGCAGGAAAGACCATCCTGTGCTCCCAGTTCCTGTACCACGGCGCCTCAAAGGGCACTGAGAAGGCCGTCTTCGTCGGCATGAACGAGCCCAAGGCGCGCTTCATCACTGAGATGGCCGAGTTCGGGATGGACTTCGCCAAACTGGAGTCCGCCGGGAGCTTCTCCTACGTCGATGCTACCGAGATCAGACGGATACCCGAGCAGGCCCGGGTCGGCCGGATACCCGTCGGCGGCAAGGAGCTCGGGCTGGTAAACCTCATTGACATGATCCAGGAAGCGGTCGAGAAGACCAGGCCAAAACGGATTGTCGTCGACTCGATCTCAGACCTGATATTCCGTTTCCCCCTGGTCGAAGAGCGCAGGCCGGTCGTCCTCGACATGGTCGAGACTCTCCAATCGTCGGGGGCGACCACCTTACTCACCAGCGAGCTTCTGTCGACCGGCGACGAGCGCGCACTGCAGCCGGAGGAGTACCTTGCAGAAGGAGTGATCCTCCTGCGCACTTTGAGGAAGGGCGTCAGGGTGATCCAGGTCCCCAAGATGAGGGGCTCGGAGGTCGACACGGCCCAGAGGCCATACACGATCAAGGGAAGCGGGATAGAGGTCTACGCGACAGAAGAGGTATACTGAGATTCAGCGCAGGGCGATGACCGTGGCAGCCCGCGAAAAGTCCGACAAGTCCGAGATGCCCGAGGCGGTCATGGAGATGCTCAAGACCGCCAAGATTGGCTACCTCTCGGTCAAGTCGGAGAAGGGCGACCTCTACACCTATCCGGTGGCGTTCCTCTTCTCCGGGAAGCAGGTCTACACCATGACGCCCATCAGCGCGGCAAAGCTGAAGTTCATGAGGACCAATCCGGACGTGTCCTTCCTCGTCGAGAACAAGGGCCTGACTCTCGGCGCGATAGGCGCGATGGTGCAGGGACGCGCGAAGATATACAGCATAACCAAGACGGTGACCTCTATCCTGTCGGTCGGTCCCAATATGGCGAAGTACGCCAAGAAGTACCCGAGTCAGTTCACGTTCTACGCGCGTGGGAAGTACCTGCCCGACGAGAGGAAGCTCTACAAGTACAGGTTCATACGGATCGAGCCGACCAAGATCCTTTACTGGGTCGGATACGAATTCGGGCGCTACAAGGGGAAGGCCGACAAATCGGACGCACTGGCAAACGCGTCCGACGACGAGAAGATGGAGGCTTTCGATACCCTGCTCAAAGTCGCCGACGAAGAGTTCGCGGCGGGCGAGGTCCCTCCGCCGGCGGCAGGGTGGGCGACCAAGGTTGATGCGGCGGTCGAGAACGGGGTGCTATCAGAGGAAGAGCGGCAGGCGATGGGGTCGTTCAGAGGTTTCCTGCGTCAAGCGACCGAGCAGAGCAAGGTCGGGCCGAAGGTCACCGGCGACGAGAAGAGCCTGCTGAAGAAGTGGAAGTCCTCGAGCTAGGCGCACCTCGGACCTGGCATCACGGGGCCGGATGCCGCGCTGATGTAGGTGTTTTCAACAAATCGAAACCCTGAATAGACGATGTCGTTCGTTCGGTGACGGGCCGAATGGTTTCTACCGGGATAGCCAGCCTGGACCAGATACTGAACGATGGCTACCCGGAAAAGTCCTCGATTCTGGTTCTCGGTCAGGCGGGCTTGGGCAAACAGGCCCTGGGATACTGGTTTCTACGTTCTGGGCTGACCCAGGGGGATTACTGTCTCTATGTGACGCACCGTTCCGTCTCCGACGTCCAGAGGGACATGAAGGGCTTCGGGATTGCTGGTGATCGGGTACCGGAATGGATCTCCAGCTCAGGCTCTCCCGTGAAGTGCGACCTGCGGGACCCGACAGGCATCTCCTACAACATCAAACAGGCGCTTCAGCGGAACCCCGGGAGGCGCATCAGGGTGGTCACGGATGTGCTCTCTCCGCTCCTCGTCCTCAATCCCTCCGAGTCGATGTATGGTTACTGGACGCAGCTCGTCGAGGAGGTGAAGCGCCATGACGCGGTCATCCTCGCGACCGGAGACGAAGAGATGCACACCCCCGCTACCATAGCCTCGATGGAGCAACTCTTCGACGGAGTCATCGAGCTGAAGCTCCACGAGGATGGCCTCACCGTGACGCCATTGCTCCGAGTCAGGCAGATGTTGGGTCAGCCACCCCTGCACGGCTGGTTCAGGTTCTCGTTTGTCCACGGAATGATGGAGGTAACACCCAGTGTCATCTAGTGACGTTCTAGACTTGATACAATACGCATTGTTCATCATCCCAGGAATAATAGGACTCCTGGTCGCCTTCAGGGCATGGTCCCTAAGGAGGGTGCTGGTCGACCCCGTGTACAGGAGCAGGGCCCTATGGACCGGGTTCGCTGGTTTAGGAGTACTCGCCTTTATCCTTGCAGTTGGTGGCGATGAACTTGTCACAGAAGGATACGGCATCTTCGCAAATCAAAATGTGGGGTTGATTGCAGAGGATATTTGGTGGGCTTTCGTCTTCCTAGGTCTATATGGATGGATTTACACGAACGTCAACGTCTCCCTATCTTCCGACTTCTTGCACAGAGACGTCCTTTTGTGGAACCGGATTGGAAAGAATCTGACCTGGGTCAGTATCGTAGTAGCATACTCGCTGGCATCCCTTCCTGAGGTCCCACAGGACGCGTCCTGGTACAACGCAGCCAGCAACGCCGTCGGAGGCGTATTCGCGATTGTGACAATATACACCGCCTTTGTCCTGGCGATTACCTATAGGAGGATACCGGACCGGCTAATCAAGAGATACACAATGTGGGTTGTTCTCGCCGTGGTCTCTCTCTTCGTAGCGTTATTCCTCGGAAATGGAGGCGGGTTCTTATTGTTCCTGGGGATTCTGCCCGCTTACTTCATGTACCGCGCAGCAGGCTCTCTCTCCCTCCGTACCCGCGACATCGACCAGAAGTAAAAGCGGGCCCGGTGCGATTTGAACGCACGACCTACAGCTCTCCCCATAAAGGATAGGGGGCTGCCACTCTGTCCGTACTGAGCTACGGGCCCAAACCAGAGCCCGTCAGCACATCAATATCTTGTTTTTGCCCGTTCGGCCGCTAGGCGTTCGCGAGTTTCATCAGGTCGGAGAGCCTCGTCTGGAGGCCGAACCGTCTCTCGTTCTTGTGCATGTAGAGGTAGACGGACAGGAGCTCCGGGAAGTTCCTCATTATGCTGAAGTTGTCGTCCATCTTCGATTTCACGAATCTGAACACCTTTGCGTAGATATCGGTCCTCTTTAGCACCTCCTCAGAATAGGCCCCCAGGTCGTCGATGTTCTCGATGAACATCTCCGCGCACTGCATGCTCGGTATTATCCCCTCCCCCAGCATCGGGAAGACCGTCCCGATGGACTCCCCGACCCCGACCACCTTCCCTTCATAGAACGGCTGGCAGTACGCCGGAGGGACTATCCTGACCGGCCTGCCGATCTTCCTTATCACCTCGCAGTCGTACTTCTTGAGCATCGCCTCGAGCTCGCCCTTGTATCCCCCGTGGAGCTCCCCCGCCCCGATGTGCGCCATCCCCTCGCCGAGGGGGAAGTACCAGAGGTACCCGGTGAGCCCGTGGTACGGTTTGATGTAAAAGTCGTCCCAGGGGAACTTCTTCGACTTCACCTGGTACTCGACGCAAGGGACGATGATGTCGTCCTTGATCTTCGGCAGCAGCGCGCGCTGCATCCCCGTGGCGTCGACGACGAGGTCGAAGTCGTCGAACTTCGCGTCGAGCTGCTTGACCTGCGCTCCCCAGTGCATGGTCTTCCCCTTGAGCATGTCCTCGCACAGCCTGTGCTTGTCGTAGCTGACCAGACCCGATAGCTTGATGTCGAACGTCCCGTGGCCCGTGTCCACCGTCATCTTTTTGCCCTTGTGCAGCACGTAGTCGTCGAAGTTCAGCCCGGTCTTCTTCACCATCTCCGAGATGTAGGGCTGGCTCGTCCCCCAGGCACAGACCGTGTACCACTTGTCCTGTGGGCGCATCTCGAAGCACTCTACTTGGTGCCCGTCGAGCCTGTTGAGTAGGTACGACCCCGCCACACCAGCGCCGACGATCGCGATCTTCAAGATTGTTCGACGAGTCGCTCCGGAGCGCTTCTAAACCTTTTCCGCACACTTCGACAATAGGCTAAAAGGGATAAATCCTCCGCGCCATCGGCCCGGGCCGATGTCAAAGGGCCTCGAAGACGTCGTTGCCGGCACGAGCGCGATAACCTTCATCGACGGGGCGCGGGGCCGACTGCTCTATTGCGGATATGACATCAGCGACCTGGCGGAACACTCCAACTACGAGGAGGTCGCCTACCTTCTCTGGCACAAGCGCCTACCCCAGGAAGAGGAGCTGACTGTCTTCACCGAGGACCTGCTCTCGAAGCGGCCCGCGCCGCGAGGAGTCCTCTCGGGCATCGATTCGCTGTCCTACGACTGCGACACCATGGACGCCCTCGAGATGGCCGTCGCCAGTCTCGGTATCTATGACGACCCTGGCCTGACCTTGATCGAGAAAGCCGCTTCGATAGCCTCGAAGATGGGCACGATAGTACCCTACATCCACAGACACAAGTACCGCTTACCCCAGCTGGAGCCCAGGAAGAACCTGAGCTTCGCCTCCGACCTGCTCTATCTTCTCACTGGCAAAGAACCCGACGCCTTCTCCGAGAAGCTCATGAACGTCATGCTGGTCCTGCACGCCGACCACGAGTTCAACGCGTCGACCTTCACCGCAAGGGTCGTGGCGTCGACGCTCTCCGACATGTACTCGAGCGTCACAGCGGCCGTGGCCGCGCTCAAGGGCCCGCTTCACGGCGGCGCCAACGAAAGGGTCGTGGAGATGGTGCATGAGATCGGCTCGCCGGACAAGGTCCCGGCCTTCCTCCACGAGAGGCTCGCCAACAAGGAGAAGATAATGGGGTTCGGACACCGGGTCTACAGGACGCTGGACCCGCGGGCAAAGATACTGCGCGGATACGCCGGACAGATAGCCTCCAGCGACGAAGAGAGGAACAACCTGGCGATCCTCGACGCTCTGGCCGAGGGGATGGTCAGGGAGAAGGGCATCTACCCGAACGTCGACTTCTACTCCGGCTTCGTGCTGCACCACCTGCGCATACCTACCTACCTCTTCACGCCGGTCTTCGCCGTGGGAAGGACGCCCGGATGGCTGGCCCACGTCATGGAGCAGTACTCGGACAACAGGATTCTGAGGCCGATAGCCGAGTACACGGGCGCCAAGGACGAGAGGTACATGCCGCTCGAGCTGCGCGGCGGAAAGATCACCCGTTAGCGGCTCCCTCGCTCTGCTTCCTTGACATGTGTTCCTCGGTCTTCTTCGCCAGCCACTCGAAGTTGTGCCATGGGCTCACCCTGAGCCCGAACCTCTTCATGAGGTGGTCCGAGACCGGTTCGAACGTCTTCCAGTCGTAGACGACCAGATACTGCAGCATGTCGGCGACCATGGCGAACTCGATAGTGCCGTCCCTGACGAGTTGGCCGTAGAGTTCGTAGAAGTAGGCGAAGTTCCTGACCTCGAAGTCCGTCGGGCTGTCGTCGAAGTCCTTCCAGTCGACCGCGCGGTACTTCTTGATCGCTTGGTAGAAGTTCGCCCTTCTGGTGGCGAACGACTCGTGGGTGAGCTTCTCGAGCATCGAGAACGCCGCCTGCTTTCTTTCCTGCCGAAGCGTCGCCTTCAGAAGGGTCGCGTTCTGCCTCAGCTGGACGACGATGAACCCGGCGCCCGCGATGACGGCAATGGAACTGATGGCTCCGAGGACCGTGACCACCTCCCCCACGTCGAGCGTCGCCAAGCTTCGTCGCCGCTGAGGTTTTCCATCTTAAGCTTTGCAGCGGCCGACAGATGGGGTGGAAGTCATTCAAACCTTAAAAATAGGCGCGGAAGATTCCGGACGACTTCGCCATGGTGCTCTTCGGAGATATCGGGGCCGTCTTCGTCATGGGTCTCATCGGCGCTGGCTTCGCCGTCCCGACGCTCATCATCCCCCGATTCCTTGCGCCGCGCCGCCCCAACCCCATCAAGAACGCGCCCTTCGAGTGCGGACAGGTCCCGGAGGGGAAGGGCAAGATGCACTTCATGATGCAGTATTACGCTTACCTGCTGATGTTCGTGGTCTTCGACGTGATGGCGATGTTCCTCTACGCCTGGGCGGCGGCCTACCAGCCCCTCGTGCTGGGGCTCTCGTCGAGCTGGATGATGACGATCTTCGTCGGGGCCCTGCTGCTGCCGATGGCACTGACGGTGTACATGGCCGGGCGGAGAGAGATATGGTAGAGGCCCAGAAGTCGGGCGCCTTCGATGCTCTCGTCGGCAAGGCCAGCGACATCCTCCAGGACTCAATCGGCGCGCCCATCCGGTACGTGGTCAACTGGGGCAGGCTCTACAGCCTGTGGCCCGTCCACCTAGAAACGGCCTGCTGTTCCGTCGAGGTAGGGGCAGCAGGCGGGGCCCGCTTCGACATGGAGAGGTTCGGTGTCCTCGAGGCCTTTGGCTCCCTCCGACAGTGCGACCTCCTCATAGTGATGGGGACCGTGACGCGAAAGCTCGCCCCCCGTCTCAAGCTGATCTACGACCAAATGGCCGAACCACGCTGGGTAATTTCGATGGGCGCGTGTGTTCGGGGTGATTCTCTAGTCTACACGCCGAATGGCCTGACTCCGATTGACCAAATCGTTGCGGGCGACGCGGTCTTTGCCTATGACGAACAGCTGAAGAAAGTGGTCACTTCTACGGTTCGCGCTTCGAAGAATCAAGGCATCAGACACGTTTATCGCGTGAGGGCTGGGTCTTACGAGCTAGTCGCAACCGAGGACCATCCCTTCGCTGTATATGAGGAGACTCTATCGAGAAAGTGGGTCGCGCATCAGTCTGCGATGGCAATGCGGGAGGAGGGCTACACGCGAAACGAGGTTGCGGCCCTTCTAGGCGTGAAGCCGAAGACGCTCACCGCCTGGAATAGTCATCCACCTGCAAAGTATGGTCTGGATGTGGTCTGGAAGAATCTCGGACAGCTCGAGGAGAAAGACTTGGTGGTGACGTTCTCCGAGAATGTTCCAGCGACCACGAGGGCGATCAATTATGTCCATGAGGGAAAGCTCAGGAACAAAGTAAAGATCCCCACCGAGGTCGATGACGATCTCTCATGGCTTGTCGGCCTTTACCTGGGCGATGGATGGAACGTAGGCACGAAGGTCGGATTTTCCTTGATGAAACCTGACCTGTCGAGACCGCAGCTGGTGAAGGTCGTGGAAGAACTCTTTGGACTGAGTCCAACCCAGGGTAGGCAGGTGGAGATTAATTCTATGGCGGTCGCTGGAATGTTTCACCAGAGTCTCGGGCTGTTTGGCGACGCCCTCACAAAGCGGGTGCCCTATTGGATGTTCAATATGCCAGACTCAAGCGTAGGAAGCTTCATCGCTGGTCTCATCGAGTCAGACGGCCACGTCGGTAGCCAGGGGTTCGGTCAGCTCAGCTCGGCCAACAGAAAAATGCTTCAAGACGTCGTCGAGCTGTGTCACTATCGAGGAATCCATGTGGGCGGAATCTACAAGAGGGAAAGGTCCCATGTACTGGAAGGAAGGACACTCGCTACCACCGAGTACATCATCTCATTCCCGTCCGGGGTCATCGCTCAATTACCCCTTCACAGGCCGGATTATCTCGAGAGAGTCTCACCCAATCCGAAGCATTCTTTCACGGGTCATTCTCGCTTACGCACGAACCACGAGGGAATAGGGGTGCAGAGGGTAACCTCGCTCATGCCGGCAGGGACGGAGCCTGTGTACGACATCGAAGTAGAGAGGTACCACAACTTCTTCGCCAACGGCCAGCTAGTCCACAACTGTGCGATCACAGGCGGCCTCTACTTCGACTCTTACAACGTGCTCAGGGGCATCGACGACCTGATCCCCGTCGACGTGTACATACCCGGCTGCCCGCCCAGGGCCGAGGCGTTCATGCAGGGGCTCATCCTGCTGCAGGAGAAGATACGCACGTCCCACAGCATCGGCGGGCGCTAGGGCATGCAATCCACAGGTCCCGCACCAGCAGAACCAGCCGACGCGAGGACCGCGGGGCTCTCCGGAAGGTTCCTGCAGCGCTTCCAGACCGCCAGGTCGGACTACGTCCGGCCCAAGAGGTTCAAGGTCACCGTCACCCCGGAGACCATCACCGAGGCCGCGGCCTTCCTTCGCGACGAGCTCGGCTTCGACCACATACTCGCCGTCTCGGGCACGGACTACATCGCAAAGAAGGAGATGGAAGTCATCTATTTCGTCGCCTCGCTCAGGCCCGGGCAGGGGGACCTCGTGGCCGCGCTCGCGGAGAGGGTCGGGAGGGATGCCCCCGTCGTCCCCTCGCTGGTCCGGCTATGGCCCGGCGCGGAGTATCACGAGAGGGAGACCTTCGAGATGCTGGGTGTGAAGTTCGACGGGCATCCCGACCTGAGGGGCATACTCCTGCCCGAGGACTGGGACGATATCCCACCGCTGAGGAAGGACTACATCTCGCCGGGAAGATAGAGCATGACCACCACTGAGACGGACTACACCCCCGACCCGGACAAGATAATGTCGGTCGCCCTCGGGCCGCAGCACCCAGGCTCGGGCCACTTCCGCATCCGCCTCTGGCTGGACGGCGACTACGTGGTCAGGGCCGACCCAGACCCGGGCTACGTGCACCGGGGCGAGGAGAAGATGGCGGAGTACCGCAACTACATCCAGAACGTGCCGCACCTCGAGCGCCCCGTGATCCTCGACAGCAGCGGGATACTCTTCGCCTACGCCGAGGCGGTCGACGAGCTGATGGGCAACAAGATTCCCATCAGGGCGCAGTACCTCCGCGTCATCATGGCCGAGCTCAACCGCATAATATCCCACATGTACTTCCTGGGCATCTACGGGGTCTTCGAGGGGCACACCACGATGATCGAGTGGGGCCTGGGCGACAGGGACCTCTTCATCGACCTGGCCGCGAGGATCGGCGGCGCGCGCGTCACCTTCGCCTACACCATCCCGGGCGGGGTCCGCAACGACATGCCCAGGGACATGACGGAGCAGGCGCTGAAGACCTTCGACTGGTTCGAGAAGCGGCTCCAGGAATACGAGAAGGTCTTCATCAGGAACCCGATCTTCGAGCAGAGGACCAGGGGGGTGGGTGTCCTGAGCACCCAGGACGCGATCAGGCTCGGAGCCACCGGTACGGTCCTGCGGGCGTCCGGCGTGAGGCACGACATACGCAGGGACGAGCCCTACAGCGCGTACCCGGACTTCGACTTCGAGGTCCCGATGATGAAGGATGGGGACTGCTGGGCGCGGACCGTCATCGCCGTAGAGGAGATGAGGCAGTCCCTGAAGATACTCAAGCAGGCGTTCAAGACGATACCCGAGGGCCCCGTCAGGCTCAAGCTCGGCCCCCAGCCGCGAGTCCCGGCCGGCGAGACCTACTTCAGGACCGAGGCGGCCCACGGCGAGCAGGGATACCACCTGATAAGCGACGGCACGCCGAGGCCCTACAGGCTGAAGATGTCGGACCCGAACTTCAGGAACATGATAATGCTGCCGCTTCTTCTAAAAAATACACATGTGGCAGACATTCCTTCAATATATTGGAGTTTGAATTATTGGCCTGTATCGGCAGATAGGTAATTCTGACTTAGTAGTTATCTACCACTTACTCTTTTTCCCTTAGCGCCAGTAGGGCGTCTTGGATGAACGCGTCGACTTCTTTCTCAACTTTCGCGAGATATTCCCGCCAACCTTCTGGAAATCCTTCGGCGCTCAGAGCAGATTCGGAGTTCATGAACGCCAGAGCCAGTCTCGCCTTAGTCACTTTTTCAACGTGTCTAAGTGGAAGCATTGTCAATAGTTTCTTGACTTCATCAGGTCGATAAAATCCAAGGCTCCATATTTCAAACGCTATCCCCAGCGGACTCACAACTCGACTCCTACTTCGTTTCAACTTTGGATTATAGCCCTCGGCTGTCAGCAATTCCTGAATTCTCCTAAGTATATCCGCATTCGTGTTTGAAATAGAGAAGTTGAAATTTCCTTGGTCTTGATGAAAGTAAATGCTCCCCTCTGCGTCCGAGAATCCTGCTAGAAAATTTGGGAGAGTATCTCGGCTCCCCAGTATCTCAGGTATGCGTTTAGCGTTCTTCTCATGGAGAAACTCAAAAGATCCATGTAAGTCGACCTCCAGGTTCCATTCTGCCGGGGTAACTTTTGCTAGCTTTGGATACACTCTGACATGACCGTATTGACCAAAGATGCTTTTGAAGAGATTCACGAACTCGGGGTGTGTAGTCCCGCTGCGCACCCTGACCGCTCTGCCGTGGATCTCTACGCTACAATCGCCCCAGACGAAAGCAAGAATGTACGATTTCTCAAATATGTCTCCCCGAAACGGCGTTCTTGGAAACTTGGTCACAGCCTCAATTTGAGCCTCCACTTTGTCTCTCAGGTGGACCCCTCGCTTACGCAAATGCAGGAAGACTGTCACGGGTGAAAACTCGTCTCCACCTATCTGCTTCAGCGACTCTCCCGTTTCGTACCTCTTGACCCACCCATCCACCATCTCCTCCGTCACCCTTCTGATGTGCTCGGCCTTGTCGCGCCGCGATATCCCGTTCTTCTTCAGATGGTAGAGCACAGTCGACTCGGCCGTCTTCGGGCTGGCGTACTTCAGGCCGTAGCGAGCTGCTATCTTCGCCGCAGAGGGATGCTCGTCAATGTACAGCCTTCTCAGGTCCTCGGGTCTTGGCGGCCAAGGAAGCGTATCTTCGGCCGGCGACGCGCTCATTCTATGTTGAGTCTTTCGCTGCTTTTAAGCCCCAATGACCTGATACTGTCCTAGAGCTAGTCGATGTTCTTTGGGATGAGCCTCTCGATCTCGACTACGTCGACCCACTTACCATCGAGCTTGCCGTGCTTCTCCAGAACTCCCATCTCCCTGAAGCCGTGCCGTCTTGAGAGGCGCCTGCTACCCTCGTTGGAAGAGAACATCCTACCGATGAGTTTCCAGTAGCCCTCGGCGGTGGCCCTCTCGATCAGCGACGCGAGAAGCCCGCCCCCGACGCCTCTGCCGCGCATGTCTCTCCGGACTTATACCGAGTATTCGCCTACCCCAGCATAGCATTTGCGCGGGCTGATCCGGGAGATCACGCCCCATCCCACGACCTGGCCGTCCGATGCCTCGGCGACGACCACCGGGTGCTTCTCGTCGTGCTCTTCGAGCCACCTGCGCCTTTCGTCGGGGTCGCGCTTCTCCGTCTCGAACGTCGCTATCCTGTCTTCGATTCCCTGGTTGTAGATGGAGGCTATCGTGACCGCATCCGTCGGGACAGCGGAACGGACCTTGAACTCGGCCGCCAACTCTGACTGCCCTCACGACCCCGGCGTCCAAGAACATTTCTCCCTGAGGTCTCCGCGCGACCTTCCGATTTCCGCACTTTGCTAACCCTTAAATATCGACTATAGAGGATTCGGCGCTAACCCTTGCAATTCTTCACGAGTCGCAGGTCGGGAATTGGCCGCACGGTGGCCGCAGCTGTTGTTATCGTATTGATTGTCATCGCGGCGGGCGCCGTCGTATATCTCACGGGTCAAAAGACATCCACGAGCGCGTCGAGTAGTAGTACTGTCTCGACCACGACGAGTTCGAGCGCGCCTAGCACCCTCACGATCGACGACGTCTTCTGGCCTGCACCTGCTGACCTCAACCAGCTGGTCGCTATCGGAGAGGTCCCGTACCCGAACTGGCTCACGTACACGGTATACCAGCCGCTGATTACTCTGAACGCTTCGGCGCTTTACGGCCAGGGAGTCGTGCAGTATCTCCCCGTCCTCGCGAACAACTACACCCAGTCCGCGGACGGAAGGACCTACACCTTCAACCTACGACAGGGTGTGAAGTTCTCCGACGGCAATCCGTTCAATGCCTATCAGGTTTGGGCCGAGATGTACGGGTTCTACTACCTCTCAGGCAACAGCTCGTCGTTCCTGGAGTCGTACAACGTCTTCAATCTCTCGCAGGTCAACTTTGGCCCGTCCTCGATCGCCCTCCTTAACCAGAGCGGGCTGATCAACCCGAGCCCAGCTGCTCTCACGATGATGGAGAACCAGAACTGGCCGATCTACGTGACGGGTCCCGACACGATAGTGTTCCACCTGGCGGCTCCGTTCAACTACTTCCTCGGCACCCTGGTCGTCTACGTCGGGCTGATGTTCGACACCCAGTGGCTGCTCGACCACGGTGGTTTCGGAACACCCGCGCAGATGAACACTTACTTCAACCAGAACCCTATCCCTGGCACCGGTCCTTACACCGTGTCCGGATTCTCAGAGAACAATTACGTACAGTTCACCCAGAACCCCAGCTACTGGGGAGACAGTCTCACGGCCGCCCAGATTAAGGGGAACGCGTACGTCGACCCGGGTCACGTGAAGAACGTGGTAGTCAAGGCTAACTTCGACGACGTAAGCCGATACACGGACCTCACGTCGGGACAGGCTCAGATTGCGGGCATCCTGGCCGCTGACCTGCCGTCCGTACAGGCCAACCCCAGCACCTACGGCATCTTCCAGTTCCCGAGCAAGGCCGCAGTCTTCGTGGGCATCGCCATGAACACGCAAAGATATCCGACCAACATCACCGCCGTCCGTCAGGCTATAGTACACGCGATCAACTACACTCAGATATCTGACCAGGTCTTCTTCGGAGGGCTGAACCCGATGGTCGGGCCCGAATACCCGATCTTTAGCCAGTTCTACGACCTTGGCAACCTGCCTCCATACCAATACAACGTGACCGAGGCTCAGGACATACTCAAGGCGGCCAACATCAACCCGGCGACGCTACCCCCGATTCAGTTCAGCGTCGTTCAGGGCTGTTCGTACTGCAACAGCGCAGCCCAGCTGGTCGACTCCGACCTTTCACAGATCGGCCTGCAGGTGACCATCAACGTCCTGGCACCCTCAGCCTACTCCCTTCCGAACATCGCCGGGACAAGCTCGTACGCACAGGCGCTCAATGCATCTCAGACGATCTCGCAGATGGCCTGGTTCGGCACTGGAACGTTCGCCCCCGCTGCTGACACTCCGGCGGACAACTGGCTGCTCTCTTCCAACAACAACACCTCGTCCAACAACTGGGCGATCTATTCGAACCCGGTAGTGCAGGCCTGCGTCAACGCCTTCACCTCGACCTCTAATACATCGCAGATCATAGCGCTGTGCACGAAGGCCCAGGCCCAGGAATACAACGACGCACCGTACATATGGCTGGGCACGATCAAGCTCTTCTTCGGAGCGGGCTCCATCGTCTGGAACAAGAACGTCGTCAACAGCTTCTACGTAGACCCGGTCTACAGCGGCCAGTCGTCGACGGTCATCTTCAACACGGTGACCTTCACCTCCCCTACGAGCTAGGGTGAGGGTACCCGGCAGCAGACAGGTGACACAGAGAGATGAAAATATCATGTGCGGCACTGGGCTGGGGCGACATAAAGTCAGAGAAGCAGTTCATCGAGATTCTTGACTCGATTAAGGACGCGGGCTACACGGGCGTCGGAATCGAGTACGCCGTGATGCCCGAGGTTCTCAAGAAGAACCCGGCGAAGGTCAAATCCCTCGCCAAGAAGGCGGGTCTCGAGGTCGTCTCGATGGCGCTGAACGAGACCACCTCGGACATGGCCGACGTCGCGAGCAAGATGGGTGCCGAGTCCGGCTGGCTCTGCCTCTTCGAGAAGGACGACAAGGCCGCCGCCGAGGTGGCCAAACGGCTCACCCGCGCATTCGGACAGAAGGGGATGAAGGTCGCGGTGCATCCTCACGTGCGCAGCAGCGCCGAGAACCTGAAGCAGCTGGACGCGCTCCTGAAGGCGTCGAAGGCCGACATATGCTTCGATTCCGCCCATCTCGAGGCGCTCAGGATAGACCTCCCCGGGTTCATCAAGAAATACAAGGACAAGATAGTGCTCGTTCACATCAAGGACCTGAGGGCCCACGTGGACCCCGCCAAGATAGACTACGACAACGACTTTGTCGACCTGGGCGAGGGCGTCGTCGACTTCAAGGCGGTCGCTCGTGCGCTGAAGGACATCAAGTACGAGGGCTGGCTGATGGTCGAAGTGGACTTCCCGCACAAGGAGAGCATGGCGGAATCGGCGAAGACGAACTACAAGTATCTCCAGAAGCTTCTCAAGGCATAGCGCTGCCTGCCCGACCTGTCGTCCCTTCAGCGGAACGGGAGCGATACCGGCTTCTGCTGCTCTATCGACGCACGAGCGGCCAGGCCTATCTCCACGGCGGCGCGACCGTCCCTCACCGTGGCCTTCGGCTCCCTCCCGGCGATTATGCACTGGACAAAGTCCACAAGCTCATCGCGATAGGCTTCGGCCCACCTCGTGGCGTATCCGTCGAAGAACTCGTTGCTCGTCCCGTCCTTTGTGTAGACGTGCGCGAAGGTCTGCTCACCGATCGAAGTGGAGACGGCGGCGTCCGTACCGAGGATCTCCAGTCTCCCGTCGAACCCGTAGACAGTATGGTAGCAGTTGTCCACGAAAGCGAGGGCCCCGTTCGCGAGCTTCATCATCACCTGGACGGTGTCATAATCGCCGTTCTTCTTCAGGTCCTCGTAGACGAGCGCGTCTCCCTCGGCGTAGACCCTGACCACCTCACTGCCCGCCAGCCACCTGACGGCGTCGAAGTCGTGGCTCGTTGTGTCGAGGAATATCCCCCCGCTCTTCTTGGGGTTGGTCGACCAGCCGGTGATGGGAGCCGGAGGGTCCCGGTTGTACTCCTTGATCATGAGCAGCTTGCCGAGCTTGCCGGTCTCCACCGCCCACCTTGCCTTGACGTAGGAGGGGTCGAACCGCCTCTGGTAGCCCACCTGGAACCTTATCCCCGAGTTGTCCACCGTCGAGACCATCTCGTCCGCGTCCTGCATCGAGAGCGCCATCGGTTTCTCGCAGAACACGTGCTTTCCGACCTGAGCGGCCTTCTTGGTTATCTCCAGCTTGAGGAACGGAGGGACGCAGAGCACGACGGCATTGACGGAATCGTCGCGGAGCATGTCCGCATAATCGGAATAGACCTTGGCGTGCCCGTTCTGCTCGGCTATGCTCGTCGCCGCCTTCTGGTCGATGTCGGCGACCGCGGCCAGGGTGGCGTTAGGGACCTTCTCGTGGATGTTCTTGGCGTGGACCCGACCGATCGCGCCCGCACCTATCAGGCCGAGCCCTATCTTCTGATTCAACGGCCGGTTCGGCCGGCGCAGATTCTTTAAGTCTTGCGAGCCGGGTCGCGCGCCACCCGCAGGCACCCGGCGACCCTTCTCCGAGCGGCGTAGGTTGGTCGTGGGGGAGAATTTCCGGCGCCGCGCACCGCGATATGGATATCACTTTGAGCAACGTGTCAAAAGTTGTTGTCTGAGGATGGTATCATGATAGCGTGCGATACACGACTACGTGAGATTATATGAGTAAGTTCGAAAAGAACTGGAAACCTCAGCAGAACCAAAGCACCTTCGGACAGAAGACAAAGGACGCTATCAAAGGCCCACAGCCGATGAAGCCCCAGATTCAGAAGGCCACGAGCCAGCTCCAGCAGGAGATAACCCGGCTGGACCGTTCCATGGACCGGCTGAAGCAGAGGGAGCAGGCGATCTTCAAGAAGACCGTCACCGCAGTCCAGCAGCACGACGAGATGACCAGCAAGGCCTACTCGAACGAGCTGGCAGAGGTTCGCAAGATGGCGAAGCTCGTCACCCAGTCCAAGATAGCGCTAGAGCAGATCACCACCAGGCTGCAGACGGTCACCGACATCGGAGACTTCACTGCGACCCTGGCACCGGCAATCGGCGTAATCAGGAACATTCGCTCGACGCTCGGGACAGCGATGCCCGACGCACAGTCTGCGCTCGGAGACATCGGAGCATCCCTCACCGGACTCATGTCTGACGTGGGCGGACTGTCTGGAGGCAACTTCTTCACGCCCGAGTCCAGCGAAGAGGCGGACAAGATCATGGCCGAGGCAGCAGCGGTGGCCGAGAAGCGCATGAGCGACTCGTTCCCCGAGATTCCTACGGCCTCAGGCGAATCCGTCTACAGCTCTTAAGCTGCGAATGGCCGGTCCGGCTGCATTCTTACGCAGCCGGGCTGCCTACTGTTTTTCCCGTACGCCTGCTGGCCAGCGTAGCCACGACGGCGATGAGCAATATCACCGCCCCCAGGATTATCGCAATGTCAAGATAGTCGTAAGTCGACCTTGCACTGATGCTCGCGGGGCTTGTGAGCGTAATCGAGATTGAGGGACCGCTGGACGAGCTGACGCCGGACCAGCCGCCGAACGAACTCAGGAATGAGGAGGCCGAGGCCGAAAGCTTGATCCCGCTGGGAGGCACATACACCACCATGCTTCCTTGCGAGATGGTGCCGCTCGCGGCTCCTGAAGCGTAGGAGTAGGAAATCACCACGTTGGCCGCCGTGGTTATTGTCAGACCAGGATAGAACACCGCAGTGTCGTTTACCGGGCTGTTGACCTCCAGGGATATCGAGCCGTTGGGGTTCATTGCAGGAGCGGCCAGCGGCGTCGCGGAGGTCCAGGTCACCAGCTTCCACCCGCTGTCGGAGGCTGGAGTCACCTGAAGCACTGTCCCCGCGTCGTACCATCCTCCTGAGACCGATAGCGTGCCCGCGGCGGCCGGGCTGGGCTGCAGGGACACCAGGTACTGGTTCTGGTACTGGGGGTCGATGCTCAGCCCTTCCATCACGGTCCCGCCGGTCGAGTTAGTTATCCACCTCTCCGCCTCAGAATAGAATCCTGCGCCACCACCGTCGGAGAACGGCAGTGTCAGGGTCACGTTCTGCGTCAGGCCGTAGGCAGCGCCCGCGTCCAACCACAGCGACTGAGAACCCAGCGTCATCGCAATGGTGACTTCCTTACCCAAGGAAGGAGCAGAGAAGTAGACCTCTCCTGCGGATGAAATGTTCCCTCCGCCGATGGTCGAGTATCTCACGCTGACAAGGTACTGCTGTTCATATGCAGGCATCAGGATGAAGGACGACGTAGCCGTGCCGTTTACGGCGTCCTCAGTCACCCACCTCTCCAGAGAGCTAGAACCCTGGAGAGGGTTTGTCATCCCATACTGGGTACCTGTGTCGACCCAGAATGCTGTCGGCTGGGAGCTGGTGTTTGCGTTCTGCGGCGTGCCAAAGGCTGTAAAGTCAAAGTCTGGAGCCGAAGTCGCAGCTCCGTCTACGATGTAGGAGATGAGTCCCTGATACTGGTGGTAGTAGGCGAGCTCCATAACGTGGGCCGCGGTCACAGTCCCGTTCGTCTGCTGGTCTGTCTGCCACCTTTCTCCCCCCGCGTTGCTTCCCACGGAGGCCGACAGCGAGCTCGTTACATTCCACTCGCTGCCGATGTCTGCATTGTAGATGGTCGACGACGTGCTGAGCGTGGCGTTGACCTGGGTCCCCTCAGAGACGTAATGGAGGACTGGGGCGGAGTAGCCGACCCCTCCGCCGACCACGGAGTAGCTCAGGGTCAACGGCACGGTTGCCGGAGCCGTGGTGTTCATCGCTCCCGTGATCAGCTCGTATGCGTCCATGTACTCGGTGGCGCCATTGGCCGCGAACTCGTGCAGCTTCATCGGCGCACTCGTGAACGAGACCGCTGAGGAGGTAACGTTCTGGAATACGTCACTGTTGCCGTTAGAGCCGTACTCGTCCATCCACATCCATGCAGAGGATATGGCGAAGTTGCTCTCTATGTAGACGACTTCCTTCTCGTTCGACGCGTACACTTGCGGGTGGTACCACTCGGTCATCAGGCCCGTGAAGAAGCCGTTGTTGTTGGCATTCCCCAGCGTGTCCCCCTGAAAGGAGCTGGCGCCCTTGGCGGTGTAGCTCTCTGATGCAGATGCTCCCGTGTTGTAGTCGTGGGCTTGCATGATCACCGCCCCCGAGTTGAAGTAGAGGTTCAGGAGGACGTTGTCTCCCTGGTTTACTGCGCCGGAGAAGTCCAGCAACCCTCCGTTCCCGTTGGTGGGAAAGAGTGAGTCGCCCTGCGGGCCGAAGACTTCATAGCTCATGGCGAACCCCGTGCCGGGGTCGCTTCCAGGGTTCCAGTTCCACGAGAGACCGACCTGATACCAGTATCCGGTGCCGGAGACTCCGTTCAGCAGGTAAGCGGGGCCCGTCCCTAAGGTCGGGTCCGTCTGCTCCACCGCGGTGACGTTGTAAGCCATAGAGGTGAAACTCTGGGTGAACGTCACCCCTAGCTGTTCGTCGTAGAGGGTGGTCGGTGCGAGAGCGTCGGCGGGCCGAAATGCGGCTGGACTGTCGGAGACTCCCTGTGCCGTCGACTGACATCCGCACACCTGGGTCGGGGTCTCCTTGAAGACAGGCGTCGGCGGCTGTGTAGGGTGGGCACCGGCCAGCGACGGGCCTGCCCCTGCTAGCAGCACCGCGAGCAGGGCGAGCGCGAGCACCGAACCTGTCTTCATTCGCTGACGCGGAACCGCTTTCCGGTATAAACGGCTTGTTGATGCCGGGGTCTCTGCACGCTTAAGTGCGGACTTGGAAAGGAGGCGCCACCTATGCGCTCCTTTTTTAGACAGAACGAAGGAGGTCGTGACGTTTGAAGACCGACTATGATGTGATAATAGCTGGCGGAGGCATGGCGGGACTGATAACCGCGTCCGCCATAGGCTATTACTCGAAGAAAGCCGCACGCGTCCTGGTCGTTGACAGGAACCCTCCCGAGGATGCCGGGAAGAAGACGAACAACGGGTGGACCTGTGGGGACGCGACGAGCCTGAACAGCCTGAATTTCCTGGAGAAGAACAT
Organism: Nitrososphaerota archaeon; assembly: GCA_027886865.1. Next base: position 77,940 of record JAPCJR010000005.1, read on the forward strand.
AGGCATCAAGTATGGGTCTCCAGAGCTCGAGCACCCGGTGAAGGGAGTGCTGGTCTACTCCCCGGATCACAAGACCAAGGTGCGGTTCGAAGGTGAGGGCTACATCCTCAACAGGAAGCTGCTGCCGCAGCGGCAGGTCAGCGACGCCAAGGGGTTCGACGTCGAGATCAAGTTCAACACGAGCGCCGACAGGCTCCTCTCGGAGAATGGGTACGTCACGGGAGTGACCGGCAGGACGGAGGACGGCGGAGCCTTCAAAGCGACAGCCAAGGTCGTGATAGACGCCACTGGCTCGTCCTCTGTCCTGAGGAAGTTCCTCCCAATCGAGAGCAACATAGAGAAGGAGATCGACATGGATGATATCGAGGCGACGGGCCGGTACATCGTCGACTTCGACCAGGGGAAGGAGGACGAGACGTACTTCACACCCGACTACTGCCTCATCCATCTCGATCAGTTCATCGCGCCGGCAGGGTACGCCTGGGTCTTCCCAAAGGGTAAGAACCGCGTCAACATAGGGCTCGGGGTCTCCAAATCGGGCCTGACCCGCCGCAACAAGAAGTTCAAGCTCACAGACAACCTGCAGAACCTGATCGACAAGTACATGAAGGACAACCCTTCCATCAAAAACCCGCGGCTCTCTACGGGTCCCGAATTCGACGGGAACTCCAAGGGTAACTGGCAGGTCCCGGTCAGGAGGCACAACGACTGCATGGTCGCGAACGGCTTTGCGGTAGTGGGGGACGCCGCATGGCTGCCTCGTCCGCTCGACGCGGGTGGAATCGGGCCGTCAATGTATGCCAGCGTCATACTGGGGAAGGTGGTGGTGCAGTCTCTGCAGGCGAACGACTTCAGCCAAGAGGCGCTCTGGGGCTACAACGTCGAATACATGACCACTCACGGCTACCAGATGGCCAGCTTCGAGGTCCTCAGGAGGTACCTGCAGACGCTCACCAACGAGCAGATTAACTATGGGATGAAGCACTTCCTCTCCGAGGAAGACGTCAGGGCGATTGGGGAGAGGCGCCATCCGGAGTTCAACAGGGCCCAGATAATGAACCCGATACTCCTCCTGAGGGCGCTGAGCGAGTACGAACTGGCCAAGGGGCTACGGTACACGGCGAAGAAGAGCCAGACCCTAGTGGAGCACAACCTCGCCTACCCGACGTCGCCCAAGGGCTTCGCGGACTGGAAGAAGATACTCCTGAGAGAGATAGACGAGACGACCGAAAAGTTCAAGCCCATAGAGGTGGCGGGTTAGGTGCCCAGGTCGCTCGACGACGACATAGTCGCCCTCTGGCAAGAGCTCTCCCCGTCGGGAGCGTACCTCCTCGGGTGGGATGAGTTTGCCGGCATGCTGTTCATCCCGAGCAGCGAGAACATCAAGGACGCGCTGGAGAAGGTGCGAGCGCTGAGGAGGAGGGCCGAGAACGACGTGCAGGCCAAGGTCCTGGACAGCATCGAGATATCACTGCTACTGCCTGAGCCCCAGCCAATACTCGACGAAATTGTCGGGTCGATATTCGTCCACCTGACGAAGGAGGGGCCGAACGACAAACATCTCGCGTCGCTGGTCGCGGCCTCGTCGAAGGCCCTCGACGCCACCCAGAAGAGGTTCAAGGGCGTCAAAGTGCCTTCCGCCGTCAAGGCGCTGGCGCTTTACAGGCTGGACGGAGTCCTCGAGATTCTCGAGTCCGTGAAACGCGTCACCAAGAACAAGAAGCTGAAGGAGGACTGCGACAGGCTCGCTGTTAAGGTCAAGAAGTTCGTCGCACAATATGAGCTCGAGGGGTTCGGAAAGGGGACCTTCGAGGAGGTCGAGAAGGTCTTCCAGAAGCAGAAGTTCGCGCTCGGCCGGGAGAAGTTCTACCGGGCCGCTCTGGAGGGGGGATTCGACTATGACGAGACCCCGGACCAGCTGGAGCAGAAGGCCCTGAAGTGGATAGACGACGAGCTTCCACGATATCGGGACGTCATCAAGAGGTTGGCCAAACACTACAGGTGCGAGGCGACTCCGGACGCCGTGCAGAAGAAGATCGTCGAGAGGCAGAAACTCAAGCCCCAACAGCTCCTGCGGGTCACCAACTCCATCCGGAAGGTAGTCCAGGACTTCACCGACGAGTCGGTGGTCAGGATCAACAAGAACTACAAGACGAAGGTGATAGAGACGCCCGTCTACCTGAGCGGCACGATGCCCACGGGCGCGGCGATGTTCTTCGACACGTTCACGAAGAAGCCCTTCCAGGTCTACTTCCTCACCACGGACCCTAAGAGGAACCCTCCCAAGTCGGTCTCCCAGCTCATCAACCTCCTGGTACACGAGGAGTACGGCCACTGCGTCAACCACTCCAACAGCGTGCTCGGGTCCGGTGCGAAGCCATCTCAGATCGAGCTGATAAATTCGCTGCTCGTCGGACCGGTGTCCGAGGGGCTGTCGTTCAACAGGGAGAGGGAGTTCATGGAGGCTTCGCTCGCCCTGAAGGGGAAGGAACCCCTTAGCAAGGCGGAGAAGAACTACATCGCCCTCCTGGAGAAGCACGGCGGCTTCGAACTGTTGAACATGGAGCTGGAGTTCGAGACGAGGAAGTACAGGCTGATCAGGTTCCTCCGCGTCGTGGGAGACGTCCGCATCAACACGAACAAGCAGGGCCTCTTCGAGTTCATCGATTGGGCGAACAAGTACACCGGTGTCGAGAGGAGCAACGTCTACTACAATCTCTTCCCTGCGCACGAGGGGATGTTCCCGGGGTACGCGACCTGCTACGCGGTTGTCGGCGAAGAGATACACGAGATCGAGAACAGGCTGACAGACCCGAAGAAGAGGATAAAGTTCTCCACCTACCTCACCGGCATCGGGTTCCCTCCGAGGAGCGTGTACAGGCAGAGGCTTGAGGACTTCGCGGCCTCCCTCGAGTAGGCAACACGCAAGGATGAGAAGATTCAAATAAATTATCGCGACTGCGGCAACCCGTGGCCTGACCGTTGACAAAGACCATAGTGACGTTCAGGGGCTTCATCCTCCACATAGTCTGGCTCCTGCTCTGGGTGGTGGCCATCGTCGCGGTCGCTTCGGTGCCCGCATACTTCGTCCTCAACGCGTTCGGGATCAACCTGCTGAGCCTCCTAAGGCAGTTCGTCGCGAACCCGCAGGAGCTGCCCGACTTCATGATGTCACTCATGCAGACCGAGCCGACCAAGAGCCTCTTCCTCTTCACCACATTCCCGGGGTTCACCTTCGCCGCGCTCTTCTCCAGCATACTCATGATCTGGGTCGAACGGAAGTTCGTCGCGAAGATACAGCTCAGGGTCGGCCCGCAGTACGCCGGAAAGTACGGAGGGATACTGCAGAACTTCGCCGACCTGTTCAAGCTCCTCTTCAAGGAGATAATAATCCCCGACAAGGCCGACAAGAAGGTCTTCCTCGCCGTGCCGCTGGCCCTGATGTTCGTCGCAGGCGCCCTCCTGGCGCTCGTGCCGGTCGCCCCTGACTTTTACATCGCGAACCCGTCGGTTGGCGTGATCCTGGTGTTCGCCCTGATCGGTTTCTCGCCGATAATCGCTCTCCTCGCAGGCTGGGCGAGCAACAGCAAGTACTCGTTCCTCGGGGGGCTCAGGGCGCTCCACCAGATGGTGGCCTACGAGATACCTATGATCCTGTCCGTGCTCGGAGTGGTCGTGCTTTCCGGCTCGCTGAGCCTCGTCAGCATAGTCGAGGCGCAGGGCAGCATCTGGTTCATCCTCCTTCAGCCAGTAGGCGCGGTGGTCTTCTTCGTGGCGATGCTGGCGGAGCTTGAGAGAATCCCGTTCGACCTGCCCGAGGCGGACTCCGAGCTGGTCGCAGGGTGGCAGACGGAGTATTCGGGGATGACCTTCGGGATATTCACGCTGGCTACCTACATCAAGTTCTACGCGCTCTCCGGCATCTTCACGGTCTTCTTCCTCGGCGGCTGGTATGGCCCCTCCCCCGTCCCGCCGGAGATATGGTTCGTGCTCAAGACCTTCCTGATCATGCTCCTGATGATGCTCCCGCGCGCGGTGATGCCGAGGGTCAGGATAGACACCCTGCTCAGGGGAGGCTGGTCGAAGCTCATGCTCCTCACGTTCGTCAACCTGTTCCTGGCGCTGCTCATAGTCTCGCTCGGGCTCTACCACATGGGAGGCCTCTGAGACGGGCATCCTCTCCTCCGTCAAGGCCGCCTTCGTCTCCACCTGGTCGGGGATACGGCACTTCTTCAAACCGCGGCTGACCCTCAAGTATCCGGACCAGAAGCTCGACCTACAGGGAACCGGGTACAAGTTCGACGCGAAGACCGGCGTGGGCACGCCAGGGTTCAAGGGAAGGCACCTCCTCATCGAGGACAAGTGCACCGGCTGCCAGCTCTGCGCCATCGCTTGCGACGGAATCGCTGTGGCGATAGACATGCAACCGCTCGACCTCAAGAGGAACCACAACAAGAAGGACATCTGGCCAGCGGTTGACTACGGACGCTGTGTTTTTTGCGGACTTTGTGTTGATTATACGCAAGAAATTCAAGTAAATCCCGGCCTTAAACCAATAAATCAGATAACCGTCGGCGAGCTCGTTCTGACCCACTTGGGGGAGTATAAACCGGTGACCAAGGTCTGGAACATGAACTATAGTGGACCATTCTACAGGATCTATGTCTATGGAAAACCGGAGCCGCTCGCTTGCACCGCTGACCATAAGATAATCGCCGTCTCGAGGCCTCTCTCAAACAGAAAGGACAGACGTCTCCTCCGAGTTACCACTCCCATGGCGTTCTACAAATCTGCAGAACTCAAGTGCGGTGACTATCTCGTCAGCCCAATCGTCCGCAAAGTGGTCCATACTGATAGGTATGAGAAGGACGTTCTGGTGTACAGGGGAGGGAAGACGACCCGGCGGCTATCGCTCGACGCTTCACCCGAGCTCTTCCGTCTTATCGGATACTACTTCGCCGAAGGTTCATGCGACGGAGGACGGAGGGTCAACTTTGATTTCAACGAGAATGAGCGAGATACCCATGCCAAAGACTGCGGTGACCTGGTCGCCGCCTTCTTCGGAAAGGGTTGCAAGATAAAGAAGAATGGTGAGCACGGGCTGAGGCTGGCCCTGGACTCTGCGATTGCGGAGGACTTTTTCTCGCAGTTTGGGAACGGTGCCGAGAACAAGAAGATGCCCGATTGGGTCTTCTTCGCCGAACCGTCTAAGCAATTGGAGCTGCTAAAGGGGGAATGGCAAGGGGATGGGTGCAGGGTGAGACAGTCCCGACAAAAGTACCTGAATATCACCACAACTTCCAAGACCTTAGCCTTCCAGCTGCAATCGGTCTACGCAAGGCTGGGAATCGTCGCCACCATCGACAGCGAACAGTCGCCCAACCGTCTCCGGTCCTATCATGTCAACGTATTCGGCCGATGGGCGATCAGGCTCGCGAAGATGTGGAACGTGGAGTTCGATTACACGCCGACGAAGCACACGGACAAGTTCCTCATTGACGACAAGTACGTCTATATGCCAATCAGGAGCATCGAGGTTGAACAGGTCGAGGGCCGACACGTAATGGATGTGACCGTCGAGGATGACCACACCTTCGCACCTCTGGGGCTGGCGACCAGCAACTGCGTCGATGCCTGTCCTTTCGACGCCCTCGTCATGACCAACGAGTACGAGCTGGCGGGCTACGACAGAGCCAGCCTGAAGTACACCCCCGAGATGCTCTTCGTCCCGCCCAAACCGACGGGCACGTTCAAGGTGAAGATAGACCCGGAAAAGGGAACCGCCAAGCATGGTTGACCTGAACGACGCGGCTTTCGTGGGCATGGCGGTGGTGGTGGTCGGAGGGGCCATCTCTGCCCTCGAATCGAGAGAGATCGTCTACGGGGCGATAGGCCTGGCGTTCAGCTTCTTCGGGGTGGCCGGACTGTTCTTCATGCTCGACGCCCCCTTCGTGGCCGTCTTCCAGATCACCGTCTATATCGGCGCGGTCGCCATCCTCATACTCTTCACGGTGATGCTCGTGAGGGAGGGGAGGTGGATGCGCGATTCGCTGGGTTCCCCCGAGAGGCTGGTCGGTGTCCTGACGGCGGCGGCGCTCGCGTTCTCGCTCGCTCTCTCCTTCGCGGCCTCCGACCTCGCGAATGCGGTCGAAAGCTCCACGGCGCCAAGCTTCACGGGGATAGGCCAGTTCATCGCCGGGCCGTTCGCGCCGGCGCTCGAGCTCCTGGCGCTCGTGCTCGCTGCCGCGATCCTCGGGGCGATGATGCTGGCCAAGGTGGAGAGGAAGGACCAGCCATGATCGCGCTCGACGACTATCTGTTCGTCTCCGCGGCGCTGTTCTCCGTGGGCGTCTACGGCCTCGTGACCAAGCGGAACGCGATGAGGCTCGTCTTCTCGGTCGAGATGCTCATCAACGCCGCCAACATCAACTTCATCGCCTTCAACCGGTACCTGTGGGCCGGCGCGCCCTTCGGCCAGACCGTGGTCCTCTTCTCGATAGCCCTCGCTGCGGGAGAGGCCGCCGTGATACTAGCGGTCGTCGTCGTGGCGTACAGGATTCACGACGACGTCGACGTCAGCGAGCTGAAGAGCCTCGGAGGATGATGGCGTTACAGCACATCGACGCCCATCCGGTTCGCGGCTCGCGGGTCAGATTCCTGCATTGTGGCCCGCACTTCTCATTCCGAGGTAAACCACAGTGACAGTCCCCTATGTCCTCCTGCAGATGGTCGCGGTCCCGCTCGTCTTCTCGGTCATCGTCTTCGCGCTGGGAGGCCGATTGGGGAAACGGGTCGGCTGGCTGGCGTTCGTGGCGCTGCTCTATACGACCGTTTTGATGGTACTCGTCGGCCTGGGTCTTTGGAACGGGGGCTCGTCGCTGCTGGAGAACTACGCATGGGGCCCGGTGTCGATCCTCGGGTTCGGGTTCTACGCGGATGACCTGAGCCTTCCCGTTGCGCTGGTGATGAACATCGTCTGCGCGACGACGGCCGTGTACTCGATGGACTACATGAAACACCGACTGGAGGTGATGTACGGGGAGGAGAAAAAGGGGCAGTATTCCCTCTACTTCCTCAACTTCATGTTGCTTGACGCCGGTCTGATCGGGACCGCCCTCGCCACGAACCTGATCGAGCTGTACCTCTTCGTCGAGCTGATGCTGATACCTTCCGCCTTCATGGTCGCTCTCTTCGGCTACACAAACAAAGAACGGACGGCCATCATGTACTTCCTATGGAACCATCTAGGCGCTTTCATCTTCTTCGCTGGGATCATCCTCGCCTACGCCGGGACGGGGAGCTTCGAGATCTCGTCGCTCTACGGCATGCACGTCAACACACTGGCATACTGGGCCGCAGGTCTAATCCTGCTGGGCTGGCTGATCAAGATGGCCGTCTTCGGCGTCCACATGTGGCTTCCCACCGCCCACGCCGAGCACCCGACCTCCTTCGCTCCTTTCATCGTAACGATAGTCGGGGTCGGCAACTACGTGGTCGTCCGGCTGTTGGTCCAGAACATGCCTACTGAGTTCTCGCCCTTCGCGTTCCCTCTTATGGTCGTCGCCGTGGCGACCATGGTCTACGGAGGGGCGATGACGATGATACAGAGCGACGTCAAGTATCTATACGCCTGGTCGACCATCGCGCAGAACGCTTACTCCCTCCTCGGTATCGGCAGTCTGAGCCTGCTCGGGATATCTGGAGGGATATTCTACTTCCTCAACCACATCATAGGGAAGACCATCCTGTTCTGCATCGCAGGCATCCTCATCTGCCAGATAGGGACCAGAGATATGCGGAAGATGGGCGGCCTCGCCGGCAAAATGCCGATCACCGCCACGCTCTGTGTCGTGGGTTCGCTGATCCTGTCGGCCGTTCCGCCGACGGGGGGCTTCCAGGCAGAATGGATCCTCTTCGTGGGGGTCCTCCAGAAGGGCGCGACCGGAGCCTCCGGGTGGTACCTCGCCGTGGGACTCGTGGGGCTTGCTGCCACACTGCTGACCGTCGCCTACACCTTCTGGCCCGTGCGACGCATGTTCTTCGGGGCGCTACCAGCTGAACTCTCCCAGGTAAAGGAGGCTCCACTTACTATGACAGTGCCGCTGGTGTTCCTCGCGGCCCTCTCGATAGTCATCGGGATCTACCCTGACCTCATCTTCAAGTTCCTCTATCATTACGCCAGCATGGTACCATTCGGAGGCCCCTAGAATGACCAGTGAGATGATTCCCTCCTATTACGTCTGGATGGTCTTCATCATCCCGTTCGTCGGGGCCCTTGTGGCGCCGCTGACCGGGAAGACCCGCGCCAGAGACTACATCGCGGTCATGTTCGCCCTTGTCTCAGCGATCTTCACCCTCCTGCTGCTCGTCCCCATACTCGAGGGCAAGACGATATCCCTCTACAACTCGCTGATCCCGACATCGGTGCCCTGGATCCCGGAGCTTGGCATCAACGTCGGCATGCTCTCGGACCCATACACCATCATCATATCCAGCCTGGTCGGATGGATCAGTTTCCTCGTCATGGTCTACAGCCTGGACTACATGAAGGGGGACCAGGGGCTGACAAGGTACTGGTTCTTCATGAACTTCTTCATCGGGAGCATGCAGCTGATAGTGCTCTCCGACAACCTCCTGACCCTCTTCATAGGATTTGAGGGGGTGGGCCTGTGCAGCTACGCCCTCATAGGCTACTACTATCACGACGAGATAGAGAACTGGGTCGGGACACCGGGGTACAGGGTTCTCGGAGAGGAACAGGCGTATCCGCCGTCTCACGCTGGAATGAAGGCGTTTCTCATGACGAGGATCGGCGATATCGCGATGCTGGCGGGGATAATCCTGCTGTTCATCTACGCGGGCACCTTCAACTATCAGCAGCTCGTCTCCTCACCAAACTGGGCCACAACGCTGGCAAAGAACGACCTCCTCATCCCAGCCGCCCTATTGATATTCGGAGGGGCCGTCGGGAAGTCGGCGCAGTTTCCGCTGCTCGAGTGGCTGCCCGACGCGATGGCGGGTCCGGCTCCCGTCTCCGCCCTCATACACGCTGCGACCATGGTCAACGCTGGAGTCGTCCTGGTCGCCCGCATAGGGCCGATCTTCTACTTCGCGCTGCTCGCGAACCCGTCGCTCATCCAGCCGTTCTTCGTCACGGTCGCGTGGATAGGCGCGTTCACCGCGTTCCTGGCAGCCACGCAGGCGACGGTCGGGTTCGAACTCAAGAAGATACTGGCGTACTCTACGGCCTCACAGATCGGCTACATGATGCTAGCTCTGGGCCTGGCCGGCCTATCGACGAACTTCGCGCAGGGTCTGTCGGCCGGACTCTTCCAGCTGATGAGCCACGCGGTGTTCAAGGCCGCCCTCTTCCTGATGGCGGGCGTCCTGATCCACTCGGCCCATTCCAAGTACATCAACGAGATGGGGGGGATGAAGGACAGGCTGAAGCTCACCTTTGCGGTCTTCCTCATCGCCGTCGCTTCGCTCTCCGGCATACCTCCTCTCAGCGGGTTCTGGAGCAAGGACGCGGTGCTCGCGGTGGCCTGGAACTCGGGCCAGTTCGGCCTATTCGCCGTCGGCTGCCTGACGGCGGGCATCACGGCCTTCTACGCGTTCAGGATGCTCGGGATAGTCTTCTTCGGCCAGAAGAGCTCCCACCTGAACGAGATCGAAGCGGCGGGTCATGGGCTCCGTGAGGCGCGGCCTCTAAGCTGGGTCCCATACACCGTCCTTGCGTCCGGCACGATAGTCCTGGGGATTCTGGGCTTCTTCGACATCGAGGGCTTCTTGCAATCCGCCGCCCAGACGTATCTGGGCACGCTGTCTCCGGGCGCCGTCCTGAGCGGCGCGAGCGTCTCATTCAACGTGACCTCGGCCGGGATAACGCTCGCCTTCGTACTGGCGGGTCTTCTCGTCGCGAGCCAGCTCTATTTCATGCATCGCAGTTCGGCTGAGCGGATCATCGCAAGCTCGGGAATCCTGCGCGGCCTGTATACCTTCTTCGAGAACAGGTGGTACATCAACGCGGTCTACTACAAGGTCTTCGTCGACGCGCCGCTGGCCGCCGCAAACTGGACGCACGTCCACTTCGAATGGGGGGTCCTCCAGAAGGTCAACACAGGCGGCGAAGCCCTCGCCAAGACCTTATCCGCCGGAGGAGGCTGGGTCGATAGCAGCGTCATCGACCGTATTGCGAACCGGATAGCGGACATCGGTCAGGAGGCCTCGCGCGCCGCCAGGAGGATCCAGACGGGGATCGTCGAGAACTACACTCTGGTGCTGATACTGGGCCTCCTTGTCTTCCTGCTGCTCTTCATACTTCTGACGGGAGTGTACACAATTCTATGACGCCGCTTCTCTCCCTGCTGGTCCTGATCCCGTTTGCTGGTTCACCGCTCTCCTACCTGCTGGTCAAACGGGACAGAAAGAGCGGAGTCTTGGCCACCCTCGCGGTTGCGCTGGTCACGCTCGGTCTCGCCGTCTATTGCTTCTGGTATGTCTACGCGCACGTCCCAGCCATCGGGGAATACGCGATCACCGGGAGCTACCAGTGGGTGAGCGCGCCCGGCTTTGGGATCGACCTCCTCTTCGGGCTGGACGGGCTGAGTTCGCCGCTCGTGCTCGCCACCGCCGCGCTCACCGTCTTTGCTATCATCGGCTCTAGGAGGCTGATCGACCGAAGTTCCCCGCCGTACTTCGCCCTCCTCCTGCTCTTCGAAGGGGCTATCATGGGCGTCTTCACCTCCCTCAACCTAGTGGTGTTCTACATCTTCTGGGAGCTTGTCATGATCCCGATGTTCTTCCTTATCGGGGTGTGGGGAGGGGACAAGCGCAGATACGCGGCGATGAAGTTCATGATCTTCATCTTCGTGGGGAGCACGATAATGCTGCTGGCCTTCCTCGCGGCTTACCTTGACGTCAGCCCCTTCTCCTTCGACATTCCAACCCTCGCCGGAAGGATACCCGATGGCCTGCAGTATCTCCCTCTCCTGGCCTCCTTCATCGGCTTCGCGGTGAAGCTTCCGGTCGTACCGCTGCACAGCTGGCTACCTGACGCGTACTCGCAGGCACCGGCGCCGGTGGCGGTGCTGCTCGCCGGTGTCCAGTCTGCGATGGGCGGATACGGAATCATCAGGATCAGCATTGGGCTCTTCCCGTACGCCGCCGCCCAGTGGGCTTGGCTGTTCTTGCTCCTCGGGATCGTCACGATGTTCTATGGCGCGATCGTTGCTCTGCTCTCCAAGGAACTCAAGAGGATGTTCGCTTACACGAGCATGAACCACATGGGGTTCGTCCTCTTCGGAGCGTTCGCTACCGTCATCTCGGGAAACGCGCTGGGCATGGAAGGAGCGATCTTCCAGATGTTCGTCCACGCCTTCACGGCCGGCTCGCTTTTCATGGTCGCAGGGTACATCCATCAGCAGGCCGGGACCACCGAGATCTCTGAGCTGAAGGGGCTACGGAACACGATGCCGAGGACGGCTGGGCTACTTGTAGCCGCGGCCGGCGCCGCTATGGCGCTCCCACCCTTCGCGAGTTTCCTGGCGGAGGTCACCGTGATCGCCGGAGGCATCGAGGCCAACGCGTATACGGCTGTCACCGTGCTCGTTCCCGTGCTCACGGGAGGCTACCTGCTCTGGATGATCCGGAGGGTCGTGCTCACGCCGGCGGCCGAGCGCTTCGAGGTCAAAGACATGCCCTGGACGGATGCGGCGACGTTGGCGATGTACCTGGTCCCCCTGATCCTCCTCATCGTCTTCTCTTCCGTCATCCTCACTCCGGCGGCGCCCATTGCGCAGTGGGTGGTCCACCTCACTGGAGGCGCATGAGCATGGACTTCATCCTCTTCGCTTCCGTTGCCCTCGGCGCAGCTGCCCTCGGCACCCCGTTCTTCCAGCTCAACAGGGCACGGGGCCGGGTCCCCGGATACTTGCTCGCCCTCGCGCTCTCGGCTGCAATAGTGCTCGTGGCTCTGAACACGATCTCACCACAACCAGTCCCAGAGTTCGGTTCGCTCCTCAGCTCCGATGCTCTCGGAGGCCTCTTCGCCCTCATCACCCTCTCAGTCACGCTCGCCGTGACCATCTTCTCCATCCCGACGATCTCGGCCAGGGCCAACGGGCCTCTCTACTACTCGCTCCTCTCCTTCTCGGCGCTTGGGATGCTCTTCCTTTCGTACGCCGCCGACCTGCTCATCCTCTTCGTGGCATGGGAACTGATGAGCCTCCCTACCTATGCCCTGGCCGGCTTCGACAAGAACCGCGAAGAGTCCAACGAGGCTTCCGCAAAGTACGCGATATTGGGAGCCCTCTCGTCGGCGATAATCCTCTATGCCATCAGCCTGAGCTACGGCCTGGCGGGGAGCACGCAGATCTCGACCGTCGTGAGGGCGTTCGCGGCGCAGTCCTCGGACCCAATCTCGATGGTTGCGATCCTGCTGTTCATAGTGGGCTTCGGGTTCAAGATGTCGATAGTCCCGTTCCACATGTGGGTGCCCGATGCGTACGAGGGCGCGCCCATCACCGTCAGCACGCTCTTCGCTGCCGCGACCAAGAAGGCGGGCTTCGTCGCCGCGATCAGGGTCGTCCTCGCCGCCTCCACGGTGTACGTCGTCACCCAGAGCCCGATATTCACCATCCCGAACATCTTCGCCGTGCTGGCGCTGGCGACCATGACCCTGGGGAACCTCGCGGCGCTGACGCAGAAGAGCATGACCCGGCTCCTTGCCTACTCGAGCATCGCTCAGGCAGGCTACATCCTGATCGGCTTCGTCATCTTCTCGTACGCGCAGGCAAACCCGGTATACGCCGCGGACGGGACTCTCGGGATGACCGGAGCGCTCTTTCACATAATCAACCACTCTATCATGGTCAGTGCAGCTTTCCTGGCCGTCGGGGTTGTCCTCGCTGGGCTGAAACGCGCAGATCTCGGGGCCTTCGAGGGGCTGGCCAAGAGGGCTCCTATTACCGCCTTCACGCTCTCGGTTTCGCTGCTGGCGCTCGCCGGGGTCCCGCCCCTCAACGGCTTCTGGAGCAAGCTACTGCTCGTACTTGCAGTGGTGAGCGGGCCCTTCGCGTGGCTCGCCGTGGCCGCCATACTCAACAGCGCGTTCAGCGTGGCGTACTACGTGTGGATAATCAAGAGGATGTACATGGACGAGCCCGAGAGCCGCGAGCGGATCAACGAGCCCATCACCTACGTCGCGATATTCGCGGTGCTCACTGCGCTTATGATAGGTCTCGGACTCTTCCCGCAGATAGGGATAACCTTCGCCCACGACGCCATACCTTCGATCTTCCCGTCCTGAGCTAAAAGTCTCTCTGGACTGAGAAGTCGGTGAGCTCGAGCAGGAGCCTCCTCGCCTTGCCGTCGGCGATGATGTCGAGCTGCTCCTTTGCCTTCTTCGAGTAGCTGTCCGTCAGCGAGCTGAGCCTTGAGATTATGGAACTCTCCTCGTTGCTCTGCTTCAGCGCCATCGTCACCTTGTCCTTCGCGCCCCAATCGAGCATGTCGTCGTGGACCTGATACGCTATCCCAAGGTACTTCCCGTAGTTCGACAGGGCCTCAATCTGCTTGCTCGTCCCTCCCCCGATCACGCCGCCGAGCTCCGTCGCCGTCTGGAAGAGCGCCGCGGTCTTGTTGTAGATTATGTCGATGTATTCGTCCCACCCGAGCTTGTAGGTCATAGGGTCTATCGTCAGCTCCATGTACTCGCCTTCGCACATCCGAAGCGCTGCCTTGCTGAGGGTGTGAGCGACCCTCTTGTCAGGATACCTCGCCGCTATGTCAAGGATCATGGAGAAGACGAAGTCGGCGGTCAGCAATGAGGCGCTGTATCCGTACCTAACGTGAAATGCGGCCTTACCCCTCCTCGAGACCTCTTGGTCGATGATATCGTCGTGAATTATGGACTCGGCGTGCAGCAGCTCTACTGCGACCGCGGCGTCGAGTATGGAGTCGTCTTTGGAGCCGACGGACTCAGCAGAGAGCATCGCCGCCATCGGTCTGATCCTCTTTCCACCCTCGAGAGCGTACTTGAGAGGCCCGAAGAAACGGGAGTTGGCATATCTTTCGAGCTCACGGTCTATTGCGATACTAGTCCGGTCGAGGTAGTCTTTCGTCTTGAGCGTGATTTCTTCTAGGAATCTCGGGTCTCTCTCGACCAATAGTGGAACCTTTTCGGCATTCTCCGCCTCGGACGATATATAACGATTGCCGGCTCGTCGACCAATCTGGCATATCGTGCGCCGGTAAGGGGCCAAGCTTATCTTGGATGCGGTTCTCTTTCGCATGTGCTAAAGTACGAGGTCCGCCAGTTGCATCTTGAAGACACGGGCCGGTACTATCTTCCGATTCCCAAGCTGAACGCCTCGCAGTTTCGCTTCGTCAGGGACGACCTGCGCGGTCGTGGCTACACTGTTGTTCTCGGAGAACGACTGACTGCCCGCATGGGCGACGTGAGGCTCATATTGAGCCAAGCCGGGCTGGCCTGGTCTACCACTGAGTTGCTGGACGCCGTGGTACCCTCCCTTATCCATGTACTCGGCTTCCCAAAGGGGCCTTGCGAAACCAACCCATACTTCGCCGCAAGGAAGACCCGAGGAGGCTTCGAGATACAGCTCTTCCCGCGGTTGGAGGGGCTGGGGTGCTGGAGTTCGCTGAGACGCCAGAATGAGAGCGGCCTCTCGCCGGACGAAGCCCTAATCGTGAAAGACCTGGTAACGGGCTCGAATGACGAGGTCGAGTGCATCACCGACTATCCCACGGACGGCTGTTCGCCTATGCAAGTCGGGAGGCATCAGTATTACCGGTCCCGCGTCCCAGCCGAGGAGTTCGCGTCCAACCTGCGGACGATATCGAAGAGGCCCCCGAGGAGCTGCTACCTTCCCAGGTCGTCCCTCCTTACGGTGAAGAGGAGATCGATCACTCTGGACTCTATGCTTTCAGAGGATCTCGGGGAGTGGTGCTATCTCGAGCTTCCTCCCAAAACCTCTAATCCGGGAGATTGACGGACCTACCGGATTACGCTCTTTCCGTAAGTTTTCTAGTTTCTTCGTAAATGGGATTTCAGTCTGAACCTGGGTGATGGTGCATAAGTATGATTTGCCGTCTGGTTCTGTGCGTGCGATTTGAGGGTCAGCCCGAAAACGAAAGGCAGTGTGAAGGTCACCTCAAGTTGGCCAGTTTCTTGGCGCGATGTCGCCATTTGGCTAGACACAGAGGGGACAGCGTCGATTTACAGCCACCATGGTCGGCTCGAAAGTGTAATCAATATAGCCCAGAAAGAGAGGGAGCCTCTCGAAGAGCTCCGCGATTTCGTCGCCAGCAAGGGTATCGTTTGCAAGGTCGGAACGGCGGGCAAGCGAGATGGAATGTACGTTCTTGAGGTCAAACAAGTATTGAGTCAGCTTGATTTTCTGAACTCAGTAAGACCATATCTGATGACTAGGCACAAATGCGCGTGCGTCGATCAGGTAATCGATTTCCTGAATAACTGCAAAAAGGTGCGGCGATATAGAAAGCGGTTAAGTAGCAACAATCAGGAGCCTTCCTGAGCCCCGGTAGTACAGAGCACGAGCGTATAGCCCGGTCAAGTATGTCGGCCTTTCGAGTCGATGAGCGCGGGTTCGAATCCCGCCCGGGGCATCTAATCCGCTCATTTCGTGTTCTATTTATCCAACTAAGTCCGAAAAGAGCTTTACTAAGTTCGCATTGGGGGAATGGCCTCAAACCCATCATCTGTTTTACACCCGAAGCTCATTGAGCCCGTATCCCCGCCTTGGAAGCCCACATCAACTGGTATCGCTCTCCACGGGCAATGAATGATTCAAATCCATCAAAGGAAAGTATACTTGTCAAACCTGACCGGCCCCACTTCAAACTCCTCAGATGTTACTCATTTAGTTAAACGCGAATGATTTTGAACTTATTCAGATTGCTCCTTCCACCTTCTCTTCTTTCTCGTCTGCTCCTGCGTCTTCCTTTCGAGCTGTATGGCGTTGAAGTCCCTCTTTAGTCTTGGCGAGATTTCCTCTGCTCTCCTTTGCTATCCGACCGCCTTTCAGATACAATATTCTTTCCGCCCTGCACGCGACACTTTCGTCGTGGGTCACCATGATGATGGTCGTTCCTCGTTCCCTGTTGAGCTTAGTCAGGAACTTCACGATTTGGGTCTTCGTCTCGCTGTCTAGGTTGCCAGTCAGTTCATCCGCGAGCACGATAGCAGGGTTGTTCGCCAGGGCCCTGGCGATTGCGACCCGCTGTTGCTCTCCTCCGCTGAGTTGCTGCGGCCTGTGTTCTTCCACCCCCTCTAGGCCTACAATCGTAAGGAGTTCGCGAGCTCGGGTGCTTCTTTCGCTCTTCGACAGCTTCTTGCTCTCCAGAGCCAATTCCACGTTCTCCCTCGCGCTCAGATAGGGCAGCAGGTTGTAGCTCTGAAAGACGAATCCGACTTTATCCCTGCGGATAGCGTTTAGGTCGGACTCGCTAGCCGCGGTGACGTCAACGCCGTCCAGAAGGACCTTTCCTGCAGTCGGCCTGTCCAGGCATGACATTATGTTGAGGAGGGTCGTCTTCCCAGAGCCCGAGCGCCCCATGATGGCGATGAATTCGCCCCTTCTTACATCCAGGTCGAGCTCCTTCAGGGCACTTGTCTTCTGCCGCTTGAGGTTGTACAGTCTCGACACCCCCTGGATGCTGAGCACCATGTCCCCTTGGCTACTCACGGCGAAGCGCCTCCGCGGGCCGCAGCCTCACAGACCTAATCGTTGGATAGAGAGCGCCTACCACGCCAAATCCGATGGTGACGACAGCGCCCAGAATGACAGTCTCGGGAGTCAGTGCGAAGTGTACGGACGAGGCGTATGGGTTCGTAATCGTCGCCGCTCCACCGCCTACCTCCGTTACGTTCGATAACGACACGCTACTTGCCTCACTCAGCAGTATGCTGCTCAGAGCCGGGCCGGCGATGTAGGTTAGGAGGATAGCCAGCGGGAAACCGATCAACGCGATGATCAACGACTCCGACAGCACTTGGCCAAGGATGCGGCCATTCCCGTAGCCCAGGGCCTTCAGTAGCCCTACCTCCTTGGTTCTGCGCGACATCACCAACGTCATCAGGACCACCATCACAGCCGCACCTATCGCGAGAGCGGCATACTCACCCAACTCTGAACTCAAGACGACGGTGTTAAGACCACTGAGGAACTGGGATCGCTCGGTCCCGGCGACGTCCTGAACGACGAAGTTGCTCCCCAGAGCGCTCTGCAGGTGGCTCACGACGCCTGCGACATCCTGATAGTTGTCTATCGTGACATAGAGCAGGTCGGGATACTCCGCTGCGTTGGGATGCGACGCCACCATTGACGCCCCGAATGCCGACGTCCCGGCGGAGTAGGGGACTATGATTCCGACCCCAGTGCACCCGGTCCCCGCGAAGATGCCTACGATGGTGAAGTTGGTTCCGCCTATGCCTACCGCCCCTCCTACAGCTAGGTCGTACAAGTCAGCGTACTCCTGGCCGACGAGGGCGTTCGTGCTGTTTTCGTCGCCGGCGTTGAGCATCCTGCCCTGGGTCACGTTGCTCACGTCAGCTGTTGCACCTGTCACTCCATCGTAGAATCTTATCGTAGATTTCGTGTCTTCAGCGGTGACGACCGAACCGCCCAAGCAGTAGGCGCCTCCCGGGGGGCCGGAGGTGGTACAGACGGCCGTACTCGGGCCACAGCCGATCACACCCAACGGGAAGAAGTAGACGCGCTGCACCGAGGTGACGTTCGGGGTCGATTGGACGTCAGCGACTGTCTGCGGTGTCACGTTCGCCGCGCTCTGTCCGCTGGCGGTCGTATAGGGCGCGACCGACACGAGGTTTGGGACCGATGCCACGGCCTGGTCCGAACCCGCCGCTATGGCGGCGCCGAGCTGGCTCAGCACCAGAAAGATGCCAAGAGTGAGTGCGACGACCAGCACCACGCCCGCTGTGCGCCCAGGATTCCTGCTGATGTTTCGCCTGACGTGGAGGAAGAAAGTCACCTCGGTATCGGGTAATCCCCGAATTCCGAGCGCCTATAGCCGTGGTGTACCTGATGGTACGTCCCTCAGGGACGTATTCCGCCCAAGACCGGGTTCCTGGGTTTCCAGGCCGTTACGGGAATTTGGGCCGAAGCGAGACCTATTAGTACACAAAGCAAAAATAGGCAATCAACGTCTTTCGCTTGAAAGGAGCGGGCATGTGAAGGTTCCGTTGGATAGAAAGCGTGCGATGGCGATAATTGCATTGATGCTCTTCGCGACCTCAGGCCTCATACCCTTCTCTGCCCTTGCCGCCGGCAGCCCGGACGCGACCAACCTGCCGGTGTTCTTCGGCGTGGCCGTCCTCGTAGGATCTTCTCAAAATAGCCCTCCTCAGGGCGCTGGGTCTGTGTACCCTCCGGCTCCTGGAGGGAGCGGGCAGCAGCCAGGAGGTTCCATAGGCCTTGAGGCGGGAGCTGGGTTGTCGACGGGAGTCACGACTGTAATCCTGGGAGAGGGTGGGGTCGGTGCAGCGGGAGTCACAACCCCACCACTACTCCCGTTTTCCCAAGAATATTACACGCCCCAGACACCTGGTCCTGGGCAGTATTATCCGTCGACGTCGCCCTCCATCACTTCAGCGATTCCTGGGCTCTGGCTAGATGCGTTTGACAAGAAGATGAGGAGGACAAGGGCCCAGGTCTATGTGGAGATTCTGGAACTGGTCAGAGGAAGAGGGCCCATGACTCCGTTCGAGATTGCGTTCTACGGTCGCCTTAACCACAAACGCGCAAAGGAGTACCTGGACTTCCTGAAGCTGTGCGGCTATCTCCAGCCAGAAGAGGAAGAAGGAAGGGTTTCCTACTTCCTCACCAACGAAGGCGGTGCTTTCCTTGAGAGAGCGAAGGCGCTCTTCATGGGACAAACAAGAGTTCGTCCGGTCTCGGAATGATTACCCACCATCGCTCCTGATATCCGATTCAACTGGTTCGAGCGGTGGCAGAATTCGAAGCGCTGGCAGCGAAAAGCATCAAGCAGGACGAAAGCCTGCTCAAAAGACTGGCCAGAGCTTAAGCCGCATCATAACTTGAACTAATGCCGTTTTCCGTTCGATTCCCGTCCGACCCGCTTAAGCTATTCCCTTCAGGAATCTGAACCTACAGTTCAGTCGTGCCCGGGGCATTCTCCCTACCTCTTCCCACCTTCGTCTCGTATCGTTCAGACAGCCAGTAGATTTCCGGATTGACGGAAGGATATACGACTTCAGTGGATTAGCTCAACAAGTCGACCCAGTAGAACGCCGAAGATGGCAAGCAGAATAGCGACGAGCCTCTCGACGGACCCTGGTTCGAAAGGCCACTCGGAGATGTTCGACGCTTCGATCTTGAGGAGCTGAAACCTCTGAATCTCGAGTAGCCCTTGTATCCTCGAAAGAGACGGTTCACCTTCGCTCCCGTCGTACATGACCTCTCTCGGGAATTCTTTGCCCTTCAAGCTTAGCCTTGCCTGCTCCTCGTGTTTCACGTAGACCATCATCGAGTGTATGCCCCTCAACGGAAGGAACAGCATCGCCAGCCCGAGCGCGACTATCCCGAGATTGATTGCGATAGAATCAGCTGCCCCTACCACAAATTCGCCTCCCAGGGTCACCGTAATGGCCACCGAAAAGGTCAGTGCGAAAGTGGTTACGACGTAGCCCAGTGGCCGAAGACCTAGCAGCCTGTCTTCGTAGAAGGGTCTCAGAATAAGGCGTTCGCGGCCGAACCTGTAGACACCCCAGAGCCCGCTCAGATATGTCCAGAACGCGGTCCCGTAGACGAGAGTGGCGATTAAGGTCACAAGAGCCATCCCTAGCAGGGATACCGGGTCGGGCGAGACCTGCGCCCTCGGCGGAAAGTACAATATGTAGAACACGAGCCCAAAGAAAGCTATCCCGGCCGTGCTACCCATCACTCTGAAGGCCCGGGCGTAGGCGGCTGTTCCATCAGCTGCGAGCGCCGACAGCTTCGGCTCCGCCGCGTGTATTTTGCGCCGAAGATATCGAACGAGGTAAAGGTCAAGGAAGAGGGAGAAGGTGATTAGAATTGACGACACGACCGCCACCCAAGTCGGAACCTGAGGAACGCTGGACAAGGTCGTGTTGAAGGAAGTCGAAGCCGTCTTACTCCAGGCCTCGGTCAGACTGTGAGTCCCAAGATAGAAGACGAGGAATGATCCTGGCGCTCCCCCTAAGAGCGCAAAGGCAAGGCACCCTACAGAGAATGGAAGATGCGCCGCAGCGATCGCTCTCTCCAGAATCGTCAACCGTTCAGGGCCGAGGGGGGTCGCAGTCTTCGTCTTGGCGGTCATTAAGGGTCTGACCGTGTATAAAGTTTCGAAGGAAGGAGAAAAGTTAGTTCGTATCCCTGTCACGGCGCTAAGGATTCCACTAGCAATTTCCACTTAGGTTCGGAACCTGAACATGAAGTTCAAATCCCGCCCGCGTAACATTCTATCCATTTGGAATGAAATCATGTACACCGCTTCGCCACTGGAACCCTCACACCGCCGATTTGGGTCATCTTATAGCGTAGCCGCTCGTAGACCCGAGTCATGAAGGAACTTCAGCCCCACTCCCTGAACCGATCCTTCTACGAGACCGGAATACCGCAATTCCAAAAGAAAAAGAAGGAAGATGAATGAATCTCAAGAACCGGATTGAAGTCACGTTCCTGCTGCTCCTGCTCGCTATTTCTTGCGCTCCCTTCATAGAACAACATGCAGGCGGACAAACCGCGTCTGATTCCTCTTCCCAATCAGGAACGCCTCAATGGCAGAACACAACCGCCTATCCGGTCTTATCTCACCCGTCTTGCATAGCTTCCGGCGGCTACGCCTACTGTATCGGAGGGACTTCCACGATGCTCCCCGCGGAGGCCTTCTTCGCGCAACTCTCCTCCGCCGGAGCGTCGTCGTGGACCATAGTTGCGAGCTACCCGATCGTCGACCTGGGCGAGGCCTGCGTGAACTCCGGGGCATTCATCTACTGCGTCGGAGGCGCAGACTCTCAGTCGGCCTTCTACTCTCACATCTCATCTTCCGGGTTATCTCCATGGACCAATACAACCGAGTTTCCAAAAGATGCAAGCGGCGAAACATGTGTCTCGAATGGAGGCTACATCTACTGCATTGGATGGGGCACAGATCAGTTCTATTACGCTCACCTCTCCTCTTCCGGGATATCCTCATGGAATGCTACCACAAGATATCCGATAGGCATCCAAGGCGCCTCATGTGTGTCGTCTAACGACTACATCTATTGTGTTGGAGGAGAGACCAAGCCCTACTACGTTCCGACCAGCGCCGTCTATTACGCTCCTCTCTCCTCATCTGGAATAGGGACATGGATGTCATCTGACGAGTTTCCTTTCCTGCTCTCACATCAGTCCTGCGTAACTTCTGACGGTTACATCTACTGCATTGGAGGAGACTCCGGCCCCTACTTCATCACTCCCGTCCTGAACGCTGTCTATTACGCAGCCCTTTCGCCTGAAGGAGTGTCGAATTGGACCGCTGCCGAGCAGTTCCCAATCAGCTTGGCTGATCAGACGTGCGTAGTTTCCGGTGGATACATCTACTGTGTCGTAATCCCCTCGCCTGACTATACTTTACCTTCACCCGTCTACTATGTTCGAACCCCACAGCCCCAGACATCCACGGGTTCGTCGGTGACGGTGAATTCGTCCAGCGAAACTCCCACGTCCCCTCCTGCTTCCAGCCCGAGTGGAACCTCAACCACGACGCCGGTCACGGCCAGCTCTGCGACCACAAGTTCTCCACCCTCATCGTCTTCTCTTCCGCCATCCTACGTCGCATTGGTTATTGGCGTTGCAATAACTCTAATCGCAGTCGCAGTCGTCGCGAAAAGAGAAAGGAGGAACGGGCGCGCGGGGCGCGGCCTTGATTCGAACCGAAGCTTGTAAGCCCGCCCGGGACATTTTCTCACTTGAGAACGGAATCGCCCCTGAGGTATGGGATTCGAACCCAAAGTTGGACTCCCGCCCGTGGAACTATCCTCCGGGGTTAGGAGTGCTGAACCGTCTTTCTTCGTCGATTCCTCTTGTCACGTGAGAGCCGTGAGCGTCATGACAGGATATCCCTTCGAGACGTCGCAGTCGGCGGCGTAGAGGTTGGTGTACGGCTTCACTCCCTGCAATAGGAGCACATTGTCCATCTTCGAGAGCTTCAGGTGCCAGTCGACCATACCTAAGACCTTCGGCAGGATGGATAGGGTGGGCCTGCCGATGGCGAAAGTCAGGTCCCCAGACGACCTTGTCCTCATCATCGCTAGCCCGATTTCGTTCAATAACCTGTCAGGGAACCGTGCGTAACTGCTCTCTAGGTTGTCGTAAGCGATGTTTCTGAGGACTGGCTGGTCTCCCGTCCGCTCTTTGAGCTGCTTGTAGGCAAACAGGAACGCGTCGGAGCTCGCGCTTAGCTCGGCCTCGCTTCCGGAGCCCTCTCCGTAGGTGATGGGTACCACGTAGGGCGGGATCCGCCCAGGATCGGACGAACCACCTTCGACCTGCTCGGAGACTCTCAGATATCTATTGAAGGCCTCCTCGGTAGCATAAGGCGCGATGCTTGACTTGATCCGTTTACTGCCCACTCCTCCCGTCGGGATGATCATCGCCCCTCTCTTCTGGCTTATGAAATTCAAGATTAGGGCGCGCGTAATCAGGCGTACCTCGGCGACGGAGACGTCCGTCGACGCTTCGAGGACCGCATACGTCCCTCTTGGAAAACCGCCTCCGAGTATTGTGTCCAGGTCCGGGCTTCCGGTCGACAGTAGGTCCCCTGAGTCCGGGATTGGCTGCCACTTCTTCACGACCTCGGGGTCTCGCAGCATCGTGGTCACAACGTTGAATCCGCCGTCCAAGGTGTAGAGGACATTCCGGGTCTTCAATCTCGTACCCCTCATCTTTCTAATCTCTAGCTCCCTCGGGATTGTAAGCTTCAGGTTCAGTACGCCGTCGGCGACGAACTCCTCGGCCGTGTCTCCGATGTGGTAGTCCCCGGTAGGTTGCTCTCCGATCACCAGCGTCGTGCAGCCCATATTCCTCATCACCCTACTGAAGAAGGTGTGTAGGACCTGTCGTCCCTCGTACTCATTGCCCAGCGCCTGAGCCATGACTGAGTAAGAGTCGATCACAAGCCTCTTGGCCCCGAATCTCTTGACCTCGTTCAAGATGTACTTCGCGATCTCGCTCATCCCTTGTCTCGTCGCGGAGAAGACCTCGAGGAACAGGAAGTGGCCCTCCTTCTCAAGCTTCTGGAAGTCGAAACCCATGGAGGCCATGTTCTCATAGAAGCTCTGTTTGCTCTCGCTGAATGATGCGTAGATCCCGTTGTCCCTTCCTCTCATCGCGCCCTCGTAGAGAAAACGCGCGGTCAGAGACGTCTTCCCGGTCCCTGGATTCCCGCTGACGAGTATGAGGCTACCTCTCGGGAAGCCGCCGTCCAAGAAAGAGTCGAGCATGGCGTCCCCCGAAGAAGCTCGCTGAATTGTGAGAGCCTTCGTCGTAAGGGTCTCGGTTCTCAATTCACCTTGAAAAAGTGTCTTCAGTATTTAAAGAAATGAGAGCGGCGCAGTCGTTGATGCCTGCACCATCCCATTTCCGGGCAGTCCGCCTTCCGACCGCGCCGGCTGGCCCAGGGCGAACGGCCACCGCCGGCGACCCAGTGGCAGTTTACACCTTGAAATAACGCCTTCCCGTCTTGGCGATTGTGAAGCTCCTGAAGGCCGAAGACAGGGTCGCCTGGCGTCTTTGGCTCAGGGACAACCATGCGGTCGAACGCGAGGTTTGGCTGCTATTCTACATGAAGCACGCGTGGGGGTCTTCCGTCCCCTATGATGACGCCGTCGAAGAGGCCCTATGCTATGGGTGGATAGACAGCATGGTCCGACGCGTCGACGAGGATTCCTACGCCCAGAAGTTCACCCCGCGAAAGCCGGGAAGTCGGTGGTCGGGGTCTAACCTCGCGAGGATGAAAAGGCTGATCGAGGAGAAGAGGGTTGCTAAAGCTGGGATGGATGCATATGAGAAGAGGAGCTCCCAAAGCCCGCCGGCATAGCCTTCAGCGGGAATCTCGATTTTGTTTTAAATACCTCCGGCGGTTCAAGGCGAATCAGAATAATCATGCAGGCCGGCACCGTGACCGACGCACCGACAATCAGACAGATACTCGTCCCAGTCGACGGCTCGGAGCATGCCAAGAGCGCCGCCCAGACCGCGATCAGGTTGGGCTCCTCTTACAAGGCCAAGCTCATCATCATAAGCGTCGTCGTCCCGCCCGGCTTCTTCATCTCGGGTCCGGTGGGAGCACCGGCTGACCTCACTGATTACTTTCAACTAGAGATGGAAGAGGCGAACGGCGCGGTGAAAGCCATAGCGACGCTTGCAAAGGAAGCTGGCGTCGAAGCAAGGTCCACGGTCCTTCGTCCTCCCGGGTCCGTCGCGGAGGCTATCGTCGATTTCGCCTCGAGCGAGAGGGTCGACCTCATTGTGGTCGGGACGCGGGGCCTCGGCGGCTTCAAGAAGCTGCTCCTGGGCAGCGTCTCGAGCGGCGTGATAGCAAACGCGCCCTGCTCTGTGCTCGTTGTACGCTGAGTGCGCCTTTCGAGCTATTAGCTCGAGGCCGCTTCCAGAGGGCCGATCAGGAATATGCTGACCAGGAGCACTATCAGCACGAACAGCGTTATCGCAACGTAGATCCTGTCACGTTCCTCCGCGAACAGAATGACAGAGGCCGCCACTCTGGCCACCGGCGTCGCGAGCAATATTATCAGGCCGAGCTGCAGGATAGAAGAAGGGTTACCTGCAAACACGCCCGCGAACAGGGTCGCCACATCGAGGGTGGGTTTCCCGAAGTTCATCGAGACGAGTTGACTGAGAGAACTCGGGAACGCCTGGGGCGGATGCGCGAAGGTGAGTATCGCTCCGAGCACGACCAGTGCCGTGCTGACTATCACTCCGTACTTCAGGAGGTCGCTTATGACCGCATTCATGTCCGTCTTCTGGTCCGTCTCGTTGACGCTCATGGCAACCCCTGCCTCACCATCTCGAGCGCTATCACGATCAACACCACGACGAACACCCACCTGAGCGCGCCCGGCTTTGTCCGGACTAGGATCTTCGTACCGGCGAACGCGCCGATCACTATGCCTATCGCGACCGGCGCCGCGATGAAGGGGTTGACGAATCCCGCGACGTAGTAGATTCCGGTGCTCGCTGCCGCCGTCACGCCGATCATGAAATTGCTCGTGGTGGTCGACACCTTGAAGGGCAACTTCATGAAACTGTCCATGCCGACCACTTTCAGGACGCCGCCTCCCACACCGAGAAGGGCGGAGAGAAGCCCGGCCACGACCATGACCCCGAATCCCGCTAACACTTTGTCCGCCACGTAGGCTATGTTCTTCTTCGTAGCCTTGTCGTAGTACTCACCGCGGAGGTTGAGGGCATCCGAGACCTTGTTCGGCTTCAGGTTGATTGTCTCGGACCCCTTCTTCCTTTCCTTGCTGATCCTGTTAGCCGAACTGTATGCCGAGAAGAAGAGCAGGATACCAAATGTAAGGAAGACCGCCCAGGCGTAACCGCTTCGAACGAGGGCTATGCTGCTCACGGCCCCGATCACGGCCCCCACAGTCGAGCCTATCTCGAGGAACATCCCTATCCTGAGATTGGTAATCCTGTCGCGAACGTATGCGGACGCCGAGCCGCTGGATGTTGCAATCACAGAGACGATGCTAGCGCCTATGGCGTACTGAATCGGGATACCGAACAGGAGGGTCAGCGCGGGGACCACGAGTATCCCTCCGCCCACCCCGACCAATGCGCCCACGATCCCGGCGATGACTGAGAAAAGGAGCATCAGGACGAAGAACTCGAATATTCCCGTCAAGCGATACGACGCCTTGGGGGTTTACAATTAAGGGTTGTCCGGACTTTCCTCGCGCCGGGACCGCTAGATCACTTCGATGGAGCTTTCAGAGAATCCTTGCTTGACCAGAATCTCGACCGACCGGTCTCTATGGTCGCCCTGGAGTATAATGATGCCGTCCTTGACGGTCCCTCCCGTCGCAAGGATCTTCTTCATCTTGGTCCCGAGCTCCTGAAGGTCCTTTTCATTCATCTTGAGCCCTTCGATGACTGTCGTAGGTTTACCAAAACGCCTCATCTCCATCCGCACCCTAATCCTAGCCTCTTCACGGTCTAACTCGGCCAGTATGTCGTCAAAACCTTCTTCGGGTTCTTTGCTACTCACTGCTACGGGGTTGGGTTATTCAGACATATTATTTAGCCTTAACCCGAGCTTCACAACGACTTAAAACCGTCCGATTCAAACCCCCGTAGCGAAGGGCCCGTAGCTCAGTGCTGAAGCAAGCGGGAAGTTCGGTTAGAGCGACCGGCTCATAAATCGAAACCCGTGAGACACCGGTACCAGTCAAAATCTGGCGGGAACGGTCGAGCGTTCAAATCGCTCCGGGCCCACATCAATCCAATCTTCACTCCGGGCCTGAGAGAAAGTCGAGCATGGGTTCTTGTTAGTTCTCTCAGACTTCGATAACGAGAGAATGGGTCATGAATTCACTCCTGAAGAGCGCTCTAGGGGCGGCAGGATTTCTATCGCTTTACACCCCGAATTGAAACGTCTGCATGCCCCGTACTTGAGGCACCATCCCGCGGCTCAGAGAGCGAAGGCCTACAGGAGAATGGAAATAGAACAGCGGGTTGCAAAGCGCTTGACCGAGGAGGGATGGGCGGTGTACTCTCCCACTGTCGTATGCGATAGGATTGGAGTTAAGGATGACAAAGTGTATTTTCTGGAATTCAAAAAGGAAAATCAGACGCTACGACCGGGCCAACAAGCAATCAACGACCTCGTTCCGTGGATGTATAGAGTAAACGATATCTGTAAAATCTAATTCAGGGAAAGCGCAACCAACGTACCGGTTGATTGGATGCATTGGCCAGTCGGCCAGTGTGCGGACAGGGGACTTTGTTTAGCAACCAAGGGACGTGGAATTCGGTCAGAGTCGCGTGAAACTCTCTACTGTCTTCGCATCGAGCCTCTTGATCAGCGCGACGACGAGCCTTATCGCGCTATCAACGTCGGAGAGGTCTGCGACCGCGGAGTGGGAATGGATGTGTCTCGTCGGCACGCCCAAGACGATTGACGGACAACCGGTAGCGTTCATGTGGAATCTACCCGCGTCGGTCCCGCCTTTCACCATGGAAAGCTGGTGAGGGATTCGCTCTTTCTCCGCCGTCTCGATGACGAACGCCTTGAGAGCCTGATTCGGAATCATTGATGTGTCAAACATGAGAATGCTCACGCCCTTCCCCATCCTCGTGGGAGCCTCCTGCGGTCTGATCCCCGGTACGTCGCCGGCTATGTCTACCTCCAGCGCGATTGCGACGTCAGGACTGATGAGGTTCGCGACCGTCTGCGCCCCCCTGAGACCCACCTCCTCCTGCACCGTGCCGGCGACGAATACGGTATTCGGGTGCTGTACCTTTTCGACCCTGAGCCGCTTGAGGACCTCCAGTCCTACGAAGGTCCCGATCCTGTCGTCGAACGCCTTCCCCATGACGACCGTCTTGCCTTTCACTTCTATGAACTCGGAGAGCGGAGCGACGGGGTCGCCGATGCGTACGCCGAATTCCTTCTCGGCCACTTCCTTACTGGTGGCACCAATGTCTATGAACATCGAATCCAGCTTGACGACCTTGTCCCTTTCGTCGGCGCTCAAGAGGTGCGGCGGCTTTGATGCGATGATGCCTGTTACGTCTCCTTTTTTGGTCCTTACCGTTACCCTGTGGCCTAGCAACACCTGGTCGAACCATCCTCCGAGAGGGCTGAAGGTCAGGTATCCGGATTCCTTCTCGATCCCGCTAACGACAAAGCCGACTTCGTCCATGTGTCCAGCCAGCAGGATTCTGGGCGAATCGCTCTTGCCCCGCTTCTTGAAGACCACAGAACCGAGCTTGTCGAAGGAGACCTCGTCGCTGTACTTCTTGCCCGCCTCCTTGACGATGGATGCGGTCTCGCGCTCGAACCCGGACGGGCCGAAGGATTCGGAGAGACTCTTCAGGAGGGCGAAGGAATCGGCGTCGACTGTCATATCTTCTTTGCGTTCTGAACCATCGATATATCTGCATCGTCGGTTGGGATGCAGGTCCAGACTACAGAATAACTTATGTCGTATAACATTTGTAATATTATGACTTATGATATAAAATATTTTTATATTATCGAGAGGTCGCCTTTTCTCTGTGAAATAGAATGTCACGACTCAAGGCAATCAAGACGGTAAGCGTGCTGGTAGGCGCCGCGCTCATTGCGGTGGGCATAGCCGGATTCTTGCAGGTGAATACAAGCGTGGTGAATGCGACCGAGATAAACGGAGCCATGATGAGTACGGGCTTCGGCCTTTACTTCTTCGCTAGCCTGGCCCTGATTGTCTATGGCGCGCTCGCAGGAAGAAAGCCGAGACTCCCCTAAGGGAAAGCTCGACCGCCGTCGGCCCTGGTTCAGCTCACCTGGATTTCGATTAGTTAAATTTCGATTAGTTAATCTACCTTGCAGCCCGAAGGGTCATCCCGATTAGGGCAAGTTTGAAAGAAAGAAGAATCCCGCGCACGATGTCGACGCAACATCCCGACAACGTCACGACGCCGGCGTGGTCCGGGGGTGAGGTGATCGAAGGCGAGGCTGAGCTGCGTGAGGCGTTCTTTGCCTACGGCGAGCTCGGGTGCGATGAGGTCATGTGGGATTCCGAAGGGAAGGACGTAGACACCAACGTCATCAGGAAGCTCCTCAGCGCGTACCCGGCCTTCTTCCAGAAGCGAATGCTTGGCGAGGACATCTTCATGACCTACAGGGTGCCCAATCCGCAGATCGAGATCGCAGAGCGCAAGATTGTGACCGAGACGCTCCAGACGATTCCCCTCAGCTCGGATGTCGCCTCGGTATTCTACAAGAAACCGGCCACCCCGGTGTTCGAGGTCATACTCCCGTTCACCACCAGCGGCAAGGAGCTGACGTGGCTCCACAACTACTACGAAAAGGCGATCGCCGGGGTCGGAAACCTGAAGCTATCAGAATCGATGACGGTGAGGAAGTGGGTGGGGGAGTTCCGGCCTCGTCGGATAAACGTGATCCCGCTCGTGGAGGACATGGAGCACCTGCTGCTGATCGACTCCCTTGTGAAGGAATACATCGCATCGGTCCCGACGAGGGAGCTCAGGGTATTCATCGCGCGCTCGGACCCGGCCCTCAACTACGGCCTCATACCCGCCGTCCTCCTCGCGAAGATAGCGCTCTCCAAACTGCACTCGCTTCACAGGGAGACCGGCGTGGAGCTCTACCCGATGATTGGCGTCGGGTCGATGCCCTTCAGGGGGCACCTTTCGCCGTCGAACGTGGAGAACTTCCTGTCGGAATACAAGGGTCTGAGCACCGTGACCGTCCAGTCGGCCTTCAGGTACGACTATCCGCTTAACCAGGTGAAGAGCGCCGTCTCGGAGCTCAACTCAAAATTGCCCAACGGCGTTCCTGACACGGTAGACCCCGAGCAGGAGCAGGTCCTCAGGACCGCCATGTACAAGCTGATCTCTGCCTACCAGTCCAGGATAGAGGAGCTCGCCCCGTTCATCAACAGCGTGGCCCAGTACGTCCCGAGGCGCAGAGCCCGGAAGCTGCACATCGGCCTCTTCGGATACAGCAGAAACGTGAAGGGCAAGACAATGCCCAGGGCAATCCCGTTCGCCGCCGCCTTTTACTCGCTGGGAGTCCCACCAGAGTTCATCGGCGCGAGCGCGCTCGGAGAGCTCACCGACGAGGAATGGTCGGCACTCGAGAGCGTCTATGTCAACATCAGGAAGGACTTCAGGGCGGTCGGTTCCCTGGTATCATGGCAGACAATCAACATGCTGATGGAGGTCTATCCCAGGGTCGCAAAGGTTGCGGGGATACCGACGCAGAATCTCAGAGATTCTCTGGGGAAGCTCGTCGCCGACCTTTCGGCCGTGGAGGAGAGCTTCTCCGTCAAGCTCGGACCGAAGAGCAGCTCGACGAAGAAGCACGAGAACTTCACCAACAACTTCCTGATCTCCTACATGCTCAAGGAGGAGAACGAGGCCCGCGACGCGTTCGATCAGGCCGCCCGGCTGCGACGCAGCCTAGGGTAGCGGCTCACCTCCGGGGCAGTTCCTTCTTGGTCATGTCCGGGAACGAGCTGAAATGCTCGTGGACCATCTTCCATCCGCCCCTGAACCTTGCGACCACCATCGTCACTCGCGAGCGCGACCCTACCGTCATCCCCTCGAACGAATAGTCGTTCACGAAGACCCCTTTGAAAGTGAGGTAGAACGTCGCTATGGCCGTGTCGCCCACAACGTCGATCCTCAGGGCGTCGATCTTGTACTCGTAATCTGAGATGTTGGCGAAGGAGGCCTGCTCGTAAACGAACGCCTCTTCTGAGTTCTGCCTCGTATAAGGCGGGTGCTCGTCGAACTTGCTGAACAGCTTGTCGGGAGCGTGAAAGTCCATCAGGGTGGTGAGCTCCTTCTCCTTGCCCGCATCGAAGAAAGACTCGATGAAGGCCGTCACCTCTTTCTTCACCTGTTCCTGCGCGCTCCCTTCCACGTCACTTCCGACCTTGGGGCTGTTAGATAAAGTGAAGCAATTGGTAGGTTGCCGAACGAATATAGTTAGCTGGTTAAATATTATATAGCTAAATATTTTGGCACCTTAGCACATGGTCGAGTACAAGTGGATCGCGCTGTCAAACACCACGATAGGCGTCCTGATGGCCTCGATAGACAGCACCATCGTACTCATCTCGCTCCCGGCGATCTTCAGGGGCATCGACATCGACCCGCTGACCTCCTTCCAGTATCTGCTCTGGCTCCTCTTCGGGTACAGCGTGGTCACCTCCACGCTCCTCGTCACCTTCGGGCGGATCTCGGACATGTTCGGGAGGGTCAAGCTCTTCAATCTGGGCTTTGCGATCTTCACAGTCGGTTCCACGCTGCTCTATCTCACGCCTAACAGCGGCATCCTTGGCGCCCAGGAGCTGATCGTCTTCAGGATCATCCAGGGGATTGGCGGTGCCTTCCTCTTCGCCAACGGCGCGGCAATAATCACAGACGCCTTTCCGCAGAATGAGAGGGGTCGCGCCCTCGGGATCAACATGATATCGGTCCTCGCAGGCTCGACGATCGGACTGATCCTGGGCGGAGTCCTCGCCACGTTCGACTGGCGGTATGTCTTCCTCGTCAGCGTCCCCGTCGGCGTGATCGGGACGATCTGGTCGTACTGGAAGCTAAAGGAGACAGCGGTGATTAGACGGAACCAGAAGTTGGACATCTGGGGTAACGTCACGTTCGGTGTGGGTCTAACCCTCGTGCTTGTGGCCGTATCCTACGGCCTGATCCCGTACGGGACAGCAAGCACCGGTTGGGGCGACCCGTGGGTCATCACCTCCCTCGCAGTGGGCGCCGCGCTCCTCGCGGTCTTTCCATTGATAGAAATGCGCGTGTCGGAGCCGATGTTCGACCTACGGCTGTTCAAGAACAGGACCTTCGCCGCCGCCAATGTCGCGGGATTGCTAGCTTCGATCGCAAGGGGCGGTGTCCAGATCATGCTCATCATACTCCTTCAGGGTATCTGGCTACCGTTACACGGCTACAGCTACCAGTCGACCCCGTTCTGGTCGGGAATCTACATACTCCCGCTGCTCATCGGGTTCGTCGTAATGGGACCGATAAGCGGCTCTCTGGCCGACAAGCACGGAGCGAGGACGCTCACGGTGTTGGGGATGCTGGTCACGGCGGCCTCCTTCTTCGCGCTTGCTTTCCTGCCTTACGACTTCAGCTATGTTCCTTTCGCCATCATAGTCTTCTTCATGGGGATAGGGAGCGGCCTCTTCGCGTCGCCGAACGTCCTGTCGATCATGAACTCGGTCCCGGCGCAGGCAAGAGGCGTCGCTTCCGGAATGCGAGCGACGCTCCAAAACACGGGCCAGACGATCAGCCTCGCCATCTTCTTCACCATAATCATCTCGTCGCTGACCTCCAGTCTTCCAGGGGCCTTCCAGTCGGCCATGGTCGGCGCAGGAGTCCCGCAGCTCAGCCAGTACTTTGTACACATCCCAGCGACCAGTGCGGTCTTCGCCGCATTCCTCGGGTTCAATCCGGTCTCTTCCATACTCGCGGCTATACCGTCATCTGTGACGAATTCGATTCCCGCAAGTACGCTGCAATATCTCACGGGCACGACCTTCTTCCCGAATGCAATCGCACCGGCTTTCATGTCCGCGCTCCACATCACGTTCTACATCGGGCTAGGGATATCGGTCGTTGCTTTGATCATCTCCTACTTCAGGGGCGATGAACTGGCGTCGCGAGCCCTCCCCGCCAAATCTGCGCAGCGGGAACGACCGCTTCCGGTCCCTCTCGCCCGTGGAGTCTCCCCGGATGCGCGAAGCGCGGAAGAATCCGATCAGAGGCCCAAGGAGGCAGGCGCTTGACTCCGGACCTCTCCGAGGAAGTCGATTTCGTCACAGCATTCGGAGATGCATGGAGGCGCTTCCAGCGGCTGTGGGAGCGCAATCTCGCTTCGATCGGCCTCACGCGTATGGAGCTGAGGATACTGAAGTCCCTCTCGGTGAACGGGCCTTCACCCATGGCCAAGTTTGCGACCGAGCTCTACATGACTCCCGCCTCGATCACCGGGCTGGTCGATAGGCTGGAGGCAGAGAAGCTCGTAGAGAGGGAGCGCGCAAGTGATGACCGGCGGGTTGTCAATGTCAGGATCACGCACAAGGGCCGTGAGAGTCTGGAGGTGGGGTTGAAGCTGTACAACCGATTCATCACGGACGCGCTGAAATCGCTCTCGAAAGAGGAGGCGCGTCAGCTCGTCGAGCTCCTTACCAGGTTGACCGAAGCCACCGGATGAGATTCGCCGACATTCTGCGAGCGCGAAGATGACATCGCGGCAACATGTTCCATATGGAAAATGTGTGTAACCCTTATACTCTGAACCGTAGAATATGGTAGCGAGTGAGAATAGAAATGACAATGGCGTCAACAATGACCGAAGAGGAAGTCGGTCGCGTTCATGGTAACATAGCAGAGGCGGGCTTCGGGAGAATCGAATTCCTCGAGATAATCCACGTGGAGAAACCCAGGATAATCTACAAGAGCGGAGCGAAGCACTTCTTCTTCCTAGCGGGACTCTCCGTCTCGACGATGGAGTGCACTGACTCAGATTTCGGGGCAGATTACCTCCTGCTTCCTTGGCTACCCCGCGCCAAACAGAGCTAGGACCGTCTTCTAGGCTGCCTTCATCAGCGGCCCATCCGCCGTCGCGGTCATAGTTCCCTCTGTGTTCATGTTGATCACGACCTCGGCTATGTCTGCCGCGTATTCTGCGGTCCTCCGTATGTCCTCAACGACCACCGGCAGTACCTGGTCGACCTCGGACTCCTTGCTCTTCCCAATCGTGCTGAGGATGTCCTCCTGCATGGCGGCTGCCTCCTTCGCGCTCTCCACGACCTCGTCCGCTCCTTGGTAATCTCCCTTGAACAGAGCCAGGCCTGCCTCTTCGAATAGACCCACGGCGTACTCGCTCATCTTTACCACCTTGTCGAGGACCTGCTGATTGATTTGCCCGTCGATGCGAAGCACCCCTTCGGCTACTTTGTTAGCATGGTCCGCTACACGCTCTACGCTCTTGACGATCAGCCTGTAGTCTAGGCAGTCCCTCCTGTTCTTCAGTTCTATCTCCCTGAGGACGAAGTCGTTCTGGACCGCCATGTTCAGCTGCCTGATGGCGTACAGGCTGAACCTGTCGACCTCGTCGTCCGATTTCGT
Source organism: Nitrososphaerota archaeon (assembly GCA_027886865.1). The sequence goes on from JAPCJR010000005.1 coordinate 111,875, forward strand.
CACCGCTTTGGCGCTGTCCTTGTCACCTTTCGCCAGAGCTCGTACCGCGTCTCGATGCATGGACTCCGAGATTAGGAACATCCTCTTCAAGACGTTCTTCACACTGAGTTCCGGATAGCTCAGCAGGACTTGCAGGGTGATGCCTTCCCTCGAGTCAGCGATGATCTCCGTCCCAATCAAGTGTCTCCTTGTCGCCTCCTTCACCGCGTCCCTCTGTGCAGACGTGAGCGGCCCCTCCCTCGCCTTGATTTGGATCGTGCTGTATCCGAGCAGATAGATTGAGATCAATTGTCTGACGATCGAGTCGGTCTTGTTCCTCGAGGAGACTTCCACGATGGCCTCGGTCCTGCCCGATGCCATCTTCCCGACCCGAGGCGTCACTATGAGCGAAGAATCACCCTGTTTTTCGACCGCAACCGAATCCCCTGCCCCCAGACCCATCTCCTCGACCCACTTCTTCGGGAGCGCCAGCATGTACGAGGACTTGCCGGAGAACTGAATCTTCCTGACTTCGCCTTTTTGATGTTCTGTGGACATAATCAACACGGAAAATAGATGTCAATATGGCCATCTTCATCCATATATTTCCCTTGCGATTTTCACTTATAGAGTTAAAGCTGGTCGTTTAAGACGAAAATGTCATCTTTCTCTGAAAGATATAGCAAAAGACACGGAATAGGTGGCGCGATCATTGGTGTCGTCGTCATAGTCGTAATAATAGTGGCTGCGTTAGCAGGCTATTACGCGGCTGCCGGCAGCATCAGTGCGTCCACCTCAACTTCAACCCAATTCTCAACAGTAACGCAAACGCTGCCTGCCGTCACGAACACCGTGACGAACACAGCCACTAGCACTGCCACAGTCATTCAGACCAATACTGTGTCTGTGTCCGGCACCAACACGGTGACCATCACCGGACCGACCTCGACGATCGTTTCGACCAGTATCAGTACAAGCACCAGTATCAGTACAAGCACCAGCACGGCGACGAGCGTCGACACTACCACGGCTTGCCCTACGTTGCCTCCGTTCGGTTCCTCCTCTCTTCCGAGTACCTCGACCCCGATATCGGAAGCGGGTTCGTCTCTACTCTTCCCTCTCTTCCAGCTCTGGGCGACCAACTTCACCCATGACTACACCAACGTCCAGGTCAACACCGCAGCAGGCGGCAGCGGCGCAGGACAGACAGGAGTGGAGCAGAACACCATCAACATCGGCGGCTCTGACCCATTCCTCAGCAACGCGCAGGTGAACCAGTACCCCAACATCCTCAACATAGCGGTCGCAGTGTCCGCACAGCAGGTCAACTACAACCTCCCCGGCGTAACACATCAGCTGAACTTCACGGCGAACATACTCTCGGGAATCTACAACGGAACCATCACTTACTGGGACAACGCAGCGATAAAGGCATCTAACCCACTGGCGGCGAGCCAACTTCCACACCAGCTCATCGTCCCGCTCCACCGCTCCGACAGCAGCGGAGACACCAACCTCTTCACCTCGTACCTTACGGCAGCCAACGCTGACTGGGCGAAGGCTATCGGTGCGGGCAACACCGTCGCATGGCCATCCGTCCCAACTGCGCAGGCTGAGAACGGCAACTCTGGAATGCTCCAGGCTGCCTCGCAGACCCAGTATTCCATCGCCTACATCGGTGTCAGCTACCTCGCACAGGCCAATGCAGCGGGACTCGGTAACGGCAAGCTCCAAAACCTGGCGGGCAACTTCGTACCTCTGACGACACCGAACGTATCATCAGCACTCAACGCCCAGTATGCCAGCACGCCTCCCAGCGAGAGAATCTCCCTAATCTACGGTCCGGGAGCTACCTCGTACCCTATAGTCAACTTCGAATACGCCCTCGTTAACTCTAACCAGCCCAACCAGGCACTCGCAACTGACATCATCGCCCTGCTCAACTATGCAACCTCGCCACAGTACGGCAACTCTCCATACTTCCTGAACCAGGTCGGCTTCGTCCCTCTACCTGCCTCTGTGCTTCAGCTCACTTGTGGGCAGATCCTCCAGATCACAGGGTAGGCAAAGATAGCGTAGTTGAAGCCTAGCTCCGGGTCCAGCACAACAGACCGCGTCTACAAGGTAGTAACGGCACTGCTGGGAAGCAGTGCCTTCCTCTTTCTATTTTTAATCATAGCAGTCCTCGTCATTTACAGTTATCGTTCTTTCGTTTACAACGGTTTGGATTTCTTCACCTCATCCGCGTGGAACCCTGCTCTCGATAGCACGGTTACAGTCACCAACGGAATCCAGCACTTCGTGGGCGCCGCGTATGGCATGGTCCCATACTTTGTCGGGACGTTGTTGACTTCGTTCATGGCAATCCTGATAGGAGTCCCGGTTAGCATCGGGATAGCGATATTCCTATCCCAGGTAGCACCCGCCAGAATCGCGTCGCCGGTATCCTTTGTAGTGGAATTACTTGCCGGGATACCGAGCATAGTCTACGGCCTCTGGGGCTTCATCATCTTGGGGCCGATTCTTATCCGCTATATCGAACCCGAGATAGCCCGCTATCTGGGCTTCATTCCGGGGCTTGGAGGACCAGTGTACAGCTCCGGTCTTATCGCTTCAGGTCTGATTCTCAGCCTGATGATAGTCCCAATCGTCGCCTCGATCAGCAGGGATGCTATGGCCCAGACGCCACGCGAACTCAAGGAGGGTGGGAAGGCACTCGGCATGACCAACTGGGAGATAACATGGAAGGTGGTTCTTCCTTTCGCCAGGACCGGGATAATCGGATCGGTGATTCTCGGTCTCGGCCGCGCTCTCGGAGAGACGATGGCGGTGGCGATGGTCTCTGGCGGTGCCAGCGGTATTCCTCATACCCTGTACTATCCGGTTAACACCATAGCCGCATTCCTTGCGCTCAACTTCGACGGGGCGTTCACAGACCCGACAAACATGTTCGTGTACTCTCTAGGCGAGCTGGCGCTCGTTCTGCTCGCCGTGACGATGGTCGTGAACATCGGCGCGCGGTTGCTCGTCAGGCGCGGCGTCCTCTCCGGCGCGGAAGGCAAAGTGGTGATAGGCGTATGAGCTCTGAAAGTAGCCGGCCGCCGATAGCTCGCCCTTCACCATGGAATTCTCCCAGCGTCGTTGCGAATCACAAGAGAAGGAAGCGCATTGACCTGGTCCTAAGGTGGGTAGCCGTCGCCTGCGTCCTTGCAGTCATCATCCCTTTGGGCGACCTGCTCTACATATTCGCGTACCATGGCCTAGAGCTCATCTCGCTCCCCCGTCTCTTGGGCACCCCCATTTCCTCGACGCCGGGGCTGTCCAATGGGATAATCGGAACGGGAATCTTGACGGTCCTCGCGTCAGCCATCGCGATTCCACTCGGCGTCTTGGGAGGGATATACATGGCCGAGTTCTCGAAAGGAGGGAGGTTTTCAGAGGGCCTCAGGTTCTGCGCCGATGTCCTTGCGGGCGTCCCTTCAATCGTCTTGGGTTACGTCTGCTTCCTGACATTCGTCATCTACTTCAACTGGGGCTACTCGGCTTTGGCCGGGGCGGTCGCGCTCTCTATCATAATGTTCCCGTACATCTTCAGGACCACCGAGATAGCCATCAAGAAGGTCCCCGCGGGAATCAAGGAAGGGGCCATCGCCTTGGGCAGCACGAAGGCGACCATGATCAACCGGCTCGTCCTCAGGTTCGCGCTGCCGGGGATCCTCACGGGCATACTGCTCTCCATCGGGATTGCGCTCAGCGAGACCGCGCCGCTCCTCTACACGGCGAACTTCGCGAACTACAACCCCACGGGCCTGCTCCATTCACAGCTCGGGTATCTCACAGGGTTCATCTGGCTGTTCTACCAGTCCCCGCTCCCGCAGGATGTCGACCTGGCGTACCTTGCTACATTCTTGCTGATACTGATCGTATTGACGCTGAACGTGGCCGCAAGGTTCGGTTTGAAGCGGTTTTCTAAGGTATAAATGACGGTGGATGAATGGTATGACCAGTAAGTCTGTCATGATGAAAGAAGAAAGCGGCAGCGAGGAGATGAGGGAAGCCACTCCGGCGTACATACACGGATCGCAGGAATCCGTGGACGCGTTGATGAAGTTGGTCGACTTCAGTGCTTACTACGGCTCTCTCGAGGTCCTAAAGGACATCAACCTCTCAATCGAGAGGAACAAGATTACAGTCTTCATGGGACCTTCCGGGTGCGGCAAGAGCACCCTGGTACGGACCCTGAACAGGATGAACGACGAAGTCTCTGGGTTCAGGACGACCGGGAAGGTCCTCCTAGACGGAGAGGACATCTATGCGCCGACCGTCGACCCCGTGCTTCTGAAGACGAGGGTCGGCATGGTCTTCCAGAAGCCCAACCCGTTCCCAATCTCGATCTACGATAACGTGGCATTCGGGCCCAGAATACACCACCTCACCAAGAGCAAGGCCGAGCTCGACAGCATAGTGAGCGAGAGCCTCCAAAAAGCGGCATTGTGGGACGAGGTCAAGGATCGGCTCGGGAAGAGTGCGTGGGGACTCTCGGGTGGCCAGCAGCAGAGGCTCTGTATCGCGAGGGCACTCGCGGTAAAACCCGAGGTGATCCTGATGGACGAACCTGCATCGGCGCTCGACCCAGGCTCGACATCCAAAGTTGAGGAGCTGATGGTCGAACTTAAGGAGAACTACACCGTAGTCCTAGTAACCCACAACATGCAGCAGGCAGCAAGAGTGGGGACCAGCGTCGCCTTCCTGTACAAGGGCGACCTTGTCGAGTTCGGACCGGCTTCGGACGTGTTCGAGAACCCGAAGAGCCCGCTGACAGAGAAGTACATCAGAGGAAACCTGTAATCGCTCTAGTGGTGGGATGTTACTATGCGACTAATGGAGATGGGGCTGGAGAAACTGACAAAGATCGTCATCGACATGGGGAATCTCTCCGAGACCACGGTGAACAAGGCCATCGAAGCCTACTCGCAGGGGATTGACGTGCGCGACGAGATATACGCCAAGTCCGAGCAGCTGGCTAGGCTCCAGGATGACGCTCTTGACCTGGCAACAGAGATAATCGCAAGGTACCAGCCTGTCGCGTCCGACCTGCGCTTCATAACGTCGTCGATGGAGATATCCTACGGGTTCTCACGCCTCGGCAGATATGCTTACGACATCACCGACATTCTTTCGCTATACAAGGACCTCTCTGAGTGCGACAAGTCCGACGTCGACCGGGCGGCAAAGCAGGCGGCGGAGATGATACACCTTAGCATCAAGGCCTTCACCGAGAGAGACGTCATGATGGCCGGCAAGTTGAAGACGATGGATAATGTGGTCGACGAGATCTACCGGAGTTATCTCAGAAGGATAACGAAGGAGACCAGCAGCGACATGAAGTGCTACATCTCGGGCACGCTGGTCCTGCGCTATCTGGAGCGGATAGCTGACCACGCCGAGGATGTGGGAGAGGCTGTGGCCTACACGGTGACGGGCAAGAGAGCTTCAAAGAAGTAGACGGGCCCAGCATCAGGGCGCGCTTTTTGGTATGGTGTCTTGAGGCCGCCTTTCTTGACGCCGAGGAAGAGGCTCGCTATGGCCCATCAAAAAATGAATAGGCTGAAGATGATGAGCGGCGTGGGACCGATTCGAACGGTCGACCAACAGGTTAACAGCCTGCTGCTC
>JAPCJR010000029.1:0-10212 GCA_027886865.1 Nitrososphaerota archaeon
AGCTCGCTGATTGCTATTTGTTCCTGTGCCTGAAGTCAAATCTCTTCTTCGGTCCCTTGTAGTGCTCGTTCCGTGGACAGTACGGGCCGCACTTTTCGCTAGCCGGGTGGTTGTGCCCCTTGACCGCTTCCTTCTCCTCGTCCCGTTTGTGGTAGGCTGCCAAGCTTCGAGCAGTATCGCAGCCGGACCCGCGCCTAATAAATCACATCCAGCCGGCCGACACGACGTAGGCGGAGTCGAAATTGGTCGAGGACTTCCTTCCCTGCTCGACATCGGTGATGGCGGCATCAAGTATGTCGACGCCTTCGTCTACCTGCTCCCGCGTGACGAAATAGTTCGGGTAGAGCTTGATGACATTGCCCTTCAGACCAAACCACTCGAATATGAGCCCCTTCTGTACCGACCGCCAGGCGATGTCCCTGACCTCCTTGCGGAGGGGTTCCTTGGTCTTCCTGTCCTTCACGAACTCGAGGCCAACCATCAGTCCCTTCCCCCTGACGTCCCCGATCCACTTGTGCTTCTCCTGAAGCTCAAGGCACCTCTTCATCAGGTGCTTGCCCTCTTTGGTGTTCCTCGCAAGAAGGCCGTCGTCCTGGATGGTCTCGATGACCTTCGTGGCCACGGCCGCACCAAGAGGGTATCCGTGGAGCGTGCTGGAGGTCGCCCCCGGCTCGATGCTCATCGCAACCTCCTCTTTCATCACCACCGCGCTCATGGGAAGCATGCCTCCACCTAGCGTCTTTCCGACTATCATCATGTCCGGGTCGATCCCAGGGTTCTCCTCGATGGCGAACATCTTTCCGGTCCTTCCGAGCCCCGCGAAGACCTCGTCGTCGATGTACAGGATTCCGTTCCTCTTGCAGATGTCATAGACCTTCTGTAGCCAGCCGGGTGGGGGAGGGATGATGCCCGCAGGTCCCTGGATGGGCTCGACGATCAAGCCGGCCGTGTTCTCGGGAGGTGAGATGGTGGTCAGGAGGGTCTCCTCGATGTAGTCTGCGCACGCCATGCCGCAGCTGGGGTACTCGAGCTTGAACGGGCACCTGTAGCAGTAGGCGTAGGGTGCGTGGGTCACCCCGGGGACGAGATGAGGATGGTTCCTGAACATCGCAGCATAGTGCCCCGAGAGCGCCAGCGCTCCCAGGGAGAAACCGTGATGACCTCCGATGAAGCTGATGAATTGCGGCTTCCTTCTGAATCCCCTCCCTACCCTGAAGGCGAAGTCTGCTGCCTCGCTGCCGGTAGAGAGCATGGCGACCATCTTCTTGCTCTTGCCCGGGGCGACCGACGAAAGCTTCTCTGCAAACTCTATGACGGCGGGGTTGAGATATGGATAGGATCCGTGGCCCAATTCTTGTGCCCTCTCAATTATCGTCTTGACCAGCGGCCCCGGCGCACCGCCAAGGGACATGCTGCCTGAGCCGATGGCGAAATCGAGGTAGCGGTTTCCGTCGACGTCCTCGACGACGGCACCATCGATTGTCTTTGTGAATATCGGATAGACGCGGTCTATCGACGGTTGGTGCAGCAGCTTGAGTTCCCTCTCTATGAGCTTCCTTGCTTTTGGACCAGGCGGAGGAGTCACTATCTTAGAATCGCCCATTTTCTTGTTCTCGCCGGTCTCACGCTTACAATAATCTTAAGCTTTTATCAGAAAGATTACCACTCCGGTCGGTCCCTGCATGAAATATTCGAAGCCGATGATAAGAGTCAAGCCTCCCGGGCCGCTGGCGCGGAAGGTCATCGCCCGGGATGAGAAGGTCGTCTCTCAATCTAACTGGAGGTACCTCCCTCTCGTCCTCAAGGACGGCGAGGGTTCGTTCATCGAAGACGTCGATGGAAACGTCTTCCTCGACTTCAATTCCGGAGCAGCGACTCAGGCGCTCGGCATCGACCATCCGGAGATCCTGGAGGCCCTGAGGCGACAGCTGTCCGGTCTCGCCACGTATCAGCCAATCCCGGGATACTTCTACAATGAGATGGTGGTCGAGCTTTGTGAGAAGCTATCGAAGATCGCCCCGGGGCATAGCGAGAAGAAGGTCGCGCTGGGACTGTCGGGGTCCGACGCCACGGACACCGCGATGAAGCTGGCGCGGTGGCACACTAAACGCAAGCGCTTCATTTCGTTCACAGGCTCCAATCATGGGCTAGCCACGTATGGCGCGCTCTCTGTATCTGGCTACAGCGCCGGAACGGTCAGGGGCTTCTCCCCATTGGTCCCGGAGGTGACCCACATTCCATACCCGTATCCGTATCGCTGGGACGGACCGGGAGACATGGGTGACTGGGTGATCGATCACCTGGAGGACCACGTCTTCAGGACGGTCGCCCCGGCGGACGAGGTTGCGGGCCTGATTGTGGAGCCGATTCAGGGGGACGCAGGCGTGCTCGTCCCACCTCGTGGCTTCCTGCAGCGGCTAGCTGAGGTGTGCAGGTCCCACGGGATATTGCTGATCGTAGACGAAGTGCAGACGGGTTTTGGCAGGACCGGCAGGATGTTCGCGTCGGAACACTGGGGGATAGAACCTGACATCACGCTCCTCGGGAAGCCTCTCGGTGGCGGGCTGCCGGTCAGCGCCTGCGTCGCCCGGTCCGAGGTGATGGACTGGCCCCATGGCAGCCACGTCTTGACCGGGGCCGGACACCTGCTCGGATGTGCGGGGGCGCTGTCGATGATCAACGCGCTCGAGAAGCAGAGGCTATGGGAGAACGCCTCCGAGGTCGGGTCGTCGATGAAGCGGAGATTCAAGAGGATGCAGCGCGACTACGACATCGTAGGCGATGTGAGGGGCATGGGCCTACTGATCGGGATAGAGTTCGTCCGCTCGAAGAAATCGAAGGCGCCTTCCGTCGACAAGGTGAAGAAGACCTGTGAGCTTGCCTTCCATCGAGGGCTGCTCACGGCCTACGACGGCCTCTATGGGAATGTCTCCAGGATAACGCCTGCTCTCAACATCTCGGCAAAGCTCGCCAAGGTTGGCCTCGATATCATGGAAGAGGCCATTGCGACGACGCAGCGTACCCATACACGCTCGTAGATTGGGGAGGGCCTTCGTCTTAAATAAGCGACCTCAAGAATGAGCGATGCATGGTCTCGGTAGTCCAGATAGGAAACGTGAAGAGTTCACCTGGGCGCTCCGTCCATGGCAAGTTCAGGGTCGCGGAACGAGCCGCCAGTAGCGTCGACCTGCCGCTATCGATAATCCAGGGAAAGAAGGAAGGCCAGACACTGGTCATCATCGCGGGAGAGCACGGATGCGAATATTCGGGGATAGTCGCCGCCGTCAGGCTTGCGCATGACCTGAAGGCCTCCGAGATATCGGGAACAGTGATCATAATGCCTCTGGCGAACCCGATAGCCTTCGATGCCAGGTCACTCTTCGTGAACCCCATCGACCAGGTGAACCCCTACGGTGCGTATCCTGGAGACCCCGGCGCGACCATCACGTTCCAAATCGCGCACAAGATTCTCCATGAGGTCGCTCTCAAGGGAGACGCGGTCGTACACCTGCACGGGGCCGACTACAACGAAGCGCTCGTTCCTTTCAATTACGTCCCGAGGACCGGGAATAAGGTCGTCGACAGAAAGTCGTCGCAGCTTGCATCCTGCTTTCCGGTGTCGTACCACCTCGATGCGCTTCCAGCATCCAAGAGCACCAGCGTACCACCCGTCGGAACAACCTACGCCGTGACGGCAGATGGGACGCTCTACTGGGAGGCCGCGTCACGCGGAATTCCCGCTACGATGCTCGAGGCGGGAAAGGAGGGCAAGGCGGACGATGAGACCGTCTCGATACACTACGATGGTCTGATCAATGTGATGAAGCACATGGGCATACTCGCGGGGAAAGCCCATTATCGGAGGGGCGTGAAGACGCTGAAGAACCCAGTCCTGGTCGCAAACAGGACTGCCGGCCTTTTCATACCGAAAGTCGGTTACGGAGACCTGATCAAGAAGGGCGAGATATTGGGTGAAATCTGGAACTTCAGCGGCGACGTGACCGAGAGAATAAAATCTCCAATCAACGGCATGGTCGTGTGCCGGATAAACTTCACCGCCGCGGATGCCTTCCCGACGCAAACTCAACCATACCTCTTCTACATCACCGAAATCGTGTAGCTGACGTGGCTGCGGCCGCCGGATGGTGAGGAATATTGGTAAATTCGCCGCGAATTAACGCATAAATATTCTAATCTTCTATGAGGTTGGCGCTTGGCTGTCAAGCCACCACTGTTCGTAAGGGAGGCAACGGGACTGATTCGGCAGCTCACGTCCAGAGACGTGCTTATGTTCAACCTTCTCAACATGGGGCTCCCCTGGCCTCTTCTGTACATCTATTTCGCCGGCTCCACCTACCAGGGAATCGACACCCCGCTGACCGTCCTGCTGGCATTTGCGCCTAACATTCTCATCGCCGGTCTGTATTACTACATGACCTCTGCTTTCCCGAGGACCGGAGGGGACTACGTGTGGGTCAGCAGGATAATCCACCCTTCGATCGGTTTCATGGAGAGCTTCGGCGTCGTCGTTTTCTTCCTCTCCTTCATCGGGCCGGTCTCGGGCTGGCTCATGACCTATGGTCTAGGTACCATGCTAGTAGACCTCTCTGTCGCGACTGGAAGCTCAGGATACCTGTCGCTTGCGAACGACGTCACGAGCCAGAATTCGGTGCTGCTGGGCAGCCTGATGGTCCTGGTGATAATCGTCCTTGCCGCGGCAATAGGTGTCAAGAACACCTTCCGCTACACCTGGGTGACGTTCATCGTGGTGGTGGCGGGACTCACGGTCTTCCTACTAGCGCTCGCCACATCGTCGGCTCACACGTTCCAGAGCAATTTCAACTCGCTCTCGGGGGCGAACTACGATGGGATAATCGCCGCAGCGACCAAAGCAGGGTATGTGACGACTTTCACAATAGCTGGGATCACGCTGGGCACCTTCTACAGTTTCCTGAACTACCTCGGGTACAACTTCTCGACCTACATGGGCGGTGAGGTCAAGCAGAACCAGAGGTCGCAGCTCATTGGCGTGATCGGGTCCGTGATCGTCTTCGCCTTCGTGGTCTTCCTCGTATTCCAGGCCCCGTTCTCCATAATGGGCGGCCAGTTCATCAACGACGCTTCCCTGCTCGCGTCGACAGGGAACGCGGCATGGACCGTTCCCTCTGCTCCTATTGCCTCGTTCTTGGTCATCTTTGCCAATCCCAGCCCGGTCGTGGCGGTGCTGGTCCCGTTGGCGATAATCGCCTCCGTCCTGGGCTCGTTGGAAACGATAGTGCTGGCGACCGTCAGGATAGTCTTCGCCTGGAGCTTCGACGGGCTGGTACCCTCAAAGTTCTCACAATTGAGCAAGAGGGGTTCCCCCAACTTCGCTCTCTCTCTTATCGCGGTGATCGGCCTCATTTACATATTGATCTCTCTCTACGCCGCTAACGTTCTCACCTTCCTTGCGTACACGACATCCGGCCTCTACCTCTCCATCGCTTTCGTCGGCCTGGCCGGCGTGTTATTCCCGTACAGAAGGAAGGCCCTGTTCAAGGAGACTTCGGCCGCCGTCCAAAGAAAGATAGGCGGAGTGCCGGTGATAGCCATCCTCGGACTTGCGACCTTCCTGGTGGGAGTGTTCGTGGCTGTGGCGGCAGCGAGCCCGGCTTACACGAACGCCCCCGTTAACCCCAACTACATAGCAGGCCTCGTGAGCGTGTTCGCCGGAGGACTCGTCATCTACGCCATCTCGTACTACTACAACAAGGGCAAGGGCATAGACCTGATGCTCAGGTTCAAGGAAATCCCGCCCGAATAGGGGGCATCCTTCAGAGATTGTCAGCGAGGCGTGCGCACCACGCCGTTTATTACGTGCGCCAACCCATTCGGCCCGTTTGTCGCTCGCTGAAAAGGTCAGGGTGGGCTGCAGCGGCTGGTCGTACAAGGACTGGGCGGGACCCTTCTACGCGAAGGACCTTCCGGCCGGCGACTATCTCAAGTTCTACTCGAAAATATTCAATTGCGTCGAGGTAGACTCCAGCTTCTACAGGATACCGAACCAATCCCTGATACAGCGATGGAAGACGGTCACGCCCGATGGCTTCCTATTCTCTCTGAAGCTCCCCAAGAAGATCACTCACGACAACAAGCTCGTCGATTTCGAGAGCACGCTGACCTACTTCTACTCCGTGGTGAGCAAGCTCGGGCCGAAGCTAGGACCGATCGTCGCCCAGCTACCGCCGTCGATCAAGGTCGAGAAGCACATGGCCGTGATGGAGAAGTTCGTGAACGCCCTGAACCCGAAGTACCAGCACGCGATCGAGTTCAGGCACAAGTCGTGGTTCAAACCGGACATCTACAAGCTACTCCAGGACCACGGCGTCGCCATGGTCTGGTCGCTCAATCAGTACCTTGAGACCCCTTCAGAGGTCACCGCGAAGTTCGCCTATCTGCGCATGGTCGGGGAGCGCGACATCACCAACTTTGGCGCGATACAGAAGGAGCGAAAGGAGGAGATGCAGAAGTGGGCTCACAACCTGGAAGAGAAGAGCGACTCACTTGACAAGACCTACGTCTTCTTCAACAACCACTTCGCCGGTTTCGGGCCGGAGTCGGTCAACGAGTTCAAGAGGCTGCTTGGGATGATCGAGTCCGACTGGACCGCGGAGAGAGACTCCGAGCCGGAGCAGGGCAAGCTGACAGGATTCTAGAAAGCGATGCAAGGCAAGGCACCGAGGATAATTTTTCACGTAGACCTCGACGCCTTCTACGTGTCCGTGGAGATGAGGGAGAACCCGAAGCTGCGCGGGCTCCCCGTCGTGGTAGGTGCGGACCCCGAGCAGGGCAAGGGCCGGGGCGTGGTGGTGACCTGCTCCTACGAGGCGAGGAAGTTTGGGTTGAGATCCGGGATGCCGATTTCGAGGGCATGGAAACTCTGCCCAGGGGCAGTCTACCTTCGGCCCAACATGGACCTGTACGAGCGCGTCTCCCAGGAGGTGATGGGGACGCTGCGAGGGTTCGGAGACGCGTTCGAGCAGACGGGGATTGACGAGGCGTTTCTGGATGTCGGGGGACGCGCGCGCGGGTCGGACGAGGCCAGGGAGCTCGCCTTCGTCGTGAAGAGGGCCGTTAAAGACATACACGGTCTCACCAGCTCGATCGGGATAGGTCCCAACAAGTCGACCGCGAAGATCGCGTCGGACATGCAGAAGCCCGACGGCCTGACCATCGTCCCGCTGGACTCGCCCGCGAAGTTCCTCGCGCCGTTGCCCGTGTCGGTGATCCCGGGGGTGGGTAAGAAGACGCAGGCCTTTCTGAAGGAGCGCGGCATAGAGACCATTGGCGAGCTTCAGGCGATGCCCGGGAAGCAGTTGATGCAGTGGTTTGGGAAGACCGGCGTGTGGCTCTGGGGCGTGGTCCACGCGCAGGAACAGATACCGGTCCGCGCTCGGGAGATGCCGAAGTCCCTCAGCGTGGAGAGGACCTTCAGGGATGACGTGGAGGACTTTGGGAGGGTCTACGCCGAGGCGACTGACGCCGCGCACGAGCTGGCCGGGAGGCTGCGGCAGGGGAACTTCCGGTTCAAGGTCGCCGGCATCAAGATCAGATTCCACTATTTCGAGACGTACACAAGGGAGCGGTCGCTCGGAGTCTACACCGATAGCGAGGAGCTGCTCGCAGAGACGGCGAAGGAGCTGCTAAGAGAGTTTGAGACTAGGAAGGAACCGGTGAGACTGATCGGGGTGCGCGTCGCCACGTTGGCGAGGGATGAGTCGCCGGGCGAGGACCCTGATTCCTGAGCGACCCGGTGCGGCTTACTTCTGTGCCGCCAGCCACTTCTTCTCTTCGGCATTAGGCGTGAGAGGATGGCCCACCGACCATAGGAACGTCCTTGCGCTGGAAGGCCCCAGGTGCCTGAACCTCCTCTGAAGGTCGGCCTGCAGGGCGTCTTCATCCTTGGGGAACGACTGAAGGTATTTCTTGAAAGAGCCGAACTCCCTGGAGACCTCCGCGGCGGCCTTGGCGTTGAAGATCGTGGCGCTGATCTTCTTCTCGTTCCTGACTATCCCGGCGTCTTCCTTCAGCCGCGCTGCCTGCTTCTCGGAGAACTTTGCGACCTTGGGTATGGAGAATCCTGCGAAGGCCTTCTGGAAGTTGGACCACTTGTTGTCTATCACGCTCCAGTTCAGCCCGGCCGAGAAGAGCGACTTGGTCATCCGCTCAAAATATTCGTCATCGTTCTTCGGGGGAGTCACTTTGTCGGGGTGAGGCATATGTCCATGAAGCCGCCCCTCGTATTTAGCCTCGGCGAAGTACCGGGTTCACGAGTACCTCCTCCCCCAGGGTCGCTGGTACCGGCGTTCTGGTGACTAGAACGGCCGTTCGTTCTGGCAGGCTTATCTCCCCTCCCGACATACACTCCCTCATGAAAGTGAATTCAGCCGTCCCGATCAACCGCCTGGGGACGAAGGGCAAAGGGGCCCTACTGTCAGTCCTCCTCATGGCGGCACTAATCGCAGTCGTCGTCCCGTTCTTCGGTGCTCTCACCGCCGCCCATGCGGCGACGGGCACCGCTTCGTTCGACAACGTCCAAGTCGCAATCCAGACCTCGAGCGACCTTCCGGACTCCTACACCGTCTCGGCCTACAATACGACCGGCGGCCTCGTGGCAACGTATCAGAGCCAGTATCCGGCCGCATCCTTCGAGTTGCCCAGCGGGAACTACATCTTTGCAGCAACGGCCACACAACAGCAGACCTTGTACTACCCGGTGGGCCTGTCTAGTGGGGCGGCAACTAGCACTGCTGCCTCTTCGAGCGGCGTGATAGTTTCTCCTCCGATAAAGTGCTGCGAGTACACACAACCGGTCGTCGAGTACGGCTACGTGAGCCAACAGGTCTCCGGTCCGACCAGCCTGACCATCTCGACCGAACAGGTCAACCAGACGGCGACCTCCACCCTAAGCATCAAGGTGAGCTATCCGAACGGGACAGCTGCGAGCGGCGTCTACGTCTCGGCTTCTGTGTTGGGTGACAACTACGGTTGGGCGTACGGGTCCAGCGGCATCTCGATGTCTGACAGCACCGGGTCTCAGGGTACAGTCACCCTCGTAACGCCGAGAGCGCCCGTGCTCGTGAGCGCATCCGCTTCTATCCCAATCGTCCTCCCCTTCAACCAGACCACCGTCCAAGTGACGGTAGCAGGAGAGAAGGTGAACGTCACCGCGAACTGGGAGCCGAACTACGTCAGCTTCAGCGGGCAGGCGCTGATAGTCCCGCCTCAGACCAGCGCCTCGATAATCCTCCAGTACCAGCCGCAGTCCGTCGGACCTATCCTTTACGCGACTGGCCAGACCGCTACCGGATCAGCGACGGGTAGCTCCGGCCCCTCCGGTGTCCCCTCGCAGACCACTTCGGAGCAGCAGGCGACTCCCGTGACCCAGACATCGCCAGGGGCCCAGGCCGCATCTACCCAGTCACCCAACTCGAGTACCGATATCTTCCTGATCTCGGGTATCGCCGCGGCAATATCCATAGCCTCGCTGAGCGTCGCGGTGTTCGCTGTGAAGTCTCGACCCAAGCAACCGACTCAGTGATTCACGCTCGGTCTGCTGGAGAGCGGACCGACTCTGCCTTCATTTATCACGATCGCACAGAGAATTGTGACCGGGGATTCTCTTCAGAATGAAGCTATGCGCACCGCGGCAGCGATTCGGAGCAAAGATTGGGGCGCCTATTTGGAAGGCTGGACGTCGTGCGGAATGATCTTCTTCTCATGTTTGGTGTTCCACTCCTCGATGCCCTTCGGACAGACGTAGTGGACGCCGTCTTTGAAGGCTATGCCCTCACCCAAGTTCCCGCAATTGGGCTTGCAGAACTCACAGGGGCGCCTATCGGGAAGCTGGCGGAATTCATCCATAGGGTTCCGGCTCAGAGTGAGCCTAATGAGTGTTCTTCCAACGCTGGAGGCATTGCATTTACGGAAGCGCTTTGGTCTAGGCGCCGGAAAAGCCTTAACGGCATTAGATGTTTAAATAATGGGCTTGGGATTCCCCGGCCATGTTACAGAAAAGCAGAGGCATAGCACCTCTGGTTATCGCTATCATCGTAATAATCATAGTAGGAGTTGCTGCGGTCGCCGCATATTCGGTGCTTAGCGCCCCCTCCTCCCCCTCCTCGTCGAGTTCCTCTTCGCTTCCGTCGACCACATCCTCATCGGCAGCGACCA
>JAPCJR010000029.1:10312-12936 GCA_027886865.1 Nitrososphaerota archaeon
CGACCACATCCTCATCGGCAGCGACCAGCTCTTCGACCCTATCTACAACCAGCTCGACGCAACCGACTACCAGCTCGACATCCGCCGCTTCAACTACCAGTTCAACTACTAGCACTACTTCGACCACTAGCTCTAAGGCCACGACAAGCAGCAGTACGACTCAATCGACGACTTCGTCGTCCAGCACCTCCACTACCACAATATCGACCTCCTGCTCCACCACCTCTGTCTCCACGTCTACTACAACCACGGCATCAGAGAATGTGATACCACTCCTCAAGTCTTACTCGGCGATGACGGTCGAAGGTAATGGTTCTTCGGGTACCTCGACGACAACGCCGAGCTCATATAATTTCAGCGAGTCCTACAAGATTGACTATGCTAGCTCCACCACCTACAAGGTCACTGTCACTGAGGTCTCGGGATCGACGAATATCGTGACGACGGTGTGGATTTTGAAGAACGGTACCGCCCTTGCAATCGCCGTAACCGGTGACCCACAGAACATCACTGGCTCGGAAGCTCAGGATTTCATCATCGGTACATTCGTAGGGTTCACGCTCCAGGTCCAGGCGGACGCGGAGCTGACCTACTATACCAATAACGGCTTCTTCCACTCGACAGGCACATCGACCGTATCAATCGGGCCAACCAACGTAAAGGTCACGAACTACGTGGCAAACACGCTGCCAGAGACCGTAGACGAGTGCGGCCAAACAACCACCCTGACAGCCTTCTCGCTATCCGTGGGAACGCCCAGTGGGGCGAGCAGCCCGCTAGTGACCTACGAGCACTTCGCAGGAAGCGACGTAGTCAATGGTCAGACCGATAGCTTCAGTATAGTCCTACAGGTTACATCAATCACTCTCGCCTGAGATTCGGCATAACTCCGGCCAAATCTCTCTTGCTCCCCCGCAGCGCGCGGAGTGGTTTCGAGGTGTTGTGGTAAACCCTGCCTCAGGGACGTAGTCGCGACAAAAGGTAGTACAGCCTGGGTCTTCTACCAGGGTGCCCTCGAGAAGCGGCGTGCCGCGCTTCGTGAGACTTTGCACGACTAATGGAGATATTTCTTTATACTTCGGATAACACGCTCCCCGCGAGAAACCGTGGACCGAGTACCCAGCGGCATAGCGGGGCTTGACGAGCTGATAGAGGGAGGGTTCCCGAGGGGGAATCTCATCGTCCTATCGGGTCCGCCCGGGGCCGGGAAGACGATCTTCGGGTTCCAGTTTCTCTATGAAGGCATCAGGCGCGGAGAGACGGGAATGTTCGTGACCTTCCTGGAAGACAAGAAATCCTTCTACTCCAACTTCGAGCACATAGGATTCGACCTTAAGGAAATGGATGATACTGGAAGATTCAACTTCATGAGCCTGCTCACCACGAAGGAGGCGGGAGTGTCTGGCTCTCTGAAGACCATGGTCAGCGAGATAGCAAAACACAAAGTCACTCTCCTCGTGATCGACTCCTTCACCGCCATGAAGGAGGCTTTCAAGGACACCATAGAGGCCCGGATAATCCTCAATACGATACTTGGAAAGATGGTCAGGATGATGGGGTGCACGACCCTCCTCATCGTCGAGAAGGCCCCTGGGAGTGAGAGGGCCGGCCTAGGGATGGAGGAGTTTGTCGCAGACGGGGTGATCAACCTCGAATCGTTCATGGACCGACTGGAGATGAGAAGGAGAGTGCTGATCTCAAAGATGCGTGGAACCAACCATAGCCTGAGATATCAGGGCGTGGTCGTCGGCAACAAGGGGATGCGGCTCACCCCCATAGTAGGGTAGTCGCTTCAGTGATGGAAGGAGTGAGAACCTGACGTCCGTACCCCCCACGGCCATAATCGGGATATTCAGCATAGGGATCACGATAGGCTGGGCGTATTACGCGGCCCGTCTGCTCGCGATCAGCGGCAGAGGCGCGTTTGAGAGCTCTTGGAGAAACATAGCGGTTGGGGCCATCGCCACGGCCATCGGCATCGCCTTCCTGACCGCCGCGGATTTTTCGGGGGCACAATGGATTGGCATCACAGGCAGCGCGCTGATAGCCATCGGAGGCGCGTTCATGTTTCTCGCTCTGGTCTCCCAGTACTCGATCTGGAAGAGGATGCTTTCCTCGGAAGGCTCCAAGAAAATCCTCGAAAGCTTTGCCATGTCATCAGCAAGAGCATCGGCACCCGTATCGACCGGGGCCCAGAGTCGGGCGACGGTCGCACCAGAGGATCGGGGTCCCTTCTCAAGGTCCTCGGCAGGGAAGAAGACCATGCTCGAGTTCGACCCAGCCTCCGACTACGAAGACTATGTCGCCAAAACGGTGAGGGAGTCGTTGTCGACTGGTTCAACGGTAGTCCTGTTCACCAAACAGGGGAGCACTCTCTCTGGCCTGAACGGGGTGAAGATGGTTTTGCTATCATTGTCGGAGCAGAGCATCAAACTGAGCCCGGAAGGGACTTTGTGGGTGTCGATTACAAATCCGTCGCTGATACTGGACGCCTTCAGCTCCGTCACCAAATCGGACCCCGGCGCGAGAATAGTGGTCGACAGCCTGTCCGACCTCATCCTCAACCTGGGTTTCGAGAAGACATACAACCTGCTACAAGAGATGAACGAGGTCATCGCAGAGTC
>JAPCJR010000030.1 GCA_027886865.1 Nitrososphaerota archaeon
GTGACCGATGAAGTGCTCTTAGAATAGTGACAAGACATGAAGAGTCCCGGAAAATCTGCAGACAGTCACAAGAGTTCGAGCCGCTCTGTGACCCTCGCGCTGCTGGTGATGGCTCAGTTTGTCGTTGTACTCGATTTCTCCATTGTGCAAATCGCCCTCCCCACGATGCGGGCCGAGCTAGGGATTTCGCTCGCTGACAGCCAGTGGATCGTCAGCGCATACGGCCTTACCTTCGCTGGTTTCCTGCTTCTGAGCGGCCGGCTGTCCGACCTGTATGGTCGCCGCAGATTGTTCAGCATCGGACTCGTACTGTTCGCTCTTTCCTCTTTGGCGGGTGGGCTGGCGCCTTCTGAGCTGGTCCTGATCGCCGCAAGAGCCGTGCAGGGGATTGGCGCTGCGATAGCTTCCGCGACCGGGCTGTCGCTCATAGTGGTTTCATTCTCCGAGGGCCCCGACCGCAACCGGGCTCTGAGTGTCTTTTCCGCCGTCTCCTCAGCCGCTTTCGCCGCAGGGGTGATACTTGGCGGCGTCCTTACAGCGTCACTGGGCTGGCGTTCCGTGTTCTTCATCAACGTCCCGATTGGAATCATAGCTGCTCTCCTGACACCCCTCTTCATCGCGGAAAGCCGCGGGCAGGCCAGCAACAGGCACCTTGACCTGCCAGGAGCTGCGTCTGTCACCGTCGGGTTGTCCCTTCTCGTCTACGGACTGACGGAAGCGGCGAACACGAGCCTATCCTCCTACGAGACGCTGGTGCCTCTGGCGCTCTCGGTGGTGGTGCTGTCGGGTTTCCTGATAATCGAGGCGCGGACGAAGGCTCCGTTGATGCCTCTTAGCTTCCTCCGCCGGGGAACCGTGTTCACTGCGAATGCCATCGCAATTCTGACAATCTCCTGCATGACCAGCATGATCTTTCTCCTCACGATATACCTGCAGGAATTCCGGGGCTACTCTGCGTTGTCGGCGGGGCTCGCGTTCCTTCCAACCGCCCTGGTCTTCCTCGTCGTGGGTGGATTCCTCTCTGCCAGGTTCGTGACCCGCTTTGGGATGAAGAGCGTGCTGGTTTCGAGCATGGTCGTGCTCGCGCTGGGCTTCTTCCTGCTTTCGCGCATCAGCCTCGGCAGCTCCTATCTCCTATACGTGCTCCCTTCGATGCTAGTCGCTTCCTTGGGAGCCGCGTTCGCATTCACGGCCTTTAACATCGCGGCGCTGTCCGGAGCCAAACAAGGCGAAGAGGGCCTCGCCTCCGGGCTCGTGAACACCTCGACCCAGGTCGGGGGCCCGATCGGCCTTGCCATAGCCGTGACGATAGCGAGTACGATAGCTGCCGGTCTCACCGGGCGGACGATAGCAGCAGCTACCGTCGATGGATTCGGCTATGCTTTCCTTGGCAGCACCGTGATGGCCACGGTAGCCGTGGTTTTCGCACTGGCCCTCAGGGTCCCCAAGCCCACCGGAGCTCCGGCTCCCATCCTGCAGACTGAGCAGACCATTGTGGCGCCCACGGCCCAACCGAGAGTCGGCCCGGCCTCCGCAGTAGCCGCTGTTGGGAATCAGGAGATGGGGATAAAGAAGATCCTCCTCGCTGTGGATGGCTCTGAGAATGGGCAGAGGGCGGCTCTGACCGCCATGAAGCTCGCCAAAGACTATCGTGCAGAACTGTTGGTGCTGCGCGTTGTCAACGCGCCTACCGCGCTGACTCCGACGGCGCAAAGAGGGCAGACATCTACCATCATTCAGCAGTTCTATGATTACGCCCAGAAGGATGCGACCGAATATGTTGACAATATCGTAGCAGAAGCCAGGACTTCCGGAGTCGCGTCCGTCAGAGGCGAGGTCGTCAGGGCGTCTTCTTCCCCGGCGTCCACCATAACGGAGAAGGCCGCGAGCGAACAAGCAGACATCATCGTCATCGGGTCGAGAGGCCTTGACAGGCCCAAGAGGTTGTTCCTAGGAAGCGTCTCTTCAGGGGTCGTAGCAGACTCTGAGATTCAGGTTCTGGTCGTGAAATAGTTCGCTTTCTTTTGGAAAGTTACTTTCGCTCTTTTCTCCTAACTGTATTAGTACTAGCGCGGTCTCGACCACGGTGATGCGTGCGTCGAATCCGACGTCCAAGTGCGTTGGCAAATCATTGGGGGGCAATGACCGATGACCGAAATTCCAGAAAGAAAGATCGTAGTTTCCAAGGACGGGCCGTACGTCGTCTCGGGCGGAATCCCTCTCACGATGGAGATAATCGAGCCCAACGACGAGGGTCTTTCCTGGAACCTGAAGAGCGCGAAGACTTTCAAAACCGAGGACGACTACAGGCTGTGCCGCTGCGGACACTCGAAGACCAAGCCATTCTGCGACGACTCGCACGCCAAAATCCGATTCGACGGCAAGGAGACCGCCACCCGGAAGCCTTACGAACGGCAGGCGGACATTTTCGACGGGGCTACGATGACACTGAGCGACGCGGAGCAGCTTTGCGCCTTCTCTCGTTTCTGCGACCCCGGGGGCAAGATATGGGGACTGATGGGTCAGACCGATGACCCTGATGCGCGCAAACTCGCCATCAGAGAGGAGAATCACTGTCTATCGGGCAGGCTTGTCCTTCACGACAAGAAGACAGGGGAGGATATCGAACCAAAACTAAAGCCGTCGATTGGCATCGTCGAAGACCCCGCTCTTGGTTGCAGCGGTCCCCTCTATGTCCAGGGCGGAATAAGGGTGGAGTCCGAAGATGGCACCCCGTACGAGATACGGAACAGAGTGGCACTGTGCCGCTGCGGAGCGTCAGTGAACAAACCTTTCTGCAATGGAAGCCACGCGAGCATCCGATTCAGAGACGGACTGGTGGAGTTCGTCAAGCTCAAGCCGGGCGAATAACGAGCGAGCGTACAGAATTCGGAAGTCTGGCGACGGCATTCCTCGGTTGAGCGCCTGGAGGGGCGGTACTTTTGGACAGCCAATCTGTATCGCCAGTGGCAGTCGCAGAGACAGATATCCAAGGCTCCTGCAGCACAGCTCCGACCTTGTTCAGTGCGACCGTCAAGCGCCGTCCCCGAAAGACGTTCTTCCTCGAACGCCTATTGCCCCACGCCGAGAGTGTTTCCTATACCTGCGAGGAGCACCGTGTCCCCTTCCTTCGTCTTCTCGCGTATGAGCCTCTTGACCACGGCGGCCGCCTTCTCGGCCCCCTTGACAATCTCCTCCTTCATCGTGGCCATCACGTCGATGTCTCCCTCCTTGACGAGCACGGCGTATACAGGGATCCTGTGCTTGGCCGCGACCTCCTCTATCTGATATTTCTCGACGCCGATTCCGCCTATGGCCGCGCCCATGCCCTCTGCGACCTCGCCGGTCTCCTCACCCTCGAGCTTGGCTGCGGCGTCCACCATGATGATCGCGTTCGGAGTTACTTTCATCTCGTCTACCAGCCGCTCCATCGCCAACCCCGGCTGTCCGACGTAGCCCATCGGCCCCTCCGCCTTCATCACGTAGAGCGTCCTTCCCTCGTGGGCGGTAACCCAAACCACCGTGTCCTTGGCGACGAGCTGCTTGGGCCCGTCGGAAGAGAACTTGGCCGCCACCATCGGGCCGACGCCGTCTCCTATGGGGTTCCCCAGCTCAACCGATGCCATGGCCTTGGAGATGGTCTCCGCCTGGGCCATTATCTGGGGCAGGCTCATCTGCAGCTGCATGAGCGTCATGGAGGAGTTTGTCCTCTTGCCCTCGAGGTAGTAGTGTCGGACTATCTTGTGCATCAGCGTGAGACCGCTGGCCATCTCGATCAGGTTCTGTGCCACTGATTGGGAGACGGGGTCTGACCCCTTCATGAGGCTCCTGACCTCCTGTCGTATCCTCTCGTCGCTTGTGTCGACCAGGTGTTCGAGCTTGGGGACGATGCCGTTGGGGTCCATGGTCACGGGCATGATGGTGACGTAGTTGAGGAACTCGTCAACCCTCTCTGTCGTCTCTTTGCCGCCGCTTCCGTTTTTGTCGAGGTAACTGATGACCTCCGCGCGAGCGCGGCTTTTCATGGACTCTAGCCTGTTCAGGGACCTCATGATGGCGCCCGTGGCCGTGAAGGTCTGTATCTTACCCCCATAGACTATGAAGACGAAGAAGAGGCCAAATGATGCGAGGGATACTATGGTGCTGACGTCAAGCCCTGCAAGAAATCCCACCATCTAGTTTCCCACTCCCGAAAAGTCCGACTGCGCCGCCGTCCTAATCCCCTCATTTCGACTAATCTCTATCAATTTTGTCACTGGAAATTGCTATCGGGCGTCCAATATAAAGCTATTGGATGACCAATATGAGAAAAGCATCGCGTCAGGTTTGGGAGAGGAGATGCGTGTTTCCTCCCCCGAGCAAACTTGGGTGTCGCAGCACATCCGCAGAACTACGACCCCCTGCCGGGATTTTCGGATGCTTGGTTCAGGATTGAAGCAGCTTATGCGGAGAGAGTAACTGGATGCTCTTTAGCTATGGACTAGGCCTTCTGCGTCGGTGTCTCTTGGTACTCGGTCGATGTGGCGAACTGGTGAGCGTACGACCAGAAGTCGTCCCAAGCTATCTCCTTCCATCTATCCACGCCGTTGGGAGCCTTGTACCACTCGATGAGGATCTCGCGCCTGCCCGAGTGCAGGAGGGGAATGCCCGCCTTGCGTTTGTCGCTGATCTCAAACCATCTTTTCCCTATCTTGCAGAAGGTACCAGGGTCGAACGTAGGATTGAAACGCTTGCGAAGCTCTTGCTCGAAGAGTTCTGCTGGGACGGAATGAGTGACCTCCTTGTCGGTCATGATCTCGAAATTCAGCTTTCTGGCAAATCTCTCATCGACGACATCCTTGCGGTCGTCGGTGCGCTTCCAAGCATCGACCCCCTTTGAACTCATAATGGTGTCGAACGCCTCGGCGACGGCACTGAACTTCGCTCCCGCCTCCGGGCTCCAGTTCCTGTCAGGATGGTACTTCAGGGAGAGCCGTCGGAAGGCAACCTTGACCTCGGAAAGGTCTGCGTCTGAACGAACGCCAAGTTCTCGATAACACCGGTCAAGTTCCATCGTCATTTGCATCCCTCCGCAGGGCAGACTCGGTCATCCGAATGTAATCGTTCACTAGCCGACCCTCGCACAAAACTCATGGAACCCTTTGGGGTCTTATAATTGTTGTTTCGTTCATGTAATTTCTGACTTCCGTCGTTTCAGAATTCCTCGTTCTGAAAATTCGAGATATCGAGCCCACACTTCAGCGCCAAAGCAGACGGCAGTTCGGCTTCTACCCCAGCGTGTTCTGAACATGGCGCCTTTGAGGCTTGCCCCGAGTCAGGTTCGAATCATCACAACTTCTTATCTATCACCGGCGATCTGCTCCTGACATGCCAACCATCTTCAAGAAGTGCCCCAACTGCGGGAAGAGGTTCGAGGTAGAGCACACGGGAGAGTCGGTCGAGAGGAAGACGGAGGTCGTGACGGAAGAGAAGTTGATCTCTACTCCTTCCATGATGGCGCCGAACCCTATGACTCCTGTGCTTGACACTCCGTATTCGAATCCGCCGACGGTCATGGTGGACGAGCTCATCGAGGAGGACGAATACACGGAGTCTTACAAGTGCAAGCATTGCGGTCACGTTTGGACAGAGAAGCATGAAGAGGTCGCGGACCTGGGACAGTTCAAGGACGTCGGCCCCGACCTCTGATGACGTACACGCGTCACGCATGACTTGCGGACGACGCGGCCATCGGCCATGACAGCTCTGGTCAATCGAGGTCTAATACCCGAGCGCAACAATCCGGGTGGATGGAGAACCGGAACGCGCTCGCCGCTGTCATAGTCCTTCAGTTCGCGGCCGCAATAAACTGGTATTCCTTCTCCTCGGTCTTCTCCCTTATCGCCGCTGACCTGCACCAGAACGTCTCGGGTCTCGGCCTGATTACCACGACCTTCGTCCTCGGCGTGGCGCTCTTCCAGATTCCCGCAGGGCTGGTGGCCGCAAGATACGGTCCCAGGAACGCCCTCACGCTGGGCGCGCTCCTGGTGGCGGTGCCTTCCATCCTGATCGGCCTGGTGGACCAGGTTACCCTTGTGACGGCACTCAGGCTCGTGGTCGGCGTCGGAGAGGCCTTCATCTTCGGACCAGGCGTGGTCCTTGTCACGCGCTACTTCAAGAAGGGCTCCGAGGGCCTCGGGATAGGCTTCTACAGCGCGGCATTCGACCTGGGCGGGGTAGTCGGCATCTCTGGCTGGGCCGCACTCGGCGTCGCGGTCGGGTGGAGGGTGAGCATGGTCGCGGGAGGGGCAATAGCGCTGGGAGGCTGCGCGCTCTTGGTCCTTCTGGTCCCAAAGGACCCGCGCAGCGGGGCATTTTCTGTGAGCTTCTCCGAGCTGAAGGCCGTCATGTTGAACAAGTGGTTGCTGATAGTGAGCGCGGGCCTAATCACCGAACAAGTCTGCTTCAGCCTCAACCTCTACTTCATGGTCTACTATCTGGAAGAGAGCCTGCGAGTCGTCGCCACGGTCGCGGGGGCGATAGGAGGACTTACGCTGGCGGTCTCTCTCCTCGCTGGGCCGCTTGCGGGGAGAGCCTTCGACAAGAGTCGGAGCCCGAAAATGACGTTCATCGTCCTCTGCTTCGCTGCGACGGGCGGGCTCGCGATAGCCGCCTTGGCCTCGGTCTACGCTGCCCTCGTCTCCGGGTTCGTGGTAGGAATCGCGACGGCCGCCGCCTACATCTTCGGGATAGGCATCGCGAGGACGATTGGCGGGGTAAGGGAGGAGTACGGAGCACTGAGGATCTCCTGGATCAACGGCATCGCGCTGCTCGGAGGGGTGTGGACGCCGCTGGTCTTCGCCGAGATTGCCGCGGGCGCTGGCTATTCTCTCGCATGGGCGATCACCGCGCTGCTGCTCGTCGTGGTCACGTTGCCAGTCTTCTTGCTTCGGAGCGAGAACACATCCCAACGGAGGGGATTGATGACGGACGCGAAGTGAGCTAGAGTTTGGCGTCCATACTTATATCGGAAGCGTTCCGGTAGATTCGATAGTCACGACGATGCAGCTCGGCATCGACAGCTTCGCAGCAGCTATCCCAGACCCAGCCTCGGGCCTCATTCTCAGCCCCGTCGAGCGAATGCAGCACCTGCTGGAAGAGATGGAGCTGGCTGACAAGGTAGGCCTCGACGTCTTCGGCATCGGCGAACATCACCGCGCCGAGTTTCTCGACTCTGCCCCGGTCGTGATTCTGGCTGCGGCGGCGGCGCGCACAAAGAACATCCGCCTCACCAGCGCGGTCACGGTTCTAAGCGCCGCCGACCCCGTCCGTATCTTCCAGGAATTCGCCACGCTCGACCTCATCTCAAGTGGCCGTGCCGAGATAGTCGCCGGTCGAGGCTCGTTCGTGGAGTCCTTCCCCCTCTTCGGCCTCCGTCTCGAAGACTATGATTCGCTCTTCGCAGAAAAACTGGACCTCCTTCTCGCCATCCGGGAGAATACGCACGTCCGCTGGTCCGGCAAGCACCGCGCTCCTCTCACCGGGCAGGCTGTCTATCCTCGTCCGCTCCAGAATCCGCTGCCCATATGGGTCGGCGTAGGCGGAACGCCCGCCTCTTTCGTCCGCGCCGGCGTGCTCGGCCTCCCCCTTATGGTCGCCATCATCGGGGGTGAACCAGAAAGATTCCGTCCCCTCATCGACCTGTACCGTGAGGCGGGCCGCCGCGCCGGCCACCCCGCCGAGAGCCTCACCGTGGGCCTTCACTCCATCGGCTTTCTGGCGGACACCACCAAGCAGGCCGCGGATGACTTCTATCCGGGGTACGCCCACACGTTCACCGAGATCGGCAAGGAACGCGGCTGGGCACCGACGACCCGGAAGCAGTACGACATAGCCCGCGGACCCACAGGCGCATTGCTGATCGGCGACGCCGAGACCATCGCGAAGAAGATCCTCTATGTGAACAAGGCGCTCAGCGGCATCTCGCGCATCACTTTCCAGATGGGCGTGTCGACGCTTCCGCATCAGAAGATGTTGCGGGCCATCGAGATCCTAGGCACCCTCGTCGCACCGATGGTCCGGAGAGAACTAGCCGTTGGTACTGGAAAGACTTGAGAATTACGGAAATCGTTTCAGGGTTTCAGTCGCGGATCCCGGTGACCGTGGGATCGGACGTCAGGACCTGGAACCACCGCATGGTGTTGCCGTCGGGGTCGCTGAGGTCGAAGTAGCTGATCACGTTGGGAACCGTGTTGATCTCGCTCGCCGCAATCCTGGCCGCCCGCAGCCGCTCTCGCTCACGAGATAGGTCTCGGACTTCAATCTGAAGGTTCCAGCTCGAGGCGCGCACCTTACCGCTCACGATCTGCACCCACGCACCGCCGACCTTGAACTCGACGTTGCCGGGGAAGGGTTCCAGGTCGGGCCCCTTTCCAAAGAGCCGCGAATACCAATCCCGAGACTTTGGGAGGTCGCTCACCGCAATCTCCACGATGGTCTCTCTAACGTCGATCGCTCCTTGCTTCTCGGCGCCCTTCACGGTTGCGAGTACCTTTGGCCTGCTAAAGAACTTGAGTTGCCGGGGCGCGCCTTACCTGGGCTAACTCGAACTCCCGCACAATCGGTAGCCTCCCCAGCTTTTCATCGTGGACTTCCAGATGTTGGAATTCGAACCTTCTTAGACTTTAAGCGGGAGTCTTTACCCAGACTTCGCCTTTCTCGAGCTTTACGGCGAACGTGTGCAGGGGAGTCAGAGCCGGAGGGGAGATGACTGCCCCTGTCGTGATGTCGAACTTTGAGCCGTGCAAGGGACACTGGACAACGAACCCCGTCAACCTCCCTCTTCCAACCGGCCCCCCCGCATGGGTGCACCTGTTGGGGAAGGCATAGAATTTGCCTTCCACGTTCGCAATCGAGACTTCTTGCCCCTTGACTTTCACTATTTTGATCGTTCCCTGAGGAATCTCGGAGACGTCGGCCGCCTTCTGGAACTCTTCCGCCATGTCTGATTCATCAAGAACTCGGCGGCTTCGGCTATATGCATTCCTGTCCCCCGCTCATCGAACCCAACGCGGCGTGAGTCTTGGAATGCTTAATTGGGCTCGGCGAGTCAGTTTACGAGTCAATCTAGTGATACCGCGCCACATACGCCAGACGATGATGGCGCTCATCCTGTTTGGGCTCTTGGTCCTCACTCCCGCTCTGGTTTCACTCGCCTATGCTCAGCCCACCGTCGTCGCGACCGTGAACGTGGGAGCCAATCCCTACGGCATAGCCTATGACGCCGGCAAGGGCGAGGTTTTCGTATCCAACACCAACGGTAACACCACCTCCGTGATATCCGACAAAACCAACGCGGTCGTGGCGACCGTGCACGTGGGAGATCGACCCAACGGTGTGGCCTATGACTCCACCAAGGGCGAGGTCTTTGTAGCCGATACTTTTTCAAACATCGTCTCAATAATATCCGACGGCAACAACAAGGTCATCGCGAACGTGACCGTGGGCCGTCACCCCTACGGCGCAACATACGACTCGGCCAAGGGCGAAATCTTTGTGGCCAATTCCGGTTCCAACAGCGTCTCCGTGATATCTGACAGTAACAACGAAGTCGTCACAAACGTTACCGTAGGGAATTCGCCTAACAGCGTCGCATATGACCCCGCCACAGGCGAAGTCTTCGTTGCCAATGGTGGCTCCAACACCGTATCCGTGATATCAGACAGCACCAACGCGGTCGTCGCGAACGTTGCGGTGGGAAGCACGACCTACGGGCTGACCTACGACTCCGCCAAGGGCGAAGTCTTCGTAGGGAACTCTGACGCCGACAAGGTCTACGTGATATCCGACAGCACCAACAAAGTCGTGGCGAACGTTACCTTACCCGAGGCGATTGTTCCGCGAGCCTTTGCCTACGACCCTGCCATGGGCGAGGTCTTCGTTGCGGGTGGCGTCGGTTCTCCAATCCCGGTGATATCAGACAGCAGTGACAAAGTCATCGATAACGTCACCGTGGGAACTGAACCAAGCGGCGTAGCCTATGACGCAGCAAGGGGCGAAGTGTTTGTAGCAAATACCGGTTCTAACTCCGTCTCCGTGATATCTAGTGCCGCCTCGTCCTCAACGACTTCGGCCAGCTCCACGACAGTCACTTCTGTGACCAGCTCCACAAGCCAAGCCCCGTCCACATCTCAGACCTCCACGTCGACTTCGACGAGTTCATCGGTGCCGGAGTTCCCCTATCAATTTGTCATAGCCGCTGCCTTTACCGTTCTTCTGGCGGCGTCCTACCTTCTGGTTCGAAGCCGTACAGCGCAAAAGGACCCATAAAGTCAAGAAAAACCAGCCCACACCTGACTTTGGAGGGGTCAGAGGAAGCACGAGGATTAGCGCTCTTTCCTTGCAACTAATCTGAGTGGTTGCACCCTTATATCTTCGCCAAAGTTGTCGGCGGAGGATGAACTGTCCCAAGTGCGGCACAGCCAATCCCGACGGTTCCGTTTTCTGCAGCTCGTGTGGCGCCAGTCTGCAGGCTTCCAGCGCGTCAACGACGTCCCCGTCTTTGGGCGCGTCGCAGCAGGGAAGCAGGGTGGACGAGATGAGGGCGGTCCTGAGCAACGCGATAGCGCTGGTCAAGAGTCCCGTCAGTTACATGACGCGGAACAAGGATCAGACGGTCTCCCTTAGCTCACTGATGATCAACTACGTGGCGATCCTTGCGCTCATACCTCTCGTCGGCAGGATAATCGGCGACCTCTTGTTCTACTCGGGCGCCAAAGACTCCGTCGGCTACGCGATCGCGGGGTCTGTCGTCTCCTACTTCCTGGACCTGATCGCGGTCTTCGTGATAGGCATCGTAATCTGGAAGCTCGCTCCGTCGTTCAAGACGACGACGAATCAGGCGAAGGCAACAATGCTGGCGGCCTTCATCTACACGCCCGTATTCCTCATCGGGATACTAAGCTTCGTACCCGTCCTCGGCTATCTGTCGATCTTGGGACTGCTCTACGGCCTGTACATCCTCTATCTCGGCCTTCCCATAGTTCTGAACACACCCAAAGACAAGACCGTGGTGTACGTGATCGCGGTGCTCGTGGTCTCTATCATCATCATCGCCATCATATCCCTGATAATCGGCGGCCTCGACGCGGTCGCCCTCAAATAAGGGACCTGAAGAGATGGAGTCCTAACCGGGCTCCTGTCTTCTTTTCGTCATGGACGGCTCTGGCGCAGCTGAGTTCGAGACGCTAGGCCTATCCATCGGCCAGCCTCAGGACGAGCGGACGGGGAATTAGGATTCCTCGACGCGACCATTGGTGCGCGTAACCGGACATCGACAAATGACTATCGGACATCCAATATACTTAATAGCAGACCGCGGGACGGGCTGAGCCTTGCCTGAGCAGGTTAACTCCGCAACCGGAGCCTCTACGGTTCCAGCCGCGGGCGCATCCCCTGCCCTCCTGACTCCGAGACGCGAGCTCCTGATCATAGTCGGTATCCTCCTGGGTCTTCTTATGGGCGCGCTCGACCAGTTCGTCGCCCTCACCGCCCTCCCGACGATATTGATCCAATTCGGCCAACCGAACGGCGGCACGTTTGTCATCAGCGCGTATGTAATCGCCTCCACCGCGAGCATCCCGATCTTTGCCAAGCTCTCGGACCTTTGGAGCAGACGAAACGTCTTCCTCGGCGGCCTCGTCGTCTTCATCATAGGCTCCGTTCTGTCAGGGCTCAGCCAGAACCTCACGGAGCTCATCTTCTTCCGCGCCATCCAGGGCTTCGGCAGCGGCGGCTTCTTCCCGGTCGGAATCGCAATCGTTGCCGTGGTCTTTCCCCCGAAGACCCGGGCTAGGGTGATAGGCGCTCTCTCGGGTGTCTTCGGCATAGCGGTCGTGGCGGGGCCGCTCATCGGCAGCGCCATCGTGCAGTTTACCTCCTGGCGGTGGGTGTTCTACGTGAACATCCCCGTCGGTATCGCCGGGATCGCAATCATAATCGCGACTTTGGGGCCGCTGCGTCCTGAGAAGGTCAGGAAATTCGACCTGCCAGGCGCGGCGCTCCTCATCGGCTGGGTCGCGTCGATAATGTACCCGCTCTATCAGATAGTGGACAGTGGATGGGCATGGACAGACACGCGGGCGCTCGGTCTGTTCGGCCTCGGCGGGGTTCTGATAATCGTCTTTGTGATTTGGGAACTCAGAGTGGAGAATTCACTGGTTCCTCTTCGGCTCTTCAGTCATCGCGTCATAGCCGCGGGAGGCGGGGCTACCTTCTTCATCGGGATGGTCTTCTTTCCGGTCGCGACGTTCCTGTCACTTGTGGTCGGGGTAGTCCTTGCGCCCGGCTCATCCGGCTCATCGGAGACCGTCCGCGACATCCTCTACTTCCTGGTCATACCTCTGGTGATCGGGGCCGCACTGGGTGGGCAGCTTCTGACTCGGCTCGCCTACCGTACGGTGACGTTGGCAGGGGTGATAATCGGGGTCATCGGCATGGCCGGGCTGACGACACTTTCCATCACGACTCCGCTGTGGAAATTCGCGCTGGGGTTCATCCCGGTCGGCGGGGTGATCCTGCCCCTCATCCCTCTAGGGTTCGGCATAGGCATGACCTTCCCCGTCTTCCTCCTTGCCGCCCAGAACCAAGTTGAGAGCGTCGACGTCGGCGAAGCCGGCGGGTTGATACAGTTCCTCCAATCGCTAGGTGGTGCCGTCGGGCTGTCGGTGCTGGCTTCGTATCAGGCGACCCGATTTGCCTCGCTGGATCCTTCGCCCAGCGCCGCATGCGTACCGGGAAGCTCGCTTCCGCTGTGCGCGAACTATCTCAGTTCATTCGAGAGCTCGCTGGTCAGCTCGTACGACCAAGCGTTCACCGTAATGGTCGGACTGCTCGTGGT
>JAPCJR010000051.1 GCA_027886865.1 Nitrososphaerota archaeon
CAATCCGATAGCAGTCGGGTCCGGCAGGATCAACCGGAGTCGATTATCGGGAGTTTGGTTCGCATTACTGCGGAGTTAAAGCAAAGCCCATGTCAGGTCTAACTATTCGTTAGAGCTCCACGTTTGTGCGCGCATCTGGAGGCCATGCATGTCACCGATCGGGCTCTGCCCAAAACTCAAAGCAGGCGCCGCCAAGCTATGCGCAAACTCACCCGACCACCGAGGTATCCATATAAACGTTCGTGGCGAATTGGCCGGGAACGGGCCAAAAACGGCTCCGATTTTCACTGGTGCAAACCTGGAAGGAGTCAGGTTTTCTTCGTCTTTTCCCTCCCGTGCCACCACAGTCCCGCAGCAGCGGCCAGAATGCCGAGCGCGAGCGTCACTGCCCCCAGGAGATAGAACCCAGAGGAGAACGGGAGCGCTGAGACTCCGGCGATCACAATGCCGGCGTAAATCATCCTCTCTCCGTTACCGATGGAGAAGACGTCGTACTCCAGCTCCTTCCTGCTCGTGGTGAGCAGTATGACCAGGCCGCTGACGGCGACCACTGCAACGACGACGAAATAGGTCAGGTCAGAGTGATAGTTGCCGAGCGTCAGCAGCAGGCCCGTCTCGTCCCCGACGAGCCCGCCCCCGAACCCGAAGACGACGGCGTACACGCGCCTGAAGCGCTGGTCGTTCTGGGCTATCCCGAGCCACCCGGAGGCGACTATCATCGCGAGGCCGTACCAGAAGTGATGGAAGTGTACGCCTCCGGTCACGACGACGGTGCTCGGAAAGAACGTCGTGAACGTGCGTGCGATCAGGAAGCTCGCGATGAAGGCGAGGAGCGCCAGGAAGGCGAGGCCGTGGTGAGTGCTGCCCTTCGCAGGTTCCCCTGACACGTCGCGCATCATCGCGCTCTTGCTATTAGAGCGTTAGAACCCGTCCACGCCGTAAGTCTCCCTGTTCAACCATGGTATCAGGGCCATACTTACGCTCTGCTCGGTCATCTGCAGCCTCGAGGTCCGCCCCTTCGTGAGATGGTAGACTATGCCCTCCTCCTCGGTGATCTTCTCAGCGCGGGTCAGCTCGTGGGAGTACCTGTCAAGCTCCGCCCCCTCCTCCTGCATCTTCTTGAGGAAAGACGCCGGGATGACGAAACCCGACGAGAACCCCATCCCCGAGTGTCCTTTCTTGTCGACGACGACCGCGACCTGAAGGTTGACGCTGTCGTCCGTCGTGACCGGGATTATACCGGCCTCCACCCCAACGCCGAAATCCGCCCGTCCCTCAGCGAGAGCGAACTTCGCCCGGGCGAGGGCCCCCTCGACCACCTGGTCCATGCCCATCGGCTGAGCTCTGGCGACGGTACGGGTGTCTACCTCGATGAAATTGCAACCCGGGAAGAAAGTCAGGAATACGTTCTTCGCGCCCAGGGTCTTGGCCGGGTTCTTCGAGCCGACCGCGACGAGCGGACGGACGGGGAGAGAGCCACGGGGGGTCAAGGATTGTCGGCTGAGGGTGGTAATTTATAGCTCTGAGACGGGCGTTTATCCTGATGCATTCAAGGACGGGCACTCTCCCCGCCAAACCTCCCTTCGACTTTGAAAAGTCCCTGCGCTTCATAGAGGAATTCAGGCTGATGAGCGGGGAGCAGGGTGTATCGGAGAGGGCA
Source organism: Nitrososphaerota archaeon (assembly GCA_027886865.1). Next base: position 1,661 of record JAPCJR010000051.1, read on the forward strand.
CTCACCAAGGCGGTGATGTTCGACGGCCGAACTGTGGTCTTCCGGGTGACCGCAGAGCGAGGCGGCGCGGGCCTCTATTACGAGCTGTTCTCCGACACCTTATTGGGCGACGAGTTCGCAGACAGGGTCGCCAACCATATATCGTTCTTCCTCAGCCTCCAGGACGACCTGGCGTCGTTCTACTCCATCGCGAAGGAGGACCAGAAGTTCTACCCTATCGCGAAGAAGCTCGTGGGGCTTCACCATGTGAAGTTCCCGACGCTCTTCGAGACAACATGCTGGGCCATCCTGGCGCAGAGGATGCAGATGCCCGTGGCCCACAGGGCGAAGTTAGCTCTCGTCGAGAAGTTTGGCGGCAGCCTCGAGGTCGATGGCAAGACCTACAGGGCGTTCCCAGACTTTGAGGCGCTGAAGACGGCCACCGTGAAGGACATCCTAGCCGCGACCGGGAACAGGAGGAGCACTGAGCGCCTGTCGTCTCTGTTGTCATCGTTCGACGATCTCGACGAGGGATTTCTCAGGACCGCACCCTACGAGAAGGCGGAGGAGCGGCTCAAGAGGATAAAGGGCATCGGCGACTGGTCCGCGCAGTTCATATTGTTCCGCGGGCTCGGGAGGATCCAGAGACTCTATGACAACATGAAGCCGTTGACCAAGATCATAGCGCAAGTATACGGTCCCGAGACTACTCTGGACGAAATCAACGCCATGTATGGACAATGGTCGGGGTACTGGTCGGTCTACATCAGGGGTTCCAGCATGATGTATCGGGACGATACACCGGACTAGTTGACTCTGAGCTCGTCGAGGAGCTTCTGGACGTTGGCCAGCGGGCTGCCGTCCTTCTTGGCTATCTCCTGTTCTGCCGGCGGTGAGGAGCGGTATGTGGGCATGCGGGCGCCGAGCCTCTCCTCGTAGGTCGGGATGTGCTCGTTCTGGTAGAAGACGCCTATTGGCGTGTGGTCTCCGAACTCGAACGACTTCACCATCGCCTGCTTGATCTTGTCCTCCATCTCTCCGATGTCGTCGGTCTTCACCACTCCGTCGTACCCGATGGAATCCAGCTTGTAGGTGCGGGGCATCGGCCTTCCGGCTGCGTCGAGGAGGCCCTCACCCTGCCAGTATTCCTTCGTCTGGATGTCGTTGTAGGTGGGGCAAGGCTGCAGCACGTCGACGAACGCGAAGCCCTTGTGCTGGACCGCCTTCTTGATGACCTCCTTGAGGTGCCTCACGTCGTATGCGTATCCCCGGGCGACGAAGGTGTAGCCGGAGGCCAGCGCGAGCATGAGCGGGTTGATGCCCTGGTTGATGTTGGGCAGCGGGAGCGACTTGGTCTTCATCCCGAGCTTCAGCGTGGGCGAAGCCTGCCCCTTTGTCAGCCCGTAGACCCCGTTATCGTAGACGATGTACGTCATGTCGACGTTTCTCCTTCCGGAGTTTACAAAGTGGCC